>WFSG01000032.1 GCA_015486075.1 Deltaproteobacteria bacterium
CATTGCAACCGTATATGAATGTGACCATATCTTGCTTGTAATAGCGTTAGATTGATTAAAGGTCTCCATGATTGACATGCTCAGCGTAAGGCACTTCACCATGTCCAGCCCTATGGTGAGTATTGCATCGTGGATGCTGCCTATCTCTGCCTCGTGTCTGTAGAACGGTGAGTTTGATATCTTTACCACCTTTGCTGCCATGGCTGGGTCAGCGGCTATTATGCGTTCTATATCCTTAAAGTCGGCCTTTTCGTCCTCCAGCACATAGAACAGCCTCATCTTAGAGGACTTAAGCGTAGGGATTTCTTCAAGCCTTTTGTCCCAATACACAGATAGCTCTGATACTTTCATAGTATTTGGTAGGTCGGCATTATAACATTCAAACTTTAAACCATGCACGTGTATAAGGTTCTGATTTTGCTTGTCTTAAGTATATGAGATCGCCTTGCTTTTTATAGGATTCTATGGCAAGATGCCGCTAGTGAAACGATCATATCTTCGAGAGGTTCTTGGTTTATGTCAGGTAAAGAGATAAAACACGTGGGTATTATTTTTTCAGGTGGGCCAGCACCTGCAGCAAATACCGTGATCTCGGCACTGGCAATGGCTTGCCGCAAGAATGGTGTTAAGGTAACGGGTTTTCTTTACGGTTACAGGTTCCTAGAGGAGTTTAGTGAAGGCGCTCCGCTCCTGGAAGGTGAGCACTTTGTGATACTTGATAGGGATAACCTTGAGGAGCTCAGGAATACATCTGGGGTCATCATTCATAACTCTAGGGCTAATCCGGGTTCCATGGTATCCTCGCTTGAGGATTTAAAAGACAACAATAAGAATAAAAAGCTCGTCAACATCTTTAAGGCCTTTGAATATTATAAGATCGATGCACTGGTGTCTATTGGCGGTGACGATACACTTAAGACAGCCAACCTCATTTATAGGATTCAGGATTTTGTCAAGGGCCTCAGGCCTGTTAGCATTGTGCATATTCCCAAGACAATAGATAACGATTATTACGGCATAGACTGGACTTTTGGATTTTTCTCTGCCGCTGAGTATGGTGCAAGGAGCATACGCAATCTCAAGGCAGATAGTTTTTCCTCTGGAAACTGGTTTGTTGTGGAGTTGATGGGCAGGAAGGCTGGGTGGCTTGCATATGCAACTGGCATGATGGGTGAGGCAACAAGGATAATATCTGTGGAGGACATAGAAGAAGAGGTGCTTGATTTGGAGGCCCTTGCAACGGAGATATCTCTGCTTATTGAGAGAAGAAAGAAAGAAGGTAAGAACTTTGGGGTGGTCTGTGTAGCAGAGGGCGTGGCTGATAAGCTCCCGGACGAGGTAAAGACCAAGGAGATAGACAGTCACGGGAATATAGTACTTACATCAGTGGGAATAGGCAGGATGCTGGCAGAAACAATAGCTCAGGTACATGAGAGACGAACAGGGGAAAAGGTGAAGGTAATACCCAAACAGGTGGGTTACGAGACAAGATGCACGCCACCCTCTGGTTATGATGTAATTCTTGGTAGTCAACTCGGTGTGGGTGCTTACAGGGCACTTGTTGAAGAAGGTCTGAGCGGCGTCATGGTAAGTATAAATGGTGGCTTTGATCTTCAATACGTGGAGTTTAATAAGCTAATCGATCCCTCAACAGGTAGAACAAGGTTGAAATTGATAGACAGACAAAGCGATTTCTGGAGGCTTGCCCGGTTCCTAGAACCTTGAGGAGGTTGCACTTACAGGTAGTATACTAAGTTTTATACATTAAATGTGTGTGTTCAGCATGTTATTGCCAGCTTATGGATTTGGGGCATCTTTGCAAGGCATTTATCAAGACTAGGGTATTAGTCATCCCATGAATCATGTTGTTTATCTTAATACCTTTTGATTGATCTACTTGACCTCGTGGACAGGCCTTCCAGTATCTATAAAACTGATAATATTCTCTACAGCGATATTGGCCATTTTGGCTCTTGCTGCGTGTGTTGCTGAACCTATATGAGGCAGCAATACCACGTTTGGCAGGCTTTTAAGCCTTGATGATATATTGGGTTCATGCTCGAATACATCAAGGCCAGCACCTGCTATTTTATTATTTTCTAGCGAATGAACTAGAGCTAGTTCATCCACTACCGCGCCTCTTGAAGTGTTCACGAGAAAAGCCGTGTTTTTCATAAGGCCAAATTCTCTATCTCCTATCATGTGCCTTGTATCCGAGGTAAGTGGAACGTGAAGGCTTACAAAGTCTGACATGCGGAGAAGCTCGTCAAGACTTGTGCGCTTTGCCTTTATTTTTCTTTCCATTGTCTTATTTGCAGACCTGGAGGCATAGACTACTTCCATCTCGAAGCCTATGGCCCTTAATGCTACTGCTGTGCCGATCCTACCTGCACCCACTATACCCAGTGTACGTGAATGGACATCGTAACCTAACATCAGGCTGGGATCCCATCCATGCCACTTGCGGCTTCGTGCAAACCTATCTGCTTCCACTATCCTCCGTGCAAGGCTCAGTATGAGTGCCCACGTGAGGTCTGCTGTCGAGTCCGTAAGCACGCCCGGTGTGTTACACACGACAATGGAATGTTTTTTTGCATGGATGATATCAATATTATCGTACCCCACGGCGTAATTAGAGATTATTCTTAGCCGGGGTGCTGCATCCATTACCTCGGCATCTATCTTGTCTGTCAGCAGGCATAAGAGTGCATCCTTGTCTCGCAACCTTTCTATGAGCATATCTCTTGGCATGGGGACATCCTGTTCCCATAGGTCTATCTCGCAATGCTCAGAGAGTTTCTTAAGCGCCTTACCTGGAAGTTTCCTGGTAACAAGCACTTTCATTTAAGCCTCCTTTTACCCAACATATAACAGCCACTTGCCTTGCAAGCAAGGGCTAGGACAAACATGGCATAATGTTACTTATTCTCTTATGAGGGATTTCCATGGGAGGGCTTCGGGGTTTTGCTAATTTTTTTCTTATGAAATCGTATCCATTGGCCGTTAATAGAGATAAGTGAGAGTGAATAATGAGCGGTCGTGTGAACTCAAACTCGTCTTGTATAACAGAGAAAGGAGAACATGTATAAGGCTATGAAAGTGACCAGACAAGCATACAGGGTTCTTATAGTGGATGATGAAAAGGAGACGCGGAACCTTATACTGGCATATCTCAAGGACAAAGGATTCCAGGTTGTTGCTATAAAGGATGGGAAAAGTGCTCTTGATCTTATGAAAGTGCAAACTTTCGACATAGCTATAGTTGATCTGTACATGCCCGAGATGAACGGAATAGAACTGCTTAGGGAGTTGAAGAAACTGTCGGAAGATCTCCAGGTAGTTATGGTAACTGCATACGGTACCATAAAGGATGCTGTGGAATGCATGAAGCTCGGGGCCTCGGATTTTATAACCAAGCCGGTACTTTTAGATCATCTTTACATCACCATAAGAAGGATCATGGAGGAGAAGAGACTCAAGGAGGAGGCAGAGCTGGCCAACTATTACAAGAACCTGTCTCATCTGGACGACCTGACAGGCCTTTACAACTTTCGCTACCTTATGATCGTATTAAAGAAAGAGGCAAAGAGACATATAAGATACAATCATACCCTTACCCTTGCCATGTTGGATCTGGATAATTTCAAGGAGTATAATGATACACGCGGGCACGAGGCTGGTAACGAGCTACTTGTAAACATTGCACATATCTTTCGTCATAATACGAGGAACTGCGATATGATATTTCGCTATGGCGGAGAAGAATTTATTATAGTGTTTCCGGAGACTACGCAGGAAGAGGCGGAGGTCGTGGCTCAAAGGATTCGTGTTATGGTGGAAGCATCGTTGGATACAACAATCACAATAGGACTTGCAAGTCTTCCCAAGGATACAACCTCATCGAAGGAGTTGATAGACTTGGCAGATAAGGCCATGTACTGGGGCAAGGCCCACGGCAAGAACCAGGTGGTGATTTACAATGAGCCTATGTCTATGTGCAGGTAGAGATCTCCCGAGGAATTGACAATACCTTTCCTGCCCATTCCGGGTACCCTCAAAACAGTGCCATTCCTTGTTCCAGCAGGTATTTTGACCTTTATTTTTTTTGTTAGAAAACCGGGACGATATTCCAGTGTTACATAACCTCCATTCTCTGCTATGTTAGGTGGGATACGGATATTTTGGTGTATATCCATAACATTGTGAAATACCCTTGATGCTCCCTGGAAGGCTATCTTGACGAAACTTCTCCTTATGATATCTTTTGGTCTTCCGCCGTGCACGATGGCTTCATAAGCAAGTATCTGCCCCATCCTCAATAATCTATCAAGCCATTCCTGTTTTATGGGGATGTCACGAAAAACCTCGCTGTAATCACTATGGGAGAATATATCCCTGAAAATGGTCTCCCTTGTAAAGTCTGTGCTATGGTTAGTCGTATAAAGCCTACGCCTGTGTGGATCTATTAGAACGCCGTATGCCTCTGTTATCTCTCTGAAACGCTCCTCTGCATCCGGATCATCCTTGTTCATGTCAGGGTGATACTTGAGGGCCAGCCTCCTGTAAGCCCTTTTGATCTCGTCTGATGTTGCATCCCTGGACACGCCTAGAGTCCTGTAATAATCTTTGTGCATCAAGCGGAATATAGAATAAACGGGTATTCTTTACAAGACGCTTGTGTTTAACCAGAGAAAGACTGGATAAATGTTTCGTCTTCCAAGTATATGGCGGTGAGCACTCCCCCATACACAGCACCTGTGTCAATACCTATCTTGTCTTTGAGTACCAGCGGCCTTGAGAAGGGCGTATGACCGAAGATAATCTTCTTATCCATGCCCGTTGGTGTGTATATGAATTCGTCCCTGATCCAGATAAGATCCTGCTGGTTTTGCCTATGCATGGGTAATCCTGGTCTTATGCCAGCATGTACATATATGTATTTGTTATCCTCATGGTATAATCTTAATTGTGAAAAGAATTTCTTGTGTGAGTCAGGGATGGCTTCCAAGAGGTTATTGCTACTTGATGCCCCGAGGTATGCCTTTACGGTTGCCTCTCCACCGTTGGCGAAATAGATAGCTCTATTAGTACCAAATTCTAGAAATTCCAGGAACATGTCTTCGTGATTTCCCTTTAAGAATATACAGTTTGTATTTGAAGACAGTTCGACAAGGAGGTCTATGACACCTGCTGGGGCATTTCCCCTATCGATATAGTCACCAAGGAATATCAATGTATCTTTTGCCCCTGGGTCGATCTTATTTAGGAGATCTTCAAGCTTATCCAGGCATCCGTGTATATCACCTATGGCAAACGTCCTTGGCATTATGGCTTAGCTATCACAGAGATAAGACTAGGTAAATAGTGATAACAAGATATCGTCCCCTATGGACAATTGTAGCGGATGCTTATTATGGCCATGTATTATCGATGCCTTTTACTGCCCTTAGTATCTGAATCTTTACCTCGGGTATTCTTTCCTGTGGTATAGTTGCATTTGGTTTTAGCTTTAGGGCCTCTTCATAGGCCTTTAATGCCGACTTCAAATCCCTTATCCTTGCATCTCGGCTACTGCTCTTCCTAGCCCGTGTCTCGTACGCGTAGGCCATTGTTACCTCAACATCATAATCCTTTTTTTTCTTTAGATACGTCCTCGATGCAAGAATGATCTTATCAGGGTCCTTGAGACTAATGGCAGAGTTTATGAGCCCCTTCATGTAATTCAAATTGCCTGTTAGCTTCACAAGGGATAAATAATAACGGTATGCATCTTTGTAATGTTTCGTCTTTAGAGAAAGAAATGCTAGTCTTGATAATGAATCCATATCCTTTGGCCTCAGCTTCAGTACCTTTAGGTAGGTATCAATTGCCTTGCTGGTTTTACCAGCCATATCATAGGCATATGCAAGGTTATAGACTATAACAGGATCTTTTGGTGCAAGGGCTGCTGCTTTCTTGCTATACACTATCTGTGCCTTTGTATTACCGATTTTACCCATGCACATGGCAAGTTCGGCAAATCCATTCTTGTCCTTTGGGAAGATAAGTGTGTAGTGTTTAAGGAGCCGTGATGCATCCTTGTACTCTTTCCTCCTGATGTCGGCCTCTATAACAGGTACTATTATCTCCTTAAACCGGGTTGAGGCGGCTATCCGCCTGTATAGCGAAAGAGCCTTGTTTTTCTTGCCTTTTGCCAGGTATAGACGGCCTAAGTCTCTTATAATAAGCTCATTGTTTCTGTCGGTTGCCAGGGCCCTTTCAAGGTAGATTATACTTTTATCGATTGAACCCAGTCTCTGCTCGATGTATGCCATTCTTCGATAGGTGCTTGTGCCTGCCTTTCCTAGTTTCTCTATAGTCTTACACGTATTAAGAGCGTCTTCTAGCAAACCGATCTTGATGTAATACTTCGAGAGCTTTGCCAGGGCCTGGATATTAGATGGATTGGAAACAACGATAGACTTGTACAGGCCAACCAGGGATTCATAGTCGCCTTTTTTGTTTAATAGCCTGTCAAGCTCATTTAGGAAGTACTTGTTGCCGGGAAAACTGGCGTGTGCGTTTCGCAATAGAGCGATCTTTTCATCAATATTCTTAGCCCCCTTTATACTCTTGATAAAATCTTCTTCTGTAAGTTCTATTTCTAGGGGTATCTTTGCTATCTTGTGGTCTATGTAGTAGACATCTATGGGGATGCTGTGAAGCCCGGCATTGAGGAGTTGTGTCCTTATGGCCGACGTATCAATTGGCTCGTGTAGATCGTTTGGCTTACCAAATCCTTCTATATCTGCAGTAAGGTAAGAATCAAAAAAGGTGTTTGCATTGATCTTTGTAATAACAAGGGATTCGTCTCCCTTAATCTTTATGCTCTCTCCTGCCTTTACAACCATGGGTTTCTGGTTAATGGTGACCTCCATTGATATAAACCTAGGTGGTGTCCTGAATATAAAAGAAATGGTGGCCTCTCTTATATCTCCCACATGACCGCCAATGGGTACGCTAAGGAATATCACGATGAAAAAGAGCAGTATGATCAGCACTATTACGAGTGCATTACCTCTTTTATTCATGACTTCTCCCATGGTATACTTAGCAGGTTAATACCAGCATCGATTATGTATGTCCACGGTGATTTTAAACTTCATATAGAAGTATAAAATTTAAGATGCACTAGTCATACCTGTTCTAGACTGTTGTTACAAAATGGGACTAGGCTTGGCCCCTAAGAGTTTACATTAAGTTTACAAAACTAGCCTTGACCGGTAAGTTGTAAGTCTTAATTAAAACATCATTTCTTATTATTGATACACCCAAGGTGCTAAATAATGGCTTTGCCTTCTGTTAGGCATTAGGGGATTATGTATTATGTGTAGGGCATTTACCCTTGTTGAACTTCTCATTTCTCTTTTTATTGGGATGGCCCTTCTTATGGGTTTGTACAGGATAAATTATATGTTCAGGGATGCTGCAGAGGGCATTAGACATGACAGGTATTGCATGCAATCAATTAGAAATTGTCTTTTCTACATCAACATGGATCTCTTCCAGCGTTCATACCTTATGCCCCAGGACCTAAGTATCCGTGTTAATGGAAGCAGTCTCTTCATAGCAGGACTGCCCTCAACCAGCAGGCATGCTGGCTTAAGCATAAACATACGTGCGGACTCGCCGATCCCACCCTATTTTGCGATTGTTGAAGAGGTGCTTAAGGCCTCGATAAGACTTGATACATTAGACATCGATGGGGATGGGAGACCAGATTTCTGGGCTGGGCTTGGTATAATAACGGATGGAGGAGCACTCAAGATATCTCGCAACTATTCCAGGGGTCATGATGTAATACCGGTAGAACCATCTGCTATCACCTGCCATTTAGATGATAGGGCAGTACCTGCCGTAGTTTACGAGTTGAGGCAGAAGGGTCTTTACAGGAATGGCCAGCTTCTTGCGGAGGCAATAACTGGCTTTGATCCTTCTCTGGAATCCTCTAGCCTGAAATTGCATTTGAAAGCTAGCCGTGGCCATTTGCAAAAGGAAATCTTGTATGAATACAGGATCAGGTAGTTCCGGCTGGGTCCTTGTCTGTGTTATGATTTTTATCTTGGTGCTGCAGGCATCGGCCGTAGGTATTGCTGCGCTGGTTACATATGGGACAAGGGCTACTAGTGCATTCTGTAACATAACGCGAGAGCTGTACGCAAAACCTCTCCCTGATTCAAGTGTAGCGTACAATCGACTGAGACTAGGTGCCCCGGAAGGCTGGTCTCATAGGTATTTTTTAACCTTGTTAGAGGTAAGGTATTCACGGTGCATAAGTGGTTGTAGCAACATAAAAATAAAATCTGCATACTGGAAGGTTGGCCTATTGAGTGAGCCTTACAGGGAGATTCGCGATGTATGGCTCGCAGGTTGGGCTACAGACTTGATAATCCTTATCGACGATTCTGAAAGCATGCACTGGTCATGCGGAGCAGACTATGACCCTAGTGCCGTATACGAGAAGAGAAAAACAGGGGATATTATAAAGACATCTTTAGACATAGATATAGATACAGATGGCTTTGTAAAGTCCGGCTCTCTTATATATTTCAAGGGTGAGTACGGGAATAGCCATTTTCTTGCACCCTTAAGCAAATACTTTACAGGTGCCATGCCAAGGTGGACCCTTGCCTTCAGTTATTTAGAGGATATTGCGGGTAGCCTTGACATGGTACAAGTGGCAGTTGCAACGACCTCAAGGGGTATTATACTACCCTTTACAAATGACATGAACCAAGTAGCCGCTACCATAGATTCCATACATCCATGTGGTCCCACATCGCCCCTAGCTAAGGCACTCTTCTCTCTAGGTGCTAAGTTTGGAGATAAGTGCGTGCAAAACAGATGCGTACTCATTGTAACAGATGGGGATGCCTTACATGATGGGAACCTTCCCGATGGAATAAAGGACTTTGACATGGACTCGGACCCCATGGACAGGTACGTGGAAGGGATGGGATCAAGGTGTCTAGATGATGTTGCCTCGTACCTAGAAAGTATGGATGTACGTGTTCATGTAAAGGGTTTTTGCCATGATTCAACCTTTCTCAGGCAGGTTGCTCAGGAAGGGGGTGGGATTTATTCACCTGCAGGGCAAGACCTAGTACCCAAATGTAGCTTCATCACCCAGATGCCTGTTCTGTTCAACCATGAAGAGCTTGGGCTTGAAAATAGCAAGGTGGTATTCTGCCCCAGGTGGCTAAGTACAGGTGGCGCCGTGTTCTATGATCTGGAAAAGGATAAGCAAACGATAGAGAGAATAGCCATCCCTGGCTTTAGGGGCGTGCTATTGGATACCTGCGTGGACGGCTCTACTCTGTACTGTTCAACATCCAAGGATTACCTGCTCTCAATAGATCTTAAGGCTAAGGCTCTCAAATGGGTAATACATGGCCTGGGTGGGGAGATCAGGGCCCGTGATGGTAAGATAGTTGTCGGTCCAGACCGGGATAGCCTTGTTTACGTAATTGATATTGATAATGGTCTTAACGTGCTCTGGAAGGCCAGTTGCAACTTGGCCCTATTGACACCGGTTGGTGTGTACACGGTTGATGGTGCTGATATAGCTAAAAGGAACATGAATACTGGGGAGGTAAATACCCTGTTCAGCGCGAGTATGGAATTCAGCTCCCTGGAATATGACCCTTTATATGGCTTTATTATAGCGGGTACCAAGTCTGGCGACTTTTACGTCTTGGACTCTGAACTTGATCTTCAGTATATTCTTAGTACTTATTCCAATGCCCCTGGCTTGGATGCAGACGTTTTCACCCATAGGAAAAGGCCGTATTTTGTCCTTGTTACAGGGGAGGGTGTTTCGGTGAGTACACCTGATTCTCTTGTCTGGTCTCGCTCCCTGGAGGGATTCTCCTATACAGGTGCCGTTGTAATGGATTCCAAGATTTACCTGAGCACTTGGCAAAGGCCAGGGACCTGTCCTGGGATAGATACTGGCAAGTCTTATCTACACGTTCTTGATGCGCTTACAGGAAAACAACTCGAAAGTGTAATACTTTTCAAGGGCTTGGCCTTTGGACCTGTAATAGATCTTGCAGGTGCTCAATTGCACTATGTGAACTGGAATAACAATAGGGTTAGCATAGACATATCCGGTCTTCATGGTATTGATTATTCGGGGCTTGGTAGGATCCTGGAACATGGATAAAAAAATGCAGGTCTTAGAAGACCTGCAAAGTGAGGAGGTTCTACGGGGAATGAACCTTGGAAGAACCTAATGATATTTATCGGCAGGAATAAGATAGATATTAATACCTTGCCATTTCGCGATATAAGAAGGTTATAGCCACCAGGTAGCAAAGCGTTGGGCCTGTAGACTTTGGATATGGTCAGTTTTTACGGGACGTATAAAGGGGTAAGAATTTTAAAGGTTATGTGCTGGCTTATAGCCTTTTTAATCAAGATATGTTATAAAGAAAACCATGACTCATAGGAGCAATGCCCCGCCTCTGGCACACAGGGTGAGGCCTACCTTGGCCAAGGAACTGGTTGGCCAGCCTAAGGCTTGGGAATTCCTAGAGGATTTTAATGGCCTTGGGGGACTTTCCGCGGTACTATGGGGGCCACCTGGTACGGGTAAGACAACTATTGGTCACATAATACAGAGACTATACCCAGATACATTCTTCTCCATAAGCGCTGTTACAAGCGGTGTACAGGAGATAAAGAGGGTCATTGGCTTGGGCAAGAAGGAAGCCTTTTCTCCCATTCTGTTCATCGATGAAATCCATCGTCTAAACAAGACCCAGCAGGATGTACTCCTACCTTACATAGAGGACGGCTCTGTCGTATTGGTGGGAGCTACGACTGAAAATCCTTCATTCTCGGTTATTCCTCCCCTTTTATCCAGGATGAAGGTAATAAAACTGATGCCGCTCGGTGTGGCCGATATTGAGGCCATCCTTAGCAGGGCAATAGGAATAGACAGTATACTGAGATCCATGGGCAGGGTCATAACCGACAGAGGCATAGGAACAATAGCCCGTGCAGCATCAGGGGATGCCAGGGCTGCCCTTAATTTACTTGAGCTTATAGTAATGAAAGTGGATAGGCCTGTAATTGATATAGAAGATATAAAGGCTTTTATAGATAGGCCGCCCTACCATGATAGGGCCGGCGATGCGCATTATGAGCTTATATCTGCTCTCCACAAGAGTATAAGGGCAGGTGACGTGGATGCTAGCGTTTACTGGCTTGGGAGGATGCTGGAGGCAGGCGAAGACAGGCTTTATATACTGAGAAGGATGATAAGAATGGCATCTGAGGATATAGGAAATGCAGATCCCAATGCCCTTAGGCTTGTTCTTGCAGCAAAGCAGGCGTTTGATATCCTGGGTAGCCCTGAGGGGGAGATTGCCATTTATCAAGCAGCTATCTATCTCGCATGCGCTCCAAAGAGCAATTCCGTATATATAACAGAGAAGAGAGTAAAGGATCTTATAAAGCGGTCAGGCCTTTTGCCAGTACCCATGTGCCTTAGAAATGCCCCCACTAGGTTAATGAAAGATCTTGGCTATTCAAAGGGCTATGTTTATCCACATGATGATCCGCTTGGGGCCCTTGACATGGAATATATGCCAGACGAGCTGAGGGGTTCATCGGTTTATGTACCAAGGAATGCGGGATTTGAGAGGAGGATAAAGGAAATTGTCGATGCTAGAAGAAAGGCTAAGAGAGATAGGGCAAGATCATATCGCGGATCTCGTTAAGATAGGATCTCCCCTTATCTCATTAAAACGTCTTGAGCAGGACCTGCAAGAGATAGATTCAAAGACGCTTGTGGATCTTATCAAGGGTAAGGGCATGTTTACCCCTCCCAAGGGTGAGATAGAACCACCTGAGGTGATACCTGCAGCCTTTGCAGTTACCCAGGATGCCAGGGTGTCAAGAGACCGGGGTGAGACCTTGATAACTCAGGGTAAGGTTGCGGTTGTCATGGTAGCTGGAGGTCAGGGCTCGAGGCTGGGTCTGGGGGGGCCTAAGGGCGAGCTTGAGATTAGTCCCGTGAAAAAAAAGAGCCTTTTTCAGCTACACTCAGAGAAAATCCTGGCACTGGAGAGAAGGTATAACGTGGAGATACCCTTTCTTATAATGACATCAAGGGCCAACGACACTGAGACAAGAAGATTTTTTGAATACAATGCATTCTTTGGTTTAGACAGGGATAATGTGCACTTCTTCGTGCAGGGTATGATACCATCTATCACTAAAGAGGGTAAGCTTGTCATATCTAGAGACGGTGGTCTGTTCATGAACCCTGATGGCCATGGAGGGACCCTTGATGCACTTGCAAAAAGTGGTCTTTTGAAAATGATTGGAGATAGAGGCGTTGATCTTGTTTTTTACTTTCAAGTGGACAATCCACTTATAAAGATGTGTGATCCCCTATTCATAGGTCTTCATGCTGAGAAAGGAGCTCAGATGTCCTCAAAGGTGGTAGAAAAAAGGGGTTTTGATGAGAAGGTGGGCGTAATAGCCAAAGTTGATGGCAGGACTAGGGTAATAGAGTACAGTGATCTTGGGGAAGAATACATGTACCTTGAAGATATTGATGGCAGGCCTGTATACAGGGCTGGATCAATAGCTATACACGTACTTGACCGCAAGTTCATAGAGGATATTGTTTTAAAGCAGACAAATCTTCCATATCACAAGGCAATAAAGAGTATTCCCACGATAGACCAGGATGGTAGGCCAGTTGAAATAATGGGGATAAAATTTGAGAAATTCATATTTGATGCATTGCCTTTTGCAGAAAGGTCACTCACTTTAGAGGTGAAAAGGGAGGAAGAATTTGCACCAGTGAAGAACAAAACTGGTGAGGACTCCGTAGAAAGTGCAATAATACTACAAAACAGGCTATTTAGGTCTTGGTTGGAGCGTGCAGGAAGCATGGTAGAGGATGATGTAAAGGTCGAGATAAGTCCTCTTTTTGCCCTGGACGTGGAAGATTTATTATCTAGGGCATCGGAGGTTCCCTCTAGAATTTCACAGGATCTTTACATTGAATAAAATAAAGCTAATTTAAGGCCAATCTTCAAGGCCACAAGGGGTTTTGATGAGATTTAAAACTAAGGATACAAACTGGGGATTCTTCATCTGGATGGGCTCCTTTGTTGTACTTGCCTTTGTTGTGCTTTTTGCAATGTATTCATACCATGAGGTTGAGAAGGAGATGGCTAGTCAGTTTAACAGGGAGCAGTCACTTCTAGCTAAACAGACTGCCATGGGCATACAGCAATACATGGGTGACATAGTGAACGTGCTAGATCTTACATCAAGCATGACAGATGTGGCCACCGGTAATCCCAAGGCAATAAAGATGGCATTAAGAAATGCCTATAATTCTTTAAAGAGCCAGGTGATAATAGTTTTCTGGGAAAACAGCAAGGGCATACTCATGGACCACTACCCGCGACAAGTGCTGCCAGGGCTGGAAGGCAAGGATTTCAGTTTCAGGACTTACTTCAAGGTCTGCAAGGATATGAAGGTTCCGTTTGTTTCCAATATAGTACTCGTTGGTGGAGAGCAGTACAAGGATATCCCAGGCAGATTCGAGTCATTCATAGTGGCCTATCCCTTGATTGGTCCTGGTGGTAAATTTAACGGTGTACTTGGGTGTGCCGTTGACCTTGCTAATATAACCGCCCATTATGTTGCAACTATACGCCCTTCGAAGACCGGCTATGCCTGGTTGATAGACGAGACAGGCATGGTTCTTTATCATCCTAACCCCAAGTGGATAGGACTGAACCTTAAGGACATAGTACTAGAGATGGAGAAAAAGGGCATAGACATAACAGGTGTTGAGGACATAAGGAGAGCCATGGAGATAAAGGACGAAGGTATGTACGAATATACCTTCCCCCACTATCCCTCAAACAAGCTTACTAAAAAACTCTTATCCTTTGCGTCGGTGCATTTCCTGAACAGACGATGGATTACCGTGGTATGCTCACCCTATAGCGAGGTAGTTTTCCTTATGTCTGGCACATTCAGGAATACCCTTGTCCTTGGATCTGCGAGCATCATTCTGGTGATAGGAGCAACCATCTTTCTTCTGAGGATGAACAAGGCCAGGGTAAAGGCCTACGAGAGAAGCATATGGGCAGACAAGGTGGTTGTTGCACACAAGCGCATGGAGGCGATCTTCAACGGCGTGCCGCATTACCTAGTGATGATAGACTCGCACTTTCTGATAAGCGACATAAACCAGAGATTTTGTACGCTATGCATGAAGTCGCCTGAGTATTTTATCGGAAAACATTGTTACAAGGATTTTACAACTAAGGAAAGAATATGTCATTATAACATAATACAGGAATGTTTCAAGACAGGGAGGATTCTTGAAGATAGGAACTGGAAACTGGAGATAATGGGAACCCCTTATTTTCTAGATGTCAGCGTGATTCCCCTCTTTGGGTCAAAGGGAGAGGTGGAATACGTTGTCCAGTATGCTGTTGACATTACCGAGAAGAAGGCACTCACGGAAAAGCTCATTCAGGCAGAGAAATTCGCAGCAATAGGTCAGATGTCAGCACACGTTGCCCATGAACTGAGGAATCCACTTACATCCATACTGTTAAATGCAGAGCTTCTTGAGGACGAGGTTGGTTCCGATGATATGGATATTAACGAGGTGCTAAGCTCGGTGCGATCTATAAAAGAGGAGATAGAGCGTCTTTCGACGATAACAGAGGAGTATCTTGCCTATACGAGGCTTCCTCGCCCCAAAAAACAGATCCTTGATCCAGTAGAAGAGATAAACTCTGTGATCGAAATGATGAAGCAGGAGCTGAACAAGAGGGATATAAGATTCTCCTTTAAACCGGCTCCGAGTATACCAAAGGTGTTGATGGATCGAGGGCAATTCAGGCAGGTTCTCATAAATCTTATAAAGAATGCAATGGATGCCATGCCTTCAAATGGCAATCTTGATATATCGTTGATGGAGAGGGAACACAACCTGCTCTTAATAGTAAAGGACACAGGCTTTGGTATCCCGGAAGATATACGGAGACGCGTGTTTGATCCTTACTTTACTACCAAGGAAAACGGTACAGGTCTAGGACTGGCCATAGTACAGTACATAGCAAGTGCACACAATGGCTGGGTGGACGTAGAGAGCCAGCCCGGTTCAGGTACAACGTTCATATTCTCGGTACCGTTCTATGTGCCCAGTGAGAAGGAAGCAGCAGGATGAAGCAACCGGGAGTAGGCCTTATACTGGTGGTAGTATTTATTTTAAGTACATTTGATGCCTATGCAGTGGATTTAGATATCTTTGTACCAGCAGGAACAGGAGATGTTCAGCTTCTCTCTCCAGGGACAACCGCAGTGTTATCACACCTAAAGGTAGAACTTAAATCCAGACTGGATGCCCTCACCAGGAGGCATGCTCTGGTCAAGTTAAAATTAGAATCGGATTCAGCCAGGCACCTTTATAGGATTAGAAGTAATGAATACGAATCTGAAGTAAATTCAATAAAAAGTCATTACATGACCAAACTGGTAATACGCGTAACAGATGCCAGGGCAATAATTGCACCAGATGCCTCTACAATGGGCGAGATATATTTTCGCTACCGGGCAAAGAACACATCGGACCGTGTTATAGCAAGTATAACCTACAGGCCGACCATAGGATCGATAGTTGTGCCGACTCCCACCCCCTTGGTCCTAGAGTTTTTGGATCCAGCTACGCTCGAGTTTGGTCTGGCTCCGGGAAAAGATATGGCTGATACGTCCAGCCAGCCGGAGAAATTTTCTTTTTTTGTCGGTGAACTCACAGCAAAGGACGTAGATTTCGTAAGGAGGAATATCTCCAAAGAATTTCGTCTAGACGTGGTTGATATACGTTTTGCTGATAGGGTTGGTTATAAGGATCAAACAAGGATAATGGATGTAAGGCGGGCCTTCGCTAGTAGGCTTCGTCCCCTGTTAGAAAAAGTCCATAATGCGCGTGCTGTAGCGATGGAAAAGGAGGCAATGTATAAAAATGCACTAGTTGCATACAATAGGGAGAAGACAGACCTTTTGAAAAGGTTTGCAGCCTCTGTTACGTCACTCAAGAAAAGTGCCCTAAGGTACAGGTGCAAGCAAAAGGATAAAGGGAGGTATACAGCCAGGGGGGTAGAACCGGGGCAATATGTGATCTATTCAAAGAGACCGAATGATATGGCTGTCTTTTATACTATTGAAGTGAGGGGAAAGGCCCAGACCATAAAGATTCCATCAATAAGAAAGGACCCGTTTATACCATGAAAAGAGTACTGGTAGTGGACGACGAGGTAGGGATTAGGGAATCGGTAAAGCGTATACTGGAGAAACAGGGCTTTGATGTGGTCACTGCCTCAAATGGGGAAGATGCGTTTAAGTTGATAAGAGAGGAAGCAATAGACCTAGTCATTACAGACATTAGAATGGCAGGTATGGATGGCGTTGATCTTCTCAAGGTCTGCAAGTCTGTATCGCCCACCACCGAGGTAATCATGATAACAGGCTATGCGTCAGTAGACACGGCAGTGGAATCAATGAAACTTGGTGCATACGATTATATTACAAAGCCTTTTAAAAAGGCAGAGCTTTTAAAGGCGGTCAACAAGGCTATTGAAAAGCAGACCCTAAGCTTAGACAACATTAAGCTCAAGAAACGCTTGGAAGAGATCGACAAGGGTATGCTGGTTGGTATAGCTAGCCCAAAGATGAGAGAGGTAATAGACCTTGTCCAACAGGTGGCGCCTAGCCAGGCAACGATACTAATACTTGGAGAGTCAGGTACTGGAAAGGAGGTGATAGCCAACCTTATCCACAGGCTATCACCTAGGGGAAACAGGCCCATGATAAAGGTAAATTGCGCGGCATTGCCAGAGACCCTCATTGAGGCTGAGCTCTTTGGCTATGAAAAGGGTGCGTTCACAGGTGCAGTATCAAACAGGGAGGGACGTTTTGAGGCCGCTGATATGTCTACCATATTTCTGGACGAGGTAGGGGAAATTCCACCTGAAGTGCAAGTCAAGCTACTGAGGATACTGCAGGAGGGGAAACTGGAAAGACTGGGCAGTAATAAGACCATTACCGTGGATACAAGAATTATAGCGGCCACGAACAAAGATCTGGAGACAATGGTGAAGCAAGGTGGGTTCAGGGAGGATCTATACTGGAGGCTCAATGTGATCAGCATACACCTTCCACCCCTGAGGGAAAGAAAAGAGGATATCCCAGCCCTGGTGCAATATTTCATGGGTAGGTTTGCAAAGAAGAACAGTAAGGAAATAAAGGGGATAGAATCCAAAGCAATGGATATCTTGCTTGGCTACGAGTGGCCGGGTAATGTGAGGGAACTGGAGAATGTCATTGAGCGGTGCGTGGTACTGGACAGGGACTCGGTTATAGGTATTGATGACCTTCCCTCTAGTTTGATCAAGGACGATATGCGCAAGGTAGACCGCATTACAATAAAGCTTGGTACTCCACTAGAAGAGGTTGAGAAAATATTGATGGAAGAAGCACTCAAGTACACCAAGGGTGATAAGAACTTGGCAGCCAAGCTCTTGGGAGTATCTACAAGGACGCTTTACAGAAAACTAGGCAAGGAAGAGTAGTAAGGCGTAATGTGCTATTCCGGTGTTCTTTGTTACTCAATTGATTTTCTCAGGCCTTATGTTGTATTTCTTGATCTTGTAGTTTATAACCCTCCTTGATATACCCAGAAGGGCAGCTGCATCTTTCTGAACCCAGTTGGCCTTTTTCAATGCCTGAATAACAAGGGTTTTCTCTTGGGATTCTAGTGTATTTAGATTTTCTTCCTTTTTCTCTCCTATCCCTGATAGCAGGATTTCATCAGGGCCTATGGTTGAGCCCTTGCACAGTACAACCGCTGACTCTATTATGTTTTTAAGTTCCCTAACATTACCTGGCCACTGGTGGCTGAACAGGATGTTCATTGCCCTTTTGTCTATGCCTATTATCTTTTTCCCTGTTTTTCTACTGAACTCAGAAAGAAAGATTTGGACAAGCCCGGGTATATCCTCTTTTCTCTCCCTCAATGAAGGGAGTTTGATGGAAATCACCTTGAGACGGTAATAAAGGTCTGACCTGAATGATCCATCCTCAACCTTTGCTTCCAGGTCTGCGTTGGTGGCTGCTATCACCCTTATATCCACTTGCTTGGGCTTCAGCTCTCCAACGCGTCTGAACTCTCCAGACTCGAGTACCCTCAAGAGCCTAGTCTGCATCTCGGGCGATATGTTTCCTATCTCGTCCAAAAATAGTGTACCCATATCTGCCTCTTCGATAATACCCCTTTTGTCCTTTATGGCACCTGTAAATGCACCTCTAACATATCCAAATAATTCAGACTCTATAAGTGAGGGCGGGGTGGCTCCACAATCCATTACAACGAACTTTCTTCTCTTCCGCCTGCTCTCGTAATGGATCATGCGGGCTATGAGTTCCTTGCCAGTGCCTGATTCTCCTTGTATTAGCACAGTCGAGTCAGAGTCACTAACCTGCCTAGCTATGGCCAGTGTCCTTTTCATTGCAGGACTCTCGGCGTATATCCTGTACTCGATGCTATCACCCACCTCCTGCTCGAGAAAACGAACTCTCTGTTTCAACTCCCTTTTCTCCATAGCCTTCTCAATCTTTGTGACTAGTTCAAGAGGCTCGAATGGTTTTGATATGTAATCGTATGCACCTTCTTTTATTGCCCTGACTGCCCCCTCAATGGAGCCATATGCTGTAAGTATTATGACTTCTACATCCGGGTCTATCTTCTTTGCCTCCCTGAGTACAACCATTCCGTCCATTTCAGGCATTTTCTGGTCGGTCACAAGCACGCAGTAACTATCGTGCCTGAGTGCATTCAGTGCCGTTGATGGGTCAGTAAAACCATGCACGTTAAAGTCCATGGATTCAAGCCTGGTGACGATTACCTCCACTATATTCGGATCATCGTCGAGTACAAGGATTTTTGACCTTGACTTCATTGCATGCCTCTTCTCTTTTCTGTATGTATATATATCTCCTCCATTTTTTTAAGTTTATACATCAGCTCATCCCTTTCTTTCTGAAGCTTTTCTTTACGCTTTTCACTAGTTCTTAGCACCTGGCCTAGTCTTGATATTTCCTTGTTCTGCGTCTCGATGAGCCTTACAAGTGATAACATGTAACCTGCCTCTATCTTGAGATCCCTTGGGGTCAAGGGATCCTGTATTACGTTATTAAGTAGTCTTGCTGCATAACCTGTATTTTTCGTATCCTTCAACATGGCATTAAGCGCTATGGCAATATCTTGCCTGGCCTTTCCTCCGGGTGGAAGCCAACCCTTAACCCTTATATCCTTTAGACCCACCGTCTTGCCAGTGGCCAGGGTATCCTCAGTCTCTCTCAGCGTCTGTGTGCCTGATAGACTCGTGCAGGCAAACATTATGCAGCTAACTAGATAGAGGTAAATCAAAGGAAAACGTACTGCCCTTACCATAGTTGCTTTTGACATTAATTTTACCTCCATGTGCTTCGATAATTGTCTTGGCAATAGCAAGGCCTAGCCCGGTTCCACTGTGACCTCTTGTTGATTTTGACTGGTAAAACTTTTCGAATATAAGAGATAATTCCCCCTCGGGGATACCATAGCCGTAGTCTTTTATCTCCACAGTTACGGTATTTTTCTTGTGATGTACCCTTATCTCAATCTGTGCACCGCTTTTAGAATATTTGATTGCATTATGAGTGAGATTTGTCAACACCTCTAGTATTTTATTTATATCCACCATTACCGTACATGGTCTGGATGTATAATAGGCCTTGATCTTGATGCCCTTTCTCTCTGCATAGGGTTGTATCTCGGTAATATGGGTTGAGACCAGCTTATTAAGGTCATAAGGTGCTATGTTAAGTCTTGACATACCGCTTTCAAGCTTTGAAAGTTCCAGAATTTCGGTTATTATTGAAAGTAGGCGATCAATTCCCTGTTGCATTATAACAAGCAACTTTGCCTGCTTGTCCGTAACGCGTCCCCCTACACCCTCCATCAATAGGTTGGCAGCCTCTTTCATGGATGTAAGGGGTGTTTTGAGCTCGTGTGATACTATTGAAAGGAATTCGGATTTCATATCGTCCAGATGCTTTAACCTGCTTGCCATATCGTTGAATGAACTTGCCAGCATCCCCAGTTCGTCAGCTGTATCTACCTGGATTTTGTAGGAGAAATCACCTTTTGCTATATACTCGGTGCCTAGCTTTATTGCATCTAGGTCACTAGTGATCTTTCTGTATAACATGAAAGGTATTATTAGCCCAATGCTTATAGCAATGCCAAAGGCCCACCACGTGAAAACAAGCGTACTGTCTCCAAGCGCCTTTAGAGAGATAACTTTTTTTCCCATTGCCTTTGTGGCCTCTATGTTTGCTATGCGTACATCTCTTACTATCTCGTCGATATCCTTGCTGTTAGATGCGAACAGGTCTTCAATCCTGGATCCCTGTGGGACATCTTTTGCCTGCATATTAAAGTGTACAAGGAAATTCTCCCAAAGCTTTTCTCCTTTTTCTATGGCATCTTTTCCCACCTGACTACCTGCCAACCTAGGGGATAAGAGGGAATGCCATCTGCCATTGATCTCTTTGATCTTTTTCCCCAGGATATCCTTGTAAACAGGTTGCCTTAGCAACAGGAACTGCTTTGCAGCCTCTTCAAAAGAGATCAGGTTATCAACTAGATGATCTGTTATGTCCTTTGTCCTGTAGTCGACTAGGTACATCTCCCTGGTGATCTTCCAGAACCTGGAAGAAACGTATAGTAGCGATACGTTCAACCCGACAATAAGAACGATAAAGATGGTATAGGCTGTAATAAGCCTTGCAAGTAGCCCTGGTTTCTTCACGCTAAAGATTATAGACTTTAGTCCGATAATCATTCAAGGGTATAAGCATAATGGGTAACGAGATATCTTCTCTTAATGCAAATTCTATCCTTATTGCAAACGCTGCAGCAAACCTTGCCAATCTTAATACTAGGGATTACAAGTCAATAAGGACCACAATAGTAAACGAAAGGGATGGTGAAGTCTCTGTGAAGACAGAGAGATCAAGTCAAAGGGGATCACCCTTGGAAAGTGGCCACGAGACGTCCAACGTGCACATACCAAGAGAGATTGTTGACATGATAAGGGCAAAAGTAGGTTATGAATCAGCCCTGAAAGCTATCAAGACGCTAGACGAAACCCTGAAGAGTGTTATGGACATTCTGGGGTCTGGACCTAGAGAATAAGCAAGGTTTTCAACCAGCTTTGTTCCCTACAGTCCTTTTCCCACTATGTAGTCTGCAAGGTCAGCGACCCTGCAGGAGTATCCCCACTCATTATCATACCATGCCACGACCTTTGCCATAGTCCCCTGCAAAACCTGTGTAAACTCCATGTCAATGATCGAGGAATGGGGGTTACCCTTGAAATCAGTCGATACAAGTGGCTCATCTTCACATGCCATTATACCCCTGAACCTAGTCCTAGATGCCTTTCTTAACGTGTCCCTGAGTTCTTCTGTCGTAGTCTTTTTGCTTAGGTGTGCCACAAAGTCCACGATGGATACCGTCGGAGTGGGAACCCTCAGTGCGTAGCCATCAAACTTGCCCTTTAAGTCTGGGACTACCAGGGCTACTGCCTTTGCAGCACCTGTTGTAGTAGGTATAATGTTTACTGCAGCAGCGCGCGCGCGTCTGAGGTCCTTGTGCGGCATGTCCAGTATCCTTTGGTCGTTTGTATAGGAATGAACAGTGGTCATCATGCCGTTTATGATGCCGAAGTTTTCATGTACCACAAAGGCAGGGGGGGCAAGGCAGTTCGTGGTACACGAGGCATTGGATATAATGTGGTGTTTGGAAGGCCTGTAAGCTTTGTGATTTACGCCCATTACCACGGTGATGTCTTCACCTTTTGCAGGTGCAGTGATAATTACCTTCTTTGCACCACCGTATAGATGTGCAGATGCCTTGTCTGCTGATCTGAAGAGTCCTGTGCTCTCAATAACGATATCTACACCCTCGCTATCCCATGGTATGGCGTTGGGATCACGAAAGGAGAAATTTTTAACCTTCCTGCCATCGATTATGAATTGGTCTTTTCTGGTTTTTATTCCATACCCCAGTCTTCCGTAGCTAGTATCGTATTTTAAAAGGTGTACGTTTGTCTCTACGTCAAAGAGGTCATTTACGGCAACTACTTCTAGGGTGTCTGGGTGACGCTCTAGCATAGCCTTCAGGACCAGACGACCGATTCTACCAAAACCGTTTATACCTATACGGGCCATAAGCACCTCCTTTAATTGTCGTCTAACCTATATTTATGGGCTATGAGAAGATCGTAGTTGGTTTTGAGTGCTTGGTGAAGTCTTGCGTTTTCGAGTGCAATTGCGCTTAGATTGGCAAGTGCCTCTAGAAAGCGTATCTCCTTCTCCTTGAACTCACGGACCCGGGAAGAGTATGCTCTTAATACACCTATTGCCTTTTTGCCTATCATCAAGGGCACAACCAGCACAGACTTTATCCCCTCTGCCTTGGCACCTGCTCCGTATTGAAAGTCAGGATCTGTCTGGGCATCCTTTATATAGATTGTCTCTCCCTTTAAAGCCTTTTGGTCTATGCCGCTTTCCTTTACAAGCACAGGACCTTTGCGCATGTAACTATCGGAAAGACCGTGGGCAGCACCCATCACTAGTTGCTTTCTTCTGGAATCGAGTAGCCTCAATGAACATGCCTTTATGTTCATTGCCTCCACCACTGATTTAACTATCTCGTCTAGGACGCGGGATGGATCCAAGGATGCATTGATTACCTTGGCTACCTCGTAAAACGCCTCGAAGAAATCCTTTTCTTTTCCCGTCATTACCCATTACCTCCTTTACCAGATGGCTGTATGGCCATATGAGGTTAAATTACCAAGGATGCAAATAAAGCACCTATGTACTGCCACGTCTTTGATACATTGCATCGGTAACGTTTTTAAGTCAAGTATAAACACGGCTCATTTCTTTATATGGGAGGTATATAGAAAGAAGAGACAGGCAGATGCCTTGCAAAGTCACTTATAAATACACTAATATTTTCGTTAGGCCGTAAAGTTTATGATTCTTGCAAAAATCTGATGTCTTTGATATGGTTTTTTTAGGCGAGCCGGAGTGGTGGAACTGGCAGACGCGTCGGACTCAAAATCCGATGGGCATTACGCCCGTGGGGGTTCGATTCCCCCCTCCGGCACCTGTTATGTGATATGCTTGAGTTGACAAGATATCCAGGATTGGAAGGCCAAAGCTTGCATGCTATTTAATCATGGCTGGAGAAGCTTGCTATTGCAACTAGGCTTTTAATGGCATCCATGTAACCAAGTAGGGAAACTTGGCTTTGCTACACTGAAATGCTTGACACCAGGACCGTATAAGATTATTATAATAATTGTACAAGGTTACATTGCTATGGATTTCCGTTCCCTAGTTGGGGAGATTTAATGGGAGAAATGGCTCCTAACTTATACATATCGCCATACAATTAACATAATTTGGGAGGTGTAGCATGAGGCATAGGCTTTTCCATCTATGGGTTTTGCTGGTAGTGGCGCTAACTTTATCTGTTTCAGCTCTAATGCCAGCGAACTTAAGGGCAGCCGAGGCAGATCAGTCGCAAATATCCGACCTGCTTGGCAACAGTTATCTTAGCACTAATCCTGATACT
Source organism: Deltaproteobacteria bacterium (assembly GCA_015486075.1). Lineage (GTDB taxonomy): Bacteria > Desulfobacterota > Desulfomonilia > UBA1062 > UBA1062 > B14-G9. The sequence goes on from WFSG01000032.1 coordinate 23,783, forward strand.
GGGAAACGCGTTCTTCATCTGGAAGGTGGGCCTTATCAGATGGGTTTTCAGCAGGGTTATTGGCTGGCCAGCGGGGTTTACAGGATGACCCACGAGTACATGGTATACGTACTGGAAAACTTTGGACTTTCTGAGTCATCGTACGAAGCCTTGAGACCGGCACTGGTTGCAACATGCCATGCAAACGAGCTAGCCGTGCCGCTTGAATACAGGATGGAGATGCTTGGAGTGGCAGACGGTGCCCAGGAGCAAGGCTATGATGTGACCTATGATGATGTTATGCTCCTTAACATGGGCTTTGACGTACTTCTCAGCGTGGCATATCCCCTGGCAACACCCTTGATTGCTCTTCAAGAAGGAGGCTATGGATTACCTTTGGACTGTGATGCATTTGTTGCTTACGGTAATGCAACTGCCGACCATGGGGTGCTTATGGGTAGGGATTTTATGTTCACTCCACACGTGTTTAGCGAGGAGGCGTTGCTTATCGAATATTTTCCCAGCAATGGTTCTCCTTTTGTCAGTGTAACAGCCCCAGGATTTGTTGGCGTGACATCGGCCATGAATGCCAATGGTATTGCAATAGGAATGGATATGGTTCCTGAGATAAGGACAAATCCATTGGCTCCTGGGATGGGCTGTCTGCTTACAGCTAGAAAGGTAATCCAATATTCTCAAGAGCTTAGTGACGCTATAAACATCATAAAGTCTACACCTAGAGGTGTTTCCTGGCTTTATGTTATAGGTGATGGAGGTGGTAACAATATAGGTGGAGCAGTTGTGGAGGCTTCACCTGATCTGGTCAGGGTAAGGTATACCAACTATAAATACACCGGAGATTTCTTACCTGAGAAATATTTCCCAAGGCAGATAGAAGATAAGGATGATCTCGTGGTTGTTGCAAACCATTATATAATCCCTGCGATGATTCTAGCTACTGGAAGCTATGCAATAGAGGACTCACTCTGGAGGTACGAGACCCTTACAGGTCTGTTGCTGGATAAATACGGCAGTATAGATGATGAGACTGGCAGAGGACTTGTAGATTATCTCCATCCGCCTGCTTATGGTTATTATGGTGATGATCCAAACCAGCCTATTGGTGCCAGTAGGACCCTCTACGACCTGAGCAACTTAAGGCTTTGGAGCCTTTATGGAAATTACAATGATCCCTGGGTATACTATGACTTGGGAGAGAGGTTGGCCGAGTAAGTAATAGAATGTACAGGGGAGCATCACACCCGTGATAAGGAAAAAACCTTTGTAGGTTTATTATGATTACGATGTTGTTTACAGGGTGTGATACTCTCCTCCTGTCGTAAGTGCATGCCAAGTTAATTTAAAGGGAAAGACAAAGGTAATTAGTGGCTTTGTTGGTGATATCATTGGCTCGGTGTAAGAGTTTAGCCAGATAAAGGCAGAGAACTTTCCGCTTTTTCAGGCCGCTGGCCGCTTTACGCATGATACACTGCTAAGACTTGCAGTAACAGATGCCATTTTGATGGGGTTACTATCAGGAATACGGCAGGAAGTACCTTGGTGCAGGGTACGGAGATCTTTTCCTGGGTTGGCTATGACATGCTTGTGAAGCCTTTGTCTTTGCTTAAGACCTGTTTAAAGAAGCCAGGAAGTGTGCAGAGATCACACACAACCATACATAAGGTATAAAGGGCCTTGTGGTTACGGCGCTTAAGGCATTCCTATCTAGGCCTGGCAGCAGTAGATAAGTGCCTTATAATTAGTGGAGTCCTGGATGCTTCCAATCACTTGGCTTGCGGCTTATCAGGTCTCTACGATGTTATCCCCAGACCAGGGACTGATCCAACTGTGGAGGAACTTAAAACCTTTTGCAGCAGGCACTTGGCTGCTTATAAGATTCAAAGGAAGATTGTTTTTAGGTCCGAATTTATTGCTCACGCCCCTCGGAAAGATAATGAAATCGAGATTAAAGAAGGAATATAAAAAGGTAGAATCTTAGTATACAATATGAATCCTTGACTTCCGGAGTTGAGATGGTGTAGGTTTGTCCGCTGTAATGCATGTATTGATGGGGGATCAGGGGTTTATTGTATGAGAGAACTAAACTTGTTTCAGCCAGCACCTTATCTCAGGGGTCCTTATATACAAACCATACTTGCCAGCAACAGGGCACGTGCATGGGGCAAAAACCCCATGGTAGAAGTAGCCAAGGAAATGATCATTGATGCAGGTGACAGCATAAGACTCCAGGGTTTCTTTTCTCCCCAGCTTGGAAAAAGGACCAAGGGGCTAGTTATCCTTCTCCACGGATGGGAAGGTAGTGCTGAATCCTCCTATATACTGGGGACGGGTAGGTATATGTACACCAGAGGCTATTCCGTGTTTCGTCTGAATTTCAGGGACCACGGCGAGAGCCACCACCTTAACCAGGGCCTATTCTTTGCGAGCCTATTGAGCGAGGTCTTCAATGCAGTGAAAAGGGCTTCCTTGATTGAAGGTAATATACCTGTTTTTCTTGTCGGTTTCTCACTTGGTGGGAACTTTGCACTAAGGATAGCCCGCATGTGTTCAAGTGAACCCATTGAGCGACTGAGGCACGTGGTAGCCATAAGCCCTGTGCTAGACCCGAACAAGTCTACCCGTGTGCTTGATTCAAACTGGTTTTTCAGGTGGTATTTTCTCAACAAATGGCGTCAGTCTTTAAAGAAGAAGCAAAGGCTGTTTCCTGAAAGATATGACTTTACAAATGTACTGTCATTGGACTCTTGCATTGAGATTACCGAAATCTTGCTTAAACTCTATAGTCCGTATAAATCTATCAAGGAGTACTTTAGTACCTATACAATAACAGGTAAGGCACTGGGACATCTTGACATCCCTACCACCATAATCACTTCGAAGGATGATCCCTTGATACCTGTAGATGATTTTTATAGGCTTGATTTGAATAACAACATAGAGCTTATAATTCATTCTTATGGTGGTCACAACGGGTTTATTGAAAGGCTCCCCAGTACATTCTGGTACGAGGGTAAACTTTTGGAGATCTTTGAAAAGCATTGATGCAAGTAGGCTACTATACAGGACTCGGCCATTTTAAAACCATTGAGATATGGAATATCTTATACAATCATGAAATTGACTAGAGAATATTCTATCCATTGATCATGGAGGTAATATGTAATGAAGATATTATTTGCTGCGCCGAAGAATGCATGGGGAGGTTTCCTCGACAAAATTCGCTCTAGGCTTCCACAACATGAGTTCGTTGCAACAGGAAGCTTCAAGATCGGTAGTCTTAAGGGCTTTGATGTGCTTATACCAACTATGGCCCGGGTCACAGCAGAGGTGATGGATACCACCCGATCCTTAAGGCTAATTCAGCAATGTGGTGCAGGGCTAGAGTTAGTGGACATCCAAGCGGCAATTAAAAGGGGTATCTGGGTGGCCAATGTTCCCACGGACAAGTGTGGTAACGCCGACTCTGTTGCAGAGCTCGGGATATACCTAATGATAGGCCTGTCCAGGGATGTGAAAGGTATGCATGCTGCTTTGCAAAACCGTAGGATGGGAGAACCTCTCGGTAGGGCACTCCTGGGTAAAACCGTTGGTATAATTGGTCTTGGTGGCATTGGAAAGGCCTTGGCAAGAAGGCTAAGGACCTTTGGCGTTCACCTAGTGGGAATCAGGAGAAACCCTGATGATTCAACAAGAAAAGAACTAGGCCTAGACTGGATAGGCGGAAAGGGAGACCTGGAAAGGTTGCTAAGGGAATCAGATTACGTGATACTTTGCCTTCCCCTTACAGATGAAAGTAGGAACATAATGAACAGTAAAACCATATCCTGCATGAAGCAGGGATCCTTCCTAATAAATCTCTCAAGGGGTGGCCTTGTTGACAGGTATGCATTGGAAGAAGCCCTTGCCCGGGGACAGATAGCAGGGGCAGGTCTAGATGTCTTTTGGCAAGAACCACCTGAACCGAATGACCCGATATTTTCCTACAATGTAATGGCCACTCCTCATATAGGCGGATCTACAGATGTGTCCATAAGTGGCATTATGGAGGTCGTAGCAGAGAATATTCAGAGGCTAGAAAAGGGTAAGGAACCCCTTTACGTGAAATCGGGGTAACAAAAAAATCAGGACAGCTGCCTGCTTCTCAAGCCTTAAATCCATCCTGATAATCCTAGCTACCCGAAAAGTCCCTGTGCGTAACCTATTATTGGCAGGCAATATGTTTGAATAATAATTCATAGATTATAATTATATATTGACAAAGTGAATATTGGTTTTATTATTTCGTGGTATTTTGATACTAGATTTTTATTGGGGGGCTATAGTTTGGATAACACCAGCTTACCACGCAGGCAAAGGGAAAGACTCAGGCATCGTCAGGAGATAATGGATGCGGCTTTAAGGCTTTTTTCCGAGAGAGGCTACCATAATGTCTCCATGCAGGAGATTGCAGACAAGTCAGAATTTTCCATAGGTAGCCTGTATAAGTTTTTCAAAAACAAGGAGGACCTTTATAGGGCGATGGTCCTTGATCGTGCCTATGTGTTTCGCGATACACTCATGAAGGCCATAGAAAGACCCGGGGATGCAGTTGACAGGATGAAGAACTACATAAGGGCAAAGGGCGAGGTTTTTGCTGCCAATATATCTATGGTCAGGCTTTATCTAGAGGTGACGAGTGGTTCTCGTTTTAACCTGAAGGCAGGGTTTGATGAGGAGATACAGGGAATATACGAGGACTTCATGGATAGATTTGCATCTGTATTCAGTGAGGGCATTGAGAAAGGACTGTTCCATGCCTCTGACCCATACTACATGGCGTTGGCCGTTGAAGGACTCACGAATGCGTTTCTCTTTCTATGGGCCGAGAAGCCAGAGAGACATCCATACGATAAGATTATACCTTTTATAGAGCATATTTTGCTTGAGGGTATACTTACGGGCAAGGCAAGGCAAAGGATATTAGGCGAATCAGGGTATAAAGCCCCAGGGTCCTAGGGGTTTTATGAAGGTGGTAGATTATGGAGGTTTATGTGGGATGATAAAACAAGTATATAGATTTAATACCATAATAGGCTTGATCTTGGCTGTAACAATCATGATTACCATTCCGGCCATAAAAGCAGACGCTCAGGGAAGGAGTGTGCTTACATTGGAACAAGCTGTTCGGGAAGGTATCAAGAACAATACACTTATCAAGGAGATGATAGCAAAGGAGAAGGCTGCCATTGCCGGAGAGAGAAGCACCCGTGCAGACCTATTCCCAAAACTCACCACCACCTACACGTTTGCCCACTTAAAAGACAGGCCTTACGCATACTTTGGACCATACAAGTTTGACGTGTCAAAGAGAGATAATATATCGTGGGATTTCACCATTACACAACCCCTCTTTACTGGATTTGCCCTTATTACAAGGCAAAAGATTGCCTCTCTCGGCATTGATCTGCAGGATATAGAAAAAGAACAAGCAGTTCTTGACATTGCAAAGCAGGTGAAGATCAGCTATTTTCAGGTGCTACTTGCAAGGAGGGCACTTGAGGTAGCTACTGAGGAGGTCAAGCAGCTAGAAAACCATGCCAAGGATGCTAAGCATCTGTATGATGAGGGCGTGATACCTTACAATGACTACTTGAAATCCGAGGTTGCACTTGCACAGTCTCGCCAAGGTCGTGTAAGGGCAGAAAGTGATCTTAAGATAACCATTTCTGCACTTAACACGTTGCTTAGGCGCGGCATCATGGAAGAAACAGTAGTGAAAGAACTGCCACCATTTCAACCCAGGCATTATGATATATCTAGGCTTTTTGACCAGGCGATCCATGAGAGGCCAGAACTCAGGGCATTAAGGATTGCCCTAAGGCAGGCGGAACTTGGGGTCAAGCTTGCAAGGAGCCAGTATTATCCCAAGATATACCTTATGGGACGCTACGAGAGAGATGGTGATAATCTCCTTGCATCAAACAATGATTTCGCAAACCAGCATAATGCAAGCGTAGGTATCCAGATTTCATGGCCCTTGTTTGAAAGCGGTAAAAAGCACGCAGATGTAACCAGGGCAATATCACAGGAACAGGTGCTAAAAGAACGTATAAAGGGCATACAGGATAGCATACTTCTAGAGGTCAGATCTGCATATCAGAGGCTCAAAGTTGCCGAGAAAAACATACAGACAGCACGAGAAGCCCTTTACCAGGCCAAGGAAAACTTTAGGATCACCAACCTGCAGTACCGGCAGGAAACAACCACTTCAACCGAGGTGCTGGATGCAAGGACTTTTCTTACACAGGCCGAGGTCAACTATCACAAGGCACTTTACGGCTATAGGATAGCAGAGGCAGAGCTGATGAGGGCCGTTGGCAAGATGTGATATAGGAAAGTAATGTATGAAAAGACGCAATGTTGAGGATAACAAGACAACATGGATTGTTGGGGTCCTTGTATTGACATGTATTGTAGGGGCCTTGTTCAACTTTGATGACAACATTCACTACTTTTTTGGGTTTTACCCAATGGCCATATCCAAGATAGTAGATGCCAAGGTATGGAATCTACTTGGCCTTACAATGTTGGGTGGGCTACTGCTTTCTAGTATGGTGCTGGTACCCACTATTCTATTGCCATCTCGAACTCAGTAACATGAGGAGAGCGAAGAAATGAAGCTTTTTTGTCATCTACGATGTGAGCTTCGCCAAAATTGGATACAGCACTATAGCCGAGATTTAATTATGCACTTGGTATCGTGGCAGACGATGATAAGGAAGAAGGTATCAGGGAGGCATTGAGACATGTTATAGAACCATTCAATGATGTAAATTACCAGGTAATTAGCTTAAGTGAGGGACACACAAGTTAAAAAGCATAAGAAAGCAGCGGGTAGGGGATGAAGCAACTTAACTCGATACTAGTGAAGCCTGCCGGGCCTGACTGTAACATGGCCTGTACGTACTGTTTTTATTCATCAAAGGCAGCTCTGTTCGGTGGTAATAAGCACAGGATGGCAGATGATGTGCTTGAGAACCTGATCCGTCAGGCCATGAGGCAGGCAGGAAAACAAATATCTTTTGCATGGCAGGGTGGAGAGCCCACACTAATGGGCCTTCCATTTTTTGAAAAAGTCGTGTCTTATGAGCAAGACTACGGTAAAGGACAGGTAGTTGGAAATGGCTTGCAGACAAATGGGATTTTAATAGATCGCAACTGGGCAAGGTTCTTAAGGGAATACAACTTTCTTGTTGGCTTATCCATTGATGGGCCCAGGCATATACACGATCGTTACAGGGTGATGGGCGACGGAAAGGGATCATTCTCGAAAGTAGTCGACAGGGCAAAGCTCTTGCTTGATAGCGGAGTGGCTGTAAATGCGCTTAGCGTTATAACCGATTACTCTGCTGATTTTGCCGACGAGATATACGAATTCAACAGGGACCTTGGACTCAGGTACATGCAATTCATGCCATGTGTTGAAAGAGATCCCGTTTACGTGCACAGGGCGGCACCGTTTTCCGTGCCGGCTGTAAAATACGGGCAGTTCCTTTGCAGGATATTTGATCTGTGGCTGGCCGATTTCTCGCGCGGTAGGCCAACCACCTCTATACGGTTTTTCGAGTCCGTTCTTTTCAGGTACGCACAAATGGAGCCTCCAGAGTGCACTCTGCTCAAAGAATGCGGGGTCTACGTGGTTGTAGAGCACACGGGAGATGTGTATTCATGCGATTTTTTTGTTGAGCCCCAGTGGAAGCTCGGTAACATTGCCAAACATAGACTTATAGATCTCCTGAATTCAGACAAGCAAGAATCCTTTGGAAAGATGAAGGCAAGGTTGCCAGACGTGTGCAGGGAGTGCAGGTGGCTAGATTACTGCAGGGGAGGATGCATAAAGGACAGGATCCGCGATCCAGAGGATAATGGGCTGAACCATTTTTGCGAGTCATTCAAGATGTTCTTTGAACACGCAGATGCAAAACTTAGGATTCTAGCATCGGGCGTCTAGTTTGAACATGCAGCTATGACTTTTCTTTTCTGCACCCAACTCATCTTGGGTACATAGGATATGTCAGAGAAATATAGCCCTGTATACACGTACGAAGAAGTAAAACCAGTGAACTCCACCCTCCCAAATAAGGGAGCAGTAGAATGCTATCAGTGATATTACCATTGCAGATATGGGTAGGGCGGTCACTACCTTTACCTGCTCACCTGTTCTCCCCTTAAAGATTATTCTACAGATAATTTCGCATGCCCCCATGAGGCCAAGCGAGCCAAGGATAACCATCACATGCAACTGGTTCAGCGCATAGTATAGTGTTTTACCCAGCGTAAAGTACAAGCTTACCCTGATCTCTTCCTTTATGATCCATATGATTGGCGTGACAAGTGATGCTACTATCCTTTCCGTGGCGCTAGCTCCCCTGAAGTAGGCCATAGGGTATATTAGGAGGCTACCAAATCCTATGCTCAAGAACATGACTATGCCAGACGCGTCTGCCAGGAAGTAGTGAAGGCTTGCAGATCCCACCTTGGCCGAGTTCCAGTACACAAGAGTAGATGCAATCCAGGTTATGAGCACTATGGACGTAGGGTATACAAACCTTTTCGCAAAGGAAGCCTTTATTATATAATCGCTTCTTTCGTTCATAGCCTCACCCCCTGTTTCAACTGGGCGAGCATTTTCTTTAGTTCTGGAAGCCTTTTCATGCCCTCTGGAGTTTCTATGATATTGTGGTATTCGTGGGGATCGTTTGCCAGGTCGAACAGCTCGGCAGGTTTCTTGCCACTGTACTCTATGTATTTGTATTTATCTGTCCTTATGCCATTCATTTCAGGTACCTGGTATGGGTAGTCCTCGAAATACTCGTATAACCAAGCCTTTCTCCAGGCTATCCTGCTGTTGTTAAGTACGGGTTTTATACTGATGCCCTCCATGTTTTTTGGTATATCTACCCCGGCCAGGTCCAGCAGGGTTGGTGCAACGTCTATATTCAGCACCATGTTGGGTATGCGCCTACCAGGATTCTTGATGTGGCCTGGATAGCGGACAATGAAAGGTATCCTTATTGACTCCTCATATGGCCAGCGTTTATCTACCAGGTGGTGCTCACCCCAGAAATAACCATTATCAGTGGTATATATAATCACCGTGTTGTCACTTAGACCCAGCTGATCCAGTCTCTTGACCAGTCTTCCTATTTGTTGGTCAAGTGCCACTATGGTCTCGCAGTACCTCCTGTAGAGGTAATCTAGTTTGCCAATTGTACCATACCATATGGCCCCGTCTACCCAGGTACACCATGGGTCTGCCTCCTTGGGCAGGTGCAGCTTAACGTCTTTATACAGGCCCTTTAATTCAGGCGGTGGTAGAAACTGATGATGCACTGCCTTGTGAGAGAGGTATAAGCAGAAGGGATTGTCCCTTTTCCTTGAGATGAATTCCAGTGCAAAATCCGTTAGGTCCTCTGTGATATACTTGCCAGGCCTTGGGGTCTCGACCCCGTTTATGATAAGGGGACAATCAAAGTAACGACCCTGTCCCTGCTGTATGGTGAATGTTATAAACTCGTCAACACCCCTTAGGTGAGGCAGGTGCCCTGGCATGTGCCATTTGCCTATGAATGCTGTGTCGTAGCCTGCTTCCTTGAGTATCTCGAGTAGAGTCACATTGCTATCCTTCCAGGTTGTGATGTTGTTTTTTACACCATGGGTATGTGCGTACTGCCCAGTAAGGAAACTAGCTCTGGACGGGCTGCAGAGAGAAGTGGTAACAAACGCGTTTTCAAAGAGTACACCTTGATTGGCAAGCCTGTCCATGTTTGGTGTCTTTATAAATGGATGGCCCATGCAGCTTAGGCAATCCCACCTGTGGTCATCCGATAGTATGAAGACAATGTTCGGCTTTTTCTCTTTGGCAAACAAGAGCGTTGGAAAGGCTTGGCTAGCCAGGCCTGCCGCGAGTGCCCCACCCATGGTTTTTATGGCTTGTCTCCTGGTAATAGGTTCTTTAATGATACTTCTCCTGGTCTTTGCCATTAAGGGCCTCCTTAATTTATAAGTAATCATTTCAATAAATTTATATCTCTGCTGCTGAAATTAAAATTATTGCTGCCCAAACAAATGTCAAGGGTATTAATGTATTTTTTGGTTTCAAGACAACACAATGTATTTTTTATTTCTATTTTATTTCCTGGTTTCAATCTGGCCACTGATCTGTTATATGAAAGACATGAAAGTACGTTCCTGGATGATATCAGATGTTGTGACCATTGGGTCAGATGCGGGTATTAGAGAGGCTCTGGAGGTGATGAAAAGGTATTCTATAAGACATCTGCCCGTGGTGGATAATGGTGAGTTTGTTGGCCTTGTGACCCTTGGGGACCTAAAGCAAGCGATACTTGCATCCATGCTAGAGCAACTAAAAGTCCATGACGTTATGATCCATGAGCCTTACACAACCTCGGCAGACAGGACACTAGAGAGTGCAGCAATGGTTATATATGAAAAGAACATAGGTTGCCTGCCTGTACTTGAAGGCAAGAGATTGGTCGGCATCATTACTGTCAACGATATCCTAAAGGCTTTTATCGATATAATGGGTGTGCTAAAGGCAGGATCCCGGATAGACGTGGTCTTAAAACGCATACCAGGTTCTTTTGACGAGGTAATCTCTATAATAGAAGCAAAGGGTGGTTTCGTTATAAGCGTTGGCATGTCAATAAACGGGGAGAACCCCATACATCATTTCAGAATCTCAGGTGGCAACATTGAGGCAATGGCACAGGAATTGAGGGACCTTGGTTACAGAAAGGTTGAATTCATAGAGTAGTAGTTAATCCCAGAGAGGCCACGATCTCTTCAGGCCGTTTTCCCTTCACCAGTATTGCCTTGTTTCTTGACCTCTCCCCACGGACAATGGATATGTTTGACTTGGCTGTATTAAGCCGCTTCGAGATATACTTTAAGAGTGCCATGTTGGCCTTGCCATGTACCGGTGGGCTGGTTAGGTATATGTGAAGCTGGTCGTTCTTGATCTCCCCTATGGCATCTCTTTTTGCATTGGGGTGAACCTTGAATGAGATTAAACTAGATCCGCCCTGTTCTCTTATCCACATGTTTTTAGTACCTCTATGGATGTTAAACCTAGTTGGCTAAAGCTAGGTAGATATCATTAAAATCCGCCAGCCTTTATACGTATGCCCGTCTCAATCAGCGACCTAGCAAGCGCTGTATCCAGGAATACTATGATAGCGATAACCACAACGGGGGAAAGGTCAAACCCTCCTATTCTTAAAGGTAATCTTCGCCTGAACCATAAGAAAACCGGCTCTGTAGCGCTGTAAAGGAACCTAACGATAGGATTATAAGGGTCGGGATTGACCCAGCTCAGAAGTGCGGCTATTATCACTATCCACATGTAAAGGTTCAGCAGTAGATGTAGCAGTTGCCCAAACCCTATTATGATGTTTGCTACTACGAACATTGTCGAGCGTGCCTCTCCAAATAGTTTTTATATTATTGTCTTAGTTATACATCTTTATGCATCTCTTTCAAGCTGTTGTTTGCAACCCTTGCATGATAGCCTGTGTGTTTACCATCAAAGCATTGCGATACCATTAAAGGTCTGCTAAACCTTAGCTGTGAGACTAAGAAGGCTGGAAATAGCTGGATTCAAATCCGTTGCGAGAAAAACAGTGCTTTCCTTTCCCGGGGCCATTACCTGTATAGCAGGTCCCAATGGATGTGGGAAGAGCAATATTGTTGATGCCATAAGATGGGCACTGGGCGAACAATCGCCAAAGGCATTAAGGGCCCCCTCCATGGAGGACATTATATTTTCCGGAACGCAGGGCCTTCCACCTTCTGGAATGGCGAGGGTAAGCCTCGAGTTTACAAGGGATGGAGATTATTTTCCCAAGACCCTAGATGGCTTTGACGAGATTTCCATAGCAAGGTCTCTTTACAGGACCGGGGAGAGTGTATACACGCTTAACCATGTCAAATGCCGATTGAAGGACATAACAGATATATTTCTTGACACAGGCCTTGACAGGCGTGGTTATGCCATAATTGAACAGGGTAAAATAAAGGATATCATAAACTCTGACCCCGAGGAAATCCGTTATCTAGTTGAAGAGGTGGCAGAGGTTGGAAGGCTGAGGTACAAGAAAGCAGAGGCCTCTAGGAGACTTAAGGCTACTCAGTCAAATCTGGTCAGGATACAAGACCTTCTTTCAGAGGTCTCCAGACAGAGGGACGATCTTAGGGCACAGGCAAACAAGGCAAAGAGATACCAGAAGCTAAATAACAGCCTTAACTCCATGACCAGGGAGCTATGGGCATTCGAGCTCAGACAGCTTGGCATTGCCAGGGAGAAGCTTGAGCATAGGCTGTTTGAATTAAGGGAAAGCAAAGAGAAGAAAACCAAGGAAATTAAATCCCGCTTAGATCTTTTGCAGAAGCTGGAAAAAGAGCTGAAGCAGGGAGGCAGGCGTTTAAAACAGCTTGAAGCCAGTGTTTTAAAGGCAAGAGCCACTCTTGATTCTACTGGGTCAAGCATAGCCATCCTGAATTCCAGACTCACCGAACTAGGTACAGAGATGAGGCGTTTGTCTGAAGATATAAAAGCGTCCACTAAAAGAGACTTGGCCCAAAGACAGGAGGCAGCCAAGCTTAAAAAAGACATATATCATGCAACGAAAGAGATCTCAAACGTGGAACATATCGTTGTTTCAAGGCAGACCGATATACAGAGACTTAAAAATGAATACAGGAAAGTCCTTGAAGAGTACGAAGATAAAAGGGCAAGGCTTTTCGACCTCTCCGGTAGGCAAAAGGCCCTGGAACAGGACCTGATATCCACGAGGAGTCGTATGAAGGAGGCCGTAAAGGCCAGTGGACAGAAACAGGCCGAACTGGATGAAATGAAGAGCTCTAAGGAGAGAGCAAGGGCTGAGATGTCATCCCTTGAGGATAAGAGGAGGGTGCTGGACAAAAACCTTGAGAGGATAGAAACCAGGCTTGGCGATCTGGAAGAAAGGCAGCTGCGCCTGGTCCGTGAACTGGATAACCTGATCAAAATCCTCAGAGAAAATGAAAAGGTTTACTCTGAGCTCAACGTAAAGATATCCATGCTTGATCGAATGATAGCAGAGGGCCTTGGTGTCCCCGGAGATAATGACATTGAACACAGGACTGGCACAAAGAGGGTGGCAGATTCCATACGAGTGAAGCCTGGTTACGAGGATGCGGTTGGGAGGTCAATAGGTGATGGTCTTGGATATGTGGTTGTAGAAAGCTACGACCAGGTAAGGGAGTTAATAAAAGAGAGAAAGGCTGAGTTGGGCTTTGTCCCCCTGAAACCCAATGTGTCAAATGGTGACATGGGAAAGATTCCAGAGGTGGCAGAGATCCTGGGACCATTGAGAAATTACATAGATGTGGCCAGCGATTTTAATGAAGTGGTTGAGGCCCTTGCCAGTGGAATGGTCGTGGTCAAGGGTATAGAAGATGCCATGCGTCTGTGGGAGAAGGGATATCGGTCTGTTACAATGGTTAGCCTGGATGGCAAGGTCTTGGAACCTACTGGCGTCATAAGGTGTAACGTTGAGGGCAAAAGGTATGCCTCAGGCCTCAGAGCAAGGTCGGAGAGAGAGAACCTTCTAAGACAGAAGGACTTGGTCCGTGCAGACATGAGAGTGCTGGATGGTAAGATTGCTATTAAGCGGGCAGAGGTTGATGCCATTATACAAGAGATCGAGGGTGAGCGTAAAAGAAGGCAAGATACAAGAATTGAACTTGAGCGTATAACCATGGAGATAGGAGAAGCACGCCTGAGACTTAAGGCCATCACAGGTGATATAGGGAAAGCAGAGGTTGATATTGAAAGCTGGGATGACATGGTGAAAAGACTCTCTAACGAGCTGGAACAGAAAGAGTCTAGCAAACAGGGACTAGACTCAGAACTGGACGATCTACGGATTGAGCTTACCACTCTTGGAGGTAAAAAGGATGAACTCTATAACAAAATGGCAGATGAAGAACACTTGCTGGAGAAAGAGTCTGCCAGAATGAGAGATATGAAGATATCCCTAGCCAGGATGGAAGAGAGGGTAAATGCTATAAACGAGGAGATTTCGAGGAAATCAGGTAATCTGGATGAGATGAAGCATATGATAAAGGATCTTGCCGTTCAGCTGAGGTCTAATAGGCAAAGATTGGGTATACTGTCAAGGCAGAAGGGCGAAGCAGAAAGCACGATTTTAGAAATGGAGGCAGAAAGGGATAACCTAAGAGCTGGTTACAAAAAGTTAGAAGAGAGAATTGGCCTGCTTGAGAAAGAGATACAAAGTTTAACCGCAGAGGTAGAGAGGCTTAAAAAACAGGAAAACGAGTATCTGCTGGAGCACAGGGAGAGGGATATTTCGTATAGTATGCTCCTTCAGAGACTAGAATCTAGGTTTGGCAAGAAAGAGCTAAGACTGCCGGAAGGGTTTGACCCTGAGGTAACTAAGCAAAAGATGGCCAGGATACAGAGAAGGATTGAGAACATGGGACAGATAAACTTCGTTGCCCTGGAGGCTTTTGAGGATGCCCAATCTAGGTGGGAGAGGCTTCACGTACAGTATCAGGACCTCAGCCAGGCCATGGAAAGGCTGCAGCAAGTCATCAATAACCTTGAGAAGCAAAGTAGTAGGAGGTTCCTGTCCACCTTTGAGAAGGTTAGGGCAAATTTCAGGGATATCTTTGGTATGCTTTTCAACGGTGGAAAGGCAGATCTTGTGCTGGCTTCGCTTGGAGATGCCGGCCAAGGTATAGAGATAAAGGCAAGTCCGCCGTTTAAACGCATAAAGAATATGTCACTTCTCTCTGACGGTGAGAAGGTCCTATGTGCAATCTCATTTGTATTTTCCCTGTTCAAAGTAAGGCCTTCCCCGTTTTGCGTACTGGACGAGGTAGATGCATCCCTGGATGAGGCAAACACCCTCAGGTTCAATCGTCTTATAAAGGCTTACTCCAAAGACACGCAGTTTATCATGATAACGCATAACAAGCATACAATGGAGATAGCCGATATAATATACGGTGTGACCTTTGATACCCCTGGTGTATCAAAGGTGGTGGCAATGGATTTGAAGGAAATGGATGAATAATAATTCCTCAATTATGGAAAAATATTTCTCTTTAATTCTGTGTAGCCTAATTTCGTCCATATATTCAATGGGTTGTAATGTGCATGCATATTGCTATAGATTAAACGGATACAGGAAGGTGGGTATATGCCGCGCGTAATAGCAATAACATCAGGAAAGGGTGGGGTAGGAAAGAGTAACTTTGTGCTTAATGTAGGTATAGCCCTTGGCATGATGGACAATCGTGTACAACTTTTTGATGCAGATCTAGGACTTGCAAATCTAGATGTGCTAATGGGTCTAAGACCAGCCCGTACACTGGAAGACGTTGTTCTTGGGAAGTGCTCCATTGAGGAGATTATACTTAAGACCGATTACGGCGTTGAACTGATACCAGGGAGTTCAGGTGTGGAGGATATGGCTGATCTGCCAAGGGAACAGATTGCGGGACTTATAAAGCAGATAAGCAAGGTATCTAAGGACATCGATTTTATCCTCGTTGATACTGCTTCTGGAATTTCTTCAACAGTGCTTTCCTTTCTACTGGGTGTACCCGAGGTCATAGTGGGTGTAGCACCTGAGCCAACTTCATTGACCGATGCCTATGCAATGATAAAAGTGCTGACGAGGAATGGTTTCAATGGTAGGGTCTCTGTTTTTCCATCTATGGTAAAGAATAGCACCAAGGCCAGAAATCTCTACAGAAAGATTTCCTCGGCAGCGCAAAGGTTTTTAGATATGAAGGTGGATTACGCAGGCTACGTTTGCGTGGATGAAAAATTGCCACAGGCAGTGGCAGACCAGGTTCCAGCGATAGTAAGGTTTCCTACCTCTGAGGTGGCAAGATGCTACATGATGATAGCATCCACCCTGCTAAGCCAAGAAGCAGGCTCTCCAGATATGGAGAGGTTCTGGTCTAGGCTCATACAGATGATAATCAAGAGACCTAAGAGGAAGGTGCATAGCGATGTCTCCCTTGGTGGGGAAAACCGTGTAAGGTCCCTGGAAATAGCACTTCGGGACATGCTTGAAGAACAGAGGAAAACTCGTATATTACTTGAACGCCTTGTAACTAGGATGGAACAAACAAGCGAGGAACTCATCCCCAAGAAAGGTCCTGTTGTGTGATAGCAACTCTTGCTACCCCATGTGGCAATATATACATATCCGGAAGAAATGGAAGTGAAGTAGAAAGGATATCTTGGATACCCCTTGAGGGTAAAGACCACGCAGGTAATCTCGATTGGGCCCTAGAAGACCTGCATAAGTATTTTAGCGGTAAATCCCAAGTCTTTACAGGCGTTGTTGACTTTCGCGAAAATGGTGTTGTCTGGACCAACTCAGATAATGCATGTCCTCCCAGGAATAGGTTGCAACAGATCCTTTTTCTCATATCCAGGATACCCTATGGTAACACCGTGACGTACGGCGAGCTTGCTTACTCTGTAGGTGGTATACATTACTCCAGGTTTGTTGGCCAGGTGTGTAGGCTCAATCCTCTTCCAGTTGTTATTCCCTGTCACAGGGTTGTTGCCAGGAATTCTCTAGGAGGATATGCTTACGGCATTAAGAAAAAGATATGCTTGTTGGAGATTGAGGGAATAACGATAAAATATGTATAACAAGATATATATTTGACAAGACATACTTAATATGTTTAATTTTATTTTTGCAGGTTTTTCCTATATGGCCTATGCAGGATTTGATCCAGAATAGGTGGGCAGGTGTTGGAATGCTAAGGCAACTTATTGGGAATGTGGAGGATAACGACCGGCGTAAGATAGTAACTAGTGTTGTTATTGGCGTTGCCTTTATAGCGGTAGAGGTAGAACACAGCCAAGTAGGCCTGTGTGCAAATATAGCTTATACAGACAAGGGTGGATGCAATGTGTTCGAGATGGCGGGCAGGCTAGCTGGTTCTTCCGTGGAAGAGATATTTGGTCTTGCCACTGAGTATGGTTATGTTTCAAGGTCTATTGCGTTGGCTGCCGTTAATGCCATTGGTGATGCCTGCCTTGGTAGCATAGATGGTGATATCCTGGATGTTCTTGATCTCAGTGGTACTCGGGTGGCAGTAATAGGTTTGATAGAGCCAGTTGTGGAGGCGCTTGAACGCAAGGGGTGTGAGATCAGTGTTTTCGATAAGAGAAACATGACGCATCCTCTCATAAGACCTGTAGAGGAAATGAAAAAGTACGTATCGGATGCTACTTTCGTTATAATTACAGCCACTACTATTATAAATGATACACTTACGGAAATCTTGCACCTATCGAGAAATGCCAAAGATGTAATACTAATGGGACCCACAACGCCAATGCATGGCCAGGTTTTTAAAGCTGCAGGTGTAACATGGCTTGCAGGCTCAAAGGTGCTTGATGGTCGTAAGGCAATGCAGATCGTTATGGAGGGTGGGGGTACTAGGGCCTTGTACAGATTAGGGGCAGTAAAGAAGGTAATCCAGAGGGTAGCATAAATGGAAAACTTTTACGACTCTTACGGTAGGAGGATTAGGTATATAAGGCTTTCTGTTACTGATAGGTGTAATTTTAGATGTCGCTACTGCATGCCAATGACAGGTATAAAATGGATTCCCCATGAAGCTATCATGCGTTACGAGGAACTTCTCAGGATGATTCGTATATGCGCATCACGTGGCGTTGACAAGATAAGGGTAACAGGTGGAGAGCCACTTGTTAGGAAAGATATAGTTATGTTCTTGGAAAAACTCAGGTATATAGACGGTATAAATGACGTGTCCCTCACAACAAATGGGTTTTTCCTGGATCATCTTGCAAGAGATATAAGGAGTGCAGGCATAACTAGGATAAACATCAGTCTTGACACACTTGATAGGGAAAAATTTGTGTATATTACAGGTGTTGATGGATTTGGAAGGGTGGTGAAGGGCATTATGCGTGCACTGGAATCGGGTTTTGATCCAGTGAAGATAAACGTGGTTACCATGAGGGGTTTCAACGACGATGAATTTGTAGATTTTGCCGAGTTGACCCTAAATCTGGACATAGAGGTACGTTTCATAGAATTAATGCCCATTGGACCTGGTCTTGAAATGGGCAAGCAAGACATAATAACAAAGGCCGAGGTAAGGTCATTGATAGAACAGGCCTATGGCCCCCTTGAGTCTTTGCCCCCTGGTGTTGGCCCGGCTAGCGTCTTCAAGATTAGGGGAGCTAAGGGTAGACTGGGGTTTATAGCACCTATGAGTGACCATACATTTTGCAGCAGGTGTAACCGTATTCGTATCACAGCCGATGGTCATATGAAACCTTGCCTGTTTGCGGACAAGACGCTGGATCTCCTCACCCCAATGCGGGAAGGGATATCTGATGAGGAACTGGAATCGTTGATTGAGCGTGGCATAAAAAATAAACCAGAGTCATACATGGCCTTGGGCGATGCTAAGCCAGGGGATTTAATAATGAGCTCAATCGGTGGCTAGAAAGTAGTGCTCCCTAAAACAAAAGTTATGGTGAAGGCTTTATAGAATCCAGGAATTCACTATATTGATAATAGTCTTCCTTGAACAATATCCTGTTTGTGTTAAGGAATAAGAGGCCTGATGCCTTTTCTTCTGAGTTTTCACCCATTGACCACACAACCTTACAGTATAATGATATCCGGGGACGTTCCATTGGTACCTCAAGCTGTACCCTTACCACGGATCCCACAGGCAGATTGCTACCCGATACACCTAGCCCTCCCTTGCTAGCATTTATTATATGGACTTGGTGCTTTGAATCTCTTAGCTCTACGGTACCTGTGACATGCTCCAAAAATTTTCTCAGGTATGTCCTACGTTCCTTTGAATAACCCATTATGTATTTGGATAAGGTAAAAGGGCATTAGTGTCAAGATAATAACGACTTTGTCCTTGCTGCCACGGGTAACGCCAAGCACTGTGAATCATGCATTGTGTGATAAGACCGGGTGCTGATGCGAATACTCCCCGGTTGTTATAACAACCTGCTTTGCAAGCCTTTGCTCCGGGTTTATGATTATTGGTCCCAGGAGATTCACTGTCATTTTCTCTGGTCTGTTCCTCGGTATTGTGACAATGCAAAGTACCTCCAGTGCTGAAGGATCTTTGGTCCTTAATTCATCCATTACCTGTTTTTCGATCTCAACACTGTACTCGGGCATGACTATCTTCGGCTGTATCAAAACAAATGCAAGGGCCCCATCTTCCAGGTTCTGTAGCCATATGAAAGGTGAATTCTCATCATGAGGGATCATTATAAAGCGCCTGGACCGTGTGAATCCCAGTAGGCCCTCAGGGAAGTACAGAACCTTATCCTCGTTGACCTCAATCTTGCCAAAACGTGATGTTGCTATTTCCAATCTTCATCCCCCTATATATAATCCGCAAGGCTTAACTGTGTTATCATGGAAGCGCTCTTGAGTGTGGCCTGATATATTGTTTGCTGGTTCTGCAGAGATGTGATTGCATCTGCATAGTCTAGGTCCTCTATGTCTGAAACACGCTCTGTTGTATCTGCCTCGGCCTTGGCTAGTACTGATTTGGTGTGATCCAATCTGTTTACCCTTGCTCCCACTGTAGCTAGGTTGTTGAGGATTACCTGTTCAGAATCGTGGATTTTATCCATCTGCGTCCTGATTGCATCCGCATCGTTGTTTCTTAGTGCCTTTTCCAAATTAAGGAGTGTCATAACCACGTCACCCTGTGGATCCCTGAACAGGCTATCCCCTGTAAGGTTTATCTTTATCGTGTCTGTCTTGCCTATCTTAACCGAGAGTGCTCCCTGATTACCCTTGTATTCCTCTATCCAATCATTACTGCTTGAGTCGTAGACATACAGCTTATCCTGGTCAGTAACCACGACCCCGGTGCCATTGTCAGGTATGCCCATGTCCTGCCAAGTACTACCATTGTATTCGTATATGTGCTTGTCGGTAGTGTTTATATATCGCTCTCCATTCGAAGGGCTCCCTGGAGCCGAGCTTGATATAGTAGCCACATCGTTATCAAGGCTGGTAACGTTCAAGAATGGGGACTGCTGCGTCTGTGTACCTCCAAACATAAATTTATTTCCATATTTAGAGTTTGCTAGGCTTATCAGTTGATTTTTTATCTCAGCCACTTCATCGGCAGCACCGTTTCTTGTATCTGCCGTTGCACTGGCAGATGCCTGGGATGTTGCGAGTTCCAATGCCCTCCCTAGGAGATTATCTACATCCTGCAGTATTGCATCTGTTCTTGAAAGCCATCCATTTGCCATGTCGATGGATCTGCTAAATTGCCCAAATGCATTAAGGTCACTACGGTATATTAGAACATTAGCCATGCCGACAGGGTCATCGGATGGCCGTTCAATACGCTTTCCAGATGATATCTGGTTATTGAGTTTGAATAGTTTCTCTGTGTTGGAGTCGATATCCTTTATTAGCTGATAGTATAGAAACCTGTTACTTACTCTCATATATATTTCCTTATCGGCATCGTTGTTTCTACCCTTTACGAGAAAGCAAGCGATCTGCCACTGCGATTGAATAACGTATTTAAGGGATTGTCTTGAATGATTTGTGGATAAAAATGCCCTTTGCGCGGTAGACTTTTCCTATCTGTAGCTTTTCACCCTTTCCTGGATCTCGTACCACCTGGACATGAGGGCCTCAATGTCAAGGAGAGTGGATTTCCCATCTTGAAGGACTAACTCCCCGTTTATTAGCACGTGCTTTACGTTCAGACCACTAGCTGCATACACGGTGTTGGACACAGGGTCATAAGTGGGTACTAGGTTGGGAGCCATTCCGTCGAGTACAACAATATCGGCAAGCATGCCTTCTTCCAGTCTGCCTAGCCTGGCATTAAATATCCTAGCTGCGTTGAGTGTTGCCAGGGAAAGAACCGTGGGTGCATCCATTACCGTCGCATCTAGGCTTGCCACCTTGTGTAGCTTGGCAACGGTTGACATCTCTCCTATCATGTCCAGGTTATTATTGCTGGCACAGCCGTCGGTGCCAATGGTAACGTTGATGCCCGATGACAGCATCCTAGGCACGGGCGCTATGCCTGACGCAAGCTTCATGTTACTCTCCGCGTTGTGTGATACCGTCACCCCTTTTCTGGATAGCAAGTTAATGTCATTTTCGCTTAGAGCTACGCAATGTGCCGCTAGAGTCCTTTTAGACAGGCATCCAATGGAATCCATTAGCTCCACGGGGCTCATCCTGTACTTAGCCTTTACCTGGTTTACCTCGGCCGTGGTCTCGCTAAGATGTATCTGGAATACAAGGTCATAGTCCTCGGCAAGCAAAAAGGCATGTCTCAACCTTTCAGGTGAACAGGTGTATACTGCATGGGGGAAGACGGTGGGGGTAACTAAGGGGTCATCTATCCATCTCTCTATGAACTCCCTTGTCTTGATGATTGCTTCGTCCGGATTTGGAATTGCAGGAGTGGGAAAATCCAGTATGCCCTCACCTACCCATGCTCTCATCCCTGCAGCTTTTGCAGCTTTTGCCACTTGGTCCTCGAAGAAGTACCCATCACAGAAGCTAGTTGTACCCGTCCGTATCATCTCCCATGCCGCTAGGAGGGATCCCATGTAAACAAATTCGCTGTTAACAAAGTGGGCCTCCATGGGGAATATATGCTCGTTGAGCCATGACATGAGCGGCAAGTCGTCGGCGATGCCTCTGAACAGAGCCATCGCTGCGTGGGTATGAGTATTTATCAGACCTGGCATCACTATATCATACGGCCCACCGATTAACTGTTCTATGTCACTAGGTGGCCTGTCCGTTATAGTTGATATGGTAGAGCCTTCCACTATAACGTAGCTGTCCTCTAGAACTTCGTCCGGCTTCTTTATTATGTACTTGCCCCTTATACCTATCCTTCCCATAGTTAGCACCTTTAATTATTCATTTACGCCTTGTCTATATCTCAGGGCGCTTGCAAGAGTGGCCTGGTCCATGTACTTAAGCTCTGCACCCATGGGTATACCAGATGCTATTCTTGATACCTTCCCTACATGGGCCCTGTCAGTTAGGGCCCTGTAAATGTAATGTGCTGTTGCCTCGCCTTCCACTGATGGGCTTGTTGCTATGATGACCTCTTTTATCTCCGTATCTTTTACCCGATTTATAAGTTCCGGGATCCTCGTATCCTCAGGTGCTATGCCGTTTATTGGCGATATAAGACCGTGTAGCACGTGATATAAGCCCCTGTAGACACGTGTGGACTCTATGGCAAGGACATCGCTCGGATCCTCTACAACGCATATAGTAGACCTATCCCTTGATGTATCCTGACATATAATGCATATGGGCCGGTCAGTTATATTAAAACATATTGGGCAAAGCTTGATGGCCTGCTTCACTGCCTTTAGCGAGGCAGCTAGGTTCTCTGCGAGGTCGCCCTTTTCTCCCAGGATGTATAGGGCAAGCCTTGTGGCAGTTTTCTCCCCAATGCCGGGCAAACATTTCAGTTGCAATATGAGCTCTCGTAAAGGCTTTGGATAAGGATCCATGTCAGAACAGGTCTATGGGTATTGGTAGACCGCCAGTAAGGTTTTTCAGCTCTTCGCTGGCCAATTCCCTAGACTTCTTAATACCCTGGTTCACCGCTGCCAGTATAAGGTCTTCAAGCATGGGAATGTCCCTCTTGTCAACACATATGGGGTCCAGCTTTATCTCCTTGAGCTCTTGGCGTCCGGTTACAGTTACCTTAACCATTCCCCCGCCTGACTCGGCGTCAACCGTCCTATCCCCGAGCCTTGCCTGGATATCCTTAATCCGGGACTGCAAGTTTTTTAACTGAGCTAGAAGTTCGTTCATATTAAAAGACATGCAATGATAGAACAGCAAAACTGCATTCCTGTCAAGCCCGGCCTTTTCTTATAATCACTATGGTCCATGCTATTGACATGTCAATCAGTTACGGGTAGTGTCTTTATGTAATGGATAAGTATCTGGAACCAACTTATTTCATTGATATAGGGTCCCCGATTATCAGGCAGATGGCTCTGGATGCCACTGTTGGTCTAACCACGGAGAGGGAAAAGGCCGTTCACCTCTTCTATGCAGTAAGGGATGGGATTAGGTACAACCCGTTTGTTGATGCATACATAAAGGAAAATAACATAGCGAGCCGAGTGGCGGAGAGGGGGGAGGGGTATTGTGTTCAGAAGGCAATAGTATTAATCGCCTTGGCGAGGTCCGTTGGTATACCATCGAGACTTGGCCTCGCGGACATAATAAACCATGTACTGGACGGTGCCTTGCTGGATGCCATGGGTACGAATATCTTTACATGTCATGGTTATGCAGAGTTCTACCTTGATGGCAGGTGGATCAAGGCAACGCCGGCGTTTGACATAGAGATGTGCAGGAGAAAGGAAGTTCCTCCCGTGGATTTCGATGGTAGAAACGATGCCCTACTACCGGCTGAAGATAATCATGGAAGAAAGTACATAGAATACGTTCGCTACCATGGCGTTTTCAATGACATGCCGTTTACGTTTATTATGGATAAATGGAGGGAATACTATCCACACTTCGAGGAACTTATTAAGGAATGCCAGTAATGTCGAGATATGCATACCTAGAAAGGTACTATTTTAGAACATGTCCTGTTACAATATACCACCCTGGATGTCTTCTAACCCTCAAATGGAGCTTTCAAGAAGGAGACTTGTGTGCTACATATATGCCTCGGGCGTCTTTAATCGGTTGCCAGGGAAACAGGTTCGTGTACATTAAGAAGTACCATATCAAGTCATAGTGAAGAATGCATCGGTGAAGCATGATACAAGATTTGATCTATAGATGCCCGGTATGTGGGGCCCTTGACTGGTACGGTGAGGGTAAGTGCGTAAATTGCAGTGCCCGCGTGGAACTAGTATCTAGATCAAGGCTTGTGATAAATGGCCAGGAAGAACCCATAGCATACTGGTATGATAAGGTATATGAACTCGGCTTACCAGAAGATGCCACAGGGAAGATATTACAGGCCAAGGATGTAATACTTTCAAGGGACACAAGGGATTCAATATTCAAGGGTTATGCGGGTATCACCGCAACACACTACATAAGAAAACGGCTTGATAGGGGGGCGCTCACCCTTTATGCAACGAGGATAGCATTTAGTGGAAGTCATATAAATCTAGATATCGACATTTCAGATGTGGTCTCCCTGACCATAGAATCGAATACCATAATACTTGTCTTGAGACACGATGACACGTATTTCATGGACTTTAGGAGGGATTCAGGGAAAAAGTGGGAGGACTTTTTGAGAAAGGCCATAAGTAGGTACTACGAGGGGGAGGGCATAGTTGAATTCTACCCGAGGATTCGTTTTAAGAATGATTTAGAACTTTACCATCGTGGAGATGCCAAGAAGGGCCATGATGAACTAAGGGTCCCTATTCGCAGGTGGTACCCCAAGGACGGATCCATTGTCTACAGGCCTATAAGTGCGGCGATCAGGGGCCTGATAAAGCTGTTGTTCCCTGTTACGTTATATGGCATGGAGAACATACCCCAAGATGGCCCTGCCATTGTTATGCCTAATCATCTTTCCTTTCTAGATTCGGTAATACTGGGTGTCTTCGCCAGGAGAAACATATGGTTCATGGGGAAAAATTCCGAGTTCATGAATCCATTCATGAGATGGTTTCTACGAATTGCCAAGGCATTTCCGGTAAGA
The DNA here is from genome assembly GCA_015486075.1 of Deltaproteobacteria bacterium. GTDB lineage: Bacteria > Desulfobacterota > Desulfomonilia > UBA1062 > UBA1062 > B14-G9. The sequence goes on from WFSG01000032.1 coordinate 48,599, forward strand.
AGATACACCATAGATATACAGGCCATTAGAAATTCAATCAGGGTGATCCGTGGGGGACACGTGCTTGGTATATTCCCTGAGGGAGAGAGAAGCTGGGATGGCAGGATGTTACCCTTTAAGTATGGGACAATACGGCTCGTACTTGCACTAGGTGTGCCTGTAATCCCTGTTGGCATATCTGGGAGTTATGAGCTATTGCCCAGGTGGGGAGCTGGATTGAAGAGGGTTCCTATAAGGATAAAGATAGGTAAACCCATGCATTTTGGCCGGGTTCCTATACCGATGCAGAGGCATTCTGACATAGAAAAGGTGTCTGAGAATCTGAAGTCGGCAATCGAGGGACTCATAGGTAAAGGACAATGAGCTATGTAAAGATAATTCCCTTGGGTGGAGTGAGAGAATTTGGTCTAAACTCTCTTATCATAGAGACCGGCAAAGGTAGCATCCTGGTAGATGCGGGGATTATGTTCCCCAGGTATGCCCCTGTTGGTATTGACCAGATAATACCTGACTTTAGCTATGTAAAAGAAAACCAGGAAAACTTCCAGGGCATTGTGCTGACACATGGCCATGAAGATCATATAGGGGCACTTCCCTATCTTCTAAAGGATGCACCAATACCTGTATACGGCCATGCATTCACCATCGAGCTGGTAAAGCAGAAGCTATGTGAGTACGATATTAACGGAAACGTGTCACTTAATCAGGTTAAGGATGGAGATATTGTAAACCTTGCTGGGATGGAAGTGGGATTCCACGAGGTATTACATTCCACCATAGGTTGCTTTTCCATTGCAATGGACACACCACAAGGCAAGATAGTGCATTCAGGGGATTTCAGGAAGAGTCCCGAGGCCTTTAAAAGCATGGAGAGCCCTGTTAGGCTTTTCATATGCGAGAGTACCAATGCTGTAATTGAGCCCAGGTGCCTGGATGAGAAAAGGGCTCTTGAGAACATTGAGGCCATAGTGAAAGAGACGCCAGGTATGGTCGTGGTGTCAACCTTTTCCAGTCATGTTGAGAGGATACAGGCACTTGTGGAGATAGCCGAGAGAAACTCCAGGAAGGTCTCAATTATAGGTAAGAGTATGAACCAGGTGGTGGAGATAGCAAGGGACCTCGGTTACATCCACATGAACCCTCAGAACATAGTTGAACCAGACCTTGTGCCCAAGATGGATAGAAGGGACATCATGGTAATCTGTACAGGTACCCAGGGAGAGGTTTACTCTGTTTTATTCCTGATATCCAAGGGCTGGCACAAGATCAGGGTCCAGGAAGGGGATAGCGTAATAATCTCGGCAAGAATGATACCCGGTAACGAGACTGCCATAGGGAGATGCATTGACCAGCTGCTTGACTTTGGTGCGAGTGTTTTTTATCCTGAGGTGTCAGACGTTCATGCTACCGGACATGCCACGCATGATGAAATAGAAAAATCTATCGATGCCCTTGAACCAGAGATTGTTATGCCAGTACACGGGGAGTTCAGGCATATGAAGGCACTGGCAGAGATGGTGTTAAAATTGAGGCCTGGATCAACAAAGGTTGTGCTGCCACGCGTGGGGCAGGAATTGGTACTTGAGAGTTCAGGTATAAGGGCTGCAGGAGAAGTTCCCCACGGCAAGTGTTTTGTTGACGGAGAATTCACTGGAGATATAAGGGATGTCGTCCTAAGAGATCGCAAGCACATATCCGAGGGTGGGCTTGTGGTAGTCCTGTCTGCACTTGATGCAAACACCTATGGCATTGTTCTAGGTCCAGAGGTGATGTGCAAAGGAGTTGTTCCAGCAAGCATGGAACAAGAGGTAATCGAGTCGTTGAAGCAGAAGGCTAGGGAGATAATGGAGATGGCGGATGAAACCGAGCTTAATGTCCAGTCCCTTCAGTCTTCCCTAAAAGAAGAACTTGGAAGAGAACTAAAGATGAGGCTCGGCAAGAAGCCAATGATAATACCTATAATAATGGAGATATAGTTGTCCAATATTCTTGTTGCCCTCTTTCTAGGATTGGTCCAGGGCCTCACCGAGTTTCTTCCTGTGTCCAGCTCGGGTCACCTTGTGATCTTGCAGGGTTTTTTTGGTAAAGAATGGACAGGCAACGTCTTGTTCGATGTCTCGGTTCATCTTGGTACTACCCTTGCTGTGATCGTATACTTTTCAAGGGAATTGGTAGGGCTCATAAGAGGTGTGCTACCTTGGACCTGGGACAGGGAAAAGGCAAATACCGTTCTTGGCCTTTTTGTAACCACCATTGTTACGGGTATTATAGGTCTTACATTTAAGAGCAGATTTGAAGCCATGTTTTCAATGCCTGCCCTAGTTGCATTGATGTTACTAGTAACCGGACTACTCAATTTTATCACGGAGTTAAGGTACAGGCATACGGGCATTTCTGGACAAGTAAGTATTTTGAATGCCGTAATAATAGGCATCTTCCAGGGCGTTGCCATAATACCAGGTATTTCTAGGTCAGGGTCAACGATATTTGCCGGGGTAATCATTGGAATGGATGCCCTTTGGGCAACCCAGTACTCTTTCTTGGCGTCCATACCAGCTATTCTGGGTGCTGCATTACTGGAATATACAGGCATGACACAGGCCTTATCTGTGGTAGACCTAGCTGGTATGTTTTCTTCTTTTATTGTCGGTTTGATTTCTCTGAGGATTCTGGTATGGACATTAAAAAAGCACAGGTATTTCATATTTGCTGTGTACTGCTGGCTTGTGGGTAGTGTGTACCTTGTAAGCGGGGTGTTATAAGCATGGCAAGGTTGGAAGAGGATGAGAGGGACGTTGTATATAGGAAGCTTCTGGGCCTACTGCTCGGTGCGTTTTCTATATTCATCTTCCTCGCCCTTGTATCATATTCCCACACAGACCCTGGGTTCTCCAGCTCTGTTCACGTAAGGGCTATAACGAACTGGATGGGTAGGCTTGGTGCCTACACAGCTGATGGCCTCTTCATTCTGCTTGGTGTGTCGGCATTTATAATACCCGTTTTTCTTATGGAATACGCGTACAGGTATTTTGCAGGTGCTGGTAAGCTTGGCTGGGTAAAACTGGGAAGTACGTTTATAATATTCTTCGTTTGCCTTGCCTTTGTTGGTCTCTGTTTTAATGAGGTAAAGGTACTTGGCTTTTCCGGGGAGGCAGGGGGCCTTGTGGGCACTATTATAGGCAAGGGCCTCAATACCTATCTGAATACACTCGGTTCCTTGATTCTCCTTGTAACACTCTTTATATCAGCCTTAATGCTAGGCTATGACCTTGGGGGGGGCTATAGATGGTTCACGCGCTTGGTGAAAGCTGGAGCTAGGCCTGCCCAAGTCTCATTGCCCCGACTTAATAGAGGTGTAAAAAGGGTTAAGAATAAAGATAAGGTAAGGGTGGCTAAGCCAGAGGATGCCTCTCCTGCAATAAATATCAGTTCACTAGGGATATCTAGGGCACAAAGTAACCATGTAGAGGAGATACCGAGACAGGCGACGCTTGATTTCGTGGGACATTATAACCTACCACCCCTTTCTCTTCTCAAGGCCCCTGATTCCCACAAGAAATCCATATCTCCAAAGGAGTTCAGGGCAAACGCGGCTTTGATAATATCTAAACTCAGGGATTTCGGCGTTGAGGGTGATATACTGGAGATAAAGTCTGGCCCGGTTGTAACGATGTACGAATTCAAACCTGCACCAGGCATAAAGATAAACAGGATAGTGGCGCTAGCCGATGACCTTGCAATGGCACTTAAGGCCTCCCCTGTTAGGGTCGTGGCACCAATACCAGGGAAGAACGTGGTGGGAATAGAGGTACCCAACAGGAATAGGGAAATAGTATACCTTAGGGGTATAATAAGCAGTAAGGAGTTCATAAGTTCTCCATCTTTACTCACAATAGCACTTGGTGCAGACATAGAGGGCATGCCTGTGATGGCAGACCTTGCAAAGATGCCTCACTTGCTTATAGCAGGTGCAACAGGTACTGGTAAAAGCGTTGGGCTGAATGCTATGGTGCTTTCTCTGCTCTATAGGTGTAACCCGAGCGAGGTAAAGTTTATAATAATAGATCCCAAGAGGATAGAGTTTTCCAACTACGAGGGTATACCACACTTGCTTTATCCTGTTGTAATAGATCCCAAGGAAGCTTTGCCAGTTCTCAAATGGGCAGTTGAAGAGATGGAGATGCGTTATGGTCTTATAAAGATCCTAGGGGTCAAGAACGTGGATGGTTACAATAGGAAGATAAAAAAGACCTTAAAGGATGCACATACCATACTTGCTACAACCAAGAAAGAAGAGGAAGATCTAGGGCTACTTCCCAAGCTTGTAATAGTAATTGACGAGATGGCAGACCTCATGATGGTGAACAGGGAGGTGGAGGAGCACATAGCAAGGCTAGCCCAGATGGCAAGAGCAGCCGGAATATATATGATTGTTGCTACCCAGAGGCCGTCCGTAGACGTGATAACTGGTCTCATTAAGGCCAATTTTCCAGCAAGGATCTCTTTTAGGGTATCGTCCAGGACAGATTCCAGAACCATTCTTGATGCGTCAGGGGCCGAGCAGTTGCTTGGTATGGGTGACATGCTTTTCCTGTATCCTGGTAAGTCTCACCTTAAGCGTATACACGGTGCATACGTGTCAGAGGAGGAGCTGGAAAGAGTATTGGCATTTATAAAGGAGCAAAAGGCACCTGACTACGTGGATGAAATAAAGGAAGAAGTAGAGAGAATAGCCTCTAGATCTTCTGGATCAGATGCAGGATCTGATGAATACGACCCCAAGTATGACGAGGCACTGGAATTTGTAACCGGCAAGGGCACTGCATCTATATCCATGATACAGAGACAATTCAGGATAGGTTATAACAGGGCTGCAAGGATAATAGAGCAAATGGAGAGGGATGGAGTCATAGGTCCACCCGATGCTGCTGGAAAACCCAGAAAGGTACTTGTGAGATCATATACGAAGGATATGGATGAATAGGCATGTAATCATTTACCTGATTTTATTTTCTATTATTATTCCTTTTAACGCCTGTGCTACTGCACTGGATGATATCCAGGCCAGGTATTCAGCATTTAGTGACTTTAGTGTAGGTTTCACTCAGGTGAGCTATTTTCATTTGCTTGGCAAAAAGGTCAATTTTACAGGCAAGCTTTACTATAAGAAACCTGGTTATGTAAGGATGGATGTGTTTAAACCCGAAAGACAGATCATAGTAATGAAAGGTACAAAGGCGATGATATACTTGGCTAGCGAGAAAAAAATGATTGTGCAGGACGTGCCAAAAGGTATTGCCACACAGAACATACTGGCCTTTTTCTCAGGTCTAGATTCCATAGAGAATGCGTATATAGTAGAAGAGAAAAGTCCGCACATATACTTGAGCCCAAGAAAAGGAAAGGGGTCAATAGATATCCTCGTAAAAGATGACCTCGTGAGAGAAATAGACGTGATAGATGCAATGGGAAACCACAGTCACATCATACTTACGGGGTATTGTTTCAATCTTGGCCTTAAGGAAGACATGTTTCATATAGGACATTAATTTTCAAAATGCATGTATTCCCAGATGTATTAACGATTGACCTTGGAATACATATCTGGTAGGAATCTGGAAGCATATGGATCTTTCACTGGTAGAAAAGGCTGCTACCCTCCTTATAAAATCAAGATACGCGGTTGCCCTCACCGGGGCAGGGATAAGCACGGAGTCTGGCATACCTGACTTTAGGTCCCCGGGCGGGATCTGGGAGAGATACGACCCATCTGTTTTCTACTACCAGAGATTCTTGGCAGAACCTGCCTTTGTCTGGAAGACAATAATTGAGATGGGTAATGATACTGGTTTTTCTCTTTTTACGGCAGAGCCAAACAAAGGTCACGAGGCGCTAGCGACCCTTGAAGACATGGGAATACTGAAAAGTGTTATTACTCAGAATATAGACAACCTTCATCAAAAGGCCGGAAGCAGAAGGGTTATAGAGTTTCATGGCAATATGCTTTACGTTAAGTGTATAAAGTGTGCAAGAAAGTATACCTATGAAGAAGTCCTGGACAGGCTCGATATGGATAATCTTCCCCCTAGATGTGAATGCGGCGGTGTACTCAAGCCGGATGCGGTCTTTTTTGGAGAGGCAATCCCACAGATGGCCATGACAGAGGCGTTTTCAGAGGCAAATATGTGTGACCTGATGCTTGTCGTGGGCACATCCGCCCAGGTAGAACCCGCGGCCTCACTACCGTCGATGGCAAAGGGACAAAGGTCAATGCTTTCTGGTATGGCAGATCTGTTTTTCCCAAAGGAAAAGGCGTACGTGATTGAGATAAACAAGGAATCTACCTCACTTACTGACGTTGTTTCTGACTTTCTTATCAAGGGCGCGGCCGGAGAGGTATTGAGCAGGATAGTTGAAAGGATTAAAGAACTAAAAGGTATTTAGTGAATATCACTGGTAAAACTACCGTCTTTACAATACTGGCTCATCCATCTTCAAACGTTGTTGCACCTCTTGTGTACAACGAGTTGTTTCGTAGCCTTGGTCTTGATATGGTATACATTGCACACGATGTGTCTCCTGACGCAATCCCTACCACGGTGAGGTCCTTTTCAGCGTGGGAAAACCTAGGTGGATTTAACGTAACCGTACCACACAAGGAAACAGTTGCTGGTCTACTAGACGGGAAGTGCCCCATAACGTCTCGTATTGGCGTGGTCAACACGGTCGTAAGGCTCAAAGATAGCGCTCTCTATGGGTACAACACGGATGGAATAGGAGCACTTAATGCCCTAGGCGACGTGAAGGGCGCTAAATGTCTTGTTTTGGGTGCCGGGGGTGCAGGTAGGTCCATTGTAGATGCCCTTATACATGGAGGTGCCAGTTCTATTTATATACTGAACAGGTCTAACGAGAGGGTCAGCAGGGCGATAGACATATTCGGGGAGAAAAGGGTTAAGATCTTCCGTGAAGATGTACTTGGTGACATTGATGTGGTTGTGCAGGCAACATCTCTTTCCGATACCATTCCTTTTGATCTGAATATGGAAAGGATTAAGAAAGGTGCTAGGTGCCTTGAGATCGTGATGAGGAAGACCGCATTTTACGAGAGGGCATTGAGCTTGGGTTTTGAGGTAATACCGGGGCACAGGATGCTATTCGGCCAGACAAGACAGAATTTCAAGCTATTCACGGGCATAGACATATCAGCGGATATCATAAAGAAGGCTTTTGAACGCATCGGGTACGCAATTGTCTGAGTATTCCTTTTTTTAGCCTAGATTGTCTATAGGGCGACACCCAGAAGCTTTGTTCTGGGTAGGCTAATAACTGTTGTATATAGATTTCCCGCAAGACCTAAGTAGTTGGTTGACGCGACGCGTAACAGGTTTTATCGGTTGACTTTGGTCAGGCAGCGATTTATGATTACAACATGTCTGCTGATAGATCGTTGTGCTCGATATGTGCGTGGAGAAATGAATGTAAAAAAAGGTTCAGGCCGGGTGCTGGTATAAATTGCCCCGATTTTACAAGGGATCTGACAATAAAGACTGAAGATGAAAAAGACTTAGACTCAAAAGGAGAAGGTAAAACCTCTGAATCTAAGACCAAGAAAAAGCTGTGGCCTATATAGCTAGGCTTAATGTGGCTGCAGTTTAATAAATATAAGTTTACTCTTTTTCTTATTAGTGATTACTGCTAGCAGTTTTCCTTGGTAGAGAGATATATCAGCGCAATAGCCGTATGATAGCCTGGCTAAGGTGTTTTCTTCCATTCCTAGGTCGCTCCATTTGTAGCTAAGTATCCTGCATGAGCTATAATTCACGAGGCTACCTATCAAACGGTTCAGCAAGTTCCCGTTTGAGAATGTAATGATATCTTTTGACGGTGTAACAATAATCCTCGGTGGTAAGTAATATCTTTGTTCACGTTGATAGGTTGATGCCCTCTTATCGCTGTTACGTATCTTACCACCTGCAACCCAATACTTGGCCTCTAGGTAAGTAGGTATACCCCCTATTGTGTTATCGCTCATGTATAAAATATTGTTCCTATTTTTTATCTCCAACCTTGATTCCTTGCTAAGTGTTATCAGCTCAGGGCCCGGTGAATCTGGTATCACATCTACGCTCATTGTAGATAGAAGGTCACTGCCTTCTGGAGGTATATAGGGATTACCTTCTACAACGCGGATAGCAGTCCACCTGTTGGGCGTCTGCGTGATGTCAGGTGGTATAATGAGTCTTGCTGAGATAAGCCCGTCTCCGCTCTTTATAACGGCTGTAAGCCACCTGTCCACGATTTTCCCGTCTCTTATTCTGTAGGATAAAAATTCGCCCGTGTGCTTGACAAGGGCAATTATAGAGTCTTTGTAGGTGTACAGCCTTACAGGCTCTTGGTACTTGGGGGCCTTCCACCAGGGCTTGAGGCCGTTGTCGTCCACTGTGTATATCCCCCTATTATCGGATAAGAATATCTTTCCTCGCAAGATAGTGACAGAAGTAACCCCTATGGGCAGGTCTTTGTACCAGCTTACTTGGCCTTCTTTCTTTCGCGGAGGTACAATGCCAGGAGCTTTTATAGGAGGCCTTTCCTTCCGGGGTAAGCTAGGCAATGCCTTTATAAATACGTCATTAACCATCTCATCAAGGGTTTTGGGTATCTCGTTTATGGTTTTCAGGTCTTTGTGAAAGGCGCGTGGTGGTTTAGTATCCAGTATTGCATCAAAGGATAGCGTATTACCAATCCGGTAGATTGATACCTCAAGGGTGTACTTCATGGAGACATCCACCCCCTTGCTTATACACCTGGCAAGTATACTCGTTTTTATTGATTGTTTAAGAGGGGCTAGGTCCTTTGGTCCTACTGTCTCAACCTTTATATCAAGGGCATAACTATTTATGGCCGTAAAGGTTACTATAAACAGCATTCCTAGGTATATAGGATATTTTTTCATAGTCTGATCAACCCCCTTGTGTGACTTTATTATTCAGGCATTTTTATTAGTATGCAGCATAGAATAACATATAGGCCAAAAGCAATAGCAATTTATGAATGACCGCTCATTTTTCCTTGACACTCACCGTATGTTTGGTTATATTCCATTAGACAAAATCACTCTACTAAAAATTTCGAGGAGGTAAATCAATGGCAGATGAAAAAGAGGTCCTAGAACCAACAGAAGCAGAGATTGGTGTACATTGGCAGGAGGAGGATCTTGTCTATCCTTCTGTTGAGTTCATTGGTCAGGCAAATGTAACGGACAGGGGTATCTATGACAGGTTTAGTCTAGACAACTTCCCTGAATGCTACAAGGAATATGCAGATATGCTTGACTGGTACGAGTATTGGCATACAACCCTTGACACTAGTAATGCGCCTTTCTGGAAGTGGTTTGTGGGTGGTAAGATCAATGCTAGTTACAACTGCGTTGATAGGCATCTCAAGAACAACAAGAATAAGACGGCCATACACTTTGTGCCCGAGCCAGAAAATGAGGCCGTACAGCATGTCACCTATCAGGAGCTTTTTGTTAGGGTAAACGAGTTTGCTGCCCTGTTAGAAGACTTTGCAGGCGTTAAGAAAGGCGACGTTGTGACCTTCCACCTTCCCATGGTGTCTGATCTTCCGGTCTCCATGCTGGCCTGTGCAAGACTGGGTGTGATTCACTCAGAGGTCTTTGGTGGTTTCACAGGTGGTGCCTGTGCAACAAGGATGGTGGACTCAAATAGCCGTATACTGGTTACAATCGATGGTTACTACCGTAATGGAAGGTTCATTGATCACAAGAAAAACGCCGACGAAGCAGTAAAGGCTGCTGAGAAAGAGGGCCTCAAGGTAGATAAGGTCCTGATCTGGGAGCGTTACCCTGGCAAGTACTCGAGTGAGTCGCCTCTTGTAGAGGGTAGGGACTACATTATAAATGACCTGCTCAAGGACTACCGTGGAAAGAGGGTCGATCCCGTACCAATGCCTGCTGAAGATCCATTGTTCCTTATGTACACAAGTGGAACAACCGGAAAGCCAAAGGGCGTGCAGCACTCTACTGGCGGTTACCTTGCCTATGTAACAGGTACGTCCAAGTACATACAGGACATTCATCCAGAGGACGTATACTGGTGCATGGCAGACATAGGATGGATAACTGGTCACTCTTACATAGTCTATGGTCCGCTGGCACTTTGTGCTTCGACCGTAATCTACGAAGGTGTTCCAACCTATCCAGATGCTGGTAGGCCATGGAGAATAGCAGAGGAACTCGATGTGAATATCTTCCATACCGCGCCTACCACGATTAGAGGACTCAGAAAGGTTGGCCCGGACGAGCCACAGAAGTACAACTACCACTTCAAGCATATGACAACGGTTGGTGAGCCAATAGAACCAGAGGTCTGGAAATGGTACTACGAGGTGGTGGGTAAGAAAGAGGCCATTATCTGTGACACTTGGTGGCAGACAGAGACAGGTGGATTCCTGTGCAGCACGGTGCCTGCGATCACTCCGATGAAACCAGGAAGTGCCGGTCCAGGTGTGCCAGGTATACATCCTGTTGTATACGACGATGATGGTAATGAGATTCCTGCAGGTAGCGGTAGGGCAGGAAACGTGTGCATAAGGAACCCTTGGCCAGGTCTTATGCAGACCATTTGGGGCAATCCGGAACGTTACGTCAGTGATTACTTCGCAAGATACTGTAAGGATAAAAACAGCAAGGATTGGAAAGACTGGCCATACTTTAGTAACGACGGTGGTGTACAGTCAGAAGATGGATATATCCGTATTCTAGGCAGGGTGGACGACGTAATAAATGTATCCGGCCATAGGCTTGGTACAAAGGAGATAGAATCTGCGGCCCTAACAGTGGAAGAGGTTGCAGAATCCGCTGTCGTTCCAGTAGCCGATGACCTCAAGGGAAGGGTACCGGATCTCTACGTGTCCTTGAAACCTGGTTATGAGGCAAGTGAGGACATAGCCAAAAGAGTCTCCGACGCTGTCAGCGAGATAATAGGTAAGATCGCAAAGCCTAGGAAGGTCTGGATAGTACCTGATATGCCCAAGACACGTTCAGGCAAGATCATGCGCAGGGTACTAGGGGCCATTTCAAATGGTAAGGATGTCGGCGATACAACGACATTGGCAAACGGAGAGGTTATTCCGGAGATCCAGAAGATAGTGCAGGGTAAGTAAATATATTGCCTTGCATCCTTATGGATATGACTGTTGCCAATGCTTTAGGGCAAGGATGGTTTGTATCAGCAAGTATAAGGGGCATAGAGGTCTGTTGTTAGCAGGTGTACGTTTTGTACAGGATCTCCATTTATTCGGCTTTTATGTCCCAGTTGCTTATGGACAGGCCAGAGAAAGCAAGATAGGCATTGGTAGTATAATTAAGGAGGGTTTGTGGTTTTTCCATGAGCCCTCTGTTCTTAACATGGTATCTTTTCTTTTTTGTGCGTTTATCTCAAGGGGAATAGTATGAAGGGTGAGGAAAAGTACAGGATGATTCTTAATGCTGCGAAGAATGTGTTTGCTAGAGAGGGCTTTTATAATTCAAAGGTCTCTGAGATAGCAAAGGAAGCGCATGTAGCAGACGGAACTATCTACTTATACTTCAAAAATAAGGATGACATCCTGATATCCCTTTTTGAGGAAGAGCTTACTCATATAATTAATTTAGTTAAAGGGGAGATCGATTGTATATCAGATCCTAGGGAAAAGTTAGTAAGGTTCTGTAACATACATCTAGGGCTAGTAGAGTCTGATAGGGCCCTGGCTGAGGTAATACAGGTAGAGCTTCGCCAGTCTAACAAGTTCATGCGGGAATATAAGAATAAGCACTTTCTTGCCTATCTAAATATAATAGCTGACATAGTAAACCAAGGGAAAGAGCAAGGCATATTCAGAGATGATGTAAAGTCTGACGTAGTTGCACGCATGGTCTTTGGATCACTTGATGAGATTTCCACATACCTGGTAACAACTAGGAGAAGGCGCTTTGACTCGTACGAGGTTGCAGAGATGGTGGGGAATATATTCCTGGGTGGATTGGCGCAAGATACGCAGAATACAGGAAAGGGCTAGTAGAAATGGAAATAAAGAGGGCTGCCGTAATTGGTGGCGGGACAATGGGTGGTAGCATAGCACATGTCCTGACTGCTGCCGGGATTGAGTGTTTCGTAAAAGACATAGAGCAGAGATTCATAGTTAAGGCCTTGGAGCATTCCAAGGGTATATACACCAACCTTGTAGAGAAGGGCAGACTTACCAGTGATAAGGCAGACCAAGCAATGGGCTTATTGAAAGGTGGCACAGAATATGACGAGGAATTTTTCTCGGATGTTGACCTTGTGATAGAGGCCGTGCCAGAGGTCATGAATATAAAGAAACAGATCTTCAAAGATCTGGACAGTCTGTGTCCCGATAGGACTATATTTGCAACAAATACCTCTACGCTCTCCATTACCGAGATGTCCTCACAGCTCGGTAGAAGGGACCGCTTTGCTGGATTGCATTTCTTTAATCCTGCCCACGTTATGAAGCTGGTTGAGGTGATTTACGACGAAAATACATCTAGGGAAACCATTGACACACTTACTCACCTTTCCCTCTTGGTGGGCAAGGTCCCTATTAAGGTAAGGAATGCCCCGGGCTTTGTGGTTAACAGGATACTCATACCCTATATGAACGAGGCTGTGTTAGCCCTTGAAGAAGGTAGCGGGTCCATTGAAGTAATAGACGATGCCATGAAGTCTTTTGGGATGCCTATGGGGCCTTTTGAACTCTGGGACCTAGTAGGCTTGGACGTAGGCCTTCATGCATCTGAGACGCTGGAAAGGGCTTTTGGTCCGAGGACACCTGTTCCTGATCTCCTGAGAAAATTAGTAGAGAAGAATAACTTTGGCCGGAAAGCAGGCAAGGGGTTTTACGATTACTCGGGTAGCAAGAAGACTGTCTCCAAGGAAGTAAGGGAGATGCTGAAGGACCGGCAAAAAAAGAAGGCTAAAGGTCCAGCCTTCAGGCCCTCTAGGTTACTTGCAGTCCAGGTAAGGGAAGCCCTGTATATCTTGGTTGAGGGTATTGCCTCTGCAAACGACATAGATACGGGCATGGTGTATGGCACAAATTTTCCCACCGGTGTTGCATGGGGTCCTCTGCATTATGCGGAATATAAGGCAGGCTGGGACAGGTTAATGTCCTGGTTTGAGGATTACGAGGCAAGTGTTAGCAAGGAGCGTTACTCAGTCCCTGACATCATTGATTCCCTTGTAGATGGAGAAAGTGTATTCGCAAACTGTACGTACGAAGTTGATAAAGATGGCGTAGCGTTAATGGTCATTGATAATCCTCCAATGAATACACTTAACAAGAAGACAGTAAACGATATAACAATGACAATGCAACAGGCATTGGCAGACAATAGAGTAAGGGCCGTCGTGATAACGGGTAAGGGTAGAGCTTTCATAGCGGGTGCCGATATAACCGAAATCAAGGCCATGAAAAACCACGATGATGCAGTAAGACTCGCTAGGTCTGGATACAGGATGACAAACACGATAGAAAGGTCGGATAAACCTGTTATTGCAGCAATAAACGGGTTCTGCCTAGGTGGTGGCCTAGAGTTAGCCATGGCCTGCCATATAAGGATAGCATCGGAGAAGGCAAGGCTGGGTCTACCCGAGATAACACTGGGTATAATACCAGGTTTCGCAGGTACGCAGAGGCTCCCCAGGATAGTAGGTAAGGCCAAGGCCCTAGAAGCCATACTAACTGGTAGGCATTACACTGCAGACGAGGCCTATAACATGGGCCTGGTAAACAGGGTGGTGGCACATGCCGATCTTGTGGAAGAAGCAAATGACCTTGCCAGGGAAATGGCCACAAAGGGAAGGCTAGCTGTGAGCGCTGCTATTGATGCCGTTATGAGAGGCATGGAGGCTAGCTTTGATGATGGTTGTTCGATAGAGAGTGAAAATTTTGCAAGGGTAGCTTTGAGTAAGGATGCCAAGGAAGGTTTGGATGCGTTTTTGTCCAAGCGCAAGCCCGTTTTCAAGGATATTTAGAGGGTGTAAGGAGTTTCTCAAGTATGCAAGGAGGGAGATATGGATTTTGAGTTCAGTGACGAGATGAAAATGCTAAGGGAGACTGCAGGTGATTTTGCCAAAAATGAGTTCGAGCCTATTGCCCAAGATCTTGACAGGGAAGAAAAGTATCCCAAGGATGTATGGAAAAAGGCGTCGGGCCTGGGACTTATAGGTGCATGGATACCTGAAGAATACGGTGGTTCCGGAGTAGGATTCCTAGGTAATGCAATCATTACCGAGGAGTTCTCAAGGGTCGATCTTGGAATGTCCCTTATTATTGCGGGTACATTTGGTTGCGAGGCCATATACTGGGCAGGCACTGAAGAACAGAAAAAGAGGTACCTTTCCCAGGTCTCCCAGGGAGAGGCGATAAGCGCCGGTGCGTTTACAGAACCAGATGCAGGTACAGATGTAGCAGGTGCCAGGACAAGGGCAGTAAAAGATGGTGATGAATATGTAATAAACGGTAACAAGATGTTCATCACCAACGGTGATGTGTGCGATTTCATGGTAACCCTTTGCGTGACCAACCCTGATGCAGAGAAAAGGTACAAGAAGCATTCGCTCATTATAGTGGAGAGCGACAGGCCTGGTGTTATTGCCACCAAGATTCACGGTAAGATGGGTATAAGGGCATCTGATACCGCTGAAATTAGTTTCGAAGATGTAAGGGTTCCGGTTTCAAACCTCGTGGGGGAAACTGAGGGTCAAGGTTTCTACCAGGCAATGCAGTTTTTTGACACCACGCGTATCATGGTATCCGCTCAGGGTGTGGGGCTTGCACAGGGTGCCCTGGACAAGGCCATACAGTACGTAAAGGAAAGGAAAGCATTTGGCGTGCCCATTGCCAGCTTCCAGATTACGCAACAGAAGATAGCAGAGATGGCTATGAGGGTGGAGGCAACCAGAAATCTCGTTTACAAGAGCGCGTGGTACCTGGATAACCACAAGGTGGATCCTATCCTGAACTCTATAACCAAGTATTATGCAGGTGAGACAGCAGTATTCTGTGCCAATTACGCGGTGGAGCTGCACGGTGGATATGGATATATCGACGAGTATGACGTACAGCGTTTCTACAGAGATGCCAAGATACTGCAGCTGTACGAGGGAACCAAGGAAGCAGAGGTTCTTACAATAGCGAGGAGGCTATTGGTATAGAGAGCCTTGGCCAGTTGGCTTTTAAGGACAAGGGATAAAGGAAACAAAGGCATTTATGCCTTAAAAAAACTGGAAGGAGGTTGGATGTGAATACAGTTGTTTGTATGAAACAAGTACCTGACACTGAGACATTGATCAAGATCAATCCAGAGGGTACAGGTATTGTCACAGAGGGTATTAAGTGGGTTATGTGCCCTTACGACGAGTATGCCGTAGAAGAGGCATTGCAGCAGAAGGAGAAGTTCAAGGCAGGAAAAGTCACCATAGTTTCTCTAGGGCCTGACAGGGCCATTGAGGCAATAAGGACTGGTCTTGCCATGGGTGCTGATACTGCCGTACATATCAATGACGCTGCATTTTACGAGAAGGCTGATCCCTATGCTACGGCAGCCGCACTAGCAGCGGCGGTAAAAGATCTGGAGTATGATGCTATTTTTTGCGGGAAGCAGGCGATAGATGATGATTCAGGACAGGTACCTGCTATCCTAGGTGAGTTACTAGGCCTACCCGTTGTTACGCTTGTCGTTAAGTTGGAGGTGTCAGAGGACAAGACAAAGGCAGTTGCAACCAGGGAGGTTGAAGGTGGTCACGCAGTGGTAGAGGTTAGCCTACCTGCTATATTTTCCGCTCAAAAGGGTCTTAATGAGCCAAGGTATGCATCCTTGCCGGGTATTATGAAGGCCAAGAAAAAGCCTGTTGATGTGAAGACCGTCTCGGACCTGGGAGTGAGCGTTGAGCCTATGACTGCTATAAAGGAGATGTCTTTACCTCCTGCAAGACAGGCAGGTAAGATTCTGGAAGGCGAGGATGCTGTGGAAAAGGCAAAAGCTTTAGCAAAGGCCTTGCATGAGGAAGCAAAGCTCATCTAAACTGAGGAGGTGATGAAGATGCCAGGAATTCTCATATATGCAGAAGTACAGAAAGGCGAAATCAAGAAGGGAGCATTCGAGATTACAAGTAAGGCCAAGCAGCTTGTAGGAGATGTAGGTGGGGAAGTCGCAGCCTGCATCATTGGAAAGGATGTGGAGGGTCTTGCTTCAGAATTGGCCAAGTATGGGGCTGATAAGATATTCATTGTTGATGGTCCCGAGTTTGAAAACTACGTTCCTGAGGCGTACGTGCAGGCATTTGCACAGGTAGCCTCCCAATTTAATCCTTCCATAATACTCACAAGTGCGTCGGCTCAGGGTAAGGATTTTACACCTGCACTTGCAGCAAGGTTGCAGGTTGGTTCCATATCCGATTGCGTTGACCTCTCTGTAAGCAGTGGAAAGCTTGTTGCTAAAAGGCCTATGTATGCAGGCAAGGCATATGCCATGGTAGAGGCGGTAAAGGAACCTCAGATTGCATCTGTACGTCCAAATTCGTTCGCTATAGAAGAAATAGCCGGTGCTGGTGCAACTGAGAAGGTGGCTGTAAGCCTTGATTCTTCAAAGATAAAAATGGAGGTAAAGTCGCTTGAGCTAGCTGCATCAGAAGAGCCTGACCAGACCGAGGCTGAGATAATAGTATCTGGTGGACGTGGGATGAAGGGACCCGAAAATTTCAAGATACTAGAAGACCTTGCCCATACGTTCGGTCCTACGGCTACCACGGGTGCCTCAAGGGCAGCTGTAGATGCAGGTTGGAGGGACCATTCTTATCAGGTGGGCCAGACAGGAAAGACAGTAAGCCCCAATCTCTACATTGCATGCGGTATATCGGGTGCGATCCAGCATCTGGCTGGAATGGGCACTTCCAAGGTCATCGTGGCCATAAATAAGGATCCAGAAGCACCTATATTTACAAAGGCTGACTATGGAGTTGTGGATGATCTCTTCAAGGTAGTACCGCCCCTGACTGAAGAGGTAAAGAAGATCAAGGGCTAAGTTTTCTGCTTAGATAGATAACAAAAGGGGTGCCGTAAATGGGGTGCCCCTTTAATAGAGGATTCAGGGGGGGGGCTATATGGATGTTTCAAAGCTCATAACAAGGCAGGTTTTCTGGAATCTGGTCGGCAAGGGTTTCCCGGTTGCTCAGGTCGTTGTTTATATCATAGCGCTTGTGGTCATAGGCTTATTCTTCTGGAGCCTGTCACGTAGCGGTTTTTTTACCAGGTTCAAGATGTGGAGGCTTGCCACGGGTACGGATGTGGCCCGGTTGGACAAGCCATGGTCTAGGTTCTGGTATGCTGTTGCCGACGTATTTGCGCACAGGAAGATCCTTAGAGAACCTTATCAGGGCATATTCCATTTCTTCATATTCTGGGGTTTTTTCATTCTATTAATAGGTACGGCAATAGTTGCCTTACAGTCTGATATAGTAGAGCCCATATGGCATGTATGGTTCTGGCAGGGTGATTTCTACCTGTGGTATTCGGTGGTAACCGACATTGGCGGTGCCATTGCCATAATTGGTGCTTTGATGGCCCTGGCTAGGCGGTATTTTTTCAGGCCCAAGTGGCTTGATAACAGGCCCGAGGACATATACATACTATGGTTCATAGTAGCTGTACTTGTAACTGGTTTCCTGGTTGAGGGGCTCCGCATGCAGGCCACAGAGGTGCAGCCCGGTAACCTCATGCACCCCTACGTGTGGTATTCCCCGGTGGGACGGCTTTTTGCCTACATGTTCGCTGGCATGGGCATACCAGCGATTAAGGTTACTCATAAGGCACTGTGGTGGACCCACATGGCCCTTGCTATGTTGTTCATAGTTTATATAGCATGGTCAAAACTACTTCACATGTTTGTGACCCCTGTAAACATATTCTTAAGGAACAGGACAGGACAGCCTCACCTGAAGCTTATACCGCCGGAGGCATTCGAGACTGCCGAGACATTTGGTGTCCATAATGTTGAGGAATATTCGTGGAAAGATCTCTTCGACAGCGAGGCATGCATGCGCTGTGGCAGGTGTGTCGAGGTATGCCCTGCCTTTAATACGGACAAACCTCTTGCGCCTAGGGATGTGATACAGGATATTAGGGAATACCTGGAGAAAAAGGCCAAGTTTGCCATTGATCCAACCAGTGGGCAGGCAAGGATAATACCTGACGAGGAATATGAAGGGCCGGCTCTTATAGGTGATACCATCGAGAAAGACACCATCTGGGCCTGTACCACGTGCATGGCCTGTGTTGAGGCATGTCCTGCATACATTGAACAGTTCCCCAAGCTTATTGATCTCAGGCGTTACCTAGTCATGATGGAGGCAGATTTCCCGAGTGAAGTGCAAGAGGTATTTAAGGGCATGGAGAACAACTCCAACCCGTGGAGTATTGGCGCACATACGAGGGCTGACTGGGCAAAGGGTCTGGACGTACCATTGATGTCTGAGAAAGGACAGGCCGAGTACCTGTTCTTCGTGGGGTGTGCCGGAGCATTTGACGATAGAAACAAGAAAGTTGCAACTGCCCTTGTTAAGCTGTTCAATGCGGCTGGTCTTGACTATGCAATCCTTGGAACCGAGGAAGGATGCTGCGGTGACTCGGCAAAGAGGATAGGTAACGAGTACCTCTATCAGGCCCTTGCTCAGGCAAACATAGAGACATTCAAGGCCTACAACGTCAAGAAGATCATTACCATGTGTCCTCATGGCTATAATATTCTCAAGAACGAATATTCAGAACTTGGTGGTGATTATGAGGTATATCACTATATCCAGATATTGAATGATCTCATAAAAAGCGGCAAGATAGAGCTAAAGAAACCTGTGGAGGGATTAGGCACCATTACGTACCATGATTCCTGCTACATTGGGAGGTATAATAAAGTTTACGATGAGCCTAGGGATGTTATTCGTTCTCTGAACTCTGGCTCGCTCGTAGAGATGAAGAGCAACCGAGAAAAAAGTCTGTGTTGCGGTGCAGGTGGGGGCAGGATGTGGATGGAAGAGACACTTGGCACTAGGATAAACCAGAAGCGAACCCAGGAGGCAATAGATGCAGGTGCAAAGACCATATGTACTTTGTGCCCGTTCTGCCTGACAATGCTCTCCGATGGCATAAAGGAACTGGAAAAAGATGAGGAGATGCAGGCATTTGATATATCTGAGCTCGTACTCAAGGCAGCAGGGATTGAGTAAAGGAACGGATTTTATTAACTGCTCCTGAATTTTCTTAAAGGGGGAGGCAGAATTGTCTCCTCCTTTTATTTCGGGGTAATAGGGAGGGAGCGTTCCGTTATGAGGATAGCATTTCTTTTGTCTAAGCATTCTATCTGGAAAGAGCTGTCGCTTGGCATAAAGGATAGGGATAGGGACAAAGAGGTTGTTGCGTACGAGCTTGGAGACTCTGAAGGCCTGAAGAGTTACGTGGCCATAACCAGATTTTTCTCAGATGAAGCAGAGGGATTTGACTTGGTGCATAATTGCCTTGGTGCACGTGCACTCATGTTTTCCCGCTTTGTTTCAACCCCTGTATTGACAACCATAGAAAAGAATCCATCTGAAGAAGAAAGTATGCTCTACAGGTCTTTGGGTGGCTACTACGTGGTAATATCAGAGGACCTCACAGTGAAGGGCCTGGATTGCACTGTGATAAAGCCGGGACAAGCTGACATGGTGGGATCCTATATCAGATTGTATGAGAGAATAGTTAGCGCAAATGCACGTGAGGACCACAGACCATGGGGATATTACGAGGTTCTCTCTGATGATAAGAATGATCACAAGGTAAAAAGGATTACCGTATGGCCTAGAAAAAGGTTGAGCCTTCAACTACACAAAAGAAGGAGAGAACACTGGGTGATTGTCACAGGCATGGCCAGGGTAACCCTTGACAGGGATACACTAGACCTAGGGCCTTCCCAGTCAGTAGACATCCCTATTGGTACAGCCCATAGGATAGAGAATATAGGCAATATTCCCCTTGTATTTATAGAAGTACAACTGGGTGATTATTTCGGAGAAGATGATATAATAAGGCTGGAAGACGACTACGGGAGGGTCTAGTAGGGGGGATACAGGGGAGGATGGAGAAGGTTAGACTCCACAGGCTTTTAGTGGATACTGCAAGGGATATTGGCATAGAGATAGTCGAGGACAGGTTGAACCGGAGGGGTGGGACTTGCAGGCTTGATGGTAAGACCTATGTAATATACGATGTGAATGCCTCCCTTGCAGAAAGAAACCAGCTTCTGGTGAAGGCCATCTGCTCTATGGACCTAGAGAACCTTTATCTTCCACCCAGGGTTAGAGATATTATCATGCAGGCTGAGAAGTAACCTGTTTAGACATTCTATCCATACCCTTATCAATAAACCTTTCTCCTTTGTTATGACTTAATCCAGTCAGTTGGGTATGTCACCATAATTGTGGCCTTTGCAATACCTTTATATATGGGTGCCCTCAGTTCGCTTATTTGTCTAAGGTTACCACCATCCCTGTCTATTTTGCCAGCAGACCTCCATCCACAGGTATTATGGCGCCAGTTAGGTAGTCTGATGCCCTTGATGCGAGAAATACTGCAAGTGCCTTTACATCGTCCTCTTCGCCTGGCCTGCCCAGGGGTACCTGGGAAAGCGTGGCATCTAGCATGGGTTTCATCTCGGGTTTCCATAGGTATTTCATCATGTCAGTGTGAAAGAAGCCAGGTGCAATTGCATTCACATGTATGTTGTATTTAGCAAGTTTTACCGCCAGGTTCATCGTGAGAAGGTTGATGGCTGCCTTGGAAGAGTTGTAGGCTATCGCAGGATGTACCTCTTCAAACGCACCTCTGAAAGAGTAAAACGAGGATACATTTATTATCTTGCCTCCTCCTCCCTTTTCCTTCATTATCCTTGCCACATCTTGGGTCAATATCCATACTCCCCTTACGTTCACGTCAAAGATCATGTCCCATTTATCAAGAGGGTATTCCAAGGTTGGTGCACCCCATGTAACCCCTGCATTGTTTACCAGTATATCGATGGTCCCATATGTTTTAACCGCAAAGTTTGCGAGATTGTGTATATCTTCCTCCTTGGACATATCGCACTGGAACGGGTAGCACTTAACTCCAAGGGCTTCCAATTCCTTTGCCGTCTCTTCTAGGTTTCCCATTTTCCTTGACGCAATAACCAAGTCAACGCCGGCCTCTGCAAGTCCTTTTGCTACGAATTTCCCAATGCCCCTGCCGCCACCTGTTATAACAGCAATCTTGCCCTTGATGTCAAACAGATCGTTTACGTGCATGGTAACCTCCTTGAATGGTATTTTTTCTATCAGGTTTTTATAAGTTTTATTTGTTTACAGAATATTACATGTTCTTGGCCTTATGTACAACCGTTTAAGATGCTGGCATTGGATTTCTTGTTCTAGAATATGAAAGAAGCTAATCATACCAGTTGGAGTATATCTAAACTTTTCTATTATTCAGGCTTATCCCCGTAAGATGATGATTATGAAGGTAAGATTGTAGTTTCTGGGTTTAGTGTAGTATTTAAGTGGTATAAGCAGGGTCCTACTCCAGGCTCCTTAGGTAGCCGAACTTCTCATCCAATAGTCTTTCTATCGCAAGTAAAAGTTCGTCGTAGAATTCGTTTAACTTGGAGGTAATCTCCCTCTTTAGGATATCATCCTCTCTTTTTTCTAGGTTACCAAGTTTAGTAACTTGCTTAAAGTGCTCCAGTAGGCCTTGGTTATTATCTTCAAGGGAAAGGCCTTGGCCAAGCATGTCTTTTATCATTCTTCTGAGCTCTGTCCTGGATACTTTAAGTGACCATGCTATTAATTCGGGAATAATATTACGAATTCCTTTGCCCGACTTTTCAATCTCTATAAGTATTTGTAATATGGTGAGTACTGTGATGTCTTTTCCAGAGGTGTTATCTAGTATCTTGAACCTTACCTTATTCTTCATCAGGTCTGCAAGCTGGTGGAGTGTGACAGGCATGGATGTATTGGTATCATACATGATGCGGTTTCTGTATTTTTTTATGATCCTCATAACCTACACCTAATATAGCGTTTTCTAAAACCATAGTATTATGCAGTGCACAAGTCAAGTATTAGTTATTCTTGGCTTGGATGGCCTATCACCAGAATCATTTCTTAAAGCACGGTTGACATGGAAATAGCCCATGGAATAAGCTTGTTAATGCTATGACTCCTTCTGGTATGAATTGCTTAGTACGCGGGGCACTTTCATGAGACGGGTAATTAAAGATGCATTTGTAACAGGCATTGCAGGTTTGTTTGTTCTACTCGTCATACTTGTGGTCTTCGGTGTCATGGCCAGGAATGGAGACCACACACTAGTAAAAAGGCAGACATGTTGCTCCATCGACAGAGACAATCTAAGAAGGATTACCCCTAGGTCTATAGATAGGTATAAGCTCACGATTGATCCAGGACTTCAGGGCTACATAAGGGACATGGTTAAAAGGTATAGGGTAAAGTTTTCAGCCATATGTGTACTTGATGGCATAACTGGTGATATTCTTGCACTTTATGGTAAGCGCGAGGAAAGGGAAGATTGCACGCTTGCACTTGACACCTATCTTGCTGCAAGTCTTTTCAAGATAATAACATCGATTGCAGCAATAGAATATGCGCATTTGAGCCCACAGAGCGTCTTTACATATAATGGGAAGGCACATACCCTTTACAAGTCTCAAATTGATCATCATAGAAACAGGTGGACAAGGGTTACAACACTCTCTAGGGCATTTGCCCTCTCGAATAATGTGGTTTTTGCAAAGATAGGGCTTTCACGCCTTGGTGCTGGTCCGTTGCTTTTAACTGCCATGAAGCTTGGTTTTTGGCAGTCTCCACTCATAGAATGCAGATGCGAGCCAAGCACCATACTGGTGCCTGAGAATAATTACAACATAGCTGAGCTGGCAAGCGGGTTTAACAGATATACACGTATATCCCCAGTGCATGCAGCCCAGATTGTAACAGGGCCCCTTAACCACGGTTTCATGGTAAGGCCTAGGATAGTAAAGGGGCTACCTTTAGAGTCTATACAGGTGATGGACAGCAGGACATCTAGGTATATACTGGAAATGATGAGGCAGACCGTAACTAGGGGGACAGTATCATCTGCATTCAGGAGATACCGTTCAGACCGTGTACTGAGGCGGTTAACAATTGGTGCAAAAAGTGGCACTATAGACGGAAAGGATCCAGAGGGCAGGCGCAACTGGTTCGTTGGCTACGCTAAGGACAGACGGACAGGAAGGGAAATATCCATTGCATGCCTTGTAATAATAGACGACTACTACTGGATAGAGGCAGACGATCTTGCTAGAATGATTATAAGATATTACTTTTCTAAGTATTAAACATGTTCATTCATGGAGAAGCCTGATCTTGACAGGTCATAGGCCCTGTGATAGCTAAAGCCCTAGTGCGGGACGTGGCGCAGTCTGGTAGCGCACCTGAATGGGGTTCAGGGGGTCGGAGGTTCAAATCCTCTCGTCCCGACCATGTGATATATCGTGGAGTAAGGGTAAGTTGAGGAGGTTGGATGTGACTTTTCGTAAGCGCACATATGACAATCTGGTCGATTTCTTTCGTGATTTTTTTGAGTTCATCCTAAATAGCCTTGCCTATGTAAGAAACGCAAGTAATAGGCGTGTTGCACAGGACCTGAGAGAAAAGCTCATGGTGGCAGTGAGTGCTGTACTTTCTTGCAAATATTGCACTTGGCTTCACAGCGAGATGGCCCTTACTCATGGCGTGGACGAGACCGAGATACAGAAGCTCCTTTCAAGTGAGTTAGGTGATTTCCCTGAGGAGGAGTCTGTGGCATTGGCCTTTGCCCAGCATTACAGTGAAGCTGGTGGTAAGCCCAACGAGGATGCAAAGGTAAGGCTTTTCAACTACTATGGCGATAAGAAAGCAAAGGATATCTTAAGTTACATACAGATAATATACTTTGGGAACCTTGCGGGTAATACCGTAGATGCTTTTCTTGACCGCATGAGGGGGCAACCGGTAGAAGGAAGCAATCTGTTTACAGAGATCGTAATCTTCAGTTTTGTTGGGCTTTACTATCTTGGTATCCTTCCTGCCCTTGCGCATGTATTGGGTTACTTTAATACAAGGAGGCAAAGGAGCATCAAGGGTACGCTATAATGTTCACGATCATGGCACTAGACTTTTACTTACTTAATGCAATGGGAATAATTTAATAAAAATAGGAGGCTGTAATGACTAGAAGACTTCGTTTTGCCTCAATCTTGCTCTACATAATATCAGTTGTTGCTATCCTGTATGGATTTGTGTACATGTTCACACCAAGGATCATGCCTTATCATGAAAGGTTTCTTGGCGTTAGCCAGGATAAGCTTGATCCAAAGGTTGTTTTCTTGATCCTTAGCCTACTCAAAGGTGCGGGTGCTGCATCTATTGCCATGGGAGTAGGCCTGGCCATGCTGGTAAAGGGGCCTTTTTCAAAGGGAGATAACTGGGTACGGTGGACCATATTCATTATGCTAATTCTTGCCCTTGTGCCTGTGATGATCATAGCACTTGGTATTGGCATGTATACCCCCTGGTGGTTGATAGGTATATTAATAACCCTGGTCATAATTGCCATGGTTATTTCCAGGCCCGAGGTTGAGAACATACATGAAGAAGACGGTTGATATCAGCTTTATTAGCTTATGGTTGGCAATAATTTTGCTTGCTAGATAGCATGTAAGCCTGTGCATGGGTTAAATCACTTGACATGCATCGTTTTATGGTTTTAATTATTATTTTATAAACAGTGATTGGTCCTTGTATCTGCATGTCTTAGGAGTAATGCCTCGGTAGAGTAGATTCCGGATCGGTCTTGCAAAGGTTTAAGGCAGAAAATTAGGCTATGGGCTCCCTTTTAGCAGAGAGGTCTGTCGCAATTCAGGCTAATCACCCCATATGTTTAGTTGTTATTACAGTATCTTGGGAAAGGGAGTCTTATTACAAAGAAGTATGTCTACCGGAAATCATAACTGAATAGCATAAGATGCTTAGAAACCTGTTGTCCTTTTTTCTGGGTGATCACAGTTTCTAGAGGTTGTTTTCAGTGTCGATTTTAGGTAGCAAGGCTTAATCTATCTCAATGAGAGGGGAAACAAAATGGCAGAGGCAAAATTAGGAGATAAGGTAAGGGTGCATTATACTGGTCTGCTTGACGATGGCACAGTATTTGACACCTCGGTTGGCAGGGAACCATTTGACTTTACCATAGGTGAGAATACGGTTATACCTGGGTTTGAGAATGCAGTGGTTGGTATGAAAGTCGGGGACAAGAAGACAATATCAATATCAGCTGGAGATGCATATGGGGAATATATGGATGATCTCGTGGTGGTTATAAACAAGTCACAGATACCACCGGAAATCGATGCAGAGGTTGGGATGGTGTTGCAAGTGAAGTCAGAAAATGGCAGTTCCACCTACGTTACCGTGACTGATATAACAGGTGATTCCGTAACCTTGGACGGCAATCATCCTCTTGCTGGCAAGAGTCTAACATTTGAGATCGAGCTTCTAGAGATTGTTGATTAATCAATTATTAATGCAGTATGTTTATTGGCATAACAGCTAGTAGAAGACAGGCGTTGCATTTTATGACCTGCAAATGTTTGTTGTACGTCTTGTTTGTGAAAGAGGTCTTTTTGTAAAGACGCTCTGCCATAGGTTATTAAACAAAAGGAAAGGGGGTATTTGGGTAATGGCAGAACGCGAGACAGGCGTGGTCAAGTGGTTCAACAGTACAAAGGGTTATGGGTTTATAACTAGGGATCAGGGCGGTGATGTATTTGTCCACTATACTGGCATAAGAGGAACTGGTTACCGTAGCCTGGACGAGGGAGACCGTGTGGAATTCAGCGTGGTCGATGGCACAAAAGGCCCACAGGCGCAAGATGTAGTAACCTTGGAATAAAGAAGTAAGCTATATAATCTGTGCTTTAGATCTATAGCTTTTTGGGGTAGCCTTTTTGTTATAAGTTATAAGGCCTTAAAGTAATATGGTATGGATACCTAATTTGTTGTAAGAATTAAAAGCTCTAGGATTGTATGTACTAACTGGTAAGGCGGAAATATACTATATTCTGTACTTATTAGCTATGATAGTCGTAGTATAATATTAATCTCACGTCATTTACATAAATAGTACTATCTCCTGAATTCGAGACTTGAAAGTCATAGCCATCAGAAGGTTGCAGAGATTTCATAACATCTGTCACATCTATGATGGTTGAGCTTGTCTTATCCAGCTTCTTACCTTCTATGTAATAACAATAGTCATCGCTGGAGCTTTTATTGACCAATGTCAACACAGCCTTGGCTATGTTACTGGGATCTATCTCTTGGTCTAGGCTAAGCCGGATAGTTTTTTTATGGTCAGGCTCGTTAGGCTTACAGGAAATATTTGCGACCCCTGATGTAAGTATGTCATAACCAGGTACTGCGATTGCTATGCTGGAAAGGGGGCTTTTACCATAGGCATTCTCGGCCTGGACCACACAGAAATAAATGGTACCATTCTGTAGGCCATCCATGCCAAAGGCGGTATCACTCGTAGAAAAATTCCCATCATTAGATAAAGGACTTACTTCTGGAGATGTGGTTGACCAGTATATGGTATACTTACTTGCCCCTGTTGTCGGTTCCCATTTTAGCGCTATCTCCCCATCAGTTGATGTTGCATATTTTATTTCAGGTACAAAGGGGGTGGTCTCTATGGTACCGATATTGGTTGTCCCGTCCTTTAGTATGGTCACTCCTGTTTTTTCACCCCAGTAAAGGATCTCTCCATTGGAATCTGTTACGAGGACGACAATCCTTCTCTCAGGTCCTGGAGGTATGTCTTCTACAGTGCCGCTTGTTACCCCTTTGGGCCATGTTTCAGATACAAGTAGGGTGTTACCGAAGTAGACCATTACCTTTACCTGTTGATCTGTTGTCTCAGGCAGGGCTATTGCATTAAGTGCACTAGGTGTTGCCATTGCAGCAGATGGCTTTGCCCAGTTGTTATTATCAAGGTTCAATGCAAGGGCTCCCTTTTCAGAAGATGAATATGATGATACGCCAGAATAAGATGACGATGAGTGGTCAAATGTGCTGCCACAGCCAGACAGGAAGAAAATTAGCAATCCGAACACGATCATGCAGGATAAGAGCCTTGAAGACCTTCTGTGAATACGAATAGATATTTCTCCAAGCCTATAAGCCATAGCTGCCCTCCCTACCCCTCATTTGATTACATATGTCATTTTCGACTCTGGAAAGCAAACAAAAACACAACAAATCCATTACCAATGTAGCACCTTCTCTGTCTGTATAACTACCTGATAACAGGTGCTAGTTTGTAATAGTAATACTTTATGATTTCTAAGTCAACCATACAATTATATCTACCATCCTAGTAGCCTTACTGCAAAAATCGTGCTGCCATACCAAGCAATTGCTTTGCAATGATTACCAATGGTTACATGTTTGGATAGGCATTGTAGCTTATTTGTGTGTAAATTTATTCCAAGATGATGAAAATTTTTTCCGTATTGCGTCCTTTTTGCTTTGAGCTGTAGAGTGCTTTGTATAAACTCTTCAGTGCTTTCACCATTCCTGTATACGGCTGCACCAAAGGAAAGGGTCACTTTGCCTATAAGTTTTCCGTGTCTTTTCTCTTTATCCTTGTAGTTTAGGAGTAGGCTAAAACAGGGCTAAAACATATGCCCATTTAAGGGTATTTTTATACACTTTTGTCCACTTCCCTGGTATCTATTGTTACCCATGAGGTCCGCATTATATCGGGGAAAAGCGAGGAATAATGGGTGGCGTCCCCAAGGGGATTTGAACCCCTGTTGCCGGCGTGAAAGGCCGGTGTCCTAGGCCAGGCTAGACGATGGGGACGCAAAACACAGTGAGCCAGGAGGGGATCGAACCCTCGGCCACCGGATTAAAAGTCCGGTGCTCTACCGACTGAGCTACTGGCTCGAAGCGAGTTTTCTATCTCACGCCTGGACAAAAATATCAAGACTAAATCCGCTTGCTTTCTGGAATAACCTAACGTGGAAATATATTCTGATGTCATCTCACATACTCGTGGTACAAAGCATTTCTAAAATAGTCCTTGCTATGATATATATAAGCTATGGCATGGTTAATTCTTCTGGTTCCCCTGTGCATATGGCTTGGAGTTAGCATAATATCACACATGAGCCTTGTTACGCTTTTATGCATTATAATAGTGATAGGTATATTCGCCCTTGTGGAATTTGGAAAGCTGAGGGGGGAACATGGAAGGCCAAAGAACATATTATGGTCTATGCTGATTATACTTGCTACCTTGATAATTGATGCATTTATCCGCTAAGTCCTAATCTGATATTGCATATCAGGCCTATTCCCAGCCCTGATTTTATATGGGGTTCTCATTTTCTGGTTATTTGCTCTCTGGTAAGTCTTCCTGATAAAAGAAATCATAGACCTTGGCGACACGTATACCCTGTATAGAGAAGTAGAACTCGTCGCCTTTCTCTATGCCTGTTACCTCTGCAACACCTGATTCCTGTGCCTGGAAGATCTTTGTGCTGCCGAAATCGAAGATAGGTAATGTAGCACTGGTATAGGTCCATATAGTACCATCACCACCAATGGTCGATATGATGTATTCACCTTGCTCCATCCACTTTTTTAACCCTTGGAAGTCTATGTCTGATATATTATTTTCAATCATTTGTTTACCTTCTTCAGATCAGGTGTCTATTCTATAAAGATATATCGGTTGATTGAATCCCCTGCTTTATACTTGTAGGGGTTTCTTTTTCCTTGTGACCCTGTCCTTGTAAAGCTTGTAATCAAGACTATCAACAAGCGCCATCCATGATGCCTCGATGATGTTAGATGATACCCCGACGGTATTCCAATTATCTGTTTTGTCACCGGACTCTATGAGTACCCTTACAACAGATTCCGTACCCTTGGTCGAAGATATTACCCTTACCTTGTAGTCTAGTAGCCTTACCTCGTTTATGGATGGGTAAAATTTCTCAAGGGCCTTCCTGAGCGCATTGTCAAGGGCATTTACTGGGCCATTACCCATTGCGGCTGTATGTTCTATTTTGCCGTCAACCTCTATCATTATTGTTGCCTCTGACATAGGCTCCGTGTCGTCGCTTCTCTTGTCAGCTATGACCCTGAAACCCTTGAGCGAGAAAAAACGTGTATGTGATCCCATGGCCCTCTTCATGAGTAATTCAAGAGATGCATCGGCACCCTCGAACTGGAATCCACCAGCCTCGAGATCTTTTATAATCTTTACTATCCTTTTGGCAGCTGTATCATTCTTGGAAAGATCTATGTTGAATTCCCTTGCCTTGTAAATGATATTGCTTTTTCCTGATTGCTCTGATACCAGGACCCGCCTGCTGTTCCCTACCTTTTTCGGGTCTATGTGCTCGTAAGTCACTGGATCCTTCATGACTGCACTTACGTGAATGCCGCCTTTATGTGCAAATGCTGATTCTCCCACGTACGGCATATGCTTGTTGCGTCCAAGGTTGGCTACCTCATCTACGAACCTCGATATATCAGTGAGCATGTTCATTTTGTCAGTATCTATGGTCTGATGACCCATCTTTAGACTTAAGTTTGGTATGATAGAACACAGGTTCGCGTTACCACATCTTTCCCCTATTCCATTGATTGTACCCTGTACATGATCGATACCCTCTTCTACAGCGGTTATCGTGTTTGCAACTGCTACCTCGCTATCATTATGACAGTGAATTCCCAAGGGGACCTTTGTCTCTTTCTTCAGCTGTCTTATTATATCTTTTAGCCTACCGGGCAGCATGCCGCCGTTAGTATCACATAGTACCACGCGGTCTGCACCTCCCTTGGCAGCTGCTTTGACGGTAGCAATTGCGTAGTCCTTGTTCGCGATAAAACCGTCAAAGAAGTGCTCTGCATCGTAGAAAACAAACGGAAAGATGCCTTTGAGGTACCTTACGGTGTCCGCTATCATCCTTAGATTCTCTTCCAGACTGCATTTTATAGCTTTCTTGACGTGCACGTCCCAAGACTTGCCAAATATCATGACCCCGTGTGGTTTGGCATTCACAAGCGCCTTAACACCGCTGTCATCCTCGGGTTTGATACCCGGTCTTGAAGTGCTACCAAATGCAATAACCCTTGCATGCTTTATGTCCAGGTCCCTTATTTTCTCAAAGAGCTTATCATCCTTGGGGTTTGCCCCGGGCCAACCTGCCTCTATGTAGTCCACGCCAAGCCTGTCGAGTCTTTCCACGATTTGGTATTTATCCTCCATGGAAAAGGATATGTCCTCTGACTGGGCACCATCTCTTAACGTGGTATCGTAAATCTCTATCTTAGCCAACTTATCCCCCTGACTTGTCTAATTCAAATGCATCATGCAGGACCCTTACTCCGAGTTCTATATACTTCTCATCTATAATGCAGGATATCTTTATCTCTGATGTGGATATCATCATTATGTTTATGCCTTCCCGTGAAAGCGTATCAAACATTTTTGCTGCCACACCGGCATGGGAACGCATGCCTACTCCAACTATGGAAAGCTTTGCAATAGTGGTATCCCCGAGCACGTCACGTGCATTCAACGTATTACCCTGTGCCTTTACAATCTGCATGGCCTTGGCAAAATCATTTAGACTAACGGTAAAGCTTATGTCAGCAAGTTTGCCGTCTGCTGACACGTTTTGTATTATCATATCTATGTTTATATTATTCTGGGCAAGTACATTAAAAATACTTGCCGCAACACCTGGCCTGTCAGGTATGCCCAGAAGGGTTATCTTGGCCTGGTCCTTATCAAATGCAATACCTGAAACAACAACACCTTCCATATCGCTATCCTCCCTGGTTACCAACGTTCCCCCATTATCCTCGAAGGTAGACCTTACAAGTACTGGTACATTATACTTCTTAGCAAACTCAACAGACCTTGTCTGTAATACCTTTGCACCGAGGGATGCCATCTCCAGCATTTCGTCGTAGGATATTCTATCTAGGCGCCTAGCCTTGTCGTACAGGTGTGGGTCCGTGGTGTAGACACCATCAACGTCCGTATATATCTCACATACCTCTGCATTTAATACAGCCGCTAGTGCAACGGCTGATGTATCTGACCCACCTCTGCCCAGTGTTGTAATTTCCTGGTCCTCGGTAACACCCTGGAACCCAGCTACAACACCTACTTCTCCCGCATCCAGTACCCTTTGTATAGACTGTACCTCTATGTCAAGTATTCTCGCCTTGTTAAAGGCATCATCTGTCTTGATCATGACCTGATGCGCCAGCAATGACCTGGCTGGTACACCCATGTCCTTCAACGCCATGGCAAGGAGAGCAACACTGATCTGTTCACCAGTTGAGACAAGTACGTCAAGTTCTCTGGGATCAGGCCTCGGGGTCATCTCATTTGCTAGCTCTATTAGTCTATCTGTCTGGCCTGCCATGGCAGAGACAACCACAGCTATCCTATTGCCATCCTTGTACCTATTGGCAACTTTTTGTGCTACATACCTTATTTTATCAATGGTACCCACCGATGTGCCGCCGTATTTTTGTACAATAATGGCCATTTCTCAAAAGCTCCGTTTACATCTTATACTGTATATTATACTACCCACTTTGCCCATTATCTGACAATATATCTATATCACCCTTGATGAAAATCTTACGCTCTCCTTGTCCCGCATATACGAGCTGAACATCAATCACGGGCTGTGGCAGGATCTCACTTAATGCCCCACCCCATTCTACTATTATTACGTGCTTGTCATCCATGTAGTCTTCCAATCCGATTGTCCATACTTCATTAACATCAAGCCTATAGAGGTCAACATGAACTATGTCAAGCCTTGCTTTGTATACGTTGACAAGCGTAAAACTTGGGCTGACCACAGGTGTATCTGGATCTATGCCCAGGGATAACGCTATGCCCTTGGTGAATACAGTCTTGCCTGTGCCAAGACCACCTGTAAGGAGTATAGATTCTCCGCCCTTCAGGTGAGAGCCCAATATTCTACCAACATAGATGGTCTCCTGAGGACTCTTGGTCAAAAATTCTCTGTAGTACACCTTGGATTAGTACCCTTTTTATCTATATAATAGTGTAGCATTAGCGCTTATTTTTCAAGTATCACTACTGCAACAGCTTGGCCTCTCTCGTGGCTGAGGCTTAGATATATACCAACTACGCCCATTTTCAAGGCTTGGTCTTTTGCTTTTCCAGTTAATATTATGCGCGGTTGAGCACTGCTTCTTTCAACGTCTATATCCTTGAAGGATATCCCACCTGAGAATCCTGTTCCTAATGACTTGACAAGTGCCTCCTTGGCGGCAAACCTTGCAGCCAGCGAAGGTACAGGGTCCTGTTTTTTAAGGCAATATGTTATTTCTCCCGGAGTAAAGATCCGTTTAAAGAACCTTTTGCCATGCCTTTTGTAGATAGACCTAATACGGCCCACATCAACTATATCTATGCCTATACCTAGTATCATTGGCTATACATTACGGATCTCAGCATATCCCTTACCCTTAGTGCATTTCTTACGTTGTGAACACGTACCATATGTACGCCCTCCAGGGTTGACCATGCGGTCATGGCATCAGTACCTTGTTCCCTGTCATTTACAGGTGTATCCAGCACTGCCCCGATAAATGATTTCCTCGAATATCCCAGGACCACAGGCATGCCCAGGTCCATGAACTCGTAAATATGCTTGAGGATTGCAAGGTTACCTTCCACGTCTTTTCCAAAACCAATCCCGGGGTCTATCATTATACTTGTATTAAGGATGCCAGAATCCAGGCATAACTCTACCCTGCGCTTCAGGAAGGTATGTATATCGTCTATGAGATCGTCGTAGAATGTGTTTTTCTGCATGTCGGAAGGTGTTCCCCTCATGTGCATAAGTACAACCCCTGCTTTTTTTTCCTTTACCACATCCAGCATGCGAGGGTCAGTTCTAAGTGCACTTACATCGTTTACAATGCATGCACCTGAATCAATAGCATTACGGGCTACAACAGACTTCTGAGTATCTATGCTTATGGGTACGTTATTAATGGATGACACTATCTTCTCTATGACTGGAATAACCCGGCTTAGTTCCTCTTCTTCGCTTACAGGCTTTGATCCTGGCCTTGTGGATTCACCGCCCACGTCTATTATCTGTGCCCCCTGTTCCACCATTTCCATGGCATGCTCGTATGCCTTTTCTGGATCTCTCCACAGCCCACCGTCGGAGAAAGAGTCGCTTGTTATGTTGAGGATGCCCATTATTACAGGCTTTTCATCCCAGCTGAACCTTTTTCCGCACAGATCCAGCACCAGTCCATCTTCTTCTTTGAAGATCTTTTCCTTCATAGTAGAGCAGAGGCTGCTGAAACCGGGTTGGTTGTCTAACTTCTCAAGTAGCCTCCTGTAGTGTCGCAGATCACCTATAACAAGGCAGTCGCTCCTTTCAACCTTGCCAGATATTACATCTTTGTGTACGGCCACGTCACCACCAACAGATAGCATGGTCTGCTTGAGTATGTTTGCCATGTACGGTTTTATCCCCTTCAAAAGGAGAAACCTTTGCATGGTTTTTGGCAGGAGAATATCTACGGAGCGAGGATCCACACCAATATCCAAGAGAGTTTTCTTGTCAGGCTGCTTTAGGACGCGTACATCAGGAAGAGGCCCTTTCCCTAATGATCTCGTCGATCTCTGAACCATCGATTACCTCTTTCTCCAAAAGCAGCTGGGCTATTTTGTGCAGGACGTTGATATTATTGAGTATGATATCTTTTGCCTTTTTATAACAGGTAATAACGATCTTTCTCACTTCCTCGTCTATTCTCCTGGCGGTTTCTTCGCTGAAATCAACACGTTTGGATATTTCCCTACCGAGAAACATCTCCTCTTCCACCTTGCCGAAGTTTAGCGGCCCGAGCTCGCTCATACCCCACTCAGTAACCATATGCCTTGCCATGTCTGTTGCTCGTTCAATATCATTGCCCGCACCCGTTGTAAGCGTTCCAATGACCTCTTCCTCTGCTACCCTTCCTCCCATGAGAACAGTAATGGTATCCAGCAGGTAGTCCTTGGTATAGGTATGCCTGTCATCAATGGGAAGTTGCTGGGTTATCCCCATGGCCCTGCCCCTGGGGATTATGCTCACTTTGTAGACAGGGTCAGCATTTGGGAGTTTTTTTGCAACGAGTGTATGTCCGGCTTCATGGTAAGCAGTGCATTTTTTTTCTGTCTCCGATATCACCATGCTCTTTCGCTCGACACCCATCAAAACCTTGTCCTTTGCCATCTCAAGGTCTTCCATGAAAACTTTGCTCTTGCCTTTCCTGGCGGCAAGAAGGGCAGCCTCGTTTACTAGGTTTGAAAGGTCTGCACCAGAGAAACCCGGTGTTGCCTTGGCAAGTATCTCTAGGTTAACATTATCATCAAGAGGTATATTCCTTGTGTGTACCCTGAGTATTCCCTCTCTGCCCTTTACATCTGGACTAGATACCACTACCTGTCTGTCAAACCTGCCTGGCCTCAGCAAGGCGGGGTCTAACACGTCAGGACGATTCGTTGCAGCCATCAATATAACACCTTCGTTCGATTCGAAGCCGTCCATTTCTACGAGTAACTGGTTCAATGTCTGTTCTCTTTCATCGTGGCCACCTCCAAGGCCTGCTCCCCTGTGGCGTCCTACCGCGTCTATCTCGTCGATAAAAATAATACACGGGGCATTTTGCTTTCCCTGCGCAAAAAGATCCCTCACTCTAGATGCACCTACACCCACGAACATCTCCACGAAGTCAGAGCCTGACATGCTGAAGAAAGGTACCCCGGCTTCTCCGGCAACTGCCTTTGCGAGTAGTGTTTTACCTGTACCCGGTGGTCCAAGGAGGAGCACTCCTTTGGGAATTCTTCCACCCAGCGTGGTGAATTTCTTGGGTTCCTGGAGGAATTCTATAATCTCTACGAGCTCTTCCTTTGCCTCGTCGACCCCAGCCACGTCGTGGAAAGTTACCCTCATCTTGTCCTGTGTCATTAGTTTTGCCTTGCTGCGTCCAAAGCTCATTGCCTTTGCTCCACCTGAGCCCATCTGTCGCATGAAGAGTATCCATACGCCTATGAGGAGCATCATAGGTATCCACGATATGAGTACTGACATGTACCAAGGTGTCTCCTCGGTGGGCTTTGCCGAGATAATCACGTTTTTATTCATAAGTCTTTCGACCAATTTTGGATCGTCAGGTGCATATGTCTCAAACGGGGTCTTGTCCTTCATCAGGCCCTTTATCTTATGTCCTTCTATTGTGACTTCTTTTATTCTATCCTGGTCTAGAGCGTGTATGAATTCGCTGAAGGCAAACTTCTTTATCTGAGGAGTAGGCTGGTTGAACAGGTGGAAGAGCATAACCATGATAAGTGCTATTACCACCCAGAGCGCAGCACTTTTTATGAAATTGGCATTCATCTGGCTTTTCTTACCTTGCATGTTGTATAGCCCCTTTAGGCTTATTCATATCACTCAAGTATACTTGAGCCAAGTACTTGTACTGCCCGGTTATCTTCTTTAAAACGTCTTTTGCTTCCGAGTTCTTACCCATATCCTTCAATACAATACCCTTGTAGAAAAGCGCCTGGTCTTTAATGCTGCCTGGTGCAGATTCTATGCACTCATTAAGGAGATCAACTGCTTTATTTGTGTCTCTGCTGTCAATGTAGTTACAGGCGAGTATTAGTAATGCTTCATAATGGAATATATCTTTTTTGGCCCATTTGTTCAGGAATTCCTGGGCCCACTTTTCTGTGGCCTTGGAGTCTCCCCTAGAATAAGAGTAAGCTGCCAAGTTAAGCATTGCCAAACGGCCGGCGGTTGTATCTGGATACTTTTCAACGAGCACGTCTTTTGACAATTTATTGCTGAAGAACATCTCGAATGCCTGCATTTGCCTGTGCGTCTTCCAAGAGTAAAATCCCAATGAAGCAACAACAAGCCCCGTAGCAATTATGACTGTAATAATAAAGGCCTGCATATGAGCCTTTATCCATTTAAGCAAGGTGTCCATGAATGCTTTAAACTCATCCGGTGCCTTGAGCAGATCTTTCCTGGTCTCTTTTGCCATCTGTCCTCCCTCTCTGGTACCCATAATAGTAGGTATAGTCTTTACATGTCAACGTAGATTTAGTGCTTAACATAGTAGAGGTATGGTATAAGGATACTTTTAATTGGTGGGGTCATTCTAAGGATTAAAAGGCAATAAAGGCCATGTCTTAAGGTACACTGATTTAAGACATGGCCATATCTTAGAATTCATACATCACATGGTTTCTTAGAGATTCATGGGCTCTATCACGTGAGGTGTGATGAATATAAGTAATTCCTTTTTCTGTATCTCGTCTTTTCTTCCCTTGAATAGGTAGCCTATAAAGGGGAGCCTCCATAGACCCGGCACCCTGTTTTCATTTTTCTGGACCACGTTTTCTATGATACCTCCTATGACGCTTGTCTCTCCGTCCTTTACAAGTACCTCTGTTTGGGCTTCCCTTGAGGCTATACTGGGGTCACCAAGGGAATTCGTGTACGCACCTATCGCGTTTCTTCTTACAGATATTTCCATATCAACGCTTTTGTCAAAGGCTACCCTTGGTGTTACCTCGAGCACAAGTTCCATGTCCTTAAGCTCAGTGGAAAGTTCGCCTTGTTGATTCCTAACTATGTATGGATATTTTTCGCCTTGTTTTATTGTGGCCTTTTTATTATCGAGTGTTACTACTCTAGGCCTTGCTATCACGTGTGTCTGCCCCGTAGTTTCTCCGATATCGAGCCTTAAATCAAGGTCCAGCATGCTATTACCGAGCCTTCCGAATGTAATACCAATACCGGCTGCCTGGTTCATGGGGAAGTTTACAGCAAAAGAAGGTGAGGGTACAACAGTTGTTGAGAACAAGGGTGCACTTGAATAAGTGGGACTAGATGTCTCGAACAGATTTCTCGCATCACCGGTAGTTACTCCTGAGAGTCCAAAACTATATCTGGAAGACTGGTTCCTGAATGCACCACCCCATTGAACACCAAGGCCACGTACCCAGTCGTTATCTGCCTGAACTATCCTGGCTTCTATGAGGACCTGTGGCGTTGGCTTGTCAAGACGTTTTACCATTGCGTAAACTGCATCTACGTTCTTTTTTATATCTTTTACTATAAGAACGTTTGTCCTGTCCTCTGCTGTTATGCTTCCTCTCTTTGATATCATGGATAGATTTTTGCCTTTTATTGTCTTTGCAATATCTGATGCCTTTGCAAAGTTGACAGGTATTATAGATGTGATTAAAGGCTCGAGTTTTTCCTTTGTCTTTATGGATTCGAGCTCTCTTTCCTGCGCTGCCTTTATCTTATCTGCAGGGGCTATTCTAACGACGTTCCCTATTTGCATTTTGCCGAGGTCCTTACTCGCGAGTACCACGTCCAGCACCTGGTCCCATGGCACATTCTTTAACCTAAGAGTTACTCTACCCTTCACGTCATCAGATGTAACAATGTTGAGACCGCTTACATCTGCTATTATCCTAAGGACGTTATGTATATCAGCATTTTGAAGATCCAGGGAGATCTTTTTACCAGTATACTTGGGCGCTCTCTCGGTTGCAACTACAGAGGAGGAAAGGGTAGATGCCTTTGCCATGGCTAGAGTGCTCTTGGTCTTTGATGTGCTTATTTGTTTTGCCTCTGGTCTTGATATGTTTTTTGTAGGCTTGTTGGATGGTAACTTTACGGGTGTTTTTTCTTTTGACATAGCCTTCCTGATGTCTTGGGGTATGTCGAAATCCATGAATACTATGTCCTTGTCCTGAGAGACAAAATACGGGCTCATCTCCTTCATGTATATCTTAAACAGTACATCGTTACCTGCCTGTAACGGGATGAAATGCTCTATAGGTGTTATGAATTCTTTTGTTATATAGGGACGTGCTAGGTTTTTAGGAATATGTGTGTTTACAAGACGAAGGAGGACCCTTGTACCTTTTACTTCCACATCGTACGTCACCTTTGAGCTTACTCCAATCTGTATACGGGACTTATTCTCAAGATTGATGAAATTGACACTTTTTATCCTTGCCCCGTAGCTAGGCAAGGCGATCGAACAAACGATTAAGATTAATAATATCCTGCGTTTCATCTCACATTTCCCCCTCTTCTTTCCTTAGCCTCAGCACCACTTCCCTTGTATTTATCCTTCCCATGTAGTCCTTGAAGTGTTGTTCTATGGTAATCCCATTAGGAGATATGCGCGTTACTACACCAGAATTTTCTCCAAGTAATGTACCCTTTTTTATTATGTAACCCATACCTGATGTGTCCTCAATCAGCGCGCGTTTTTTTGCCCCCCAGATTATGCCTACCAATTTTACCTGGGAAAGAGATAGCCTTTGCAGGGGGTCCAGGATCTTTTTCTTGCTTTTCTCTGACGCCACCTTTGCTTCTTCTGTGTTAAGCTCAAATGGTTTGAAAGGGTCCCTTACACCCATAAGGACATACTGATGCTCATTCTCCTTGTTTTTTTTAAATACTGGTTTTACAAGTTTGGGCTTATTATGGTGTATAAACCTTTTATGGGTGTAAACTACGTGAGAGGTGTTGCCCTGATCACCTGAACATCCACTCACCAATCCGAGCAATATAAAGATAGCTATGTATATACAAGTTCTCATTTCTTCTTTGCCCCTTCTATGAACTTATAGGTGGTGGCATTACAGGTGGTTGTTAGGATTATCCCGCCTGATGCACTCTTCCTAGGTGAAGTCATGACAATGTTGGATATGTTAACTATCCTTGGCATCCTTGATACCTTGTAGAAGAAGTTCAGGATGTCAGCGTACCTGCCTTGCACCTTTATATTAACCGGGATCTCGGCGTAGAAATTCCTGGGGACCTCTTTCTTTGGCCTGAAGAGAGTGAACTCAAGGCCAGATGCCTTTCCCAGGGCTGATACATTTTCCAGTAGTGCAGGTATCTCGCTTTTGTCAGGCAGCTGTTTAAGGGCTAATATAAGCTTGCGCCTTGTCTCCTTTAATTCAGCCTCGTACTTGGGTTTTTCCTTTATAATCTCTCTCTTTGTAGATAACTCGGCCTTAAGCCTTGCGAGTTCAGGCTCCATGTTGTTTATATCCTGAACAAGCGGTCTGTAAAAGAACTGCCAGTATACACCAAGTACACCTACCAATATCGATGCAAGTATCAGTAACTTAATACCTGGGCTAAATCTTAAAATTCTGTCCGCAAAGTTCATCTTTCACCTCAAGAAGGTATTTTTACCTTGCAGTTTATTACGAACCTATGCCTATTTTTTGCCTGCCTGCTGTAAACCAGGACCACGTCGGTGAAATAGGGAGATATCTCCAGATTCTTCATAAATTGAGCTATGGTTGGATTGTCCACTGCAGAACCGTGCAGAACAAGGGAAGAACCTGTGTTGTTCAGAGACGTAAGCCATGCCTTCTCTGGTATGATCAATCTTAACTGGTCGAGTATCTCCACGGGGCCTGTTTTCTTTTTCCTGAGGTTTTTTATTATGCCGAGCTTGGTCTCAAGCTCTTGCCTGTGTTTCTTGAATGCCTCTATCTGTCCGGCAATGGCGGTCAACTTTTTTATTTCCAGTTTGGTTGAAACTATTTCCTGCTGGATGGCTTCTTTCTTCTGGCGCACAGAGCTCTGGACAAAGGTAACACCAATGATAAGGAGAATGACAGTAAGTATCAGGAACACTATGTGCTCAGCTAGTGCCTTGCGCTTGAGTTCGGCTTTTATTGGGAGAAGGTTTATCTTTACCATTTGTAGTCAGCCCTCCTTAATGCAAGGCCAATTGCCACCGCCATCTGTGGGGCTATCTGTGCCATGTATTTGGGGTCAAAAGATTTCTCGTCCCAATAGATATTGTTGAATGGGTTAATCATCTCGACAGGCACTTCAACCTGTTTCTCCAGGGCGGATGAGAGTCCAGGAAGCCTGGCAGAGCCACCACTTAGGTATATACGCTCTATATTTTCGTTTACCATTGTAGAAAGAAAGAAATCAAGGGTCCTGCGGATTTCCTGGACGTATGTCTCGGCTGCCATCTTGAATATGTAATTTATCCTCTCAAGGTCAATGCCACCTACGTCCGAGCCTGCCTTTATGTTTTCTGCCCTTTCATAGCTTACCCCGAACTCCCTCTGTATACGTTCCGTAAGTTGTCTGCCTCCCATTGAAATATCCCTGGCAAATATAGATATACCATCCTTAATTATATTTATGTTTATCATGGATGCACCTATGTCTACGAGTGCCACTATGGTCTCAGGTGCGTCAGCATAGTTCGCTTGATACATAGTTTCTAATGCAAACACGTCTACGTCCACGACCATTGGTTTAAGTCCTGCGTTGCGAAGAGCGGATGCGTAGTCATCTACCATTTCTTTTTTTGAGGCCACGAAGAGTACATCCATCATGTCAGAACGCTCGAGACTCTCACCCAGAATGAAGAAATCGATGTATACATCGTTTATATCAAAAGGGATGTATTGCTCGGCCTCTACTTGTAGTGTCTGCTCCAGCTCTGCCGATGACATCAGGGGAAGCTCTGCCTTCTTAACAATAACAGAATGTCCGGATATGGCAGTTGAGGCGTTTCTCGACCGTATCTTGAGATTCTCCCTAAGGTTTCTAATGGTTTCCACTACTGTCTCCGAGTCCATGATGTCCTTGTCAACGATGCACTCGGAAGGGATCATACCGAGCCCTAGCGATTTGAGTACATACCTACCCCTTGTCTTGGCTAGGTCGACTATCTTGATGGAATGGGAGCCTATGTCTACACCTAGGAGATTCCGTTCTTTAAGCAACATACTCTAACTCCATGGTTACTTCTTTCTTTTTTTGAAAATAATGACAATGTCCCCGGGTCTTACCATGTTTAATTCCTTTATGATTGTGTGTTCTATATAAGGCTTGTCCTTTTTCAATAATGATGCCTTCATGGCAAGTTTTTCGTTCTCTTGCTGTAGTAAGATGTTTTTCTTTTCCAGCCTCACTAGTTGTTGATGCAGGTGATAGGTACTCACGAGGCCCTTCTCTCCAGGCACGGTGAAGAGCGTAAATAAAAGGATAATTATGATAATCCCGATTCCGATTACTCTCGATATATTCATATAGAGATTTCCCTAGCCTCGCTTCTATAGTACCAGAACTTTCTTTTACAATCCACATAGTGTTACTATCGGAGCCTGGGCTATTAAGCTTTACATTTATCTCTTGTGACTGAGTTTATGCCTGGTATGCCACTTAAATCTCGCACTGAAGACAAGCCCCATGGTAAAGCCACCAATATGTGACCACCACGCTATGTGGGTTGTGCCTTCTATCCTCGCGCAGCCATTTGCCCATTGGAGGATAAACCAACCAAGCATGAAAAATACTGCTGGAACCTCTATAATCTCGATAAAAAATATGATGGGAACAATAGTGACTATCCTTGCCCTGGGATAAAAGATCAAGTAGGCACCCATGACTGCTGCTATGGCTCCAGATGCACCTATGATAGGTATGTGGGAGACTGGATGCACTAGGCAATATGTATAAAAGGAGACAAAAAGTGCTGCTGTATAGAAAAGCACATATCTTGTCACCCCGAATGCCTTTTCTACTGCAGGCCCGAATACGTATAAAAAAAGCATGTTAAAGAAGATATGTATGTATCCTCCGTGTAAAAATCCGGACACGAATATTGCCTTGTGTAGTTCAAAGAACGAGCCAGTACCATTAACGAGATATGTGTAGATATCATATGGACTAACGCTGAACTGGAGTATAAACTGCTGGCCAGATTTAACTTCCCGATAGAAGAGGGCAAGGTTTGCCATGATGATACTTATGGTCGCAAACGGTATTCCCTTGGAAGCCACAGTGTCCTTTACAGGGATCATGTTTTCCCCTCAAACTCCTGGCCTGTATAATACTTCCCCTCAAGCTTGACCGCAAACATTCCTTTGTGCATAGAGTTTGGTATTGCGGCTAATATACAGGCTTGCTATATTACTGTTCAAGGTAAAATGCGTTGATATAAATATATAAAGCACAGTATACGGGATTATCCTTGGCGGTTGGCCTGTATATTACAGGTTTTTGCTGCCCGGGATTTTTGGTAGAGGTGTGAGACATGAGAGATATGGGTCTTTTGTTGGTTGCGCTTGGCATCTTTATCCTGGTGGTTGGTATTGCCATATTGCTTGGAGGTCACCTGGGCCCGCTCGGACGCCTTCCAGGGGACATAAGGGTGGTAAGACATGGTATGACCATATACTTCCCCATAACAACCTGTATACTCATAAGCGTGGTCCTTACACTTATCTTATCCAT
The DNA here is from genome assembly GCA_015486075.1 of Deltaproteobacteria bacterium. Lineage (GTDB taxonomy): Bacteria > Desulfobacterota > Desulfomonilia > UBA1062 > UBA1062 > B14-G9. The sequence goes on from WFSG01000032.1 coordinate 91,185, forward strand.
GTTCAGGTAGGCGCAAAAGAGAAAAACAGAATGCGAGTAGAAGATTTCATAGCATGGTTTCTTAGGCTCAAGGCCAAGGATTACCTATCATTCAAGGACTTTGGTGATATACCTATACCATCTCCACCTAATCAGGATATAGAGCTTTACATACATATACCCTTTTGCGAGCAGCTTTGCCCGTATTGTTCTTTTCATCGTTTCTTGTATCGTGAGCCACAGGCTCGCGTATATTTTGATGCGCTGAGAAAAGAGATCAGCATGTACAAGGATCTAGGATATAAATTCGGAGGGGTATACGTGGGTGGTGGTACCCCTACAATACTAGTGGATGAATTGCTCAAGACATTGGAATTAGTGAATGATCTTTTCTCTCCAGCAGAGATATCGGTTGAAACAAATCCCGACCGTCTGCAGGTAGATATCTTGGAAGATCTCGTATCCGTGGGGGTAAAACGGGTGTCTGTGGGTATACAGAGCTTCGATGACGACCTTCTTAAGAAAATAGGGAGGTATGGCAAGTATGGGGGCGGCGGAGAGTTAAAGCATAAGGTGATGGACGCTATGGGAAAGGTGAAGACCCTCAATCTAGACATGATTTACAACTTCCCTGGGCAGACTAGGGACATGCTAGATAAAGACATAGATGCCATTTTTGAAATAGAGCCGGACCAAGTAACGTTTTATCCCCTCATGATATCTGACTCTACTCGAAGAACAATGGAGTCTCTTATGGGTACGGTTGATTACAGGAAAGAGGCATTTTTCTATTCTATTATACGGGACAGGCTCTCAGCTTTATATGCACCAAGCACGGCATGGTGCTTTTCCAGGTCGGATTCAAAGATGATAGATGAGTACATAGTAAAATATGACCAGTACGTCGGGGTGGGAAGTGGCTCGTTTGGCCTCTTAGGTAGGGCCATATATTCTAACACCTTCTCTTTGGACGAGTATGTTGGAATGCTGGACAAGGGTAGACTACCCTTGAAGACCCTGAAGGTCTTTTCTAACAAGGAGATGGCTCGGTATTTCTTTCTTATGAGCCTTTTTGGCCTGAAGCTTGATAGGTATGCCTTCAAGGACAAGTTTGGAGAGGACGTGTGCAAGATGCTCTGGCCTGAATGCGTGTTCTTTATGCTCTCTGGAGGCATGAGTATAAAGAATGGAAGGCTAGAGCTTACGCGCAGGGGAGAATACTACTGGGTAGTTATGATGAGGGAATTCTTTATAGGTGTGGATAATTTCAGGGATCAGGCTAGGAAGGGTATTGGGCTATAAACTGCTCTGTGACAACTTAGCCTTTTGTGCGTTATGGTTGAAAAGGGAATTTAAAAAACAAAGATTTTGAACTGGTTTTGATAACCTGAAAAAGCTGTATCGTTATATTTTGGATACGTCTAGCCTCTCGATAAGGAAGTCTATGTCTCTTCTTACCTTGAGGTTAGCCTTGTAGCTTGTATCTATGACCTCTAGGGAATGTATGATGGAGGAGTGTCTCCTTGAAAAGGATTCTGCTATTGTGCTCAAGGACTCTCTCGTATAACGTCTACACAGAAATATCGCTATCTGTCTTGGATAGACTACCTTGCGTTTCCTCGAGGGTGAGACAAGGTCTTCCTTGCTAAGGCCAAAATTTTTGGCCACAATGTTTTGTATAAAAGGAATGTTTACCCTATGCTCTTTCTCAATGGTTCCTTCCAGTAGTTCATGGGCCAGTTCAAGGGTTATATCTCTCTTCATGAGGGAACTCATTGCGCCTATGGTAAGAACGGCGCTCTCTAGTTCCCTTATATTGTTTTTTATGTTCTCGCTCAGAAACTCCACTACATCTGGACCTAGCACTATCCCCTCGTTTTCTGCCTTTTTCGCAACTATCTTTGCCCTTGTGTCCTTGTCTGGTCTTTTTATGTCTATCACCAGGCCAGAGGAAAACCTTGACTTGAGGCCCTTGTCCATATTTTGTATAGATGATGGTGCATGAAATCCCGAGAAAACAACTTGTTTACCCCTATTCATTAGTTCGTCTATGATGCAACAAAGTTCCATCTGTGTCTTCTCCTTGTTTTTCAGAAGGTGAACGTCATCTATGAAAAAGAGGTCAAAATTAAATGAATAGTTTTTTTTGAAGCGGTCGATTGCATTGTTCCTTACTGAGTAAACATACTCCTGCGCAAAGTCATTAGCCGTTGTGTACTTTACTTTTACTGGATTTCTGCTCCTACTGCTCTTGAGTATCTTGTTACCGATGGCATGGGCAATGTGGCTTTTGCCCAGACCTATATCAGAATAAAAATATAGGGGATTGTACCTGTTTAGCATTTCTTCGGATACAGCCAAGGCTGCCTCGTACGCAAATGCGTTGCACCTTCCCACTACAAACTCATCGAATGTAAATCTGGGATTAAGTCCGTCTTGGCTTGCAGAATAGCTTGGGAGCACCATCTGCACTGGCTCTTGGTAGCTATTTTTTTCCTCTTTATCGTTATGTTTCTTTAGGTCGAACACCACTTCGATGTTTTCTCCCAATACCTTTTTAAGATTTTTTACGATTAGATCCTTGTATTTGCGCTGTATGTAAGCAAGTGTAAACACATTAGGACAATATACGATTGCAACGTCATGATCCTTTTTTATATCTATCTGATTAATCAAAACCCTCTCTGAAGGACCACCTACCTCCCTTGATAATACCTCTTTTATTAAGTGCAGATTACCCACCTGTATACTCTCCTTTAGTTTTTAAATTAACACGGGCAAAGGTTACTTAATTACATGTGCTACATATTGTTCCCTTTGCTTAAAAAGATCAAAGCCAGATTAAAGCAATTTTCTGCAACAGTTAGCTTTTACGTATTTCGCAGTATAATCAATGAGTTAGATTAAGATTGACCATGTTGTCTGTGTTGACTGGTCTTAATTACTATCTCGGTTATGCTTTGCATAGTCTGCATTTATAGAGTTTTCTACATTTTGTAGAAAATGTACTGCTTTAATAATCTAACTATTTCTCAAAAAAATGGAGATTTCTTTCAGGTGGTTAAGCGGATGCAGCTGTGGCCTGTATCTACATGTTTTGCAAAATTTTTATGGCAGTTATGAGCAGTTAGGAGTACTTGCCTTTGAAATACTTACTTGGGAAAACGAGCCGAGGAAGCATTGATATAGTAAGTGGAATACTTAACTCTGGATTGTTACTTTTAAACCCCTCATCCTATTTATTGCTGCTGCTATCTCGAATATTCTTGGTCTGGCACAGTCTGGCATTCTCTGGCCGAGAAGGTAGTCCAAGCCTTTTGTGTTCAAAGCATCCATTATTTCTCCCAGGCCTTCTGAGAGCCCTATGTTCTTCTTTGCGTAGTGCAGGGCATAGTAGTATATAAGCTCGGCAATGGCCCTGGTTTGGGAGGGATCTACTATTTGCTCTACAAAGGTAAGATCGATTTCTGTTGTACCGAAGAGGATCTTCTTTAGCCCCTTTGCACCTATTTTGACCTCCCTCCTACCTCTGCTCGGATCAAAGCTTGATGCACTTGGTATCCGTTGCCTTAATTGTCCGAAATGGTCGCCACCTTCTCTGCTTCGGTGGCTTGCGAACCTTTTTACTACGTCCTTGGCCTTTTCCGTTACATCCGAGGGGAGGTAATTATCCATCATTATTACACAAGTAGCGACGTCAAAGTAGTCGCCCGAACCACCTGTTACAAGTATTGTAGAGCACCTGAGGCCAGTATAGAGCTGTTCCACTTTATCCACAAATGGTGTTATAGGTTCCTTTTCCTTTGCCACTAGGGCCTGCATCCTTTCGTCCCTTATCATGAAATTCGTTGCTGACGTGTCTTCATCTATGAGGAGTAGCCTAGAGCCGACCTCTAGGGCCTCCATTATATTTGCTGCCTGTGAGGTAGATCCCGAGGCATTATCCGTGGAGAATCCGATGGTATCTTTTCCACCTGGTAGATTTTTAATGAAAGGTGATATGTCAACCTTTTCCACGTACCTTCCGTCCTCGGAGCGCACTTTCACTGCATCTGGCCTAGTTACCACCAGCTCTCTTCCATCACCGGGCACGTGGTTGTAGACGCCCCTTTCTATGGCCCTCAATAAGGTGGACTTCCCATGGAATCCGCCTCCGGTAATAAGCGTGATGCCCTCTTTGACTCCCATACCTGTTATTCTTCCCCGATGCGGTGTTTCGAGTTCCACCCTTAAGCCTTCAGGAGAAATAAATCTCACGGTGTCTTGTGTCATCATGGGCCTATCATCTATGCCTGATCTCCTTGGGAGAATAGAGCCATCAGCTATGAATGCCACAAGGCCTTGCTTGGCAAGCAACTCATCGCGTATGTAATCTTGGTCTTCGTTGGCATCAACATGCAGTCTTAATGAGGTCTCGTCTGTATTCTTGAGGTAGAGTGACCTGCTTACGATGTCAGGGATCTCGATAAAGAACATGTCAATTGCTTCCTGGGCCAAGATTGTCCTGCCCTGTGCTGGTAGGCCCATGAAGAACCTTATTTCTATAGAGTCGGATTCGATTACACAGGATGTCCTGTCGAGTATCTCCTGCCCAGGGTTGTCGATCTGTATTTGTCCGCTTTTCCCCACACCTCTTTTACCTTTTATTACCTTTGTTATAGCCTCCCTGAAGCTACGAGTGATGAAGTCTCTGAAAGCGATCTGCCTGCTCTTATTAGAGATGTAGTAGCTAGGAAACCCTGACTCTTTAAGGCTGACCTGTACGTACAGCCTTGACGGAGATGCAAACGGATCCCCTTGTACATGATCAACAAAAAGCCTGAAGCCAGGAAAACTATATACGCCCTTTATTCCCTTGTAGGCCTTGTAACCCTTGCGGTCTATCCTCGATAGGATCTGCTTTAACCTGTCCATATGACTGCTATCAACTTTATTTTTTATCGATCCCCAATGACTTCTATACAGTATTGTAGTAAATGTAAATAAAAAGCTTTGTTGGGATAAAAGACCCATGCCTTACGAGGTTATAGATCATACTGCAGACTTGGCAATCAGGGTGGTGGCAAAAGATCTAAAGCTCCTATTTGAAGATGCGGTACGCGCCGTGGTGGATATAATGGGTGCACGGGCAGACGTTCCAAGAGAGACCATAGACGTATTTGTTGATGGTATTGATATGAATGATGCCCTGGTAAGGTGGTTACAGGAGATTATATACAGGGTGGACGCAGAGGGGTTCAGGTTGTTTGATGTAACCGTGAACCTTATAGAAGGTTCACAGGCCTATGGCATTATAACCGGAGACTACCTTTTCTCTGAGCTTGATACTGCAATTAAGGCCGCAACCTACCATGGCCTAAGCATAGAGAAGATAGGTGGTCTTTACAAGGCAACAATTACCTTTGATACGTGAGTAGGTCATGGAAGCGTTGAGGGTAGAAAGGATTGATCCTTACAGGCTGAAGATCCCCATGCAGTCATGTATGAGGACGTATGGCATGGTATATGCCGATGCCCTGATAGAGAAATGGCTTTACACGGATGATGCCCTGGTACAGGTTGCCAACGTGGCATGCCTTCCAGGTATTATAGGTCCCTCAATTGCCATGCCAGATATACACATGGGCTATGGATTTCCCATAGGAGGGGTGGCGGCCTTCGGCAAAGATGATGGTGTTGTCTCGCCAGGTGGTGTTGGTTATGACATAAACTGTGGCATACGTTGTGTGCTAACCAATATAAAGATCGAAGAGATGGCCCCTCTAAAAGATCGGATTATAGAGAGTATATTTAAAAGTGTGCCGACAGGTGTGGGTTCCAAGCATAAGACATTAAGATGCACGGATAGGGAATTCCATGATGTTATTACACAGGGAGCAGGATGGCTGGTGAGGAAAGGATTGTGTCCAGAGGTAGAGCTTGAGTGTTACGAAGACCACGGTATGTTGTCTTGTGCTGATCCTGGCGGGATATCTGATAGAGCAAGGCGTAGGGGATTGCCTGAGCTTGGTACGCTTGGTTCCGGGAACCACTTTATTGAGATAGATGTTGTTGATTCAATAGTGGACCAAGATACTGCCGAGGCATTCTCTCTCTTCGAGAATCAGATTGTGGTATTGATACATACAGGCTCTCGTGGTTTTGGACACCAGGTATGCGACGATTATATACATGCTATGCTTAAGGCCTTGCCAGACTATGGTATTGAGTTGCCCGATAGGCAGCTGGCATGTGCACCCTTGTCACATCCTGATGCACATATGTATCTCAGCGCAATGGCAGGGGCTGCAAACTTTGCTTTTGTGAACAGGGGAATTATAACTTACCTCGTTAGACATGCCTTCGAGGATGTTTTAGGAAAATCCTGGGAATCCATGGGCATGTATCTCTTGTATGACTGTTGCCACAATATTGCCAAGATAGAAGAGATCCCATCAGGAGACAGGCACGTGGAGGTTTGCATTCACAGGAAGGGAGCTACGAGGGCCCTGCCTCCAGGTGACAAAAGGCTTCCCCCTAGGTTCAGGAAGACCGGTCAGCCCGTGATAGTACCAGGTGACATGGGAAGGTCGTCTTACATACTGGCCGGACAAAAGGGTTCTGAGAAGACCTTTTTCAGTGCCTGCCATGGAGCGGGTAGGCTCATGTCTAGACATAAGGCGAGAAAGCAGGCAAAGGGCAGGTCTATCTCGGATGAACTTTCTAGAGATGGTATCTACGCCCTGGCAGCAAGGGGTTCCACCCTTGCCGAGGAGATGCCAGAAGCATACAAGGATGTCTCACATGTTGTTAATACGATATCTGGAGCCGGGATTGCAAGTATTGTTGCCAGGATGAGACCAATAGGGGTGGTGAAAGGATAGTCTCTATTCCTCTGTTGTCTTTTCTTCTTCCCTCTCTTCGGCTTCCTCTTCTTCTGCCTCTTCCTCGACTTTTTCCTCGTAGATCTGTTTTGTAACGCTTGCTATGACTGATGTCTCGTCTGTCATGCTCGAAAGTTTTACCCCTTCCGGTAGCTGTATATCAGATGCATGTATGGCCTGGTTTGTCTTCTCCAGACAAGATATATCAACCTCTATCTCGTGTGGAATCTGTGTGGGCAAGGCCTTTACATGTATATACATCATGTCCTGCATAACCTGTCCAATGCCGGATTCCTCTACAGGTGCTTTACCTGTGAGTACCACAGGTACCTCCACGGTAACAGGTTTTGAGAAGTCAACCTTGAGAAAATCCGCGTGAAGGATCTTGTTCGTGAGCGAATCTCTCTGTACTTTTTGTATTAATGTACCTACTGGCTTCTTGTCTCCTTTGATCACCAGATTAATTGGTGAAGTTCCACGTACTCTCTTGTATACCTGCCTGAAATCCTTGTAACTTACTTGTATTGGGATTGGCTCCAGGCCCTTACCATACACAACACCAGGAATCATACCCTGTGCCCTTAGTCTTTTTACTTTCTTACCTAAAACTGATCTTCTAGTTGCATCAAGCGACTCCATGACTGCCATAACTAATACCCTCCGTATCTTGAGCTCAGATAGCACATATATAGGTATATACCGTTCATGTCAATGGCCATGAGGTTTTCTTTTAAATGACCACGCTAGCTGGTGTGGTGTATTGGATAGGACCATAGGCTTGGTTTGACACTTGTGGTAAAACCTTTTATAAGTAGTGCCATGTTTGGCATAGGTGGGCAGGAGCTGCTGTTAATCCTTATACTAGGGCTTATTATACTAGGTCCAAAGAGATTGCCAGAGCTTGCCCGTTTCCTGGGTAAGGCCATGGGTGAATTGCAAAGGACTGCAGATCAGATAAAGAGAGATATTGATGTCACTATTGAACCTGATGACAAGGGCACAAATCATGATGCCTTGGATCTTGAGGCTAGCGAAGGCTCTAGTAACGGGAAACATAGCCAAAATTTAAGTGGAGCCACTGTTGGGTCCTCTGGAAGCGATAGAGGTGACGCCTATAACCCTGATGACATAGAGGTCTGAGCCTTGGAAAGCGAAGATCGTATGCCCCTTACAGAGCACCTTGAAGAGTTAAGGTGGAGGATAATAAAGTGTATTATAGCCATAGCCATTGGGTTTGCGTGTTCCTATGCCTTTTCAAAGAGGATATTTGAGTTTATTATCTCCCCGTTAATAAAGGTAATGCCCCCAGGTGGACATCTCATTTATACCTCCCTGCCCGAGGCTTTCCTGACATACCTTAAGGTTTCATTTCTCTCTGGTTTTGTGCTGGCAGTACCTGTTATATTATACCAGTCGTGGAAGTTTGTCATGCCGGGTCTGTATGAGAACGAAAGAAAATACGTCTTACCTTTTGTCTTTGTTGCCACCATTTTTTTTATTGTTGGGGCTGCATTTGCCTTCTTTGTTGTATTCCCTTTTGGCTTTAAGTTTTTCCTGGGTTTCTCTACCGACAAGATAACGGCTTTACCATCCTTGAGGGAATATCTAAATCTTGTGACAAAACTGATCATTGCTTTTGGCATTACCTTTGAGTTGCCTGTTATTGTATATTTTCTCGCAAGAATGGGTATTGTTACTTATTCCATGCTTGCAAGGAAAAGACAGTATGCTGTCCTTGTAATCTTTATAGTTGCGGCCATACTTACACCGCCCGACGTAATCAGCCAGATACTTCTTGCAGTGCCACTACTTTTGCTTTACGAGGTCAGCGTGTGGGTTGCATATGCGGTTGGTAAGGATCGCAAGGGATAAGATAAAAAAGTTAGTCCTCAGGCTTTGAAACCTTCTTTTAATGCTAGGTTGTCCATCTCAAGACTCAGTATGTCATCGGTCTCAGGATCAAGGGCTCTTCTTTTTCTTGTGTCTATGGACTTTATGTAGTACATACACTTTTTACAGAAGTACACTCGTATACCATTAATACCGTCTGCCTCAAAGTAGCCCAGTAGGTTGTGATCGGTGTTGTTGCAGTAGGGGCATTTCAGCCTTGGAAATCTCCATGAATACTCGCAGATCGGGCAGCATAGCTGCCTACCTGCCTCTGAGTCATATGCCAACCTAGGATAAGTCCCGCAAAAAGGGCACCTACCATGGGACCATGTTCTTGGTAACACGTCATTGTTTGCTTTTCTTAAAAAGGTCATGGCCTCTATTGTAACATTGTGCACAATCATCTCTATTTTATTTTCCTTGCGTGCAGACTCTATGTTGCCAAAGGGTGAAAGCATGTTCCCAATTGTCTCCCTTGTGCTCTCTGGCAAGTCTCCTCCAAATACCTTTTCCCATGCCCTGAGGCAAATAGTTTCTATTATATCTAATATCTCTGAACGAACTGAGTCTTGCTCGAGTATAGAAATTTCAGTATCATTGTACCTAGATGTTGATAACCTGATCTCCGAGTATTTTCTTTGAATGATATTGAGTGTAATCTTCCGTATTTCCTTGGCCTTTAGTATATCTTCCTTACTTTTGGGATGGGCCTTTATGATCTTGTCCCATTTCATGGAGACACATATTATTCGTTGTATTGACCGGAGTCAAGGATTTCCTTTCGAGTTTGTTAAATATTCTACAGTCATCATCTTATATAAGCAAGTTTAATTTTCAATGCATAAGCCATTAAGAAGGGCATTAAATTTTTGTTGCAATTGGATATTAACTTATTGTATACATTTATATGTAAATTAATTAACAGGAGAAGAGCTATGGACATAAGCAGGCGCGGTTTCTTAAAGCTTACGGGTGGTACTTTGGCGGCAACAGGCATAGGTGTAGGCGTTGGTATCCATCCTGTGTTTGCGCAGCCTAGGAAGCTGCGCTACGCAAAGGAGGTGCCATCTATCTGCCCATATTGCGCGGTTGGATGTGGAGTTATCGTCCATGTAAGGGAGGGCAGGGTGATAAATGCCGAGGGAGATCCAGATCACCCTATAAGTAATGGATCGCTTTGTTCCAAGGGAAGTGCCCTGTATCAGATTGCAAACAACAAGAGGCGTCTCAAGAAACCGCTTTACAGGGCCCCGGGTGCCAGTACTTGGAAACAGGTAACCTGGGACTGGGCGCTGGACAGGATTGCAAACAAGGTTAAGGAAGCTAGGGACAAAGGTTTTACTCACAAGAATGCTAAGGGCCAGGTAGTAAACAGGGTTGAGAACATAGCTTGCCTGGGTGGTGCATCCCTTGACAATGAAGAAGTCTATCCCCTGGTAAAATTTGCCCGTGCACTAGGCCTGGTGTATATAGAGCACCAGGCGCGTATCTGACATAGCTCCACGGTCGCCGGTCTGGCGAACTCATTCGGTCGCGGGGCAATGACCAACCATTGGATAGATATCAAGCATTCAGATTGCATAATGATAATTGGTTCCAATGCTGCAGAAAACCACCCTGTTTCCTTCAAGTGGGTCAATGAAGCAAGGGCTAAACGCGGTGCAAAACTGATATGCGTTGATCCGAGGTTTACACGTACCGCTGCAACTGCTGATTATTATTGTCCGATAAGGTCAGGCACGGACATAGCCTTTATAGGTGGCATGATAAATTATGCTATTGAGCATAACAGGATACACTGGGACTACGTTAGGAACTATACCAACGCATCGTTCCTTGTTGATCCCAGGTTCAAGACGGCCACGGATCTGGATGGGATATTTTCAGGACTTGAAGATGGTAAATACAATAAGAAAACATGGCAGTATCAGCTTGATGAAAACGGTAACCCCAAAAGAGATCCTACACTTAGTGACCCACACTGCGTGTTTCAGCTCCTGAAACGGCATTATTCTCGCTATAATATCGAACACGTCTCAAACGTAGTAGGTTGTGGTGACCCCAAGGCCTATGAGAGGGTGTGCGATCTCTTTACTTCTACCTGCAAGCCAGAGAAGTCAGCCACGATAATGTATGCCATGGGTTCAACACAGCACACATACGGATCACAGAATGTTAGGGTATACGCCATTCTCCAGCTGCTTTTGGGTAACATAGGAGTTGCGGGCGGTGGGATTAATGCCTTGAGGGGAGAAAGCAATGTTCAGGGTTCTACCGACCACGCAGCCCTTTTCCACATATTACCAGGATATCTTAAGACTCCAAAGGCTTCTCAGCAGACCTACCAGAGGTATCTGGAGGATTGTACCCCTGTAACCCATGATCCTAAGAGTGCAAACTGGTGGGCTAATTATCCCAAGTATGCATCAAGCCTGCTGAAGGCCTTCTGGAGGGACGTTGATCTTGAAGAGGCATATGGCTATCTTGGAAAGATAGACGATGGCAAGAACTATTCATTTATTCCCATATTTGAACGAATGGCACATGGCGAGATAAATGGGCTATTCTGCTGGGGCCAGAACCCCGCTGTTGGCGGTCCGAGTTCGCGGTTGGAAAGAAGGGCCCTTGCCAAACTGGACTGGCTGGTAGTAGTTGACCTATGGGAGACCGAGACAGCAAGTTTCTGGCAAAAGGATGCAGGGGTGGACCCAAGCGTAATAGAAACGGAGGTATTCCTGCTTCCAGCTGCAGCATCTGTAGAGAAAGAGGGATCCATATCAAACTCTGGCAGGTGGGCACAGTGGAGGTACAAGGCAATTGACCCACCAGGCGATGCCAAGGATGATCTCTCTATTATCACTGAACTTGTATACAGGCTAAAGGATCTTTACAGGACCAAAGGCGGTGCACTTCCAAAGAGCATACTTAACTTAAGCTGGGATTACGGTCTCAAGGACGTGGATGGCAGGATACATCATCCATCTACAAGAGAGGTCGCGAAGGAGATAAATGGGTTCTTCCTCAAGGACAAGATTGTAAAGGGGAAGCTATTCAAGGCAGGGTCCATGGTACCGAGCTTTGCATACCTTCAGGAAGACGGATCTACCTGCAGTGGGAACTGGCTGTACTGTAACTCAGTGTCCGACACAGAAAACAAGATGATGAGAAGGAGCACCTCTGATCCAAGAGGCCTAGGCTTTTACCACGAGTGGTCGTGGTGTTGGCCTGTAAACCGGAGGATACTTTACAACCGGGCCAGCGTGGATGATAAGGGAAGACCATGGGCAAACGATAAACCAGTTATATGGTGGGATAGAATAGCAAAAAAATGGCAGGGGGATGTCCCTGATGGTGGATGGCCACCTGGAACAAAATATCCTTTCATAATGCTTCCTCATGGTCATGCAAGGCTTTTTGCCCCAGGTCTTGCAGACGGTCCCTTCCCCGAGCATTATGAGCCACTTGAATCCCCTGTAAAGAACTTCATGTCTTCTCAACAGGTATCACCTGTCATTGTACGTTGGGATAAGCTGACACACAGAGAGATAACATGTGACCCCATGGTTGTGGAAGGTTGTGTTGCGGCTCTCTACGGCACCGAGGCAGCTAAGCGTTTTCCGATCATTTGTACAACCTACCGCCTGACCGAACACTGGCAGACTGGCCAGATGACAAGGTGGCTACCCTGGTTGTGCGAGCTGATGCCTGCCCTCTTTGTGGAGATGAGTGAAGAACTTGCTAAGATTAAGGGTATAAAAAACGGGGATAAGGTTAGGATTAGTTCCATAAGAAATCAAGAGGGTATCGTGGCGTACGCGCTTGTTACCAAGAGGTTCAGACCTTATAAAATACAGGGTAACTTGTATCACCAGATTGGCCTTCCTTGGCATTTCGGTTACAAGGGGTTGATTAAAGGGGCCATTGCCAATGATTTGACCCCGTTTGTGGGAGACGCAAACACGATGATACCGGAGTATAAGGCATTCCTAGTGAATGTAAACAAGGTACAGGGAGAGTAAGCTATGGCCGAACATATGATGCTTATAGATCTGACCAAGTGCACAGGTTGTAGGGCATGCCAGGTTGCATGTAAGGAATGGAACAGTCTTCGTGCAGAGAAGACCGTATTCAATGGTACATACCAGAATCCGCCCGATCTGTCGTATGACACGTGGACGTTGGTGCGTTTCGACGAGATGAAGTCTAAGGACAGGCTTAAAAAGGTGAAATGGCTCTTGAGGAAAGAGGGATGCATGCATTGCGAGGATGCCCCCTGTGTCCAGGCGTGTCCTTCACCAGGTGCCTTGGTCAAGACACCCGAGGGTGCAGTTGTCCACAACCCCAAGTATTGTATAGGATGCAAGGCTTGCGTTGTAGCGTGTCCCTTTGACATTCCGAGGTATTCTCCCAAGGATGAGAAGATCGCAAAATGCACACTGTGCTACGACCGAATAACTGAGGGCAAGGTCCCCGCCTGTGTCGAGGCGTGTACAACGGGTTGCCTAGAGTTCGGGCCCAAGGAAGACATTCTCGCCAGGGCCATGGCTAGGGTAAAAGAGGTGAATGGTAGCCTTTATCCGAACAATGGGTACAAGACCCATGTTATGTACATAATACCTGATTACGCCAGGATAGAAGAATATTCCCATCTGAATCCTGATCCGAGAGTGCCGGCAACCGAGCTTTGGTGGAAAAACCTTTTCAAGCCTCTGACCCTAATAGGTATGGGTGGAGTTGCAGGTCTGGCAGTGCTTCACTACCTTATAAAGGGCCCCCATAAGGTAGAGGATAAGGGAACCGAGGGAGGTGATAACAATGCATAGTAACGTAGATATGGTAAAGCTAACGGATGTACCGGAAAGAATAACCCACTGGATACTTGCAGGAAGTTTCCTTGTCGCCCTCGTAACTGGTCTGGGTTTGATGTATCATCACTGGAGCGTCATACCTACTATATTTGGTGGTTACTATGCAAGCAAGTGGATTCATATATTCTCAGGACTAATGTTTGGTCTTTCACTGGTTGTTGCGATACCTATGTGGTGGAAAGACTGCCTGTTTGTCGAGGGTGACGGTAAGTGGATTATGAAGGCCGGTGGATATCTATGGGAGGCAGAGGATCTTCCTCCTGCAGGTAAGTTCAATGCAGGTCAGAAGGTCTTCTACTGGTTCGTGGTAGCGTTTGGCATCCTTTTAGTAGCTACCGGTCTTGTTATGGCCAATGCACTTGTTTTTCCAGTTGTCCTGGCACGTTGGGCGTTTATGCTACACGCCATGAGTGTTTTTGTATTGGCATCTTTCCTTATGGTGCATATCTATCTTGGTACAATTGGTAATCCAGGCACTATACAGGCTATGCTTTATGGCTGGGTAACAAGGGCATGGGCCAGGGTACATTGCCCCAAATGGCTTGAAGAGAAGATGGACAATATTTAGGCCGGCTCAGTAGGCTATTATAGGTAAGTAAAAGGGCATTCTGGTTATCGTCAGTATGCCCTTTTAAGTTTATACCATTTCCCAGGTAAGGCCTTCATGACTGCTTTAGGCCTATGTCTCTCTTAATTCTTACAATTGTACCACCATGCAGGTAATAAACCTGGGGTCAATGTCTTCTGCTCTCTTTATCCTTGTTGTTTCTTCGATTAGCCTTTCCTGCAAGTAAAAAGAAATGTCATTGAGTAAGCTGTTTCCTACAACAGGGTCAAGTTCTTTCAGGAGTACTTTTAGATCCTCTGAGAGTCCGGTCTTGATGCTTCTATATCCTTCATGGTTGATGTAGGTTGTTGCGTTTATAAACGATACCATCTCGTCTTTTGTTATAGGCCTGAAATACGTCTTTGATTCGGAGAAGTTGACCGCGGATGCAGTTATGATTATGTTTTCCATGTCCAGGGAGTGTATTGACTGAATATTTGTCTTGTACAGCTTATCTCGTTGTCTCTCCCATCCTAGGCTTTTGGCCATGTTCATCATGGTGATGAGCCTGTCAATGCTTCTTGAGACTAATTCTAATTCTTCACTCGAGGATATAAGGGGCTTTTTACTAACTGGTGCCTTTTTTAAGAGGTCTTCAACCAGGACTCTATCCCTCGGAGGTATTACATCAATACCTGCGTCTCTTAGTAGTCTTTTCACCCTGTTTTTGAGCTCTATCATAAGGCTATTACCCACTCGAAAGAGGTTCTCTGCATTGATTTTGTTTAGAATAGATATAGCGGACATACCGTGCCTCCTGCTGAGGTACGATAGTCCGAGTGATGCCAAGTGCTTTGCCTTTTCCATTGCCACCTTGATGTTATCAGGGTCATCTAAGGGCATGAAATCAGCCATTATAATCTTGTTTGCTAGATAGACCATTTCCGTGCTTACTCTTTCTTTTGTGTAATCATCTACCTCGTTAAGTACAGATGCAATGAGTTCGCCCCCCTTAGAGAGATGCCCTGTGTAAAGGGTGGGTAGATAATAGTCTCCGCTCAAGACCGGCGTTTTTAATGTGTCCAGATCAAGTGTTATGCTCTCTGGCTTCGTGTACTGGTATATGTCCAGGGACTCGTTTGATGGGGGAAAGCCTAGTTCGATGAGCCGAATCTCTCTTCTTTGGTATGCACTTTCTTCCATCGAGGACTTGAATTCCCATTCAATGCCTTCCATGATAGAATAATAGAGCTCCTGGTTATTGGCCAGCACTAGGTGCAAGAGGTGTTTAACGACCTGGTTTTCCTCGCTTTCCTTTATAAACCTGAAATAGTAAAGATTGTCCAGCGTATCAAAGCCCGCATCCATGAGGTCAGGTGCATTCTCGTCAGTGGGAGACATTTGGACTACCTCGATGAATTCCTTGAACATCAAGATAATAAGCTCTTGGTCTAACTCGCCCACGGTTTTTATAAATGTCTCTATGGATGCATCCATGAGCGTGCTAAGCCAACTGAACAGGTTATCTATAGACAGATTGTCCTTGTCCCAGCACTCGATGTCAATGAAACTGAGTATCTTTTTCACAGGCATGTAGTGCAGGAGAATCTCGCTGTTGCCACCCCAGGAGTTTTTTATGATAAAGTATAACTCCTGGTCAGGTAATGCATCTAACAGCATGCGGACATTTGGAGAGTTTATCAAGTGATCGGCCCGCTTATCCATACTCAGGCTGAGCAACTGATTTATTTCATCCTGTATTGTGTCTGGTAGTCCCATGACTATCTGGTTATCATATGTTAAGATGCGTGATCAAGCCTGGCCTGATCGCACTTGGAATGTGCCTTATTCAAGTGGATTGAAGACAAGGCCAGTTGGTATCTTGGGATAAAAGTAAGTTGATTTGTGTGGCATTTTCAGGCCCTGTTTCGCAACATTCATTATCTCTTGCATAGAGCTGGGGTTCATAAGAAAAGCAGCATCTGCATCTCCTTTTTCTACCATGCTAATTGCTTCCTCGGCCAGACTGGTATACAGTATGCGGCCTTGGCTGACAAGGTTGTCGATTCCAAGGATTGGTTCAATTATACACTCGTGGAGGATAGTGACATCCAGTTTCCTGAGTAATGGATGCATGCTCGCCGGCATGTACTTGTCTATTGCCTCCTCATCAATGGGTTTTAAAAGGTAGTATCTAGGTATGCCTGATACTAGCAGTCCAAAATGTCCCTTGCCACTTTTTTTAAGCATATTGAGGAAGGTATTCCTATTGTCATAAGGTATCATATTAAAGAGTTCTTTTATCCTGTACTCGAAGTCTACAAGGCCTATGCCCATGCTGTCCACTATCACCCTGTGTGTTGGGAGTATGCTGAGTTCTTCATCTATGTTTGCAAGGTACATCATAACATAGTCAAATGGCTGTAGCCCATCTTTTTTGCCTGTGACTGTTCTCATACGATCGCGATAGGTCTTTGCTGTCTCATAACGGTGATGGCCGTCCGCTATGAGTATGGTCTTATCAATTAGCATGGAGGAGACCATGTCTATTATCTCGGGAGAGTCTATTATCCATACTCTATGCGATTCACTAGATACATGGAACTCCACATGGGGTTCTTCTAAAGGAGGTTTTATTAGCGATGTAATCATCCTTGAAGGATCTGAATAGATCCCGAAGATAGGGCTAAAGTTGGCTTTTACCTCGGTGAGCAGACGAAGGCGGTCAAGCTTTGGGCCCTTGTATGTATTTTCATGGGGGAGTATATCTTTCTTCTTGCCTTCACTGAGTCGTACAGTTACAATAATACCCGACCTTGTGTAAGATCTTTCACCTATTGTATAGCTATGTTCATGGTAATATATGCTAGGTGACTGATCCCTTATGAGTACCCCCTCTTTTTGCCATTTAATCCAGAGTTCCCTTGCACGCGTGTAGCGGTTATTAGTCTTTGAATCCCTGGAGTGCTGTTTGCCGAGTATAAGCCTTATGGCGTTGTATGGGTCTTTGGAGTGTAATTCTTCGCTCTGCTCTGGAGTTATTACATCATAGGGTGGGCATATCACGTTCTTCATTTCAACTCGGTTAGGATTATACCTAACTCCCCTGAAAGGCCTTATCTGTGGCATGCAACAACTCCTTATCTGATTAGTTGTGGGTTCAAAAACAAGAACCACGTATGTTTACTACATAAATGAATCAGAATTCAATACCCATTTGATCCATGTTGGATAGCACAGCTAAAGTCTTGAATTAAGTTTAAAGTTTTGGCTCCTCGTTCCCGATCAACTGCATTGGTATGGCATATATACTCGTAGTGGAAGATGACATAGAACTCGGACAGGTTTTATTACGCCAACTTAGGGAAAAAGGGCATGATGTAGAGTTGGTGGGGGACGCAGAAGCGGCTATAGCGAGGACTAATAGGTATATATACGACCTGATATTAACGGACCTAAAACTTCCAGGGATGGATGGTATTGAGCTATTGAAGAGGATAAAGGCCCTAAATACCACTACCATCGTGATTGTAATGACGGGTTATGCATCCGTAGACACAGCTGTGATAGCGATGAAGACGGGTGCACAGGACTTCATCCAGAAGCCTTTTGGCTTTGATGACTTGATTCGCAAGATAGATGATGCGCTGGCTATAAGGAGGCTAAAAAATGAGGTGGACTACCTTCGACACCGCCAGACTGATATCATCTATAGGACTTCTGATATAATCGGCGTGAGCAAAGAGTTAAAACATGTTTTGAATATGGTAACCAAGGTGGCTGGATCAGATTCCACTGTGCTCATAACAGGTGAAACAGGCGTTGGAAAAGGTCTGATCGCGGGTGCTATACATCACAATTCACCTAGGTCTGAGAACAACTTCGTACAGGTTAATTGTGCTGCTTTGCCTCAAAATCTTCTCGAAAGCGAGCTTTTTGGTCATGAGAAAGGTGCTTTCACTGGTGCTGTAAAGGTAAGGATAGGGAGATTCGAGCAGGCAAATATGGGGACCATTTTTCTAGATGAGATAGGTGATATGGACCTGTCTTTGCAGGCAAAGGTGCTTAGGGTGCTGGAGGATAGGGAATTTGAACGTCTTGGAGGAAACAGAACCATAAAAGTTAATGTAAGGGTGATAGCAGCTACTAACAAGGATATAGTAAGCCTTGTTAAGGATGGTAGCTTCAGGGAAGATTTGTATTATAGGATAAATGTTTTTAACATACACATACCACCGATAAGGGTACGGAAGGATGATATAGGACCCCTTGTACATTACTTTATCAAGAAGTATTCTATCGAGTTCAATAAGCCTGTTTCTGACATCTCGCCTGTGGCACTTAACATCATGATGCGCTACGATTGGCCTGGTAATGTAAGGGAGATAAGAAATTGTATTGAAAGGGCTGTGCTTTTGGCTGAATCAGATACAATAACACCGGCAGAGCTTTCCATAGTTAATGCTAATCAGGTAGATGATGATATAGATCAAGAATCCAGCCTTTCTTCGCTAGAGCTCAAGGAAAAGGAAATGATTCTTGATGCATTGGAAAAGAGCGATTGGATACAGAAAGATGCCGCTGCAATGCTTGGGATCAGCAAGAGAGTGATCCATTACAAGATCAAAAAGTACGGGATAACCCATCCAAGGTGGATCAAGAACAGATAATATCCATGTACACGGATGTGATATCAGGGTCTATAATATGTTGCTCAGATAACCTTTTTAACTCATCGACAGCGCTTTCATGTGGCAGGCCCTGGCGGTAAAGCCTTGGCGAGGTAATGGCGTTGAATGTATCCACTAATCTGTATGCCCTAGCGCCCAGTGGGATCTCTTCGCCTTTCAGTCCCCTTGGATATCCGCTTCCATCTAAGTTCTCATGATGATATTCGACAATTTCTCGGTCAAGGTCTAATAATATTGGTAAGTCCTTTATCATTGAAGATGAGATTATGGGATGTTTCCTTATGCTGGATGTATCGAAGTAACCCACCTTTGTCTTTGTGAACAAGGATGTGGGTATACCTAGGTAGCCTATATTAGCGGCCAGAGACGATATTGCCCACCTGTTAGCAACCGGTTCTTTCATGCCAAGCTTTTTTGCAAGCGTATACATGTGGTCGGAAACCCTTAAGGAATAACCCATTGGATAGGCTGCCCTGATGTCAGATAGGAGTGAGGCAATGATCATTATAGATGTGTACCAGTTGCGTATGTCATTGTCTAACCTTTCTGCCACTGCCCATGCAGGTGTTAAGTAGGTGACGATCCAGCCATACACCTCATCGGATAGACCTTTTATGAGGAGGTAGCCCATGATTTTGTTTTCCCACTTTATTACTCTTCCGGGCGGATGCTCTTTTATAGATATCTCCGACGCCTGAGTTTGTAGCTTTATAATATTTAGTAAGCTGTTCAATTCATTAATGGTAGGCACCGAGCACAGTAATCTTTTTACCTCGAGCTCCAGTGATTGGTTTAGTGGGTCCATTATGCCAGTGTCACTGAAGGATACACAGTCTGATCCGTTTTTCTTGGCATGGGATAAAGACTGGATTACTGCGTTGTGAAGTGCCCTCGAGTCCTGAGCCTCAATAGGGAAGGTAGCGATTCCAGATAGTATATTGTTAGATGTGCCTTCTCCAAGGCTATGCATGGCATTCTTCACCACGGCCTTTGCCTGGTTCGTAGAACATCCTGGTAGTATAACGAAGAAGCTGCTTTCGTCGTACCTGATGACCTTGTCGTAGCACCTGAGATTTGCCTTTAGTTTTTTTGCAAGTAGCTTGAGTGTTCGTGCCCCAGCGTTCGTATCAAGCGAAAGGCCGAACTTATATAGATCCCTAATTGCGATAAGTGCAACACTCAACTCGTACGACAACCTTCTTGCCTGCTCTTCATACTGGTGCAGGATATCAAGTATAATACTTTTTTGGGGTGTATCTATTCGGATATCCAGGGTGTTGTCTATGGACTTGCCGAACTCAAGGGAATCTATAAGGGCTTTCTCGGAGTACAGTATTAGGTTTTTTGTAAGAACAAGATCGTCGAAATTAAAAGGTCTACCCTTTTTTCGGTATAGTTCGACACAACCTATGCTTCTTGTGTCTATGTATATGGGAAGGCCTATCATGGATGAGAAATCTAGGGGAAATTCCTCTTTGGGGATGTCTAGTGTATTGGAATCTGTGATAAGAAGTGGTTGCATGGTATCTCTTAAGAATTTTGTAAACATATTGCCGGTTTCTATATTGGAAGGTATTCTTTCTTCTATGCCCCTACAGAACCAGCGTTTCCTCGGTTCCCAGATATAAAGCAAACCAGTATCATAGGGGACAATACGCTCAAGCAGATAGAAAAAGATATCTGGCAATTTATCTATGCTGATGTCTAGACTGGTTACGAGGGCAGCCTGGAAAAGTTGCTGGACTTCTTCGGGATTCTTCTTGATTATCCCTGGTGATAGTTCTAGGGGCTTATCAACACTAAAAGGAAAAAGTTTTCTGTTATTATACCACACCCCTCACACCCACTTTCACCTGAAGGCAGTCATTGTGACACACCCTTGGCGTAAAGATCAGGATTGAACGCTATCCCAGTATGCTTCGAACTCTCTGCAGGCCTTCTTTAGGGCACTGATTGTCCTGATGCCCATCCTTTCGAGTTCTTCGAGGATCTCTCTACGAGTAAGTTTCATCGAAACCCCCATCTCCTGATCTTTATTTTTCTTTATTGTTTTAAGCAAAGCAAAGTTAATGCCATAGTAAGCCTTATTATAATGCATTGATTTCATTGTTTTATTATGATGAGAAAAAATTATGGTTCAGAAATTTACAAATTCGAGCACAAAATGGGAAATAATTGGTAACTTATTGGGTAAGTTTTTTCCATCAGGCAAGATAAAATTTTCTACTATGATTTTGTTTTGACCCTAATAATGATCAGTTCTGATACCCATAAGCCATGCACATGTGAAGTATATTAAGGCTCCACCAAGGATAGACGCGACTAGGAATGAAAGACTAGCAATGGTTAATCCCTTCTTCCAGAAATGGACATGCACAGCTGGTATTAGGCATATGAGCATAATTATTCCTGATATAGACATCTTTGCCAGTCTAATGTATGAACTTGCCGAGATGACGACTCCTCTTCTGTGTAGGAGGTATTGAAGGATAGCAACCTGTATTACAACTGATAGAGATGTGGCAAGTGCCAGTCCAACATGCCCCATGTATGGCATCAGCGCGAGACTCAACACAAGGTTAATACCAAGGGTAATCCAAGCCACCTTGACCGCTGTACCCGCGTTTTGCATGGCATAAAACGCCTGGGTGAGTATTCTTGATATACCTATTGCCCACAGACCAAGGGCATACATCCTTAAGGCCTTTGCAGTAAGTAGGGCGTCGACCTGTTGGAATTCTCCCCTTACAAAGAGGAGTGATACTATGGGTTCGGCTAGGACAAAAAGTCCAATGGATGAAGGGACAGTGAAAAAAAGTATGGTGTCAGTTGCCTTTTCCACAAGGCTAGACATCTCCTTCATCTCAACCCTGGCAGATGCCTGGCTCATCACTGGGAGCATGACATTACCCACGGCAAAGGCAAATATACCGAGTGGCAGTTCTACTAACCTGTTAGCATAGTAAAGGTAGGACACGCTCCCACGAGGAAGGAAAGATGCAAGGATCGTCCCAGTAAGTACGTTTATCTGGTATACAGAGGCTCCTATAGCTGCTATACCCATGAGTTTTAGGACCTGCTTTACCCTATTGTCCATGAAATTAAAGGAGGGTCTTATGGGTACCTTGTGCGATCTTAAGGGGCCTAGTTGTAGTACTATTTGCATAAGTCCGCCCAAGAGCACTGACCATGCAAGTGCATCCGCAGCCGTTTTAAAGAAGGGTAAAAGTATATAGAAGAAGATAGGGATGCCTATCATGGAGATGTTCAGTAGTATTGGGGCTGCTGCCGGTGCAGCAAAGTGCCCAAGTGAGTTAAGTATACCCATGAATATAGCCACGATGCTTACAAGTAGTATGTAAGGAAACATGATCCTGGTAAGGTGCAGGGCAACGTTGAATGTATTCGTGTTGACAAAACCCGGGGCTATGGCGGTTACTATGGCAGGGCTTATTATCTCGCCGGTTATGACTATAAGTCCTAGGGTAATAACCATGAGTGTTAAGATCTTTCTGGACAGAAGAAAAGCCCTATCCATGCCTTCCTTCTCCATAGTCTCGTTGAATACGGGTACAAATGCTACGTTGGTTGCGCCTTCTGCGAGTAACCTTCGAAGGAGGTTCGGAATCCTGAAGGCCACGAAGAATGCGTCTGCTATTGGTCCTGCACCTATAAGCCAGGCAATTACCGCGTCTCTTAAGAATCCTAGACCTCTGCTGAAGGCCGTAAGTGTTCCCACCAGGGCTATGTTTTTATTGACCTTATGATTCATGCATGTATGGTTCTATCTCTAGTTTATATTTCTCTGCACATGTGCATAGATGTGCACCACAACCTTTGAAGGATAATCTAAGTCCGTTTTGAAGACCGCTGCCCCGTAAATGAAGCCGTTCTTTACCAACTTTGGTTTGAATGTAAGCGTAAAGGTCTTTATACCACCTGGAGAAAGTACAAAGGGTCCTACATGGTTCAATTCTATTTGCGTGAAGGGGGTGATTGTCATATTGGTTACTTGTATCGTTTTCTTGCCTTTGTTCAGAAGTGTTATTGTCTTTTTATATTCCTCACCTTCAAGGACCGTCCCAAAGTTGATATACTTAGGGTTTACAACCAGGGTCTCGATGACCTTCATGCTTATACGTAGACTTATATCCTTTGCCGAGGGATCATTTGTGTGGACATGAATAACCTTTCTTAGAATTCCCTTTCTGTTCCTTGTTGAGACCTTAACCCTTATCCTTGTGTATTTCCCACTTGCTATTACATGCCCTCCCGGGACATCTATGGAGACTCCTCATGTATGTCCAATATCAAGGATGAGTGGTTTGTCACCTGTGTTCTTGATAGTAAACTCGTGAATTACGACCTTACCCTGGGGGATGATGCCTGCGTAGAAGTCTCTGTGATGGATGACGGCATGTGGAGCAGCAGACGCGATGGTAGCCAAAAATAGAAATAGAAGAGACAAGGTAAAGCATATTGTGTAACCTTTTCTGTAAACCATGCGAACACCTCCATACATAACATGGTATATCTGGATTATTATGTATTCCGCGATTGTTTGTCAAAGTATTAAAATGTGTTGCTATTGAACAAAGGTCGTTTTGTTATTACTTGAAGGCTGGATTAAATGTTTTTTTATTTTTTTTATATCGAGAGTTTTATCCTTAACACGATTTGCCGTATAGTTCTTAAGATACACCCTGAAGCTAGGACAGACAATGGGAGGATATGGTTGACTTTTCTTTGCCTAGATAATACTCTATGTCTCCATGAGAGGTAAGCTTGAATATCCAAGCGGGCTGATAGAGCTGGTATCGGTAGAAGTGGAGATGATTGATCCTGAATACAGGGAATTATGGCTCGGATATAACTACACTTGCCCGGGTGGTGAGTACAAGTCGACCATGGTAATACCCATTACTGATTCAGTTGGCATGGCTCATCATTTCTTCGAAGAGCTGGTGGAAGAAGCTAGGCGTTTGTCAGAGATAGACGGAGGATATTCAGAAGGTCCGGGCTTTTTCCTTTCGAACAAGTCAGGTACGTTTTTCCTGATAAAGAATCTATGCCAGCAGGTAATAAATGTTCTCTCAATGGAGGGTCCATTGGAAGAAAATAGACTTTACATTGACCTAAGCACAACAGGTATACATTTCAAGGACCCAGCCAAGAGCCTAACTGGAATGGACTTTGATCAAAGGCTCAAGGTCTTTATGACAAGGGCAAAGGAAAAGATATCTCAGGGGTTTTATACTCTGGCTGCAGATGACCTTGAGAAGGCAAGGGCACTATGTTCTAACAGCCCGATAGTTTATAAGTTGCTTGGTATCTGTCACAGGGAGCTAGGTCACCTAGATCTTGCCTTGGAGATGTTCTCAAAGGCCATGGACATAGATGACAGGGATAAGGACACGTTTCTTTACCTGGAAGAAACAGGATTTTTCCTGGATGACATGGAGTTTTGCGAGAATATACTGGAAGAGATGCTAAGCCTGTATCCTGATGATATAAGGGGGCTTGTAGAGCTCGCTAATGTAAGGTACCAGATGGGTAGGGATTACGTGGATATACTGGACAAGGCATTTTCTATTGATAGCAAGGAGACAAAAGAGGTTATCCTGCAGACCTTTGTCTTCAAGCGTTCCAAGAGCCATAACCCCGATCCAAAGTTGATTTCAGCTAGGGATGTCTCGACCATAATGGGTGTGTCCCTTGAGACTATCAAGGGCCTTGTGAAGTTGAACAGAATACCTTCAAGGGAGACAGAGGAAAGAAGTGGTTTTGTGTTTGATGAGGATGAGCTCAAGGCTTGGATTGACGTGTACACTAGATATGGGCTAATGGACAATGAGATCGAAAGAGCTACAGATAAATTCAACGGGAATTCAGATCAAGGCATGGCTCTTCTCACCTGAGGCTCTGGATAGGAGGCTCAGGCCTGTTGTGATTTTGTGTCATGGTATACCAAGCTCCGCGCCCGATCCTCAAGACAGAGGTTATACGCCGCTTATAGAGTCGCTGGTTGAGGCAGGTTTTCATTGTACCTTCTTTAATTTCAGGGGATGCGGGGAGTCCTGTGGCAATATTGATATGGATGGCTGGTATGAGGACTTGTGTTCAGTTATGGAAAAGATATACGGTATACCCGGTATTGATCCCTTCTCTGTGCATATACTAGGTTTTAGCGCAGGGGGAGCAATAGCCACAAAGATGGCTGCCTTGGATGAAAGGATAAGGAGTGTTATGCTAATGGCAACGCCGGCTGACTTCTCCATAATCCTGCCTCCTGATCCAGATTTCTTAAGACAATACTTCTTAGAGATAGGTCTAATTAAGGATAACTCTTTCCCCCCCGATATAAGGACCTGGTATGATACCTTTTTAGATCTAGACACTCCTAGATGGGTTCCCTTTCTCTCTCCCAGAAAAATATGCGTGGTGCACGGCGAGGAGGATACCTTAGTACCGGTGGAACATGCCAGGCGCATATTCTCTGCAGCGCTCAACCCCAAGAAGATCATTATATTAAAAGATGCCCCTCATCAGCTCAGGAAAGACCACAGGGTGGTGCCATTGATAAAGGAATGGTTGATGGAGGTTTCAGACTAGGTTGACAAGCAGGCTAGAATACACCCACGAGAATATGTATTACCCGGTTTTCCTCGATCTCAGGGATAAACTCTGTGTCGTGATAGGTGGTGGAAGGGTGGCTCAAAGGAAGGTGGAATCACTGGTAAGTGCAGGGGCAAGGGTGAAGGTCATATCAGGTGATATACTTGATGAGATCAGCTCTATTGATGGGGTTATACTTGAGAAGAGGAAATACGAGGATGGTGATCTTAAAGGGGCTTTTCTGGTTATAGCTGCTACCGATGATCCCGATGAAAACCTTAAGATAACTAGGGAAGCCAAGGCCAGAGGTATTCTTTTGAATGTTGTTGACAAGATAGAGCTATGCAACTTTATTATGCCTTCTGTAGTAGAAAAGGGGCCACTAAAGATCGCGATATCGACAGGTGGCTTTTCCCCTGCATTGGCAAGAAGACTACGCGTGAAGATTGGTAAATATATAGGAGAAGAGTTTGAAATCCTGGCAAGAATTCTGGCAAGGATAAGGCCCATTGTTGTTGGAATGGGTGGTGATGCTAACATGCACAAGCGTATATTCGAAGTACTTATAGATTCTTCCCTTCTAGATGCAATCCGTGAGGGTAATAGGGAGCAGGTAAATGATATTATTTATCAGGCGCTGGGCATACAGATAGACATCGGGGACTTATTATTATGAGTATAATAACTATAACTAGTTTTCTATACATAGCCGCCTTAGCGGCGTTTGTAATTATGCTCCTAAGTAGAAAATCCCTGATTTTGCTCTTTGCTAGGGCCTTATTCCTGGCATCGGTAGCGTCTCACGGCATACTGATGTTGATACTTTCCATTAATCTGCACGAGGTACCTTTAAGTTCCGTTCCCCAGGCAATTAACATGATGATATTTATCTCTTCTTTGGCATTTATACCCATTGTATTGAGTAGAAAGACATACCTGTTGGGTGTTTTCTTCCTGCCGTTTGCATCTTTTGCACTACTATGGGTCTTGCCAGACATAGGCCTTTCAGCGCCTGCCACTTTCCGTTTCCACACTTATTGGTATCCGCTACATACCCTGAGCGTTATAACAGGGGAGGCTATGTTTGTGGTGGCAGCCGTAACATCTATAGTATACCTTGTTCACGAACATATAATAAGAAAAGGGGATTTTCACTCATCGGTATCTTCATCCTTGCCTGCACTCACCCTGCTTGATAGGATCCTCTACATAAGCGTTTTAGTGGGGTTTCTGGCAATAACTTCTGGTATGATCATGGGTACACTCTGGGCACAGAGCAAGGGGCTGCACTTATCCAAGATAATGCCCAAGATAATAGCAGGGGGCATTGTATGGATCATATTTGCCGTATGTCTGCACCAGAGATTTGCCATTGGCTGGAAAGGAAGACGTACGGCAATAGTCACGCTCATAGGATTTAGCTTGATGATTGTATTACTCTTCTTAATTAACATGTTATTTCCACACGCGCATGGACTAGGTCTGTTGCTATGATAAGGATAGAGTGCATCAGCATAAATTACAGGCATGTGCCTGTAGACATACTGGAAAGGGTAAGGATACCTCCAGAGGCGGTTGTACCCATGTTACCCCCGGGTTCAGAGGCATATACCTTGAACACGTGCAACCGTGCCGAGATATACTGGACAGGCATGGAAAAGCAGGGTGTCTTTAACATGGTTTCCGGACTTATAGGAGTAGCACCAGGCTACCTTGACCGTATATCAGTGCATTTGAGAGGAGAAGACAGTGTTAGGCATCTTTTCAGGGTAGCGTCTGGCCTAGATTCTATGGTTCTTGGCGAACCCCAGATACTGGGCCAAGTGAAAGATGCTTACAAGGCTGCCCTAGATGAGCACATGGTTTCTATTATATTTAATAAGCTTCTTCACAGGGCCTTCAGGACAGCAAAGCGTATCAGAACAGAGACAGCCATAGGCAAGTTTCCTGTTTCCGTTGCATCTGAGGCAGTGGAATTGGCATGCCACGTGTTTGATGAGATCCAGGGAAGTCAGGTTCTTGTAATAGGCGCGGGAGAAATGGCCACGATAGCTGCAAAGAGGCTTAAGGACAGAGGGGTATCAAGGATATCTATCCTCAACCGTACCTTTGGACGCGCAAAGGAGTTGGCAGTAGAGCTGGGCGGTATGGCGCTGAGTTTCAGTGAGCTGCACGAGGCGGTGAGGACGAGTGACATTATAATCACCTCCACGGGTTCTCAGGAGCCTATAATAACAAAGGACATGATGAGCGAGATAATGAAAGAGAGACATTATAGCCCTGTAGTAATGATAGATATTGCCCTACCTAGGGATGTGGAACCCGATGTGAGTAAAGTGTACAACTGTTATCTTTATGACCTTGATTCACTGAAAAAGGTTGTTTCAGTAAACTTTACACAAAGGGAAAATGAGATTGAAAAGGCCGAAGAGATTATAGAATATGAAGTAGGAGTTTTCAGTAGGTGGTTAAAGGGGCTTAATGCTCATGGTACCATAAGGGATCTGTATAACCTGATGGAATACTACATATCAGAGCAATTGGAGGAAAAGGCTGCTTTGGTAGGAGAAAAGGAGAAGGCTATTCTAGAAGATGCTCTCAGGTCAATGGCTAAAAGGCTTTTTAACAGGCCTGTCTCCTTTATGAAGAGATATCCCAAGCTAGACTATATAGAACATACAAGGAGGATATTCCGTCTGGATGAAGACTATCAGGATAGGCACAAGAGGCAGCAAGCTGGCACTAGCGCAGGTAGAGATAGTAATAAGCTTGATGAGAAATATAGAGGAAAATCTTGATGTCGAGGTACGCAAGATACATACTACCGGAGACAGGCTTGTCAATGTATCCCTTGACGAAATAGGTGGTAAGGGCCTTTTTGTAAAGGATATTGAGGAGCAATTGCTTGAAGGTGATATAGATATTGCAGTGCACAGCCTGAAGGATATGCCAGCAGACCTTCATGAGGGTCTTTATCTAAGTGCGTTTGTTAAGAGGGACGATCCCAGGGATATGCTTTTTACAAATGGCAGTTACACACTTTATTCTTTACCCAAGGATTCTGATTTAGGCACATCTAGCTTGAGGAGAAAGTACCAGGTAAAGTCGGTAAGGCCTGACGTGAATATCGTTAATATCAGGGGTAATGTAACTACCAGGTTAGACAAGATCGGTAAGAGTGTAGATGGTGTGATACTGGCTGCTGCAGGCATAAAACGCCTAGGATTAAGGGCCGGTGTACCACTGGACATCAGGACCATAATTCCGGCTCCTGGACAGGGTGTAATAGCCTTGGAGACAAGGAAAGATGACAAAGATATAATAAATTTTACAAAGAACCTTGACCACGGTGCAACGAGGTTATGTGTTGAGACAGAAAGGGCATTTCTCAAGACCCTGGGTGCTGACTGCAACTTTCCAGTTGCCGCACATGCCCTTCTTGAACATGCTGATATCATTCTGCACGGCATGCTTGGGGACATGAACAGACCATACCTGATGGTACGGAAAACAGTAAGGGGTAAAGATACGTCTATAGGTAGTATTCTTGCTGAGGAACTTGTTGAAGAACTGGAGAGAAATTGAACAGGACAAAGGTATACCTCGTTGGCACAGGACCTGGGGACCCTGAACTCCTTACCCTGAAGGCAGAAAGGGTTATCAGGACTGCGGACGTTCTTGTGTACGACGACCTAATACCTCCCGAGGTTATGGGCCTTGTTGGAAAGCACGCTCTGACCATATATGTGGGCAAGAGGGCTGGCAAGCACAAGATGGGACAGGAGGAAATAAACGGTCTTATGGTAAAACTGGCCCTGGAAGGAAAGACCGTGGCAAGGCTTAAGGGCGGGGACCCTTGCATATTTGGAAGGTGCGGGGAAGAAGCAACTTATCTGAAGGAACATGGTGTAGATTTCGAGATCATTCCAGGTATAAGTTCAGCAACAGCAGGACCAGTCTCGGCAGGTATACCACCTACCCACAGGCAACTGTCTTCGTCTCTCAGGATAGTTACTGCACACGAAGATCCCACGAAGAAAGATAGCCTCTTGGACTGGGAGAATTTGGCCCGGGATAAGGGCACAATTATATTTCTCATGGGTGCATCCCGCATAGGTGCCATTGCAAAGAGGCTCATTAAAGAGGGCATGGACGGGGATAGACCATGTGCTCTTATACAGGATGCAACCACGGGTTCCCAGAGGCATGTTTTATCTACCCTGGAAAAAGTAGCTGAGGATGCAGCTTTGGCAGGTATTGCTTCCCCATGTATAATGCTGGTCGGTAACGTGGCAGTTCTTGCACGAGATCTCTTCAGACCAGCCAAGCTTCCCCTTGAGGGAAGGTCTGTGCTTATAACTAGGCCCGTTCATCTCGCCTGGGAGTCTGCCCTTCTATTCTCTTCCCGCGGTGCCAAAGCATACGTATACCCGCTCATAGAGATCTCTAAGCTCGATTTTGATATACCTAGGATAGACTCCTATGACATGTTTATTTTTACATCCCAAAACGCTGTTACTATTTTCATGGAAAGACTTTTCAGTGCTGGCCTGGATGCTAGGGTATTTGGAGGCAGGGAGATTGTGGCCATAGGACCAGGCACCACGGGCGCCCTGAATAAATACGGCATTAGGGTTGATACTATAGCTGGGACATATACTGCAGAAGGGATAGTGGATGCCATTGGCATGAAAGACCTTAAGGGTCGATTTATATGCATTCCAAGGGCAAAGGGCGCAAGGCCTTATTTGGTTAAGGCCTTGGAGGGTATGGGTGCATATGTGAGAGAGATCTTGGTATACGAAAGCAGGATGCCGGCTAATGCATGTAAGGAAAGTTTCTACCGCGTGCTCTCTAAAGTGGAATCGGTTATATTCACTAGCCCTTCGGGTGCAAGTAATGCTTTTAAGCTTCTTGGAAAGGATACAATACACATTCTTGCCTCGAAGACAGTTATTGCTATTGGACCTGTAACAGCCAATTTTCTTAAGGCCTCGGGCCTTGAGCCGGACTTGTCAGCAACTATACATACAGATATGGGTATTATTGAAGCCATGAAAGGAGCAGCATAGTGATAGGCATATCAAAACTTTATTGCGGAACAGTGGAGG
The DNA here is from genome assembly GCA_015486075.1 of Deltaproteobacteria bacterium. Classification (GTDB taxonomy): domain Bacteria; phylum Desulfobacterota; class Desulfomonilia; order UBA1062; family UBA1062; genus B14-G9. Next base: position 121,749 of record WFSG01000032.1, read on the forward strand.
CATCAGACCCCATAAGGTATGGGAGGCGTTCGAGGGCCCTCCCCGCGCACCTTTTACAGTTCTCCGAGGATAAGAAGCCTGTTATAGTCTGGAATATAACTAGCAGGTGTAACCTCAAGTGTATTCATTGTTATGCCTCTGCAGGTGGAGGTCAGACTAAGGAACTAACCACGGAACAGGGGCTTGGTCTTATTTCGCAGCTAAAGGATTATGGCGTACCTGTTATACTTTTCTCTGGGGGAGAGCCCTTTATGAGACAGGACTTGGTACAGCTTGTGAGGTCAGCTGCAAATAGTGGTATAAGGGCAGTTATATCAAGTAATGGGACCCTGATAACAAGGGATATGGCAAACAGACTTGCCGACGTTGGCCTATCTTACATAGGTGTGAGCCTGGACGGGATGGAGGGAGTTAATGACAAGTTTAGGGGAGTGCAAGGTGCATTCAAGAAGGCGATGAAGGGTATGCAGAATGCCATGGCAAGCGGCATAAAGGTAGGCTTAAGGTTCACGATGAACAAGAGGAATTATACTGAAATCCCGGCTATATTTGACCTCATGGAAGCAGAGGGTATACAGAGAATTTGCTTTTATCACTTGGTTTATACGGGACGGGCGCGAGATTTAATGGCAGAGGACCTTACGCATGAAGAAACGAGGAAGACCCTTGATCTTATAATGGAGAGGACAAGAGAGATGATAGAGAAAAAAGGCATTGATGTTGAGGTCTTGACCGTTGATAATCATGCCGATGGTCCCTACCTATATCTTCGCATGTTAGAGGAGGGTAATAAAAGAGCACCTGATGTGTTGGACTTGTTAAAGATGAATGGCGGTAATTCAAGCGGCCTGGGTATAGGATGCATAAACTGGGATGGAGATGTGTATCCTGATCAGTTTTGGCGTAACCACAAGTTGGGGAATATTCTGGAGAAAGAGTTCAGCGAAATATGGGAAGACAGGTCTAATGAGTTTCTAATGAAGCTCAAGAACAAGAAGCTTCATATTAAGGGTAAATGCCAGAGATGCAAATGGCTTGATGTATGTGCTGGTAATTTCCGTGCAAGGGCAGAGGCGGCGACAGGTGATCCATGGGGGGAAGATCCCGCCTGTTACCTGACGGAAGAGGAGATTAGTTAATCTTATTATATTGATTTGAATGTAATCTTAATTAAAGGTATACAGATTAATGGTTTAAACTGGTAGTAGCCACCCCTTGTTTTTATGCAAGGGGTGGCTACTTTTTTATCATGGATCTACAATCTTGTCTTCGTCGTAATGTTTGGCGGCTTCCTCGGCCTCGGGTGGTACTTCTGCATCAATTGAACGCGTTATGCCCCTTGCAAGTAGCGTGGATATTAAGAAGAGCAATATTACTGCTACGACAAGGATTATAATGATCGTGCTAATCCATGTCTGAGCTTCTTTCTCTATCTTCTTTGATGTCTTCATTGCTTGTTCCTGGAACTTTTCTATATCCACGCCAAGTCCAACCCATCCAAAGCCACCGGGAGGAGGATAATCTTTTGAGAAGAAAGGTATTGGGGCGTATGCAACAAACTTTGTGTGACCCTCAAACTTGTATAGCTTGATGCCAGAGTGTCCTGCCGATGCATCTTGATCAACCCCGTATAGGGCTGGATTGGTATGCCTCAGAAGCCTGAGGTTGAGTACTTGTTCGCCTTTTTTAGCCATCTCGTTACGGTTTTCCTTTGTGACAGGTGGGACTCTTTTACCGTTCTTGAGTAGTCCCTCTATGAAGTAGTCATTGGGATGTGATATGATAAAACCCCTGTTATCGACCATATATGCGTAATTTCCCGTCGACGCGTTAGCCTCAAGGACGCGTTCAGGCTGTGTGGGTATTATGTTATCCGTGAACTTGGCAAGATGCCTGGCGTCTAAGGCTAGTTCAATTACCCCTGCAAAACCATTTTTGTTGAAAATTGGCGTTGCAAACCTTATTACGCCCAAAAAACGTTTTCCCTTTTTGAAATCGAACTTGTTTACGTACCAGCCAGTGACATGAGATATATAGACCTCTCCCTTGGAGAGGTTCTTGGCCTTGAGGAAATAATCTTCTGATTTGTAGGTGGTATTCAAGGGGTTACTTACGTTTACCAGTTTCTCTTTAGGCACTATCTTGCCATTTACTATTTTTATCAGCTCGTTTCCCTTTTTATCTATCAGACTCATCTCCTTGTACAACGGTGCCTGTATCTTGAGGACCTTTGAATCTTTCTTCACCCAGAGAGCTTTTCTGTTCTCGTTTACAAATTTTTTGTAAGCATCTGGATCTGGTGGTAAAATCGTTGCAATCAATACATCCCTTTGCCTTTCCTTAAGGAAGTCAGCTATATCCCCAGCTATGGACTTTGCCCTCAGGAGGATTTCCTCCTGGGACTTTTTGTCCAGTACAGTAATGGCTTGTTTCTTGGATGAGCTACCCAGTTGAAATATACTGAAGGCAATAAGGGAAGATATCAACAGCAAGGGGATGACAACGAGCAGGAAGAACAGTCTCGCTACAGTGAAAAATCGTCTAGCTTTTTTGCTTTCAGCCATTCCCTACCCCCCTGACTTTTTATTGTTTTCTTGAAAACATCTAAGACCAACTTGATTAACCAAATAGAAATGTTTTGTAGGGGTTGACGTAGAGAAGTATAAGCGCAATGACAAGTGCGTAGATGGCAATTGACTCTGCCATTGCCATACCTACCATCATAGTCATCATGATCTTCCCCTGTACACCAGGGTTTCTTCCAACCGCTTCTGATGCACCAGCCGCTGCATTACCGATACCTGCACCTGCGCCTATTGCTCCAAGCCCCATAGCAAGACCTGCTCCCACCATGGCACCTACCGAGAAGATAACCTTTATCAATGGGTCATTCTCTGTTATGGTTTCCGCTGCGAATAGGCTTGGTGAAATGCCTAGCACGAATGCAAAGACAGTGGTCAGAAACATCAATACTTTTTCGGTTTTCCGAAGCATAACCTCTCTCCTTTCCTTATTTTTTATACGCACCTTTTGGATGCGCCTTTTTTCATAAATTTGCAAGAACATACACCAATTGCTGCCAGTCTTACAGCAATAAATATGCCATGGCCTTGTCCACTTGGGTAGTAAGCATAATACACTGATTTCTGGACATATTTTAGATTATACTCCAAAGGACACGCTTGGTTCAATGCAACGTATCGTTAAATAATTTTAACGATATTTAATGAAAATTGAAACCACTGAAAGATGACCCTTGGACGTGTGGTTATATATTGAGGGTTTTTACCCTTTGCTTTTAACTAGTTGTCAGTTCTAGGCCCATTGATATTTGCGTTTATTTTATTGAAAGTATATTGAGAATATAGGGATGTGCTTGTAGTATCATGGATATTAAGCTAAACTTTTATCGGATATGATAGATAGCTGCCTTGGCGGCCAGAGAAGGGTCTATTATGAGAGAGATACTATCCGTGGCAACCTATCTTCTCGTATGGTTTGCTTGCCAGAGAGTGCTATGCATACAGAGCGGATTGACTAAGCTCATTATCTCACTTAGTGCTGCTATACTGGTATACGTAATCGTGGTTTTGATGGACCGTGTACAGAACAACAAGGAAGAGTAAGTAATATAGAGTGTTCCTATATCTCAGAGAAGTGTATATCACGGTGCAAGATTTATATTAAAGCAGTTAAGTATGAAAAAGCATTTTTTCATGACTAATGTAAGGTTATCAATCTGGCTTGCAACAGTGGCTGTTATAGCCCTGATAGTTCTTTTAGCCATGACCATAAACTACGCTAGAGAGAAGGCCGTGGTAAGGCAGTTTGGCTTGCAACAACAAACCATTGCGTTCGAGATAACCAAGGGTATCGAAAACCTCATAACCAGTGTAAAAAGGAACATGCTTATTATATCCGAGCTTCCTCCTAGGCTAGGTAATAGCAATAAAGAGAAATGTAAAATTATTGAATCCGTTTATAGGCATCTCGGGACAAACGTAGGTATTATTGGTTTCTTGGATTATAAGGGTAGGTTTATATGTGGGTCCCCTCCATTAAGAGGAAAAGAGTTCAAGGGGATTAATTTTTGGGATACCGTGTTATACAAGGAGAAGAGTGCTACGAGGAAGCCTGTCATTGAGCATGTTTATTCGCACTTGTTGGTAGGTCCTGAAGACAGATCAGGGTCAATACTAATTACAGTACCTGACTTTGATACATCTGGAGGATTGCTAGGGACTATCTTTGCCTACATGCCACTTAGCATGATTGTTGATCAGTACGTAAAGACAGCTATTGTTAATCCCAGGAGTAGTTTCTTGATAGCAGATGAAAATGCTAATGTAGCCGCAAGCTCAGTTACGTGGTGGATAGGAAGGAATGCTAGGTCTATTTTCTTCGGTACTGAGCATGGAAAACACCTAGAGGGCAAGGCACTGTTTAAAAAGGAGGGTTACAGCGAGTTTGTATTGAATGATTCCAAGGTGGTGACAAAGAAGGTTGTGGTTGCCTATTCCCCCCTTTATATTGGAGATAAGGCATGGACTCTGGCAATAGTCACTCCGTACTACGTAGTAGTATCCATGATAAGGGGAACATTTCTTTACATTGTTGTTGGTACATTAAGCTTAGTCATATTGGTTACTATTACTGGTATGTCTATTGCCTCCTCAGCTGCAAAGAGGCTACGTATGGAAGAAGAACTCAAGAGACTCAAAGAAAGGGATACTTGGCAGAGGAGGATACTCAGGGAAAAGAGGACAGTAGAGGGTATCATAGAGGGATCTCCTGTACCAACATTCGTTGTGAACAAGGATCACAAGGTGGTCTTTTGGAATAAGGCATGTGCTGAACTTACCGGTTATGCCAGAGAGAAAATGATTGGTACAGACGAACAATGGCGACCCTTCTACGGGGAGAAACGCCCGGTTATAGCGGATATTATAATTGATAACGAGCCAGATGTACTTGCCAAGTACTATGCTGTCAAGGGAATCAAAAAGTCAGCCACTGTAAAGGGTGCATATGAAGCAAGGGATTTCTTCAAAAATCTTGGTGGTAAGGATAGACACTTGTACTTTCTTGCGGCCCCTATATACGACGAGAATGGCAAGATCATGTATGCCATAGAGACATTGATGGATGTTACCAGGGAAGTCGAGATGGCGCGTAGTCTAAAGGAAAATGCAGAGATATTACAAAACGAGTTGAATGAAAACATAAGGCTCAGAAAGGAAAAAGAAAACCTGTATAATTATCTCCAGACAATAGTGGAGAGTCTACCTGACAAGATATTTGAGATCAGTCCAGAAGGAATAATCAGCTATGTAAACAAGGAAACCATAGGAGAGGGAAGAACCGAATCTAGTAAGATGAAGGGTAAACATTTCACCGAGTTTGTAGACCCTGAACACAAGGAGTTTGTATTAAAGAAATGGGAGGATGCCAAGAAAGGTATCTTTATGCCCTATGAGCTCAAGGTAACGGCAAGAGACGGAAGCAAGAGGGATTTATTGATAACCCCTAGGCCTGTAAAGGGTACGAACCGTTACCTGTTAGTGCAGAGAGATATTACAGAGTTAAAGAAGCTTGAAAACAAGTACTACGAAAGCAAGCATCTAGCAGCTCTTGGGCAGCTTTCGGCAGGCATTGCCCACGAGGTAAGGAACCCACTCTCCTCCATCAAGATGAGCCTGAGGATACTGCAGAAGAGACTTAATCCGGTGGGAAACGATCTAAAAAGGTTCGAGATAGCCCAGAGAGAGGTAGAACACCTTGAAAGGCTGGTCAACGATGTGCTTATTTTTGCAAGGCCATCGGAGCCCAAGAAGAAGCCGTCTGACATAGTCAATATCCTGGAGCAGGCGCTCTCAATGGTAGAACAGCCTATAGTGGATAAGGGTATAAAGGTTGAAAAGGTACTTGACAAGGCCATAGGTGCTGTGAACGTGGATCCAGTGATGTTGGAGCGTGCGTTTATAAACATATACCAGAATTCAATAGATGCAATGGATCAGGGAGGTGTGCTTACCATAACAGCCAGCAGATTAACCGATGATGGGGACTATGTGGTAATCGAGGTCAAGGATAATGGTTGCGGAATAGATAATAAGGACATGCCGTATTTATTTAATCCATTTTTCACAAGAAAGAGATACGGAACAGGCCTGGGGCTTTCCCAGGTTCAGAGGATTGTGGAACAACACGGTGGTAAGATAGAAGTATTAAGTAAGAAGGGAAGGGGTACGAGGTTTATAGTAACGCTGCCCTTAGGTACTACTAACAAGGGAAAAGCTACTGCCACTTAAGAGAAAGACAAAGTATTCGGTTTCTCGCGTAAAGAGGATATATTTCATGTCAAGGATCCTTGTTATTGATGATGACCGGTCCATATGTGAGACATTAGAGCTTTACCTGGAAGAGGAGGGTTATGATGTCCAGACAGCTTTGACCGGTACTGAGGGCCTGAGAAAATTCGTGGAGATTAGTCCAGACCTCGTGATTTTGGACATAAGGCTTCCTGATGTGGATGGTTTCAGGATACTGGAAGATTTGAAAGAGGAGGACGAGAACGTCAAGGTGATAATGATAACCGCTCACCATGACATGGCCTCTACGATAAGGGCCATGAAAGAGGGTGCGTTTGATTACATACACAAACCAATCGATATTGATGAACTTGAGATTGCCATTAAAAAAGCGCTGAAGGCATTGGATATGGAGAGAAAAATAGATGGCCTGCTAGGGGAGCCATTTCGCGATTTCAAGATGGGCGATATCATAGGTAGCGGCCCAAAGATGAACGAGATATTCAAGACAATTGGTGTGGTATCACAGGGCAGGGCCACTGTCCTCATACAGGGAGAAAGCGGTACAGGCAAGGAATTGATCGCAAAGGTCATACATAGTAATACTACTAGGGACGAGCCTTTTATAGCTGTCAATTGTTCGGCCATTGTCGAGACATTACTAGAGTCAGAGCTCTTTGGCCATGAAAAGGGCGCATTCACAGGTGCAGTGGCAAGGAAACCAGGCAAGTTTGAACTTGCACGTTATGGTACAATCTTTCTCGATGAGATAAGCGAGATGTCGTTAAACCTGCAGGCTAAACTTTTAAGAGTTTTGCAGGAAAGAGAATTCGAAAGGGTCGGTGGAAAAGACAGAATAAAGGTCAATGCCAGAGTAATAGCCGCCACGAACAAGGACCTCTGGGAGCTTGTGAAGCAGGGTAAATTTAGGGACGATCTATACTACCGCCTGAACATAGTAACCATAAACATACCACCCTTAAGAGAAAGGAAGGAGGATATTCCTCTGCTTGTTGACTATCTTCTTAAGAAGATAAACCATGACCTACATAAAAACATCGTAGGTGTATCTGACGAGATGATGGAAACCTTCTATAAGTACAACTGGCCTGGGAACGTGCGAGAACTGGAGAACCTTCTTGTAAGGGCATCTGTTCTTGCAAGGGGCCATATACTAGGTCGGGAAGACTTTCCAGAACTCACTAGTCCCCCAGTGACAGCAGGAAAAGTTGAAACTAAGGATGAAGCCCGCGATGAGTACGGAAGGTTCCTTACACTTGAAGAGGTAGAAGAAAGACACATAAGAAGGATAATTAACGAGACCAAGAAGAACAAAGGAGAGATTTGCGAGATATTAGGTATATCACGCCCAACGTTCGAAAGAAAGCTCGAAAAATACGGTATAAAGTTTGAAAGAGATTAGTTAAGAACATTGACGATGAGCGCCTGAAAGACAGTTTTTTAAGTAGCGTACTTCTGCCTTGATGAGAATGAAGATATAATTTAACATTTCATTCAACATTTTATTAAAGACTATTAACATTTCTTTTAAAAATCTTATTTATTTTGATCTAGGCCGGGTTATCCTATCTAGGATCCTTTGCCAATAATACCTTTCAAAACAATTAGTTATAAATATTATCCTTGCTTTGTGCAAATGTGGCACGGTTATTTCATTACTATGGGTGAAGGTAAGAGAAAAAGGAGGTAAAGGTCATGAAAAGAATATTCCAGACATTGTTACTTACCGCTTTTGTGTTACTGACCACAGTATCTTTTGGCTATGCCGAATACATGGCAACGAATGCGGCTAATTTCCCCTATTTTCACCTCGGTTGCCTAATAATGGGTGGTCTAATCATAACCTCTTTAAAATACAGATATCCCAAGATGTATCTGAGTGAGGCAATTGGTTCCTTTGCTCTTTATGCAATACTCGTGGCCATATTCACTGCACCGGTAATTGACGCGATAAAGTCACTGGTCAGCTAATCGTAGTGTGGTACAGGTAGGGGGCGGTCGTGGGCTGCCCCCTAAAGATCCTTTAAGAGAAATAAGGAGGTGCACATCATGACAGGCACTGGGAATAAGGCGCATGGAAAGCACAACAATATGCAGATCTTAATGATTAGTGCATGGGGCTTCACCATGGTAATATCTTCTTTCCTGTTTCTGTTCATAGGCCACTGGATTGATAACAAGTTCAACACAGAACCTAAGTTTATGACTGGCTTACTGGCCTTGGCTGTGTTTCTGTGTATCTGGAGATTATACGAAGAGGCCATAAAGAAGAGCAAGAAGTGCTAGGAACTAGAAGTTCAGGTAGGTTAAATGGTAGGTTTATTGGGGTGCATGGCCAAAGATAAAGGTCTTAACGTATAAGTTACTGATTGTACAAAAGTATAAAAAACCTTCCCTGCGTGGATGCTACACTAATTTAGTCATAGTTAACCTAGAAATTAGTCTTTCTTCATTCAAGAATCTATGCATTGGGTTGAATGTTGTTTTGTATTGTTGCGTTTTTCTTTGATACATAGTGTATTACAAATAATTGGTATCTAAATGCATTCGATTTATCTTGTTTTGATAAATTTACCTGTTGACAACTATACTCTCAGGTGAAAAATCATCTTGATCTAAGGAACGCTAGAGGTGGTACATGAAGTCAAGGATCGAGAAACTGTTGAAGTTAGCCGTTAATGAGCTTGCAGGTAGGGACGTACTTTCAGACCCAGGGATGGTAGATATTCTGGTGGAAAAACCTTCTAAGAAGGAATTCGGTGATTTTACAACCAATGTGGCCATGCTTATAGCTTCTGCAGAAGGTAAGCCACCCAGGGATATCGCGTCCATGATAGTCAATACAATAAGAGATAGTCATGTTGATATATTCTCAAGCGTAGAGATTGCCGGTCCTGGGTTCATAAATTTCAGGGTTAGTCCTGCATACTGGGTAGGGGTACTTAAAGATATATTGAATAATAAAGACGACTACGGGAAGAGTGCCTATGGTAAGGGTAAGAGGGTACAGATAGAGTTTGTAAGTGCTAACCCAACAGGGCCGTTACATGTGGGACATGGTAGGGGCGCTGCTGTTGGAGATACACTGGCAAACATACTTAAGGCAACAGGTTTTCATGTTGAGACAGAGTATTACATAAATGACGTTGGCAACCAGATGAACACTCTAGGTCGATCTGTTTTTGCTAGGTATCTTGAGCTTCTTGGGAGGAAGTTAGATTTTCCTGAAGACGGGTACCAGGGGGATTACATAAAGGATATTGCCGAGGAAATAAGGAAAAGGTATCACGATGACTTGTTGCATTATTCAACAGATGAAGCTGTAGCACTGTGCAGGGACTTTGCTTCTGATGTTATACTAGAAGGAATAAAGGAAGATCTGGATTTGTTCGGCATAAAATTCGACAGGTGGTTCAGCGAGAAAGTCCTACATGAGGATGGTAAGATACAACAGGCCATTGACACCCTTGCGTCAAGGGATCTTGTTTATAACTCAGATGGTGCCCTGTGGTTCAGGTCAAGCAGGTTTGGAGACGAAAAGGACAGGGTTGTAAGAAAGAGGGATGGCACCCTTACCTATTTTGCATCTGACATCGCATATCACATGGACAAGCTGGCAAGGGGTTATGATACGATTATAGATATATGGGGTGCAGATCATCATGGATATGTTTCAAGGATGAGGGCAGCTGTGAAAGCCCTCGGCGGAAGTGAACGGAGCTTCCATGCCCTTTTGATACAGCTCGTATCCCTTGAAAGGGCAGGCAGGCCTGTGTACATGTCAACGCGGAAGGGTGAGTTCGTTACCTTGAGGGAGATCTTAGATGAGGTGGGAAAGGATGCTGCACGTTATTTTTTCCTAATGCGTAAATGTGATAGCCACCTCGTGTTTGATCTGGAACTTGCAAAGAAGAAGACAGAAGAGAACCCGGTGTTCTACATACAGTACGCGCATGCAAGGATATGCTCGATTCTAAGAAAGGCATCTGAGATGGGCATGGTACCCGATGTAGATGGCGCTGACCTGGATTATGTCTCCAAGGGAGACGACCTTGAGCTTATCAAAGTCCTGGCAGGCTATCCCTCGCTTCTTGTCTCGTGTGCACGTAGCATGGAACCCCATCATGTGTCCTTTTACCTGCTGGAGCTTGCAGGTCTTTTTCATAGGTTTTATAATAAGAACAAGGTGATATCGGATAACAAGGAACTCAGCCTGGCTCGACTTTGCCTGGTAGATGCAGTGAGACAGGTCCTGGTCAGCGGGTTGTCCATTATGGGCATAGATGCCCCAGAGGTTATGTAAGGGCCATGCAGTGAAGAGAAAACGCAGGAGAAAGCCTTATAACCAGCCTGTTATCGTTAACCTATTTCTGTTTTTTCTCTCTGTTACAGCGCTCATAGGTGCAGCACTACTTTTTAATCATGCGCTAAATTCACCTGGAATACCCTTGAGGCTAGGTTCTTATGGCAAGGCCTCCGTGGGTGTGGATAAGGTTTTTGAGCACAATAAAGCTATTCGGAATGCTCCTCCTTCCAACAATGTATCTGACAAGGGAATAAGTAAAGCTGGCAAGTATGAATACAGCTTCTACGATATCCTTGCCCGGGAACACAAGTTCTCGTCTAGTAATAATTACTGTATACAGATAGCAGCTCTAAAGAACAGGACATCTGCAAGGGCCATTGTGAGGAGGCTAAAGAAAAAGCACTTGCATGCCACTATAAGGAAGCAAGGAGGATGGTATCTGGTACAATGGGGAAGTTTTCCCACGAGGAAGGCTGCCGAAAGGTATAAAAAGGAATTGTCTAAATTTCTAAAAAGAGAGTGCATCGTGGTAAGAATTTTATGAGATACTTTAATGCTGTGCTGCATTGTGGTCAGATAGCCAAGGCGAGGCTCCTACAACGATAAATCCTGGATCCACAAACATCTTTGTGCTAGATTGAATTAGCCCTATGGACAAGTACAATGTAATCCATATAGTTGGTGCCAGGCCACAGTTTATCAAGTTGTCCTCAGTACTAAGGGCATTTGACTCTAAGGACATACCGTGCAAGGTTATACACACTGGCCAGCACTATGATTACGAGATGTCATCATTGATGTTCGAGGAGCTGGGGTTAAGGGATCCAGAATACAACCTGGGTATTGGTTCATCGACACATGGGAGACAGACAGCAGAGATGCTCTCGAGCATAGAGAATGTATTACTCAAGGAAAAGCCACCCGTGGTTATCGTGTATGGGGATACAAATTCCACCCTCGCTGGGTCACTTGCCTCTGTCAAGCTGAAAATACCGGTTGCACACGTTGAGGCTGGGCTCAGAAGTTTTGAGAGGTACATGCCAGAAGAGATAAACAGGGTACTCACCGATCATATGTCTGAACACCTTTTTTGCCCCACTCTAAGGGCAGTAAAGCAGCTTGAGCTGGAGGGTCTAAAAGGTACTTTTACGGGCGATGTTATGGTGGATGCCATGAACATTTTTTCTGGGAAAAGTCCACCATGTCCTGTTGAGGGTGAGTTTGTACTTGTGACTATACACAGGCAGGAAAACACGGATAATAAGGATAGACTAGCCAAGATATTGGCAGGTATAGAGATGCTCTCGCACGAGCTAAAGGTTGTATTCCCGATACACCCCAGAACAAGGAAAGTCCTGGAAAACATGAAATTTTCTTTGCCAGAAGGCCTTTCATTGATCCATCCTGTGGGTTATTTGCACATGCTTTCTATGATAAGGGGAGCAATATGCGTTGTCACGGATTCAGGCGGGGTTCAGAAGGAGGCATTCATGCTAAAGACTCCATGCGTGACCGTGCGCAATAAAACAGAGTGGCCTGAGACAGTTGAAGCCGGATGGAATAGGCTTGTTGAAGCTGATGATGCCTCCATCTACGGTGCGGTGATGGACATGAAAAATATCCATCCGGGTCAAGGAGATGACATGCCCTTCGGCGACGGCAGGGCAAGTCACTACATAGCACAGTACATCAAAGAACACTGCCTCTAAGTTTTTGTATCCTGGGCCTATTTGGTATGTACTCATGGGGTAATTTAGATAGTAAGGGGAGGTGTTATGAAATGGACTGGTAAGCCAAGGTCAAAAAAGAAGGCCATTGATCCCAAGCAGATGTTACGGAGGGCTGAGAGAGAGGCAAGAAAGGGTAAAAAAGAGGACGCACTATGCCTGTTCACCAATTTGGTGGATATCTACCTAGGACAGGGAGCGGGTCTTAAGGCAATTGCAGTAGCCAAGAGTGCAAGGAGCATTCTTGGACCAGGACCCAAGACACAGGGAATGTTGATCAAGATATATTCCAATGTAGGTCTAAGGGGGGATGCCGAGAAAGAGTATAGGGAGTACTCGGGCCAAATGGCAAAGGATAACATCCCTGTTTTCTCTGGCATGGGCTACGGAGAATTTGCAGACTTTATGGACATAATGGAGATTATAAGAACCAAGAAAGGAAACCTTATCATAAAACAAGGTCAATCTGGAGAGGATATCTACATAATAACCGAGGGCGAATTCGAGGTAATCAGGGATGGTAAAAGGGTTGGCATGCTCAAAGAAGGGGATTTATTCGGGGAGATAGGTTTTTTTCGCCACAGACTAAGAACTGCGTCGGTAAGGTCAGTTGATAGTGGCGAGGTGGTAAGGTTACCCTCCGATCAATTGAGGGAACTGTGCGATAAGTACCCCCTTGTGGAACAAAGGTTGGAAGAACTTTACACAGAACGTGTTCTAAAGAAGGCAGGGGAAGATCTTATGCTTGGGCACTCACTTTCTAACTACCAGGTATCTCACCTTAGTATAAGGAAAGGTGATGAACTACCCAATTTTTCAGATGCCACTGTAACAGTAGTCAAGAAGGGCACGATAGAGATAAACTATGACAAAGGTGGCCTAAGCGTAAAGAGATACATGGGGCCGGGTAGCGTATTCAGGTTTCCTGGGATAAGGGCACAGGTTAAGGCAGCAAGCGATGTTGAGATTGTACAGGCCGAGATTACTTTTCTAGAAGACCCGAAAGATATGCCATAGCTATTCCAGCAGCAATGGCAACGTTTAGAGACTCTACCCCTGATATGGGTATGCTCACGCTTTCCTTGGATATTCTCATCAGCTCAGGGCTTATACCTGTGCCTTCACGGCCAAGGCATAATGCAATTCTGTCTGTTTGCTTGATCTCATCTAGGGATAATCTACCGTAAGGAGTGAGGCTCAAGATGGCGTGAGGTATGGCCTTCAATTGTGAGATCGAAGCCCTTGCTATCTTAACACCAAGGCATGAGCCCATGGATGCACGTACAGCCTTTGGCGAGAACGGGGATGCACTATCGCCCGTAACTATTACCATGCCAAATCCAAATGCCTCTGCAGTTCTCACTATGGTTCCAACATTGCCCGGATCCTGAACGCCGTCTAAAACTATTATCCTCTTGTAAAGCGAGGATTCCGATATTTGGGCCCAGGGTATGGGAACGAGAGCGATGATACCCTGTGGAGAATCTGTATCTGATAGCTTTTTGAATATTTCATCGCTCACAACTATACACGGGAATCCTGGTTCTCCATTTTTTCTTATGTAGGACGGTGTTATTGCGGATGCAATAGGTTCTATACCCCTTCTCAGGGCGTCTTCCACCAAGCGTTTCCCTTCAAGGACCAATAATCTGCGCGACATCTTAAGCCGTATAAGATCCTTAAAGGCCTTGTTGTGTGTGCTCCTTATGGGTACTGCTTTAGTCCTTGGTCTACCCAGATACTATTCCCCTTTTTTAATCAGGGTTTTTATGTATGGGCTTACTATGTCAATGGGTAGAGGTACAATGGTATTGGTTGAACCCTCTGAAGACATCTCCCTTATGGTTTGTAAGAACCTCAGCTGGAGCGCGATAGGCTCCTGTGCAATGAGCTCGGCTGCATCGAGCAGTCTCCTTGCCGCCTGAAACTCACCCTCGGCATTTATGACCTTTGCCCTTCTTTCTCTCTCGGCTTCAGCCTGTCTTGCCATGGCCCTCTGCATCTCTTCCGGAAGGTCAATATGCTTGAGCTCGACCGCAGATACCTTTATACCCCATGGATCAGTCTGTCTGTCCAAGATGCTCTGTATGTGAGAGCTTACTTCTTCCCTCTTGGAAAGCAGCTCATCCAGCTCTGCCTGGCCGCACACAGAGCGAAGCGTGGTCTGAGAGAGTTGGCTCGTTGCATAAAGGTAGTTCTCAACCTCTATAACTGCCTTCAATGGCTCGATAACCCTGAAATAAACTACTGCGTTCACCTTTACCGTAACGTTGTCTTTGGTTATCACATCTTGGGGGGGTACATCCTGTACCACGGTCCTAAGGCTTATCCTCACATAGCGGTCAATCAGAGGTACTATTATTATAAGCCCTGGTCCCTTTGGTGCTGATAGTACCCTGCCGAGTCGGAATACAACTGCCCTCTCATACTCATTTAGCACCTTGATCGCAGAGAACAGAAAAAACAGAATGATAACGACTATAGTTATGCCTACATATCCGCCCATACCCACCTCCCTTTTAGAGTTTTTTAGAGATATCGAAATATATATTAGATACCTTTGTTATCTGTGCCCATGGCCACGTTCAGGCTTTTGTCCTCGAGCATTGCCAGTCTCTTTGCCGCTACGTGCTTAAAAAAGGCAAGGTCTTCACCCTTAAGAGGAGGTCCTGCTACTGGTTTGAGCCTTAGTGGATTTATAAACCTGCCATTATGCCTTACCCTGAAATCTAGATGGGGACCTGTAGCCAATCCTGTCATACCTACATACCCAATTACCTGACCCTGATGTACATATTTACCTTTTGTGATCCCCCTAGCATACCTAGAGAGATGTGCATAGTAAGTGTAATAATTGTTCTTGTGTCTTATTCTAATACTATTTCCATATCCGCGTATCCATCCCTTGTAAATGACCCTTCCATCGCCAAGCGCTACGATAGGGGTACCCATTGGGGCCGCGTAGTCCACACCGAGATGTGGTCTCCATACGTGTAGTATTGGGTGGAACCTGTGGTAGGTAAACCTAGATGAAATTCTGGTATATTTAAGAGGTGCTTTTAAGAACAACTTGTGTACAGGCCTTCCAGTCTCGTCATAATAGCCCTTCTTACCTTTGCCATCATCAAAGTAAATGGCAGTGAATTTCTTGCCCTGATTGACAAACCTTGCCGCCATTATCCTGCCAAACCCCTTGAACTTGCCCTCAACATAATATTTCTCAAAAACCAGGGTGTAGCTATCCCCTGGTCTTATCTCCTTGAAGAAGTTTATATCCCAGGCAAAGATGTCAGCTAGAGACATTATTACTTCGGGCGTGAGTCCAGCGGTGATACCGGAGTCATATAGATTGTCCTTGATTACCCCGTGCGCCCGTGCATAGCTTATCTCAACCTTGAGGTCTTTCAGCTCTGCTGCGTAGCTACCCTCTAATGGGGTTACGACCAGCCTCCTGAAGTCATCGACCTGGTACTCTAGCCTTCCAAGGCGAACAGGTATTGACACCGAAACCCATATGTTCATTTCATGCCCGGGTTTAACCCGTGACAGGTCAAAACAGGACTTTGCTGATTCTGATATCTCTTCAATCTGGAATGGAGATATTTTAAGATCTGAAAGTGTCTTGTACGCACTTTGTCCTTTTTTCAACTTCACGTTGACCTCTTTTAGTTTTCCAGCGAAATCAGGTGGAAGTACTGGATTTGTCTGTTCCATTACTGCGTTGATGTCTTCGCCATGTATTTCCATAACAAGTTTTTTGATCTCACTTACCTCATACTCAAGCCTTATGAGTGATTGATCCTTTCCCGAGAAGACGAGGACTACCTTGTGGGCAGGTAAGATCTTTGAAAGGTCGAAGTATTTTCTTGCTGCATCTACAATCTTGTGTATGTCTGCATCGGAGACCCCGTTGTCCATAAGAATGGAGTATATGGAATTGCCTTTGTCAACGGTAAGAGTCCTTATTATTGGCTTTGGTTCAATACAAGATGTTGTTGCCATGTCTGAATAGCTAGTTCCCTGCGCTTTGCTTTCAGGTGGTGCATTATCCTTTGCATTGTCATGGCATGCGTACATAGCCAAGGGTAGTAAGGATAACAACAGCGTAAAAAAGATACTAGGAAGCCTACGGCTTCCACTACGCAACATCATGGCCTAGTTTATATAAATTAAAACTTGTTATGGCAAGGTTTTTTCTGTTCTGGTACAAAACGCACATGTATGCATTTGTAGCTGATGTTCATATCAGGCCAGGCTTTGTTCAAGATGAGGATGATTTCCTTTTGTGGCTAGAAGCAATGCTTAGTAGGGCAGATGCCGTGTTCATACTGGGTGATTTATTCGATTATTGGTATACTGGCATGGAAAGGGATCACCAAGGCATGATGAATGCACTGAGTTCCCCCAAGGTTTATCTTTTCCCAGGCAACAGAGATTTCTTACTTGGAAATCATCCTTCGGCTAGGATAAATGTTTTTTCAGAGGAGCAGGTGCAACGCATATATGGGGAAGATGTCCTAATTTGCCATGGCCATACACTAACGGTACGCGACCCCGGGTTTAAGATACTCCACTGTTTTGGATGGCCTGTCATAGCATTTCTAGACAGGGTTCTCCCCGAGAAGGTCAAGCAGGCAATCTCAAGATTTCTCGTAAGGTCCTCGGCTCAAGTGAGAGCGCCTTCTGTATCCATACAACTAGACACGGCGTCAAGGCGGGGTGTTGACAGAGTGGTTTGTGGTCACCTTCATAGGGGTATCATGAAAGATGGGCTTATTGTTTTACCTAGCTTCCTAGACGAGGGTGCATGGCTTGAGTGGGACGAATATGGGCCTGTTTTCTGTAAAGGGACTATTTCAACATAATCCTTGCCAGCACAGGCATTGCAACTAGGGCGCCCAATGCACTACCAAGGTTCGCAAAGACTACCACCATAAGTATTCTCGTGATCGGGTTTTTCCAGAAACCTTTGATACTTGAAATATCGTCCTGCAAGGATTCGAAATCTGAGACCTTGGGTTTCCTAAGGTAGGCCTCACTCAGGCCAGCAAACCACCCGGCTGCAAGGGTTGGATTAAGTGACGTGATGGGGGATGCTATTGCTGCGATAAGTATACTGAGCGGATGAGCTAGGGCCAGGGTTGAACCTAGTGCAGCGAAAAAGGCATTGCTAAGGAGCCACCACTTCATCATCTCGTATCCTTTTTCCCTGCCTCCGCTGAAGAAACCGAGTACAATTACAATACCAATAGCAAGTGGTATAAGATACTTTAAAATGTGCCTTCCACCCGGAGGAATCAGCTCCAGCCGTTCAATATTCTCGGGTACATGGTTCAAGTTTTTCCTGATGCCACCTATATGTCCTGCCCCGACTACGGCAACCACCTTTCTGGATCTGATGTCAGAGATTTTTCTTGCCATGTACTCATCCCTCTCGTCCAGGAGTACCTTTTTCACGCTTGGCGCCTTCTCTGCCATTTCTTCAACAGCGAGGCTTATTACGTCTGTCCGCTTGAGTTTCTCTATCTCTTTCTCGCCCACTTCTTCTGTAGAGAACATGGTGCTTATCAGTGCCCAAAACAGCCTCAAGCGTTCTTTAAAAGATAGCATCCTCCATAGGCGCTTCATGGTCACCTGGATATCCCTGTCCAGTAATGCCACTGGAATACCTTCCTTGTCGGCCTCCTCCACCGCAGCACTCATCTCTGCGCCCGGCTTAACTCCTAGCCTGTCGCCAATTCTTTTCTGGAAGGATGCTATAACAAGGTTTGCAAGGAGAAATGCTGTTTTCTTTTCCTTAATCACGCTAAAGATATCGGTATCTTCCCAGGGCTGTGGATTTCTTAGGACATTATACCTTTTTTGGCATAGCTCGATACCAACTGTTTCTGGCCTGAACCTTGATATTGCTTCTTTTACCTCTGCCACGCTACTAGATGATACATGGGCGGTGCCTACAAGGAGGATTTCCTTGTTGTTTGTGGTTATGAGCTCTTCTGACATGGCATAACTAATACATGGGTGTATTGAGAGGAGTCAAGCATAGAAAATTATTAACACATTAATCTTGATCTAGCGTGTCCGTCAAGACGGAGTCCAGTTATGTATTGTTATGGAAGACTATATTAGAGCCTTAAAGAGGCTGTATCAATACGCATGGCAGGCTACAAGATGTCCATCTTCCTTTTCCTCAAGGCGTGGCCTTGATTGGGAGCATATGTCCATTGCCATGTCACACCTCGGCAGATAGCTACAGCCTGTCCCACTGTATGCTAAGTAGTCCTTTTTGCTTGTGCAATTTATCCTTTTTTCTCGCTGGCCCACGCGTGGTATTGATGCAAGCAGGCAGCGGGTATATGGGTGCATAGGCGTGTTAATGATGGTATCTGTTGGTCCCAGCTCAACGATTTTCCCCATGTACATTACAGCTATCCTATCTGATACGTAGTTTACCACGGATATATCGTGTGAGATGAATAGGTAAGAAAGTTTGAGCTTTTGTTGTAGTCCCACAAGAAGGTTTAAGACCTGTGCCTGTATGGAGACGTCAAGGGAGCTGACCGGTTCATCGCATATAAGCAACCTAGGTTCAAGTGCAAGTGCCCTTGCAATCCCTATCCTCTGCCTTTGTCCACCTGAGAATTCATGAGGATACCTGTTGGCCACGTCCAAGGGTAGTCCTACCAGTCCTAGCAGCTCTAGTGCTCTTTTCCTGATTTCTTTGCGGGATGCCACGGCATGTACTATAAGTGGTTCTTCAATAATGGATATAACCTTCTTTCTGGGACTCAATGAACCGAATGGGTCCTGGAATATAACCTGCATTCCCCTGCGCACATGTCTTATGGCTATCTTGTCCATGTCGGGCCTAAGTTCATAGCCATCAAACATCACCCTGCCGTAGTCTGGTCTTTCCAGCATCAGCAGGAGCCTTGCTAATGTTGACTTCCCGCATCCCGATTCTCCAACAAGGCCAAGCGTTTCATTTGGGTATATCTCGAGGTCAACTTTATCTACTGCCGTTATCCTACCAACTGATCTGTTCGTAAGGCCAGTCTTTATATGGTAATCCTTGTGGATGCCTTTAACTGTTAGTATAGGTTCCCTCATACATGCCTCCAGCACCTTACCATGTGGGAACCCTCCAGTAAGGTAGCAGGTGGTTCTTTCTCAGAGCATATGCTCATTGCAACCTCGCACCTATCGTGGAATGGACATCCTTTGGGTACATCTCTAAATGTTGGTACTGTACCTGGTATGGGTTTGAGCCTGTACGACTTGGCCGTTTTCCCAAGTACTGGCCTTGAACGCATAAGACCAATTGTATAAGGATGTAGTGGGTTAGAAAATAATGTGTCAACCTTGGATGACTCTACCACCTTTCCCATATACATAACCGATACGTCCTGGCAGGTCTCGGCAACAACACCGAGGTCATGGGTTACAAGTATTATGGATGTGTTGATTTCATCCTTTAACCCTTCCATAAGTTCTAGTATCTGTGCCTGGCTGGTTACATCAAGGGCAGTGGTTGGCTCATCGGCTATCATTAACTTTGGCTTGCAGGCGAGAGCCATCCCAATCATGACCCTCTGGCGCATACCACCGCTCAGCTGGTGGGGATAGTCCTTTATGCGTTTTTCCGGCTGTGGTATACCTACCATTGCCAGGACTTCTATGGCTTTCTGGAGTGCAAAGGATCTTGAGCCTCTGAGTTCCCTTTGATGTAAGGCTATAGTTTCAGCTACCTGTTCACCAATGGTGAATACAGGATTTAGTGATGTCATTGGCTCTTGGAATATCATAGAAATCTCGGCGCCTCTTATCTCACGCATGGATTCTTCATCAAGGCCGACTATATCTTTACCTTCAAACCATATATGTCCTCCCACTATCCTTCCGGGCCTAGGAACCAAGCGCATTATGGAAAGTGCCAGCATGGTTTTCCCGCACCCTGATTCGCCTACTATGCCGGTGGTAACAGACCGTTTAAGACTTATATTCACCCCGTCCAGGGCCCTTACTATCCTTTCGCGGGTAAAAAAATACGTACGTAGATTCTCTATGTGAAGAATTACGTCATCTGTTTTTATTTGCGCGTTAGGCAGTTGCATTAACATGGGTTTTATACGAAAAGCCTGTTGTACACAAGGGATAACCTGCTGGAAGATTCTCAGTACAGATGCATCTTTGTGTACTTTGCCAGATGTTACATATCTATCAGATTTCTGTCACAAAGGGGCCTCTTGCAATAGCCTTTGTTTAAGCGATGTATACCTCTCATTTGGCTTTGCATTGTTTACAGCCATGGCTATTGCTTTGAAGTTGCCTACTATAACAACCAACCGTTTGCCCCTTGTAATAGCAGTGTAGAGTAAGTTTCTCTTCAACATTATATAATGCTGGGTATGAAGCACAATCACAACCGCTGGAAACTCGTTTCCCTGAGACTTGTGAACAGAACAAGCATAGGCGAGGGACAACTCGTCTAGATTATGAAGATTATAACATACCTGTCTGTTGTAAAAATCCACCTTCACCTCAGCATCGTTTTTCAGCTGCCTAATCGAGGATATCCTTCCTATGTCACCGTTAAAGACGCCCAGTTCGTAGTTGTTTTTCAACTGCATGACCTTGTCTCCGGGTGCAAACCTTTGACCTGACCTATTAATGCCCTTTCTTGAAGGGTTCAGGATTGCCTGTAGATGTTCATTGAGGCTGGAAACGCCCACAAGGCCTCTGTGCATAGGTGCCATTACCTGTATATCTTCTATAGGGTCAAGTCCGAATCTCTCTGGTATCCTTGATGCAACAAACTCCTTAACGGTCTCAAGTATATCTTCGGGGCTCTCCCTTCTGATAAAGAAAAAGTCGCCTTTGCCTTGCCTTGGCTTGAGGTAGGGGATCTCTCCCCTGTTAACCTTATGTGCGTTTACAACTATGAGGCTCTTTCTTGCCTGTCGGAAGATCCTATCTAACTTTACAGTCTTAATCTTTCCCGATGCTATCAAGTCTTCGAGCACTTTTCCTGGTCCTACCGATGGGAGTTGGTCCGCGTCTCCAACAAGTACAAGGCGAGCATGGTTAGGCAATGCCTTGAGCACGTTGTAAAAAAGCACTATGTCTACCATGGAGAATTCGTCTATGATCAACATGTCTACCTTTAAAGGCCTTTTCTGGTTCCTGTCAAATTGCATCTCGTTTGGATTGAACTCTAGCATGCGGTGAATTGTCCTAGCGTTCCTGCCTGTTGCCTCGCCAAGCCTCTTTGCTGCTCTACCAGTTGGTGCGCATAATTGGATCCTTATTCCTTTCTTTTCCAGTATTTCTATTATGGCACGTATCAAGGTTGTCTTGCCTGTCCCAGGTCCCCCGGTTATGATTATAATCTTGTCCTTTATTGCAGATGACACGGCATTCCTTTGCTCGCCTGCCAGAGTTATACCATGCCTTGACTCAAACCACGCAATTGCCCTGTTAATATCTACGGGTATGGGGGTGATGGAGGTCTTCATAATGGTACTGAGCCTGGCTATAACGCCTGACTCTGATGCATAGATAGAAGGCAGATATACTGTCTTTGACTCGCCTGTGTTCTCCAAGAACACGAGGGATCCCATGCTTAATTCCTTGATTGCATCCTCAATAATGTCCCTTTCAATATCGAGATCATGACTTGTGGTATCGACGAGGCCCTCGTAGGGGAAGTAGACATGCCCCTTGTCTGACAGTTGTCCCAGCACGTACAGTACTCCGGCTTTTGCCCTTTTATGAGACTGAGGGGAGATCCCTATTGAAGATGCAATCCTATCGGCTGTCTTGAAACCTATCCCGTGTATATCCATTGCTAGCCTATAGGGGTCATCGTGTAATATACCTATGGTGTCTTTGCCGTAGGCCTTGTAAATCCTTGGCGCATAAGCACTCGAGACGCCGTAGGATTGTAGAAGTATCATGACCTCCCTAATATCTTTTTGCTTTTTCCATGCATCAACGATTCTTCCGGCCCTTACTGGGCCTATCCCATCCACCTGTGTAAGCCTTTCTGGATGATTCTCAATCATATCAAGCACGGCCTCTCCAAATGTTCCCACGAGCCTTTTTGCCATCTCCCTGCCAATACCTCGTATCATGCCCGAGGACAGGTATTTCTCTATGCCTTCTGTTGTTGCTGGCCTTAGGCTTGAGAAACTTGAGACCTGAAACTGTGGCCCATATACAGGGTTATGTACCCATTTACCTTTTAGTTTCAAGTGTTCACCCGGCTGTATTCCGGCCAGGTTACCAACTGCCGTTATCTTCCTACCTTTTGATATGATCCTTATTACGCTCCAGCCATTTGAGCTGTTGAAGTATACTATATGGTCTAGGGTTCCTTCGACTTCACGGTAGTCATGGTCTTCCTTTAACATATGCATCCTGTACCTGCCCCTCACTAAGAGGCTAAAATAACCCTTGTAATTGAATCCGAATGGCGTGTGAACTCTACTGAAAGTTGTTTTCCTTATTAATCAGGCTATTAATAACTTACCTTCCTGTCGCCTGTAGCAACCATGAAGTGCACCTGCAATACACCCTCTTTTGACCTTATAATCCTTGCTATCTCAGGATGCAGGTTTTCATCTATAGGCTCTACCTGGGAGACATACTGCTTTGTATCAGGTGTTAACTTTGTATGCCATTTTTTGATAAAGCCAGGCACGATTGCATATCCACAGCCTGAGGATCCACAGCAAGATGTATCTACAACCCCGTACCCCAGAAAATAGAGAATTTGCTTGTCCTTGTATGCGAGTTTTTTTTCCTTTGTTATCACGTAGTGCCCTCCTATGGCATTTACCTCCTCGTTCAATACAGGATGTACAAACTCGATCATACATGGCTCCTTTTCTTTCAGGGTTAAACACTCGGGTTAAATTAATAAATTATATCTTATAGATAACCCCAATGGACCTATCTTTCAAGCACATTGTGTACCTAAAGTTTGAAGGTGTTAACACCGATGAATCAATATACCACCTAGGTAATCTAGGGCAGGAAGGGTAAGAGAGAAAAATGGGATTTATTGACCATCTTTTTGGAAAGAAAAAGATTTCAAAGGATCTACGTGAATGCAAGGAAGCCCTTGAAAAACGCCCTAGTGACCTCAATCTTATGAAGAAACTAGGCGATCTCTATCTTAAATCAAATGACCCGGAGAACGCAGCCGAGATATATGTAATGCTAGCTGACAGTTACAGTGATAGGGGGTTTTATCCAAAGGCAACAGCGCTTTACAAGCAGGCTCAGAAGCTATTGCCCACCTGGAAGGTTGCACATGAGAAACTGGCCGAGCTTTACCAGATGCAGGGCTTTGTTAGAGAGGCGGCAAATCAATATGTAAAGCTTTCCGAGCTCATGGAGCAGGAAGGCAATGAGGAAGAGGCAATAGCATTTATGCAAAAGGCCGCTGAGCTTGATCCAGCACTGAAGGAACTAAACAAAAAGGTAGATAAGTTCGAGGTGAAGGAAAAGGCCATGTTGGAAGGAATGCCAAATGCAACGCATAGTCCACAGGTCCAGGGTACTGATTTTTTTGATCTCAAGGACGAGCTGGACAAAGAGATAGATATGCTAGATATCCATGATACTGTAGCAATGGGTGGGTCTGAGAATGACGATATCACTGATGTCAAGACCGTGTTCAAGGCCATAGAGGACAGTGCTATGGATGAGAACGCAAACGATCCTTTGTTTTTGTACAATATGGGTCTTGCCTATAGAGAGACAGGTCTCCTTGACGAGGCGATTGATGCATTTAAGAGAGTGATATCAACCGGGGAGAAGCTCTTTGACTCCTACACAATGCTCGGTGTGACTTTAAGGGAAAGGGGCCTTCATAGGGATGCTATAGAGACATTTAAGAAAGCAGCTACACTCGAAGAAGCCTCCCAGGAGATGAAGATGGGTATACTTTATGAGATTGGTCAGACCTATAAGGCAATGGGGGAAACAGATCGTGCATTGTCGATATTTAGAGAAATTCAGAAAGAACACAGGGATTTCAGAGATGTAGAGAATGAGATAGCGAAGCTCGCAGGGGAGGGCTGATATGGCGGTTATAAACTATGCAAAGAGAGAAATATCGGCAAAGATAGTATATTATGGCCCTTCCCTGTGTGGAAAGACTACCAATATCCAGTACATATATACGAGTATAAAACCCGAACAAAAGGGTAAGTTGGTATCTCTGGCAACAGAGGCTGACCGCACGCTTTTCTTTGACTTCCTCCCTGTCGAGATCTCGAACATAAAGGGTTTCAAAACTAGGCTCCATTTCTACACAGTGCCTGGACAGGTTTACTATAATTCAACTAGGAGGGCTGTACTCACTGGTGTTGATGGCCTGGTCTTTGTTGCGGATTCACAGAGAGATAAGATGGAGGAAAATATAGAAAGTCTCAAGAACCTGGAGGAAAACCTCAATTACTATGGCAAAAGTATTAAGCAGCTCCCCCTTGTATTTCAATACAACAAGAGAGATTTGCCAGACGTTATGCCCGTTTCAGAGATGAACCAGGTTTTAAATCCTGACGGGTATCCCTTTTTTGAGGCCGTTGCCACAACGGGTGAAGGGGTTCTGAAGACACTTACCACAGCCACGAGGATGGTTTTAAAGTATATAGAGAAGGGTAGCAACGGAGAGCAGGTAAAAAGAGATGTCATAAACGATGTCAGGCCACGGGAACAGCCTGGAGAAGAAAGGACCTTGGATGTAGTCAGCCCTGCAACTAGGGAGAATGATGGAGCAAAGCCGGTAGAGGGTGGACGTATACAGATCGTTGGCACGGGTGATGCTAGAATTATTTCTAATAACGCAATTAGTATACCGGTCAGGATCAAGTTTGAAGGAGACGGGGCAACATATACCATGGACTTGGCGATAAAGATAGATAGCTTAATACCAGAGGGTTGAAGGTGTGTATTCAACTGCAGGTATATTACCGATCGGTTATATCAAAAGGCTATTTGATTTATGGCCATGTTCATCTGCAGTATTAGGCGATGTTTACCTTTCTGTTGTCTTGGCTACAATACTGTTGTTTACACTGATTGGCATCTGTTTCATAGTCAAATATACATCTCATATAAGGAATGATCTTAAAAACATAATAAGCGCTGATCTAAGCAATCTGGCATTGAACCTGTGGATAGGGTTTATCCTCATGCTACCATACTTTTTCAGGGCCGGTGTATTGTGGTTCGTTCTCTGGTGGTTTCTTGTATTCTGGGTATACTTGGCCAAAGCAGAGAAGAAGCTAGTAATGATCTTCATATTCCTTGTGTTCATATCAGGCTGGATTGCCCATGTGGGAGGCGGATTCGTTACCTACGGGACAACTCATGTAGACAAAGAGATATACCTGACAGAGAACAATATGGCTAAGCCTAAAGATGTTATTGCCTTAACATCGTGGATCGCTTCTCATCCCGACGATGCTGAGCCCATGAATACTATGGCCCTTGTGGAAAAAAGGCGTGGTAATTTTACACATGCCGTAGATCTTCTCAAGCATGCCCTTGACCTGGAGCCTACCAATGCGAGGTTCTATAATAACCTGGCCATAGCACTTGCAGGCATGTCGAGGTATCAGGAGGCTATCACCGCGTTAAAAGATGCCATTGCTCTTAATAGGCATTCGGTCATCTACCATTATAACATGAGTAGGATCTATCAGAAGACTTATAATCTATACGATGCGGACAAGGAGTTTGGACTTGCAAGCAAGATTGATCCCATGCGGGTAAGTGCTTTCCTCTCAAGGGGAGACAAGGATATAGAGCACACGTTTATAGAAGAAAGGATTCCTGTGGGAAGGCTTATCTACAGAGAGATGACACCCTCAGAGGATCTTAGCAGGGCATCAGAGGCATTGTGGGCCATGGGTTTTGGATTATTAAAGAAAGTGTATGCGCCACTCATAGGCATGGTTGCCTGTATTGTAATCCTTATACTCGAGCACATACCAAGGGAGCGGTTTACCAAGAGATGCTCTAGGTGCGGTAGGTTGTATTATGTGGGTTCTAGTTCTTCGCATGGACATTCTTTATGCCTACAGTGTCATTGGCTCGATATGAAATCCAAGAAGAAGCTCGAAAATGTCCTTACTCAGAAGATATCGGAGGTAAAGAAATACAGATTGTTAATGAGCGCCTATACTGCAAGGCTAGAATTGGCCATGCCAGGTCTAGGCTCTATTGTGGGGGATAGGACAAGCATAGGCGTCACTAGGATTTACATGCTTGGACTGTCACTTGTACTGATCATAACAGGTGGCCAGTTCGTTTATTCTTTAGTTCCATCTGGTCTTGATGTAAGGCCAGCCATAAGGATGCTAGGGATGTTCATCCTAGGTGTCCTTTATTGGCGTGCTTACTCAATGCCTCCAGGGGCAAAGGGGGTATAACATGTCTTTAGTAGGTACCTTAAAAGGTTTTGGCGTAACAGAGATATTTCAGCTCATAAATCAACAGATGAAAACTGGAACTCTCGTTGTTAATGCACCCAGGGCTAAGATATCTATCTTTTTCAGCGATGGCTATATAAGGGGCATATATTCTGATTCATGGGATGCAGACCCAAGGGTCAAGATACTGGTCGATGGAGGTTTTGTTAAGCATAAAGACTTGGAGGTAGCAAAGGGAGGCGAAAAGGAGAGTCTTAATTGGGTCGATATTCTTATAGCCCAGAACAAGCTGAGCAAGGCCTTGCTGGATAAGATTACTAACGTAGTCTTGAGGGATCTATTCTTTGATATCCTCAGGTGGGGGGAGGGGAATTACAGGTTTGAAGAAGGGGTAAACGCTTCCAGAGAAATGATTGAATGCAATGCTCAGGCCGAGAATATAATGCTGGATACATTGAGAAGCATTGACGAGTGGCCGCTAGTAGAACAAAAGGTACCACCGCTGGATTACTACCCCGTGGTTATAATGCCTGTCACAGAGGGCATAGTTCAAAAGTTTAAGCTTACTGACAAAGACATACGTATATACGACCTGATTGACGGTAACAAGACTATAGACACCCTTATAAACGAATCCCTGGAAACACGTCACGACGTGCTAAGCTCGATCGTGAGGTTAATGGATGCCTTTCTAATAGAGGTGTTCCCAAAGGAAACCATAAAAGGATCAGACAGGTTTTCTAAGATGCAGACAGTGTTTGCAGGTTTGAAGAAAGTCTTTGCGTACATACTGCTCCTGGTAACTGTCGTGGCTCTAGTATACATATCAAGGCCGGGTCTCTACGTACCACTGTGGCCAAATCCCGTGGTAACTCAATATATATATGCACAAAAAGAAATCGCTAACAATTTTAAGTATTCTAAGCAGGCGATACCGCTTTTACATTCAGATAAAGATAATTATAACCATTGAGGCGTTTTTTATAGGGAGTGAATGCAATGTTTGCTACTCTCGGTATATCTTCGCGAGCAAGGCCCTTAGAGTGAAATACAGCGTTAAATATCCTGTTGTTCTGCTTAAGTACCATGTTAAAACCATTATTGCCCGATTTCTGTATGTTCACTATCCTCATTCTAGGAATCATGAAAATAGGCTCAGGGTTGCCTATGCCAAACGGGCCCATCATCTCGAGTTCATCTAGCAGGCCTGGGGTCAGGTCTTGGCTCGATATCTCCATGTCAACTATTACGTCAGGTTTATGCTTTGTTTTCTCTGCTGCCAACACGGAATTCAATGCCTCTGAAAAGGAAAGTATTTTTTCTGCATCAATGTTGATTCCAACCGCCATTGTATGGCCGCCGAATGAATTCAGCAGGTGTGAGACTTTAAAGACAGCCTTGTACAGATCTATCCCTTCTACTGATCTACCAGACCCCTGGCCAATACCATCTGCTATTGATATTATTATAGAAGGTTTTGAGAACCTCTCGGAGATACGAGAAGCAACGATACCTATAACACCTCTATGCCAGTTTGTTCCTGCCACTACGATGGCTTCACCTGCATTTCCATTCTCCTCCACTATTGTAAGCACCTCTTTAAAGACCTTTTGTTCCTCGACCTGTCTCTGCCTGTTGAGCACATGCAGTTGCATGGCTATCTCTCGTGCCTTTTGTGGGTCATCCGTTGTGAGCAGCTCAAATGATGTATAGGCATTGGATATTCTCCCCGCGGCATTTATCCTAGGCCCTAGTATAAACCCGATATCCCTGGCAATTACCGTGCTTCTTATACCTGAAACATCTGCAAGTGCAGAAATACCTGCACGATTACCCTCGTTGAGTACCTTAAGGCCTTCCTTGACGAGTATACGATTGATGCCAGTTAGTGACACTACATCCGCTATGGTGGCCATCGCCACTAGGTCAAGGTCTTCTCTGAGGTTTGGCAGGTTCTCCACTCCCTTATCTCTCAAGAAGGACCTTAACGCCACAATGAGGTGAAAGATCACACCTGCACCGCATAGGTCCTGGTCAGAGAAAGGACAGTCTCCCTGCTTGGGGTTGATAATACTGTAGGCATCCGGGAGGTTCATATCTGGTTCGTGGTGATCGGTTATGATGACATCCATACCTAGTGATTTTGCATGATCTACCTCCTTAAGGGCATTTATGCCGCAGTCGGCAGTTATGAGTAGGCTTACTCCCCTGGCATGCAGTTCATCTATCCCTCTCTTATTGAGTCCGTAGCCATCCATGGCCCTGTCAGGTATAAATACAATAGGTGCTGGATAACCAAGTTTGAGCAGAAACCTGTATATCAATGCGGCACTGCAGACACCATCGACATCATAATCAGTAAAGATACCAATCTTTTCTCCCCCAATGAGTGCCCTTGAGATCCGTTCGCATGCCCTATGCATGCCCTTCATAAGTACTGGATCACGTAGGTCACCCAGGCTTGGTGCAACGAAATGCATTATATCCTCAGCTGTTTTTAAACCCCTTATCTTCATCAGTGACCTGAATGCCGGGCTAAATTTGAGATCCGAGAATACGCCCTTATCCACTTTTCCCCGTATGATCCAGTTGGCATTGAGCATCTTGGACCTCTTAGATACTGGGTCGTACATCTTTTAGCTAGTCCCGCACATAGATAATTGGCTAAGAATTTCTATATGTGATAATTTTTTTATACCCATGTTTTCCTGTTATACCATGTAGCGTTCTACTTCTTTTCTCGTCCTCGGCATGTCCTTTACCTTTACCTCCATGCTTATGGTGGAATCGTATCCCCTTTTTTTAAGGGCAGTAAATATGGCCGGGTAATCCACTACTCCATCTCCCAGGCACAGGTGCAAGTCGTCCTTGACGCTAACACCGCCGTAATTGTCATGTACATGTACATGTTGTATCCTGTTGAAGTAGTTATCTATGAAATCAAAGGACGTATTTGTGTTAGCAAGTAACTGTCCATGGCCTATGTCAAGGGTCATCATGAGGTCAGGTACAGCATCGAAAGCACTGCCAAAACTATCGTATCTTTCGCTGAGGTTTTCTATGCATAATACTACGCCCCTGTCTTTCGCATATGAGACCATCTCTTCAACAAGGGATATCTTTTTGTCTAAAAGGGCTTGTGATACCCATCTTCTATCCATCCAGAAGTGGAATGTCCCCTTTTTAATACCCAGCCTAGTGGAGAGATCTACGAGCTTTCTAATTCTGGGGACAAACTTTTCTTTTAATACCTTTGGATCAAATGGATTATCCTCATTGGGATAGTGCGCCATGAATTTAACGTTATAGATCTCCTTGAGATTATTTAATTCTTCTAATTCTTTCTCAACCCTTGGTGGGTCCAGAAGTGAATACTCGACAAAAGGATAGCCTAACATGCAGATATCCATGACTTCTGCGAGATTATGAGCCCTTCCACCAACAGTTACCATGCGAATCCACCCCGGCAGTTATTTGAAACCTTTATTGGCATTATGATAATTATCACAAACCTTCGTGTCCGGACAACCTTAAAGGCTTAGGGAGTATATGGGTACTGTTATATACCACGAAGCAAGGAGTTTATTGCTTAATGTGCTTTGCAAAGCATTAAATTTTCTTGGCCGGTAACGTTATGAGAGTATAGAGGACAAGGTTGGCTTAGTTAAGGTTACACTGTCTTACATGGGTATTAAGATTGATTTTGCATGCCAGTTCGGTTATAGGTTTATTGTGTAGGATTGTGCAAGCGAATATTGCCCTTATTAAGGAGTAATCGTTATCTTCATAGCATGAAGTCGGGTATAATTACAAATAGTTGGAGACTTGATGTCGAATATTGATACTACTTCTCTCGACCTGAGGCGTATCACAAAACTGATATTCTTAAGCATGGTTATAGGGGTAGTATCTGGTCTCGGGGCATTTTGCTTTTTCTACCTAATTAAACTCGGAACGAATTTTTTCCTCATACACCTTGCAGGTTATACGCCACCCACTATTGATGAAGCAACAGGTGAGGTAATACCCTTGTATCCTGTCCTGATGGATCACATATTCACTCACAAGAGTGGGATTAGTTGGGTTCTCGCCCTTATACCCATGATAGGGGGGCTGATTGCAGGTTTTATTGTTTACACATGGGCCCCTGAGGCAGAGGGTCACGGCACGGATGCTGCGATAGAGTCGTTTCATGAGAAGAGGGGAATAATAAGGCCTAGGGTGCCATTCATCAAGATCATCGCATCTGCCATTACCATTGGTTCTGGCGGGTCTGCTGGCAGAGAGGGTCCTATAGCGCAGATTGGTGCAGGGTTTGCGTCCTATCTGGGCACTAAGCTTGGTCTCACCGATAAAGAGCGTAGGACAATGCTTGTCGCTGGCATTGGCGGTGGAATAGGTAGCATTTTTAGGGCACCACTTGGGGGAGCCCTGTTTGCTGCCGAGGTAATATACACCGAGGCAGAGTTTGAATACGAGGCCATTATACCGGCCATTATCTCTTCCATAGTGGGCTATTCAGTCTTTGCATCCATAGTGGGATGGGGTTCATTATTCCACACGCCTGATTTCAGCTTTCGCAATCCCATAGAGTTTGTCTTTTATTTCTTACTCGCCATTGCCTGCGCTGGCCTGGGCTATTTTTACGTGGCCACGTTTTATGGCATGCGAGACAGATTTTTTAAGAAGATACCGATACCACCACATTTTAAACCTGCGATCGGTGGGGGGCTGCTCGGCCTACTGGCCCTTTTCTACCCGCAGGTACTGGGATCTGGCTACGGTTGGATTCAGCTTGCAATATATGGCAAGCTAGCCATAGGTCTGATGCTTGTGCTCGCCATAGCAAAGATACTTGCAACTTCGTTTACCATATCATCCGGTGGTAGCGGTGGAGTTTTTGCCCCGTCCCTGGTAATCGGGGCAATGCTAGGAGGTGCCTTTGGTGGAGTCGCGCACCACTTGTTCCCAGGCGTGGTTAGTAATCCTAATGCATACGTAATAGTTGGTATGGCCGGTTTCTTTGCGGGTGCGGCTAATACACCTATATCCACCCTTATAATGGTGTGTGAGCTTAGTGGAAACTATGGACTGCTGCCGCCATTAATGCTGGTATGTACCACTGCGTTTCTATTCCTAAGAAAACTTACCATATACGAAAAGCAAGTTCCTACGCGTATTGATTCCCCTGCGCACAAGGGTGACTTCATAATGGACGTCCTAGAAGGGCTAACGGTCAGGGATGCTGTAAGGATACCTTCCGAGGTAACACTCGTAAAGGAGAATGCCCCTTTAAGGGACATAGTGGACCTTATAACTAGAAGCAGGTCGTCCTATTACCCAGTTGTTGATTCATCTGGCCTGATGACAGGTGTATTCGACATACATGACGTCAGACGGATACTAACGGACGAGATACTGGCAAACCTTGTGATAGCGAGCGATATAGCAACTGAAGACGTGATAACCGTTAGGCCAGATGAAGACCTTAGCAGTGTCCTAAGAAAGTTTTCACTTAAGGATCTTGAGGAACTTCCGGTAGTGGATCCAGTGAACCCAAGGAAAGTAATAGGCATGATAAGTAGGAGGGATCTTATAAACGCCTATAATCAGAGGGTTACAATTAAACAGTAATAGTGGTAGCGAATTCAGTAAAATATTTCTTAATTAAGATTTATACAGGATCAGGACTTGGGCTGTGTGTCTGATGTCTTTTTCTTTCTTTTGCGTTTTAGTCCGTAAGTCCCTCTCCAGATCTTACCTCTCTTGGTTTTTCTGTCCCCTTTTCCCATAACTCATCCTTGCCTTTTGTAGACATTAAAATTTATCATAATTAAAGCAACGTATGTAGTTACCTAGTATACTAGGTAACTACATTTAGTTCAAGTATGCTTACATTACAGCTGGGTATAGCCGTGGCAGATGTATTTTATCTTTTGGTTGTTTTTTTTAGCGTGTCTGCCATTTTTTTTACCAGCGGACCATCCTTTCTCCAGACCCAGCATGTATCAATAAGGTAGCTAGGGTCAGGAAGATCCCACATGGACTCAATGGATATTGGTTTACTTGCCTTTAGTGCCCAGTATCCTTGGACTACGGCAGGGGCCATGGCCAAGAGCAAGGCGTTAAGATGAGTGCACCCCCTCGGACCTCCGAGCGTATCCTTTACCCAGGATGTGAAACCAGGAGCAATCCGATGTCCCACAAGTGGTTTAAGACTTTCCCTTGTTTTTATGCACTCATCACTAGGTACGTCTATCATATCCACGTCAACATCCTGCACGACAAGGTCTTTACCCCTCACGAGTAGCCTTATCTTGAGGTTATGTATAACCCCAGGAGGGAAGGTCTCTCCAGCGGTTAACGAATATGTGGTCCTTAACCTTTCGTCTCTTAATGTGCCCTCCACCAAAACTGTGTCATCGCCAATGTCATAGGTGGAAATATTTATACTCCTTGTATGTATTTTTTCACTTGTGTTGCTTACCATACCTTAGGCCCCTTTTTTATGATTTGATACTAGCATTATGCTGATCTCAGCTTGTTAATCATTGTTGCCTTCTCCAGGTATAACAATCAACTTCAAGTTCTTGACATCTTTAACCTTTACCGTATCACCTGGTTTGAGGTTTCCAGGGCCTTTGGCATGCCAGTATTCGCCGTGGCAAAATACTTGGCCATTGCCTTGTTCATTCCAGATATAGACCTCTGCTGCTTCACCGATGAGGCCTTCCATGCCAGTCACCGCTGGTCTACTGTGTACCTTGATGACTAGGTATATGCATATGACGAAGAAGGCAGAAAAAAGAATGGCAATGGGTAGTATGACGCCCATTGATACTCTGGCATATAACTCTGGCGTCCTGAAGAGGAGTATTGAACCAAGTATGAAAGATATCACGCCTCCCACAGTGAGTAATCCGAAGCTTGGAACCTTGATCTCGGCTATGAACAATATGATGGCAAGCAAGATCAATGCGATCCCTGCGTAGTTCACTGGTAGGGTATTGAAGGCAAAGAATGCCAGTATGAGTGAGATACCGCCTATCACCCCAGGAAGTATGGCACCCGGACTGGCCAATTCAAAGTACAGACCTGCAAGACCTATCATCATGAGTATATAGGCCACATTAGGATTTGATATCTTTGAAAGTAGCCGGTATCTGAATCCCATGGGTCTTTTTACTATGGTAGCGTCCTTGGTCTTTAGGACAAAGGTGGTTGAATTCTTTTTCACCTTCCTTCCATCAAGCTTGGTAAGGAGATCAGTAAGGTTATTTGCAATCAGGTCCACTACACCTTTTTTCAGCGCTTCCTCTGCCGGGGTTGATATGCTTTTACGTATGGCAGCCTCCGCCCATTTCTCATTTCTTCCACGCATGCGGGCGATGCTACGTACGTACGCCACGGCATCATTAGTAACCTTTTCAACCATGGTTTTGTTTTCCCCCGATTTCTCACCGGAGGTGCCTATGCTAACGGGGTGAGCTGCACCAATATTTGTTCCGGGTGCCATAGCAGCAATGTCGGCGGCTATCGTTATAATAGCACCTGCAGATGCGGCCCTTGCCCCTTTTGGTCCCACATACACAACCACAGGTATATTGGAATTCATCTCCTTCTTTACTATTTTTCTCATTGCAGTGTCCAGGCCGCCCGGGGTGTCAAGCTGGATTATAACAGCTGATGCACCGCTTGCTATAGCATAATCTATGTTTTCGGAGATATACGATGCTATAGGGGGGGTAATGGCATCATTTACATTAAGTTGCACGACACTTGACGCCAGCGCTCTCAGGGGTAGAAGCATAATCATGACGGAGATTATGAACAGCCTGCTTTTTATTGTACCTAAGTGGGTACTGGTAAGCCCAATTCTTTTAACACCTTTTTTATATCTTCCCATACGTCCCTCTTTTTTGATGGATTCTGTAGCAGATAGCTAGGGTGATATGTGGGCATTAACTTTATGCCCATAAAATCATGGAATCTGCCCCTTAGTTTGCTTAGTGGTGTACTAGTTACCAGCAGGTTTTGAGTTGCAACCCTTCCGAGCGCAACGATTATCTCAGGCCTAACCACCCCTATCTGTTCATGGAGAAATCCTATACATTTTTCAACTTCTCCTGGGAGTGGATCCCTGTTACCCGGTGGTCGGCACTTCAATATGTTTGCAATATAGACCTTAGACCTAGGGATACCCATGCCTTTCTCTATTATATCTGTAAGTAACTTTCCCGCGGGCCCTACAAAGGGTCTCCCTGTCCTGTCCTCCATAGCACCCGGTGCTTCTCCTATGAACATGACCCTGGCATCTGTGTTCCCTTCTCCAAATACGATGTTGCTTCTGGTTTTCCATAGGGGACACCTTCTACAATCACCTATCTCAGTCCGGATGGATTCCATGCTGCTGTTCTTGGTATTGGTTGTTCTTGTTGGTGGCAGGATGACAAGATCTCCAATCCAGGATATTTCTTCTTTTAATGTCCCTATTAGTGAATTTTTCAAACCAGGCGCTCCGCTACCAAGTCAAGAATCTTATTAGCGAGTCTCTGCTTGGGCATGAGTTTAAATCTCTGGACAGTGCCTGATGGGGAGATGATGCTACCTGTATTAGTATCTGAGGCAAAACCGCTACCCTTGCTTCCCACTTTGTTGGCAACTATAAGGTCAAGTGCCTTTGCTTCTAGTTTCTTCCCCGCGTTTTTTTCCAGGCTGTTGGTTTCTGCTGCAAAACCAACGAAGATTTTCTTACCCTTCTTATCTTTTATGCTTGCCAGTATATCAGTGCTTGACGTTAGTTCAAGTTTATATGTAACAGAGTTTAGCTTTTTAATCTTTTGTTTTTTGTATGTAGAGGGCACAAAATCTGCCACGGCTGCCGCCATTATCAGAACATCTGCCCAGTCGAGATGTTCTTTCACCGCATTGAACATATCATTTGCAGATCTTACCTCTATGACCTTTGCCCACGGTGCATAGTTTACGTTTACAGGCCCTGTTATGACCTTTACGCTAGCACCCCTAAGGCATGCGGCCTCTGTAATGGCCTGTCCCATTTTACCGGTTGATCTGTTTGTAATAAACCTTACAGGATCGATATCCTCTAAGGTGGGGCCTGATGTTATGAGTATTTTGATGCCTGATAGATCATTTGTGGAGATAATCTTCCTTGCCTCAAGAACTATCCTTTCGGGCTCCGGCAATCTTCCCTTGCCCTTCCAGCCGCATGCCAGCTCCCCTTCTCCAGGCTCCAGTACGTACATGCCAGCTGATTCGAGCATGGATATGTTGTCTTGTGTTAGCTTGTTTGTGTACATGTTTACATTCATCGAGGGGCATACCAGTACGGGTGATGTAGCAGCAAGCACGGTTGATGTAAGTAGGTTGTCAGCTATACCGTGTGCCAGCTTGGCTATTGTATTTGCCGTGGCTGGGGCGATAAGTATAAGATCAGCCTTGTCTGCAAGCGTTATATGGTTGATATTGATATTATTTGATGCGATGTTCCCTTCGAACAGATCCGTGTAAACAGGATGTCCTGTAAGGGAGCTGAGCGTTGTTGGGGTGACAAATTCAGTTGCAGACTTGGTCATTATAGCATATACATCCATGCCTAGGGCAATGAGGCCCCTAGCTACCATAGGTACCTTGTAGGCAGCAATACCCCCGGTTATGCCTATTAAAACCGTTTTCTTAGGTTTTGATGGCTTTTCTATTCCGTTTTCTGTAGTGTTCTCCATATCTCTGCCCTTGTCCCGAGCGGGTTTTCAGTTATGAGTATGGTGCATATGCCGCCTGGCTTAGAGAAAAATAGCTTTATAGAGTCTCCGTAGCTGTATTTGTTGAGAAGGCGCCACCCATCCGAGGGCATAGAGGCAATGAAAAATTTCTTTAGAGACTGGCTACTGACACGGCCGGTTATTACCAACCTGCCATACCTGTCCATGATGAACGTCTCACCATTGTCCTTGTTCATC
The DNA here is from genome assembly GCA_015486075.1 of Deltaproteobacteria bacterium. Taxonomy (GTDB): domain Bacteria; phylum Desulfobacterota; class Desulfomonilia; order UBA1062; family UBA1062; genus B14-G9. The sequence continues at coordinate 158,541 of WFSG01000032.1, forward strand.
TCTCCAGGTATTAGTATATCCGGGAAATCCAGATACTTTGGTTTTGGTGCTGTACGCTGGGATGACTTTATATTCTTGCTGGCTATCTCCTGCATCTTGGCGCATCCAGCCAGTATGGATCCTATGGCAAGGGTTATGATGGCAAAATAAACAGCAGTACTCTTTTTCATAATTTCCTCCTTATAAAAATGGATTAAACCTCCTTTCGGTTCCAATGGTTGTCGCGGGCCCATGTCCAGGATACACCGTAACATCGTCACCGAGTGGAAGCAACTTGCTCTTTATGGAATTTATCAAGGTGTCGTAATCGCCACCTGGGAGATCTGTTCTTCCTATAGATCCTGCAAAGAGAGTATCCCCTGCAAAGCAGGATTTGTTGCTGCGGGAGACAAGTGATATACCACCAGGTGAATGGCCTGGCGTGTGCAGCACCTCAAGGTAGGTGTTCCCGAAAACAACCTTGTCTCCCTCCTCCAGAAATCTGCTGGGGTTTGGAGGCTGGTCAATATTGACCCCGAAAAGTCTCGCCATCTTTGAAGCGACCTTTAGTACAGGTAGTTCTGCCTGGTGCATCATTATATCTACATTGAAGTAATCCTTTAGATCCCTGTTGGCACCTATGTGGTCGACATGTGCATGAGTGTTCACGATCCCAACCAAACTAAAAGCCTGCGCCTCGATCTCTGCTATAATCCTTTGCCCCTCGCCACCTGGGTCTATTACTATGGCCCTTTTGGTTGCCTCGTCTCCTAGTATAAAACAATTCGTCATGAACTCGGTGACAACTAGGGTCGTGATTAGCATAATTGCTCCTGTATTCCAAAGACATACTTGCATAACCAGCATGCATTAAAAATCCTTAATTTAAGTAAAGCAAAGCCCATGGTTCTCAAGTGATCCTGTAATCTGCTAGATAACAATAATATACAAGTGATTCAAGGTCAACTCTTATCTTTTGAGTAGTTATTAGCATGCTATTATACTTTTTAGATACAAAAAAATGTATTTTTTTATATTTAAAGTAAATTTATGTTGATTTTATTTATTCAATAGCATATTATATTGCATATAAAGAAGCCATGATAGGAGGAACACATGAAGATAGGCATCCCGAAGGAAACAAAAAGGCTGGAGAATAGGGTAGCCCTGATACCTGATGGGGCTAGGCTCTTAAGGGATGCTGGGCACGAGGTTTATGTGGAAAAGGACGCTGGACTTGGTGCCGGGTTTCAGGACGATGATTATACCAAGGCAGGTGCAGTCATTGTTAACTCCCATGAAGAGCTGTTTAAGGTCTCTGAGATGCTATACAAGGTTAAGGAGCCTTTGCCAGAGGAGTATAATCTATTGAGGGAGGGCCAGATCCTATACGCTTTTCTTCATCTTGCTGCGGCAGGTAAACTTGCAAAGGTACTTCTGGAGAAGGGTATTACATCAGTCGCTTTTGAGACTGTTCAGTTTAACAATGGTCATCTGCCCTTGCTGGAACCCATGAGCGAGGTGGCAGGTAGGCTAGCGGTTCAGGAAGGTGCAAAGTATCTGGAGAGCACCTATGGGGGTAGAGGCATATTACTTGGAGGCGTACCAGGTGTACCAAGGGCGGAAGTAATGATAATGGGCGCCGGGACAGTGGGGCTCAATGCTGCAAAGATAGCCCATGGTATGGGTGCCCATGTTAGCATATTGGATATAGACAAGGAGAGGTTGAAGTTCATTGATAATATCTTCGATTCGGGGGTTGAGACAATTTATTCCGCTGCTTACAACATAGAGAGGTGTCTTAAAAAGGCCGATCTCCTTATAGCAGCGGTCCTTATTCCAGGTTGGTCCGCTCCGAAGTTAATAAAGAAGGAGCATATCTCTCTCATGAAAAAGGGATCTGTTATTGTTGATGTAGCAATAGACCAGGGAGGATGTTGCGAGACCTCCAGACCCACTTATCATGATAGCCCTATCTTTGTGGATAACGGGGTTGTACATTACTGTGTAACCAACATGCCTGGCGCTGTACCGCTTACATCTACCGTTGCACTGGCAGAAGCAACCCTACCCTATGCATTAAATATTGCAAATAAAGGTCTTGGTAAAGCTGTTAAAGAAGATAGTGCACTATTGAGGGGTATTAATACCTACATGGGAAAAGTCACGCACATGGGCGTTGCCCAGAGCCTTGGCCTTCCTTTCAGAAAATTGGGTCCTGATGACATAAGGTAAACTTTATCCTATTCTAGAGAAAGATCTATATAGCCCTGTCGACTATCCACACCAGCCACCAGGATATCTATGAGATCACCTATCTTGAGCGAACGTTCTTTTAGTTTGACTGACCTGTCTACAGATATCCTAGCTCCAGCTATCTCAGCCTCAGGTATAAGACCTTCGACGGGTGGATCCAGGATGTCTACAAATATGCCGTAAGGTTGTATGCCACTTATCACACCCTTGAACCTTTCGCCTAGGTGACCTTCCATATACCTAGTTTTCCTCAGCCTTATGATCTGCATAGTAGCATCCTGTATCAGTCTCTCTTTCTCCGAGATGGTGGGCGATATCTTCTTAAGATATGCCTGCCACCTGTTAAATTCTTTCTTTGCCATGCCTTGGCCTTTTATAACCTTTTTGAGTAAGCGGTGTATTATGATGTCAGGGTAACGTCTTATGGGAGATGTAAAGTGTAGATACTTGTCAAAGCCCAGGCCGAAGTGTCCCTTGTCAACGCTTGAATACTCTGCCTGTTTCAAAGAACGCAGTATCTGTCTGTTTATGAAGGTCTCGATCTCGCTATTGTAGACGCTATCAGTTATTTCCTGTAAAGCCTTGTTAAGGGTCTTTACCTCTTTCGTTGCCCTTTTGAGCTTATCTAGGTAATGATTGTCTATGCCAACGACCTCCAGTGTTTCTTTTAGTCTCGCTATATCACTCTCTGAAGGTGGTTCGTGCACGCGGTAGAGTACAGGCATCCTATGCTTTACTAAGATCTTGCACACGGCCCTGTTTGCAAGTATCATGCACTCTTCAATGATCTTTTGTGATGGGTCCCTCTCCCTTTTAAATATGGACGTAACTGTCCCTTCGGTATTCATCTCTATGCCTATCTCGGGTAGGTCGAAGTCTAGGCTGCCCCTTGATTTTCTTTTCCTGTAAAGTATATTGGCCACCCTGTTTAATGTATGAAGCGCATCAATTATCAACGGGTCGTCAATAGGAGAAGGGGCCTTGCCCTCCATGTAAGGTCCTATATCTTCGTAGCACAGCCTTGCCCTGGAGCGTATAACTGCCTCGTAGCAAGTCTGTTCGATAACCTTGCCTAGTTTGCCCAGCCTTATTTCGACTACCACGGCCAACCTGTCTTCTCCGGGCTTGAGGCTTAGTTCTCCGTTTGAAAGCACCCCTGGCAGCATCGGTATGGCAATCTCTGGGAAATATACGCTGAATGATCTTTTAAAGGCCTCCTTGTCTAGCTCTTGTGATCCATCTATTACGGCTGTTACATCGGCTATGGCCACGGTTAGGAGATAGGTCCCGTCGGCTAGCTTTTCAATGCCGACTGCATCATCGAAATCCTTGGCATCTCTACCATCTATAGTAAAAAGAACCCTTCTCCTTATATCGCGCCTGCTTTGCACCTCTTTATCATAGTCTATATTCGATACCTCCCTTGCCGCTTTTTCAACCCCTTTTGAGAAAAGCCATGGGAGGGCGTAACTTGATACCACCTGTACCAGGTCGGAGCTTGCATTTTCAGGTACACGCAAGCGGTCTATTACCATTGCTGTTCGCGACTTTGATCTTGGTTTCGCCTTGACTGGATCTAGCTTTGCTATTACTGCCTCGCCATCTTTTGCTTTATTCTCTGAACCGAATGGTACTATTATATTATATGGAAGCGGCTTAAAGGGTAAGATCATACCCCATTTCTCTAACCTCCGATAGTTGCCCCCTATAGTCTGTTCACGAGGTCGTACGATGGATGTAACCTTTCCCCTGAGGCCCTTTTTGTCCCTTCGGGTCCTGACCTCCACTAGGTCTCCATCCACTGCCCCGGAGAGGTCACGTCTCGGTACAAATATGTCTGATTCAGAGTCCGAGTCCACTATGAAGGCGAAACCCTTTGGATTCCAACTTACCCGGCCCCTGAACCTGAAACCCTTGCCCATGTTTTTCCTATATCTAGTGCTTTTCTTTTTGTGTTTCATTGTGTTGACTAAGCTAACAATAGATGTTGACTTGTTCAACGCTAAATAAGTAGACTTATCATGTTTTAATCTCGAGGGGAGAAAGTGGATGCCAAAGAAGGTGCTAATTTTTCTGGTATTAGCTGTTCTTATAGTTGCCTTTATGTTTCTTGGTATGTCCAGGCATAAGATTTCTACAGGTCTTTTATTATCTAGGGCAAAGCCCAAGAAGGTAGTTATACAGGAACTTGAAACCTCCAGTGAACACAGGACATTTAAGACCTCTGACATGGAAGGTCACTGGGTATTCTTTATACACTTTCCTGATAGGACTTTGGCGTTTGACATGTTCATGGACAGGAATGGTAAGATAATAAGGTCTAACAGATCGGGTATGGCAGGTGCCTTGTTCGTTGTGGACAGCAGAGGTAAAGTTCATGCCTCTGCGCCAGGGCTTGTTATAGACGGGGTCCTTGGCGCGAGCACTTCATACATGAGGGGTGTCATAAAGGAGAAGCGAAGAAGGGGGCCCTTGTGGTTTTCTGCATGCAAGGTCTCCGGTGAAAATGCATGTAGATAGTAAAGAAATCAATACAGCCGAGGATATTGATTAGATGTGAAGGTATCAAAAGTATATGGTCCTGAAGTCAGGCTAAAACAGATTGGTTCGGAATACGTCGTAGAAAAGACATACAGGGATAAAATCTTACCTGTACGTGTAGTGGGTGCATGCCTTGTCAGCTGGGAAGCGTTCATTTACTCTAAATTGGATGGGGTACGGGGTATACCCACCTTGCTAGGAAGGCCAGATCCATGCACACTTGTAACCAGGTACATGGACGGTGATAACCTGAGAGAGACAGCTAGAAGACCAGGCAGGTCTTATTTTGACAAGCTCGCTGAGATTATCAGTAATATTCATGCAAGGGGTGTTGTACACCTGGATCTCAGGAACAGGAGGAATTATGGAATCGATACTGAGGGCATGCCCTATGTGATCGACTTTGGTTCAAGCCTTTATGTTCCATGGCCTAAATTCCTGAGGCAGGTGCTAGGGAAACTGGACTGGATGGGTTTCTTGAAGGTAAAGGCTAAGCTTGCGCCATGGTTGGTTAGTGCTGATGAAAGGGGAAGACTTGTTAGGGGTAGCTTATTGAGCTACTTATGGGTGGTAGATAGTATACCCAGGGCTATCCGGAGATTCATACGCTATCTTCGCCTGCGGTTTCTTCACCAGTAGCACTCTTCTTTTTGCTAAGCTCTTCAATCCTACGATTCATTTCTCTCATTCGCTTGTTGTAAGCCACACGTTCTGATATTCCAGTTAAAAAGAGGGGAACCATCCCTGCAAAGAAGAAAACCATGATCAAGGCCCACAGTGGAAATGAGAACATGAGCTGATAATCTAGGAAAGACAGCACATAATGCTGTGTATTATTTATACCGAATATGATTAGGAGAAACGTCAATAGAATTATGCTTAGTGATTTCATATATTGCACCAAGTGGATAATAGAATATTTCTGATTTTATATCAATCATATTTAGCCGAGTTCTCTGGTACCTAGGTCGTAGGTTACCCGTTGACTTGGCACCTCGCTGCCTTGCCCTTTGTAGAATGTCTAATCATGCCAAGTTATTATTTATCTAAGGCTGCTGGAAGAATGATATTAGGCAGGGCGGTTCCGGGAGAGCCTGAGTTTCCATGTTGACATTGATTGGAAGAGACTTTATATACAGTGTTAGCAATCTAGTTGGGTGAGTGCTAATATATGGGGCATTTGTTGGATGAACGCGGTAAGAGTATTTTAGGCGCAATAGTTCAGGAATACATCTCGACGGGCGAGCCTGTCGGATCCAGGGTTATTGCGAGGAAATACAATCTTAACCTGTCCCCTGCCACCATAAGGAATGTGATGGCGGATTTGGAGGACATGGGTTATCTTTACCAGCCCCATGTGTCAGCAGGAAGGATACCTACCCCCGAAGGCCTACGTGTTTACTTGGATAGAATCCTCGAGTTGAAATCTATCCCCGTCGTGGATAAGACTTCTATTGACAGGCATATGTCAAGCAATGTTGCAGACTTTATGAACCTGCTCCATGAAGCATCCCATATGCTAACGGAGTTTTCACATCAGGCATCCATAGTTATACTTCCGAAACCAACAGCCTTTTCTCTCAGGAAGATAGAATTTGTAAGACTGGACAAGGCTAGGATACTGGTAATATTGGTAAGTAATACAGGCATGGTCTATAACCATATTGTCTATGGCGAAGACATACCCCAGTCGGAGCTGATCAAGTATAACAATTACCTTAATGAGACATACATGGGACTCACGGTGCAGCAGATGAGGGATCGCCTTGTAACAGAGATGTCCGGGGAGAAGGCTCGCTTTGACAGGATTATAAGTAAGGCCACTGATCTTGGCATGAAGGTGCTAGATGAGATGGAGAAGGAGGAGGCCCCTGATATACTAATTGAGGGCAAGGAAAGCCTGTTCGATCATCCCGAGATGGAAGATCTTGAGAAACTAAAGGTTATTGTAAAGACGTTTGAGGATAAGGGACGCATTGTACGTATCCTTAACAAGGTCATTGGTGGCAGAGGTGTGAAGGTATTCTTAGGCGACGATCTCTATAACATTGGCGTTAGGGACTTCAGCGTGGTGGCAACTAGCTATCACAAGGGGAATCTCCCTGCTGGTTCTCTTGGCGTAATAGGACCAATGAGAATGGACTATTCCAGGGTGATACCCCTTGTTGACTACGTGGCAAAAGTCTTGAGTTTTTTACTGGAGGATTTCTGAGATGAGCGAAAAGAATAAAAAGGAAGAAATAGTTAAAAAGCAGGAAGAGCCAGAGGTCATGAAACAGGAAACTGAAGAAAAGATGCCAGAAGAAGAGGACTTAGAGGTAACCATAGGGAGGCTGAAAGATGAAGTTGCTTCTCTAAAGGATAGGTACTTGAGGGCCCATGCTGAAATGGACAACATGCGAAAAAGGCTGGAGCGCGAAAGGCGCGACATTGTGCGATTTGGGAACGAGTCTCTTCTAAGGGACATGTTAGTTGTTTACGATGCGATAGAGAAGGCGATTGCCACTGGGAGGGAGATGTACCCCGATGATAGTAACTTTATCGAGGGAATGGAGATGATAGAGAAATTGTTTCTGGAGACCTTGAAACAGCACGGGGTTGAACCTATAAAAGCAAAGGGAGAAGCGTTTGACCCAAGATATCATGAGGCAATGATGCAGGTGGAAAGGGATGATCTCGAAGAGGGAATCGTAGTAGATGAGATCGTCAGGGGATTTATGCTTCATGATCGAGTACTGAGACCTGCCAGGGTTTCGGTCTCCAAGGGTATAGAAAAAACCAATAGGGAGGAAGCATAAGATGGGCAAGATTCTGGGCATAGATCTCGGGACAACAAATTCATGCATGGCAATAATGGAGGCTGGAGAGGCCAAGGTGATACCAAATGCCGAGGGAGCAAGGACTACTCCTTCTGTGGTAGCATTCACAAGCTCGGGTGAAAGGCTGGTCGGACAGGTTGCAAGGCGACAGGCAATTACCAATTCTGAGAATACCCTTTATGCAATAAAGAGACTCATAGGTAGAAAGTTCGATGACCAAGAGGTTCAACGTGACATAAAGGTGATGCCTTTCAAGATAGTGAGGGCTGATAACGGAGACGCGGCCGTTGAAGTCGAGGGCCGCAAGTATTCACCACCTGAGATCTCTGCGATGGTGCTCCAGAAGCTTAAGAAAGATGCAGAGGCGTATTTGGGCGAGAAGATAGAGGATGCAGTAATAACTGTGCCTGCGTACTTCAACGACTCGCAGAGACAGGCTACAAAGGATGCGGGAAGGATAGCAGGACTTAATGTAAAGAGAATCATAAACGAGCCCACTGCCGCTGCACTTGCATATGGACTGGACAAGAAAAAGGATGAAAAGATAGCAGTATTTGACTTTGGTGGAGGAACATTTGATATTTCCATACTGGAGCTAGGTGACGGGGTGTTTGAGGTCAGGTCCACGAATGGTGACACACACTTGGGTGGAGAGGATATAGATAATCGCATAATAGATTACCTTGTAAAGGAGTTCAAAAAAGAGACAGGAGTGGACCTGAGCCAGGATAGAATGGCATTGCAAAGACTAAAGGAGGCAGCCGAAAGGGCAAAACACGAGCTCTCTACCATGATGGAGACCGAGATTAACCTGCCTTTTATCACAGCAGATGCATCTGGGCCAAAGCATTTGAATATGAAACTGACCAGGGCAAAGTTAGAGGCACTTGTAGAGGATATAATTCAGAAACTGGAAGATCCGTGCAGGAAGGCGCTTGCGGATGCAGGCCTTTCACCTAGTGATATTGACGAGGTTATACTGGTTGGTGGACAGACAAGGATGCCCTTGGTGCAGGAGAAGGTGAAATCCATCTTTGGTAAGGACCCCCATAAGGGCGTGAATCCTGACGAGGTGGTCGCTGTTGGAGCGGCCATCCAGGGTGGAGTCCTTGCCGGGGATGTGAAGGATGTGTTGCTGCTTGATGTAACGCCACTCTCACTCGGGATAGAGACCCTTGGAGGTGTTTTCACAAAGATCATAGAGAGAAACACGACCATACCAACCAGGAAATCCCAGATATTCTCCACGGCAGAGGATAACCAGAGTGCTGTAACCATAAGAGTCTTCCAGGGAGAGAGGCCTATGGCCCAGGATAACAAGCTCCTTGGCCAGTTTGACCTCGTGGGTATACCACCTGCACCGAGGGGTGTACCCCAGATTGAAGTCACCTTTGACATAGATGCAAACGGTATCATGCACGTATCTGCAAAGGACAAGGCCACTGGCAAGGAGCAGTCAATAAAGATTACGAGTTCATCCGGTCTGAACGAGCAGGATATACAAAAGATGATAAGGGAAGCCGAGGAACATGCAGAGGAAGACAGGAAAAAACAGGCCCTCATAGAGGCCAGAAACAAGGCTGACAATCTGGTTTATACCACGGAGAAGACACTCAAGGAATATGGTGAAAAGGTGGATGCCCAGACAAGGTCCAATATAGAGAGCGCACTATCAGATCTTAAGGACGCCATGAAGGGTGAAGACGTGGACCTCATGAACAGGAGAATGGATGCACTTACCACGGCTTCACACAAGTTGGCTGAGGCCATGTATGCTGAAGCGGCTTCTAAGGCAGGTCAATCTGCAGGGGCTTCTTCTCAGGCCTCGGATGCATCGTCTAGTGCATCCTCCTCAGCAAAGGATGAAAACGTGGTTGATGCAGAATTTGAAGAGGTAAAAGGGGACAAGGGTTAAGTAACTTTCTTTTATACATTACATGGGAGGCAGGGCATATTGTTAGTTGGCCAGGCTCAGGCCTCCCTCTTTGCAGCAAGCTTATAATATTTAGCTAGTAGGCAGTTGCCTAGGCTTAGTACTATATCTTTTTCTGACCTTTAGTCAGCTTGCTGGCCTCAAGATAGAGCTTTTCGTAAGAGCTTACCATTTTGCTAATGCTGAAGTGCTTCATAACCCTTTCACGTGCCCTTATGCCCATCTCTTTGCAGCTTTTGCTCCCGCCTACAAAAAGTTTGCGCCATGCCTGGTACATGGCATTGGGGGATCTTGCCGGTACCACTAGGCCCGTTGATTCAACCATGAATGCAGAATCACCGGTGTCTGTGACAACACATGGGATACCGCATGACATGGCTTCCCCTATAATGTTGGGCATGCCCTCTCCGTAGGAGGATGCCAGTGTGCAGACATCCAGGGCATTGAGTATATCCGGGATATCATTTCTTTCATCTAGAAGATGTAGTCTATTCTTTGGTATTCCACCTGAGATCTGTCCTATGTATGGTGAATTGTCTGAGATTCCCTTTCCTGCAAGAACAAAATGTATATCATGTTGGGCTTTTGACATCATGAGTGCAGCTTTGAAGAATGTTACGTAGTCTTTCATGGGGTCCAGCCTTGCCACATGGCCTATTACAAATGCATTATCGGGTATTTTAAGCATCTCTCTTACCCTTGCTCTAGCCTTATTGTCCGGCCTGAATGTATTTGTATCAAAGCCATTGGGTATGAGTTCCCATCTTCGTGGGCTGTAGCCAAGGCCTTCATGCCATGTCTTCCCTGACTTTGAGTTGACCACAATGCAATAAGGGAGTTTTGATGTCCATGCCCCTGCCCTTACTGAGATACGGTACATGATGTCGTACCTGCTCAGATCCATATTGGAACACCTGATGTTCCACAGGACGGGTTTTCTGAAGCCGGCAAAGAGACCAAGAAGGTTTGCATGGTACATCCAGCACTGTACAATGTCAGGCCTAAAGATACTAGCTATCCCGAGAAGACGAACTATACCCCTGGGGTCTGGTATCCCCTTTTGCATTCCAAGCTTCATGACGCTAAATCCTTGTTTCTTCAGGTCTTCGCCCAGTGTCCCTAGGCTCTTCATGGATACTATCACGTTTTGGATCCTTGTCTTGTCCATAGAAGTAACGAGCCTAAATAGGGTTCTTTCTGCGCCGCCTGTATTGAGACCCGAGATAAGATGCATTACCCTGATATGCCTTGTTGTGTTCATAGGTCGTTCCTAAAATATATGGTTTCCTATGGATATGATTCCTTCCACATCATGAATACAAGTAATAACCATATCCTGTCTACTGCCACGGAGCCATTGTCGGTCTTGAATTTAAGCACGGTCTGAAAAGCCGTATGCATGTCTATTGCGTTCTGTTGCCTGAGGGTATCTGGATTAAGGTATCTATCGACCATGTTCATTAGGTCCCTGTGTAGCCATGAGTATATAGGGACAGCGAACCCTTGTTTGGGCCTTGAGAACAGTTCGTTCGGGATGTACCTTGCCAGTATTCTTTTGAGTATGTACTTTGACTCGCCTCCTTTATATTTAAGGTCGAACGGGAGTTTCATGGCAAGCTCCACTATCCTGTGATCCAAAAAGGGATCTCTCCCTTCAAGGCCTGTAAACATTGTAGCCCTGTCAACCTTTGTCAGTATGTCATCCGGCAGGTAATGCTCTATGTCCCACATCATCATGGAAGACATGCTGTTATTACCGCTTTCGTTTACTTGTTCCCTTGGATCTACGTAAGAACCAGTTAACCTTGTCACCTCTTCGGGGAGCCAGTAAGCAACTGCGTAAGGGTACACACGTGATAGTCTATTGTCCCAGTTCATGACCATGTTGTTGAATTTTCTGACCCTGTCTTGCATGGCTGGTAACCTTAGACCGGGGATCAACTGCGAGATGCTGGAGATCCTCTTTTCGCCTAGAGAACCGAGGAACCTTCCCCCTGTTATTACCATGTTACTGGGGAGATGGCCAAGCAGTTTCACAAGCGTATTTATAACCCTGTAGCGGTGGTACCCGCAGAAAAGCTCGTCCCCGCCATCAGCGGACAGGCTTACCTTCACGTTTTTCCTGGTCACGGCAGAGACTATCGTGGTTGGAATACCGGATATATCACCAAAGGGTTCATCATATATCTCTGGCCATATGTTGAGGATCTCTTTAGCCTGCTCAGGTGTTACAATTTCTTCTGTATGCTCTGTTCCGAGGTATTCTGCTATCCTCCTTGCCCAAGATGATTCATCGTATTCTTTTTCATTGAAACCTATGGTAAAGGTCTTTATATTCTTATGGGCATGCTTGGCGAGTATGGCAGTAACAAGGGATGAATCCACTCCACCTGAGAGGAATACACCAACAGGTACATCTGAGATGAGCCTCTTTGTAAAGGCGTCGACCATTATTTCTTCCAGTTTATTTTCCAGTTCCTTGTCAGTTCCTCTCACAACTGGGTGGTTTAGTGCATCCCTGTATGACCAGTACACTTGCTTATCCACACTGTGATCTTGCCGTACCCTAATCCAGCAGCCCGGTTCAAGCTTGTAAGTGTGCTTGAATATTGTACGTGGTGCCGATATATAGCCGTAGTGAAAGAATTCTCCAAGTGCAGTGCGGTCTATCTCAAGTCTTTTGTCCAGTAGCTTATAAATTGCCTTAAGCTCGGATGCAAACGCGAATATACCTGAATGGTTGTAATAATAGAGAGGTTTAACGCCCATGCGGTCCCTGAGCAGGTACAGGCATCTCTCAAGTGAATCCCATATGGCAAATGCGAACATTCCTATGAACGAATCCACGCATCCAGGACCCTTTAATGCAAACGAGTTAAGGACGACCTCAGTGTCCGAAGATCCTTTGAATGGTATACCTTTTGCCGTAAGCTCTTGCCTCAGATCCCCGTAGTTATATACCTCCCCGTTGTATGAAATTGTGTATCTACCGTCCGGTGTAGTCATGGGCTGATGGCCTTTTTTAGATAGGTCTATTATGGAAAGCCTTCTATGGCCGAGGGCTATCCCTGCGACAGGATCCACGAATATACCGAAGTCGTCTGGTCCACCTCTTGAGAGTGTATCCCTCATGGAAACACATCTTTGCTCAAGGTCCATGTCTTTCCTTACTGACCAGATTCCGTTTATCCTGCACATAGTGCCTCTACGTAAGTCTTTAGTGTTTTACGCATGCTTGAGCCCGGGATAATGCACTTTACTATGGGGACAAGCATTATGCTAAACATCATCTGCACGAGAAAAACCGGTATTCTCTGATGTCTTCTCGAGAGTATTATAAAATTTCTTACAGTGTAATAATCCCTTGGTAATCCAGGTTTGACCATACCCCAGAAGGCTGGAAGATACCTTAGAATTGAATCAAGACCATCACTAGACCTAATACTTTGTGATTGATGCATGGGATGGTATACTATGGCTTTTCCCGAACAAAAAACACTGAATCCCCCTTCCTTTGCCCTCAGACAGTAGTCGTAATCCTCAAATCCGACGAAAAACACAGGGTCATATAAGCCTATCTTGCTTATAACATCTCGGTGTACCAAAAGGCCTGCGGTTCCGGCAACATCGACAACCTTTGAGTAAGGAGGTGCTGTGTAGAGATAACCCAGTTTACCGTTCATGCGCTTAAAATACTTCAAGACCTTGCCTGTCGACGGATCAATTATCATTGGTGATCTTATTAAGCCGTTGTTTAAGCCTAGCAATCTCTGCAGGCATGTCTGATTAGGATAGTCATCGTGGTCATGTAACCATATCCAGGTTGCGCGGTTATCATAAGCCTTCTCCATCCCAAGTGCGAATCCACCTGCAGATCCAAGATTGGTTCCGGGGTGGGTATAGTTGAAACCATACCTATTACACAAGCTCTCAATCTCCAGGCAGGCTGATTCCTTCGTACTGTTGTCTACCAGGATTACATCTTCGACAGGCCTTGTCTGCCTTGATATGTTGGCGAGACATCTTTTAATCAAACCGGGCTCGTTATAGGCAGTTACAACGGCAATTATGCTTTCTTTATCATTGTTCATGGTCTCTCTTCCAACTTTCTTTAGCCCATCCTTTTAGCTTTAAGATAGAGATCACTATGAGCACATCGATGTTAGATATCCAGGGTTGCCTAAATACCCTGTGCCTAATCATACCCTTCAAATATAGTCTTCTGACGCTGTCTGTTGTCTCCAATTGTCTAGCTGTTAAAAGATGATAATACCTTTTCATAAATGCCTCTGACTGGATTGATTCTGGGATCCTGGAGAGGTGTTTCAGGTTGTAAATGGCAGTCCTATTTCCGGAGATGACCCTGTATATACTTCTCGTGATACTCTTTGTCGCTCCCCTCAAGGTACCCCTTATTAGTCCTATCGTGTTTTTTTCGTGCTGCCTGTAGTATCCTAGAGGTTCATTAATTATCTGGATTTCCCCTAAAGCAGATGCAACAAGGGCCATCCACCAGTCATGCATGATGGCTTCTCTAGGGATATCAAGGGCCATTGTCCTTAACTCTCTGTTGAACATCATTGAACAACCAGGGAACTTGTTCTGTATAAGCATTGAATTGAAGGACTTCCCCTTTACAGGAGACATACCCTGGTACTTCCAGAAAGACTCCGATATGGTGGCTCCCCTCTCGTCTATGACATATAGGTCCGCTACCACTAATCCTGGTCTTTTTCCTGTCCTTTCTAATAGATTCATGGCTTCTATGCTTTTCCCTATTTTTTCAGGTAGCCATATGTCGTCCTGGTCACAGAACATGGTGTAATCGGACACAGAGCTCTTTAGCAGGATGTTAAAACTGTCTCTTGGGCCCACGTGACCGTGGTTGTCCTTTATGAATTCTATATTATTAAATGACCTGGTGTAATCTCTAATTATACCCACTGTAGTATCCGTCGACCCATCGTCACGGATGATGAGCCTCCACCTTGTATGAGTTTGAGTTATGATAGAATCCAGCTGTTCCCTCAAGAACCTATTCCCGTTATAGGTGGAGAGCAGTATGTCTACCTGTACATCTTCGGGCCTTGCCATTTGCGGCTTTTCCTTATTATATACAAAAGTTTCTTCCGTAAGCTAGGAGGGATTCTGGCCAGTATGTTAGCGAGGATACCTTCACTGTCAGGTTTTTTTATTATGCCCTCTATCGCTGGATTAACCCTTATAGAGTTCTGAAACTCCCTTTCCGTCTCAATGTTTTCTGCATGCCTCTTTTCATTGTATCCTGGGAAGAATCTCCTGATCTGGTCTATTATGAATTTATCTGTCTTTCCCATTATTTTACGAAAATACGGGCCCTGCGATCCTATGATGTCGGTTGCAATACACCTATACATAACGTAGTCGGCCGCTACGGGATAGCTGGTATTCCATTCCAGGTCTATGGGTCTTAGATAATTCCCGTGCTTAACGATATTCCTTGGTATGAAGTCAAGGGACTCCTCCTTGAGTAGCGGGTAGCCCTCTTTATTGCTGTTGCCGGTCGAAAACATACCCATGAGTGCTGAATGATATTTAACAAGCATTTCTGATATCCTTCCCGGGGTTTCATGTTCTCCCATGAGGGCCTCGAACGCATCAAAGAGCATGAGGTCACCATCAAGCCAAGGCACGTCTTTAACCAGGTGGTGTATCCAACCTGTTTGGGCCTTATCTTTTTTCCCCCATGGGTACAACCTCTTCTTTCTTATCCCTATCTCTGGCTGGGTTTCCAGTGTTGTAATACATTGGTAAACCCTTTTTCTGGTCGAACTGAACTTTTTCGCTACCCAGCTTGGCCTCGCTAGTGACCTAGGCAGATCCTGGTCTTTACCTGCAACTACAAGAAACGAATTTGCTAGTTCTCTCAGTAATCCTGCATTATTAAGGGTCCTCAGTGCAAGGCCCTCGTGGAATGTATAGTTCCTCTCATGTTCGGGTGTGCTGAAAGGTGTGCCTATCCAGTTATGAAGATACAGGTTATCCTCTTGACAGGTCTCACTTATTATGGTTTCGGCAAACTTGTAATCAGGGAAGCAGTGGAAGAAAGAGAGTTCCCTAAAGCCAGATTTTTTTATTAGTTCTGCTAGTTCTTTTTTTGATAAGGTAATGGGTCCTTGCTTAATTGCGTAACCATGTATACCCTCATATATCATGCCTGAATGGTCTTCAGGACAGCCGCTTAGGTATTTTAGCCCCAGCCTGTTCTCAATAGCTAATATAAGGATGCCATCCTTCTTTAGGGCTTTTCTTGCTAGTCTTAATAATTCCAGGCACGATGATGCGGCATCCCGCGAACTATCATTGAAGAACACAGGCGCATACTCTAATACACCTATGAGTGTGACTATATCGTAGGCTGGCTCGAAGGTCATGTCCAACAGGTTGGCCATGAATATCCTTACGTTTTGGAGGTCTCTACACCTTTCATGCGCAATACGTGCCCTTAAGGGGCTACCCTCTATGCTATCAACTGAAGCTAGGTTTTCTCCCAGGTATCTGGTGATTGCCCCGCATCCGGCCCCTAGCTCTAGTGCCCTTGCCCCCTGTGATAGACTTAGTGCTTTAAGTATGTTGGACCTACCCATACCCAAGTGATAGTAGGATGACCAGTCTTTAACGTATGACATTAATTCCTCGGAATCATCGCTCAGGTCATGGGCGTTTTTCAGGACATCAAGGATATAATTCTCTTTTTCCACGCCATCTGAATAGCCAAAGTGACTTTGGGTATATGCTCTTGAGCCAAGCGGCTCGTAGATTCCAAGGTCGCTAGCATAGCTGAAGTCAGATATATGAATCTTTCTCTCCTTGCCTGGCAACTCAATCATCTATCTGCCTCCCATGAGGTGTCTTGCTATGGCAAAATCAGATTCATCCAGCCCTTTTATCAAGTAAAGCATTGCGAAGTATACCATGCCGGACAGTATGATCAACAATGCAAGGTTCATATCTTTGAAAAACCATGTAAACAGTCCCATTACCATGCCTGATGCAAGTATCCTTGAGCCATCAAAAACTATTAATCTTAGCCCGGGACTATGGCCGGCCTTGTACAGGATACTAAACTCTACCACGATCACTAATAACCTGGTCAAGTCCGTTACAACGGCTGCCCCTATATAACCGTACCGTGGTATAGCTACGAGGTTTAAAAGGACATTCAGGATCATGCCAGTGCCTGCGGCCTTCGTAAGGGACATCTCCTGGTCAGTTGCATTTAGGGTATTGCCGAATGATGCACCTATGCTTGCAAACAGGAAGGACCATACCAGAACCTTGAGTATGGTGCCTGAATCTGAATAGCTTGGACCATAGATCAGCAACACTATTCTGTTGGCAAGTATGGTGATGCCAATGCATGCAGGTAATGCAAACACGAATAGGTATTTGGTTAATCTCTCGCATATATAGCGGATAGAATCCTTGGCTGAGATATAGGTCTTGGCAAGGAGAGGAAAGGTAGACGATACTATCACCGATGGCATGACTAAAAGTATAAGAAAAATCTTGTAGGCAGCATTGTAAAGGCCCACGGCTTTCTCGGGGTTCCCCACCATGATGGATATCATTATTGTGTCAATGTTATAGTAGACCGCGATAAACAGTCCTGATAGTCCGAAGGGTAAACCAAGCTTTAATAAGGCCAGCCCCGACCTGCCTTCTGTTGGCCGCGTTTTTCCGGTGTGCAGACCTACTTCGTCTCTAAACTTGATATTTAGGACAAGAAGGCTGAAGGCAAATGTAATGATGGCAGTTAGAAGGTACAGGGATGCAAAGGCATATATGTCCATGTTCAGATGAATAGCCAGGAGTGCACCCAAGAGCATTAATACGCTGCTCAGGATTTGGCTAAAGGATATATATTCCATTCTTTCAAATGCCTGGAAAACGGCATTTATCATATCCGTAAGGGCCACGAAAATGTTTGATAATGCAACGATTTGCACTGCACAGACGGTTCTTATCGGGTAGCCTATGGCAAGCACGATGACCAATATGACCAGGAAAGTACCGGCCCCTAAAAAGGCCTTCAGGATGGAGATTTTTCTCAGGTAAACACCAGCTAATCTATTGTCCCTTGCAATATCCCTTACAGCAAGTGAATTTAAACCTATGTCCGTGAGTATCCTGAATATGCCGGTAAAGGCAAGGGCAAGGGATAATACGCCAAAATCTTTCACGCCGAGGTACCTGGCAGTAAACATTACATAGAAGAAAGCCAGTAGCTTCCCAAGGATCTGGGCAGCTAGGAGTGAAGATGTATTCTTTGCTACTCTTTGCAATCTATTCATGACAATGTTTTTGCAATCCTTTTAACCCAATGCCATGTATTATCGGGTTAAGCCCGATATGCATTCAAGTGACAGCTCATAAGCCTTTGTTACACTATCCTATTGGTTTGTTTTAATCTGGATATGTATTCGTCTTTATGGGTACTATAACTTTATTATTCTTTAATTACCTGTATTGGAGGTAATGCTTCTATAGATATCTATATGTTTCTTGGATATTGCCTGCCATGATACAACGCTTTTTATCTTTTTCCTCTTGTTTTCAAGCGTGTTGATGTCCAAGCCTGTTCTAAGTGCCTTTACGATGTTCCTAGCGAGATCGTGTTCGTCACCAGGCTTGAAAAGGAAGCCATCTTTATCATGGTTTACCCATACCCTATTTGCCTCTATATCGGTTACCACGGGAATCAGTCCAGCAGCAATGGCTTCCAGTAGGGCGATGGAGGTGCCGTCTGCTCTGGCGGTTGAAACAAAGATCTTTGCCTCGTTTGCTAGCCTTGCAATTTCATGGTTGTCTAACTCTCCGAGGAAATCAGGGCCTTCTTTCATACACAGTTTGTTTGCCAGGTGCTTGAGGTAGCCTAGTTGCGAACCGCTTCCGGCAATCTTGAACCTTGCTTCCGGAATTTTATCCCTTACAAGGGGAATACTTTTTATGAGTGTTTCAACGTCGTACACTGGCTCAAGACTCCTAGTGTAAATAATAGATGGCTGCTCCCTGTTAGGCCTTATGTTGAAAAACATATCGTCAACACCTGAGGGTACCATCATGGCGTTCTTAAGTGCCTCAATCCGTCTCATTGCTGGAGATACAACTACCAAAAATTTTGAGAGATTTACTGCAAGATTAAAGATCCATTTTATTGGCAGTGTACTGCTTATCCTTATATCCATGCCACGTGCCGTATTCACGACCGGTATCCGGGTGATAAGGCCGGTTAGGGAGGCAATTAATCCTGTTGGCACAATCCAGTGGCCATGGATTACGTCGGGTTTTTCTTTTGATGCTATCCTTAAGGCACCTATGGTTCCGGATAGCATGTACACTAGCATGGAGAGTACTGGTATGCCTGTAGATTGACCGAGTGTTTTATTTCCACTGGGATACTTGAATCGGTAGACCCTGATTCCATCTATCTTCTCAAATAAAGGCTCTTCGGAAAACACCCTTGGTGTAAGTACCACGATTTCGTTTTCCACTTTCGCAAGCTCTTTCGAGAGCCTTAGGATGAATATTCCATGGCGTGGCTTCAATCTGGAAGGAAAGCAGTTTGAGATCATGAGTATCTTCAAGTCAAGGCCCCCGTAAACCCTTAAGATCCTTGTTTGTGTTCTGTGATATGCATGGGCATTTAGGTTTTTGTTGCGAGGTTTCCTCCCACTGATTTTTTTCTATGGTGTTCTAAGTCTTTTATCTTGTACCTCGTTTTCATTCAACCGGCAGCCAATATCTTATCTTTAGCTGGGAGCTAAATGCTTTTTCTTCCTTGACCTTATATCTCAAATACCCTGCACCTTCTTGTAACATATATAACCGCGATCGGGTATAGTTACATTGACCCTAAATCTATTGACATGTCAATCGATGTTGAGTATAATAAAAGTAATTTCACGTTTTGTGAACATAATCAGTTGAGGGGGTTAAGCATCTAATGTCACTTCTTGACGAGTATTATACTCAGGAACATGGTATTTTCAGGGAATCGGTGAGGCGTTTCTTTGAGAAGGAGGTAACGCCGTATGCTGATGAGTGGGAGAAGGATGGTATTATTCCCAAGGATTTGTGGAAGAAGTTTGGTGCACAGGGTTTTTTATGTCCATGGTTGCCTGAGAAATACGGTGGTGTTGGTGCTGATTTTCTCTATTCTTTCATAGAGGTCGAGGAAGCTGCTAGGACGCATCTTGGAGGCTTTTTCTTCCCTCTTCATTCTGATATTGTTGTCCCTTATATTTACAATTTTGGTAATGATGAGCAGAAGGATCGTTGGCTTCCTGGTTGTGTGACGGGTGATATTATAACGGCTGTTGCCATGACCGAGCCTGGTGC
>WFSG01000033.1 GCA_015486075.1 Deltaproteobacteria bacterium
TAGAGATGGTGATGCCTGGTGACAATGTAACGATGGAGGTTAAGTTGATACAGCCGATAGCTTTGGAGGAGGGGTTGCGTTTTGCCATAAGAGAGGGAGGCAGGACGGTAGGCGCAGGCGTCGTAGTCAAAATCATAGAATAAGAGGAGCTCTCGCAGTTATGGATACCCAGAGGATACGCATAAGACTTAAGGGCTATGATCACAAGCTCATAGATCAATCTGTCCAGGAGATAGTAGAGGCAGCAAGGAGGACAGGGGCACGTGTGGCTGGTCCTATACCTCTACCTACGAAGGTAGAGAAATTTTGTGTCTTGAGATCTCCCCACGTAGATAAGAAGTCCAGGGATCAGTTTGAGATAAGGACTTATAAAAGGTTGTTGGATATACTCGAACCCACGCAGCAGACCGTGGATTCTCTCATGAAGCTGGATCTATCGGCAGGCGTTGATGTAGAAATCAAGCTATAGGGACATTTGGAGAAGGAAGGATGATCAAGGGTATATTGGGTAGAAAGCTGGGTATGTCCCAGGTATTCGGATCTGGTGGAGAGCTTATCCCAGTGACCGTGATAGAGGCAGGTCCCTGCTATGTTATCCAGGTAAAGGATGAATCGTCAGATGGATACAGGGCGGTGCAGCTGGGCTTCTGCGAGAAGAAGGAGTCCAGGGTGAACAAGCCGCTCAAAGGGCACCAGGACAAGGCAGGTAAGGGTTATTTCTATTTCCTAAGGGAAATAAGGGATGATAGCGCGTCCTCGGTTAAGGTAGGTGACGAGATAAAGGTAAAGGATATCTTTGACAAGGGTGATGTAGTCTCCGTAACCGGGACCTCAAAGGGAAAAGGTTTTCAGGGTAGTGTTAAAAGGCACGGCTTTGGAGGTCTGCCTGCAGGACATGGTTCTCTTATACACAGGGCAACTGGTTCTATAGGTGCCTCTGCATACCCTGGAAAGGTAATAAAGGGTAAAAGAATGCCGGGACAGATGGGCAATAGGAGGGTTACTGTACGCGGCCTGGAGGTTGTTGACGTGAGGGTAGACCAGAATATACTGCTCATCAAGGGCCCTGTGCCGGGAGCAAAGGGACAAATTGTTATACTCAGGAAGCAAGAGGTTTAGGTATGCCCAACGTGGACGTGTACAACACAAAGGGAGAGAAAGTAAGGGAAATCGAGCTCAGAGATGATGTCTTTGCGTGCGAAGTGAAACCATACTTGATGCATGATGTAGTGGTCTGGCAGATGGCCAAAAATAGGGCGGCAACTGCGAAGACAAAAACTAGGTCCGAGGTCTCAGGAGGTGGTGCAAAACCCTGGAGACAGAAGGGTACAGGCAGGGCCAGGGCAGGTTCAAATAGATCACCTTTATGGAAGGGTGGTGGCGTGATATTTGGGCCCAATGGAAGGAAATATGCCATAAAGCTTCCCAAGAAAGCAAGGAAGGAAGCATTGAGGTCAGCATTAAGCATGAAACTGAGTGAGGACTCCCTTAAGGTGGTTGATACCATGGACTTGGAAGGTATAAAGACAAAGGGCTTTCTCAAGATACTAGAGACCCTTGGCCTGGAGAGCACCCTCGTGGTAATGGGCAAACCCACGAAGGAGATAATGCTCTCATCCAGGAACGTGCCTTTCAGCAAGACACTAGATGTAAGGGGGCTTAACGTGTACGACATGCTCAGGTACAAAAGTATTGTCTTGGATATGGACGCTGTTTCTTGGATAGAGGAGACCCTTGGAAAATGAACGGTAGATTTACAGACATTATAGAGGCGCCTGTTATAACTGAAAAAGGGACTGTTATGCGTCAGGAGGGTAATTGGTACCTATTTAAGGTTTCAAGGAATGCCAACAAGATAGAGCTCAAGAGGGCAGTTGAAAAGTTGTTCGGTGTTCATGTCCTTGAAGTCAGGACCATGCGCGTAAAGGGTAAGAAAAAACATTATGGTAATCACGACTACAGGACGGCCGAGTGGAAGAAGGCCATGGTGAGACTGAAGGAAGGCGAGACAATAGAGGTCTTCGAAGGGGTATAGACATGAGTATTAGAGGGTTTAGCCCAACATCACCTGGAAGACGTTTTATGACAGTTTCCAGGTTCGAAGAGATAACCAGGAGGAAGCCAGAGAAATCCTTGACCTTATATATTCCGGCCAAGGCAGGGAGAAACAACAACGGCCGTATTACGGTAAGGCATCAGGGTGCCGGGCACAAGCGCCTTTACAGGATAATAGATTTTAAACGTGACAAGGAAGGTGTGCTGGGAAAGGTAGCGAGCATAGAATACGATCCCAACCGTTCAGCAAGGATATGCCTGGTTCAGTTCGCAGATGGCGAGAAGAGATACATACTATGGCCTGATGGTTTGAAGGTAGGTACCACAATAATAACGTCGGACGAGGCCGATATAAAGCCTGGCAACACGCTCAGACTGAAGTTTATCCCTCTGGGCACATTTGTACACAACATTGAGCTCAAGCCAGGAAAGGGTGGTCAGCTGGTACGATCAGCTGGTGCCTACGGCCAGCTGCTGGCGAAGGAGGGAAACTACGTTGATATAAAGATGCCTTCCGGCGAGGTGCGGAAGATCTTCAACGAATGTAGAGCAACCATTGGACAAGTTGGTAATATAACGCATTCCAATATAACCATAGGCAAGGCCGGGCGAAAACGCTGGCTAGGTGTACGGCCCACGGTAAGGGGTGTGGCTATGAACCCTGTTGACCACCCCCATGGCGGAGGCGAAGGTCGGGTTAAAGGTAATCATCCTGTGACGCCTTGGGGTATTTCTACAAAAGGTCATAAGACGAGGAAACGTCACAAGGACTCGGATAAGTACATAGTAAAGAGGAGGAAATAGTAGGTGTCCCGTTCATTAAGAAAAGGGCCATTCGTGGATGATCATTTGCTGAAGAAGGCCTTAGAGGTCCAGGAGTCCGGCAGCAAAAAGGTGATAAAGACATGGTCCAGGCGCTCTGTTATTCTACCGGAATTCGTTGGGCTTACCTTTGCGGTACACAATGGCAGAAAGTTTATTCCGGTTTACGTGACCGAAGCAATGATAGGGCATAAACTTGGTGAGTTTGCCCCGACTAGGACCTTCTATGGTCATGCAGGGGATAGGAAATCTCAGAGAAAGGGACGTTGACATGGAAGCCAGGGCAACTTTGAGATATGCGCTGATATCGCCTCAAAAAACACGCTTGGTGGCAGACCAGGTACGTGGAAAGCCTATTGGCGAGGCGCTTAAGGTACTAAAGTTCATGGGCAAAAAACGGGCCTATGTGGTGGAGAAGGTGCTTAACTCGGCAGTGGCAAATGCTCTGAATACCGGTTCTATAGATGTGGATAACCTGTATGTGAAGTCCATAGTAGTGGATGGGGGTGCGACTTTGAAGAGGTTTAGACCTAGGGCCATGGGCAGGGCTACCCGCATAAGAAAAAGGACAAGCCATATTTCGGTTGTTCTGGAAGAGTTTTAAGGATGGGGGAATAGAGTGGGTCAGAAGGTACATCCATACGGATTTAGGCTTGGTATAACAAAGGATTGGAAGTCGAAGTGGTACACGGGAAAAGGGTTCTCGGAGTTTCTAGTTGAAGATGTAAAGATAAGGGATTTCATATTCAAGAACCTTGGCCACGCAGCGGTATCCAATGTCATAATAGAAAGGGCTGCTGATAAGGTAAAAGTTATTATTTATACTGGGAGGCCCGGGCTTGTAATCGGCCGAAAAGGCCAGGGCACAGAGCAATTGAAGAAGGAACTTGCTTCCTTTATGGCAAGCGACGTAATGCTTGAGATAAGGGAGGTGAGGAGGCCTGAGACCGATGCCCAGATTGTGGCAGAGAACATAGCCAGCCAACTTGTTAGAAGGGTTGCTTACAGGCGTGCCATGAAGAGAGCTGTGACCCAGGCCCTAAGAATGGGTGCACAGGGTATAAAGGTTGCCTGCGCGGGTAGGCTTGCCGGTGCAGAGATAGCAAGACGTGAATGGTACATGGAAGGACGTGTCCCGTCCCAGACCCTGAGGTCTGATATTGACTACGGTTTCGCAGAGGCACACACCATTTATGGTGTGATAGGGGTAAAAGTTTGGATCTTCCACGGGGAAGTGATATAGACGCAAGTAAGCATAGGAGAAACAGCTTATGTTAATGCCGGCAAAGTTAAAGTACAGGAAGCAGCAGCGCGGTAGAATGAGAAGGTCTCCAGAGAGGGGATCTAAACTAAGCTTTGGCGAATACGCATTGAAAGCCATGGAACCCCACTGGATAACTGCGAGGCAGATAGAGGCTGCAAGGATAGCCATAACGAGGCACGTTAAGAGGGGTGGCAAGATCTGGATAAGAATTTTTCCTGACAAACCCATAACCAAAAAACCCGCCGAGACAAGGATGGGCAAAGGCAAGGGATCGCCTGAAGAATGGGTGGCAGTCGTCAGGCCTGGAAGGATACTGTTCGAGATAGAGGGTGTGAGCCGCGAGCTGGCAAAGGAGGCATTCAGACTCGCATCGCATAAGCTCCCCATAAAGACACAGTTTGTAGCCCGGGAGGATTTAGATGAAAGCCTCTGAACTAAGGGATAAGACAGCAGAAGAATTGGTCGATTTGGTGAGTAAACTGAAAAGGGATCTCATGGAGACACGTTTTAGGAGAAATTCCGGCCAACTTAAGAACAAATGGGAATTGAAATCCTTGAGGCGGGATATCGCCAAGGCAGTAACAGTACTCAAGGAGAAACAGTGATGCCAGGCACAGGGAGGAAGATGGAACTGGTAGGAGTAGTAGAGAGCAACAAGATGGATAAGACCGTTGTGGTGACTGTGGAGAGATTGGCCAAGCACCCTGTTTTCAAAAAATACTTGAAAAGGCGCAGGACTTTCAAGGCACACGATGAGGCTAATGAATGCAGGGTTGGTGACAGGGTCTTGATACGTCAGTGTCGTCCCCTCAGCAAGGAGAAAAGCTGGAGAGTGGTTAGTATACTGGAGAGACAGGACTAGTGGTGGCTTCTGGAGGCATGGCATGATTCAACAGCAGACAAGATTAAAAGTTGCAGATAATTCTGGTGCAAAAGAGGTTATGTGTATAAAGGTTCTTGGTGGCACGAGGAGGAGGTATGCATCGCTAGGTGATGTAATAGTGGTTTCAATAAAGGACGCCGTGCCACGCTCCAAGGTCAGGAAGGGTGATGTGTACAAGGCAGTAGTAGTCAGGTCCAGGAGAACCTACAAGAGGCCTGACGGTTCGAGCATACGCTTTGACGAAAATTCTGCCGTATTACTCAATAACCAACTCGAGCCAATAGGTACCCGTATATTTGGTCCAGTGGCAAGAGAGTTGAGGGCAAAGAGGTTTATGAAGATTGTATCACTTGCACCAGAGGTGCTTTAGAGGTGGACGTAATGGCGAGCAGGATAAAGAAAGGCGATACAGTGGAGGTGCTCACCGGCAAGGACAAGGGAAGAAGAGGCCAGGTTATAAAGGTTTTGCCCGGCAAGGGAAGGGTTCTTGTGGAGAGGGTTAACATGGTGAAAAGGCACCAGAGACGTACACAGACCAGTGCTGGGGGTATAGTTGAGAAAGAGGCCTCTATACATATCTCAAATGTTGCTCTTGTATGCCCGAAGTGCAACAGAGGTGTAAAGGTCGGTTTCAGGTTTCACGAGGATGGAAGCAAGGTAAGGGTGTGCAGACGATGCGGCGAAGAGCTCGACGTATAATTGGTTGCTGGGGTATATCAATATGGCAAGGCTGAAGGAGCTTTACGAAAAAGAGGTTATGCCACAACTCACCAAAGAGTTTGGGTATAAGAATCTGCACCAGGTGCCCAGATTGGTGAAGATCGTGGTTAACATGGGCCTGGGCGAAGCGGTGCAGGATATTAAGGTGATAGACAAGTCCATGGAGGAACTGGCTATGATTACTGGGCAGAGACCCGTTGTAACTCGTGCCAGGAAATCGGTTGCAGCATTCAAGGTAAGAGAGGGTATGCCCATAGGTTGCAAGGTGACCATACGTGGAATAAGGATGTATGAATTCCTGGACAGACTTATAAATGCAGTCCTCCCAAGGGTAAGGGATTTCAGGGGTGTCTCTCCCAAAGGCTTTGACGGAAGGGGGAATTATACCCTTGGGTTGAAAGAGCAGATAGTTTTCCCAGAGGTAGACTATGATAAGGTGGACAAGCTCAGGGGTATGAATATCACGATAGTAACAACAGCCAAGACAGATGAAGAGGGCAGGAGTTTCTTGAGTGCCCTCGGGATGCCATTTAGGAGGTAGTTTTCGGCATGGCAAAAAAGTCAATGATTGCAAAGGCAAAACGCCCGGCAAAGTTCAAAGTCAGAGAATACAACAGGTGTGCAATATGTGGTAGACCGAGGGGATACTACCGTAGGTTTGGAATATGCAGGATATGTCTGAGGACTTACGCAATGAAGGGCGAAATTCCGGGTGTCAAGAAATCGAGCTGGTAAGAGGAGTTAATGGAATGCTCACTGATCCTATAGCAGATATGATAACAAGAATCAGGAACGGGGCGCAGGCCAGGCACGTGAGCGTGGATGTCCCTGCCTCCAAGATGAAACTGGCCATTGCCGACATACTGAAGCGTGAAGGTTACATAAAGGCCTATAAGGCTATTGACGATGGGAAACAAGGGATAGTAAGGATTATGCTCAAGTACCATGAATCCAAGCCAGCGATTTCTGGTATAAAGAGAATATCCAAGCCCGGCCGCAGGGTTTATAGCGGTGTTAACGATATCCCCAGGGTAATGAACGGCCTCGGCATAAATATACTGAGCACGTCCAAGGGGGTAATGACAGATCACAAGGCCAGGGAGATGGGTCTTGGTGGCGAGATACTCATAAGCGTGTGGTGAGGGGAAGTCCAAGATGTCCAGGATAGGAAAAATGCCAGTACCACTACCTGACGGTGTTGAGGTAAAGATAAGCAGAGGAAGGGTAAAGATTAAGGGTCCAAAAGGTGAACTCTCCAGGGATGTGGTGGGTAACATAAAGGTGGAGAAGGACGAGAAAGAGCTAAGGGTTATACCCCTCGATGAGAGTCCTAGGACAAGGGCATTCCACGGCCTGATGCGTTCTTTAATAGATAACATGGTTGTCGGTGTAAGTCAGGGTTTCAAGAAAAATCTCAAGATCGTGGGTGTCGGGTACAGGGCCCAGGTTAATGGGAAGAATCTGGTGTTAAACGTTGGCTATTCGCACCCAGTGGAATTTCCCTTGCCCGAAGGTATCAGTGCAAGTGTGTCCAAGGACGGTGTCATAGAGGTTTCGGGGATCGATAAACAGGTAGTAGGCGACGTGGCGGCAAGGATCCGTAAGGTAAGGCCACCTGATGCTTACAAGGGAAAAGGGATCAGGTACCTGGACGAGCACGTTGTGCTCAAGCCAGGTAAGAGCGCTGTAAAAACCTAGTTTCTTCAGGAGGGTATTTTGCCTAATATGGACTCAGGTGATAAAAGGCTTGTTCGTAGAAAGAGGATAAGAAAAAAGATAAAGGGTACACCCGAGAGACCTAGACTGAGCGTGTACAGGGGAAATAGGAACATATATACCCAGATAATAGATGACACGCAGGGTAGAACCCTGGTTAGTGCATCGAGCATGGAGCCCAGCGTAAAAGCCAAGGTCAAAGGTTTTACAGTTGATACGGCAAAGGTAGTAGGGGAGTTGTTAGCGGAGAAGGCAAAAGAAAAAGGTATCTCAATGGTGGTTTTTGATCGTGGCGGCTACAAGTATCATGGGAAGATAAAGGCTCTGGCCGATGGGGCGAGGACTGGTGGTCTCGACTTCTGATCAAGGAGAAAGAAGCACTTATGTATGATGCAGACAGGCAAGAAGAACAGTTAATAGACAAGGTTGTACATATCAACAGGGTCTCCAAGGTTGTCAAGGGCGGAAAGAGGTTCCGTTTCAGTACATTGGTTGTCGTAGGTGACGGAAAAGGTAGAGTCGGCCATGCTACAGGAAAGGGTAAGGAGGTGACTGTAAGCATAAGAAAGGGCGTGGAGAAGGCGAAGAAGGCAATGATTGAAATTCCTTTGGTCGATGAAACTCTGCCTCACGAGATAATAGGTGAATACGGTGCCGGGAGGGTATTGCTTAAACCAGCATCTAAAGGTACGGGTATCATTGCAGGTAGTGCTGTTCGAGCAATAATGGAGGCTGCAGGCGTGCGCAACGTGGTGGCCAAGTGTCTGGGTTCTCGTAATTACCATAATGTAGTACGTGCAACCTTCAATGCACTTGAAAGGCTGGAGACCGTGGAGCAAGTGGCATCTAGGCGCTCTCTGGATCTTGAGTACGTCAGGAAATATTACACTAAGGGGTAAAGCTTTGACAGGTCAGATAAAGGTGACATTAAAACGTTCAGTAATTGGTTCAACGGCTAGGCAAAAGGCGATTGTAAAATCTCTGGGGCTTGGCAAGCGTGGGAGCTGGAAGATACACAAGGACAACCCATCTGTAAGAGGTGCCATAATAAAGGTGGCTTACCTTCTTGACTGGGAGGAGGTATAACGTAAATGTTGGATCTGTCAAACCTAAAGGTACGGCCTAGTTCTAAGAGAAAGGCATTGAGGGTTGGAAGAGGTAATGGCTCAGGTCATGGTGGTACATGCGGTAGGGGCACAAAAGGTCAGAAGTCGCGTTCTGGTGGTACCATCGCACCCTGGTTCGAAGGTGGCCAGATGCCCATTTATAGAAGGTTACCCAAGAGGGGCTTCAAGAACAGGTTCAGGGTGCACTACGTAGCGGTGAATATTAAAGATCTGCTAGACTTCGAACCTGATAGCGTGGTGGACCGTGATGCGCTTGTCAAGAGGGGAAAGATTGGTCGCAAGGATGAGAGGGTAAAGCTCCTTGCCACGGGCGATATAAGCTTTGCATTAAACGTAAGATTGGACAAGGCATCGAAGGCCGCTATAGAGAAAATAACAAAGGCTGGTGGAACCTTTGAGTCTGCAGAGGAAGGTTAAATGGCAACAGCCCTTGAAAACATAGGGAAGATACCAGAGTTACAGAGAAGGTTACTGTTCACACTGTTCATGCTTTTTATGTACAGGATAGGTATACATATACCAACACCAGGAATCGACTCCACTGTAATGGCAGAATGGTTCGACCAGCAGCGTGGTACCCTGCTCGGCATGTTTGACATGTTCTCTGGTGGAGGTCTCAGGAGGCTCTCCATATTTGCCCTTGGTATAATGCCGTACATAAGTGCGTCTATTATACTTCAACTCCTTGGTATGGTAATGCCAAGCATAGAGCAACTTCAAAAAGAGGGCGAAGCTGGAAGGCACAAGATTTCCCAGTATACAAGGTATGGAACCGTTCTTCTTTGCCTGGTGCAGGGTTATTTCATATCTTACGGCGTTGAGCAGATGACTGGCCCTGGTGGAGAGCCAGTTGTGCTCTTTCCAGGCATTGGGTTCAGGTTGATAGCAACGCTTACCATGACAACAGGCACGGTCTTTCTCATGTGGATAGGTGAGCAAATAACGGAGAGAGGTATAGGCAACGGTATATCCTTGATCATATTTGCAGGAATAGTGGCAAGGATGCCTGTGGCCATATACAACACTATGAGGTTAACACGCACCGGAGAAATGCCATTATTTGATCTACTTGTACTAGTTGCCCTTATGATTGCCGTGGTAGCTGGTATAGTGTATGTCGAGACCGCCCAGAGAAGGATACCCATACAATACCCAAAGCAGATCAGGGGACGTAAGGTGTACTCTGGCCAGAGTACGCATCTGCCCTTGAAGATAAATACCTCCGGGGTTATCCCACCTATATTTGCATCCTCTATAATCGTGTTTCCAGCTACAATCACCCAGTTTTTTCCACAGGTTGGATGGATGACATCGGCTGCGAAATACCTTAGGCCAGGCACACTGGTCTACGGTAGCATATACGTGCTTGCAATTATATTTTTTACGTATTTTTACACTGCCGTGGTATTTAATCCAGCTGATGTATCGGATAATCTCAAGAAGTATGGTGGCTACATACCGGGGATAAGACCTGGCAAGGCCACCGCGGAATATCTGGACAGGGTACTCTCGAGACTTACCTTTGTTGGGGCAATCTACCTGTGCGTTGTATGCATATTGCCACAGATACTTATTACAAAGGCCAATGCTCCGTTTTATTTCGGTGGAACATCCCTTCTGATAGTAGTGGGCGTTGCCCTAGACACCATGAGCCAGATTGAATCTCACTTGATAACAAGACAGTATGAGGGATTCTTGAAGAGTGGCAGGGTAAGGCCAAGAAGGTAACAAGCAAGATAATAGGAGGAATTTTCTAGATGAGAATGATTTTGGTTGGACCACCTGGTGCAGGCAAGGGAACACAGGCAAAGAGGATAACAGAAAGGCTTGGTATACCACAGATCTCCACAGGGGATATGTTCAGAGCTGCGGTAAAAGATGGTACTGAGATGGGCCTCAAGGCAAAGGAATACATGGATAAGGGTGCACTCATTCCGGACGAGGTGGTGATTGGTGTTGTCAAGGAACGGCTGTCAAAGCCAGACTGTGCCAAGGGTTTCATACTAGACGGCTTTCCGAGGACATTGGCCCAGGCAAGTGCACTTGATAATTTGCTTAAAGAGATTGGAACTGCAATAGATCACGTTGTTGTCATTGATGTCCCGGATGATGACCTTGTGAGACGCCTATCTGGCCGGCGGACGTGTCGGAACTGCGGGTTCATGTATCACATAGAGTTCAACCCGCCTAAGAAACCCGGGATCTGCGATAGGTGCGGCGGTGAGCTTTACCAGAGAGACGATGACAAGGAGGAAACAATCCGTAATAGGTTGAAGACCTATCATGCCCAGACTGAGCCTATTGTAGAGTTCTATTCAAGTAAAGGGCTTGTGAGGAAGATAGATGGTACCGGTAGTATGGAAGAGGTAGAAAAGGCCATAGAAAAGGAAATAGGGGCATAATAGGTTATGGCAAAGGATGTGATATTAACCGATGGTGTTGTGTTGGAACCTTTGCCAAATGCCATGTTTAAGGTGAAGTTAAAAAACGGTCAGGAAATACTTGCTCACATATCAGGCAAGATGAGGATGCATTACATAAGAATTTTACCGGGGGATAAGGTACAGGTGGAAATCTCCCCGTATGACTTAACCAAAGGCAGGATAGTTTACAGGACAAAGTAAGGAGCAGGTCAATGAAGGTAAGATCATCGGTGAAGAGGCGTTGCAGACACTGCAAGATAATCAAGCGGAATGGGGTGGTGCGGGTAATATGCACCAATCCTCGTCATAACCAGAGACAAGGTTAACCAAGGAGGTATTATCTTGGCTAGGATTGCAGGTGTTGACCTACCACGTAACAAGCGCATAGATATCGCCCTGACCCACATATATGGCATAGGGAAAACAAGGGCCCAGAATATACTGGATGAACTCAAGATTGATCCTTCCAAGCGTGGTGATGAGTTAACGGAAAAGGAGATATCTGGTATCAGGGACTACATAAACAAGCACTATACAGTGGAAGGCGATCTAAGGCGTGAAGTCACTATGAATATAAGAAGGTTGATGGATATAGCCTGTTATAGGGGGCTTAGACACAGGAAAGGACTCCCGGTAAGAGGTCAGAACACGCATAACAACTGCAGGACACGTAAAGGCCCACGGCGCATAGTGGTGAGAAGAAAGAAGTAGTCCAGGAGGATATTAGTTCATGGCAAGGCCCAAGAAGAGATCTGGAAAGAAAAAGGTCAAAAAGGACATACCCGAAGGTGTTGTACATATCCAAGCCACCTTTAACAATACGATAATCACAATAACCGATCCCAATGGGAATACTATAGCATGGGCAAGTGCTGGTTCTCAGGGATTTAAGGGATCAAGAAAAGGTACGCCATTTGCCGCCCAGCTCGCGGCGCAGAGCGCATGCAAAAAGGCACAGGAATTCGGTATAAAGAGCGTTGCAGCATATGTAAAAGGACCAGGTGGAGGTAGGGAGGCTGCGCTGAGGGCTATACACGCAAGCGGTATACAGGTGAATGCCATAAGGGACATAACGCCTATCCCGCACAATGGATGCAGGCCACCTAAGAGACGAAGGGTCTGAGTAAAGGAGGAAGGGTAAATTGTCTAGATATACTGGACCCAAGTGCAAGATATGCAGAAGAGAAGGTACTAAGCTATTTCTCAAGGGTGATAGATGCTTCACCGATAGGTGTGCCCTTGATCGTAGAAACTATGGTCCCGGGGAACATGGTCAGCGTAGGGCACGGATCAGTGAATACAGGATACAGCTGAGAGAGAAACAAAAGGTGCGTTTAAGCTATGGTGTCTCTGAGACCCAGTTCAAGCGCTACTATGAGATTGCCAAGAGAAAGAATGGAATCACAGGAGAAAATCTCCTTCTTCTCCTAGAGAGGAGACTTGATAACATAGTATACAGAATGGGTTTTGCAACTTCCAGGAGCGAGGCAAGGCAATTGATAGGTCATGGTCACATTGCTCTGAATGGTAGAAAGACCGATATACCTTCCTTTATGGTAAAGGAGGGAGATGAGGTAGAAGTACGCGAAAGGGGCAAGAAGTTTGACTTTGTCAAGAGTGCTTTGGAGAATGCGGATCAAAGGGGTATTCCTGAATGGCTGGAAGTGGACAAGGAAGGTATGAAGGGCAAGGTAAAAGCATTGCCCGAGAGGGATGATCTACCCATGGAGGTAGACGAGACACTTATAGTAGAATTTTATTCCAAGTAGGGGCCTTGAACAATGATAGAGAAGAACTGGAAAGATCTTATACGTCCTGACAGGCTGGACATAGTCGAGGATACACACACCGAAAAGTACGCTAGGTTTGATGTTCAGCCCCTGGAGAGGGGATTTGGTGTAACCATTGGTAATTCACTTCGCAGGGTGTTACTATCGTCAATATATGGTTCGGCAATTATAGGCGTAAAGTTTGATGATAGCCTTGGGGTTCTTCACGAGTTTTCAAGTATACCTGGAGTACTAGAGGATGTTACTGATATCATACTGAACCTCAAGAAGCTGAATCTCAGGATGCATTCGGGAAGCTCGCAAGTGGTCAGATTAGAGAAGAAAGGTCCAATAGAAGTAAAAGCCGGCGACATAGATACAGGTGGCAATGTGGATATCATAGACCCTGACATTCATATAGCAACGATCGAAGGTGATACAACCCTCAAGATGGAAATGCTCGTGGAATGGGGAAGGGGCTATGTCCCTGCCGAGATCAACAAGGAGAAGATCGAGGGAGAGGCATG
Organism: Deltaproteobacteria bacterium; assembly: GCA_015486075.1. Classification (GTDB taxonomy): domain Bacteria; phylum Desulfobacterota; class Desulfomonilia; order UBA1062; family UBA1062; genus B14-G9. The sequence continues at coordinate 13,307 of WFSG01000033.1, forward strand.
GATTCCGATGGATGCTATTTTCTCTCCTGTAAGAAGGGTTTCTTTTCATGTAACACCAACGATAGTTGGAAGAAGGACCGATTACGACAGGCTTTCTATGGAGATATGGACTAACGGTGTTGTCACACCAGAGGATGCGCTTGCCTTTGCTGCAAAGATAGTGAAGGAATACATGAATATATTTATAAACTTTGAAGAGGAAAGCGTAGAGGTACAGGAGGAAGAAACAAAAGAACCGGAGCTGAACAAAAACCTGTTCAGGACCGTTGATGAGCTGGAACTCTCAGTTCGGTCTGCCAATTGTTTGAAGAACGCAAAGATGGTTTACATATATGAACTCGTGCAGAAAAGCGAGGCAGAGCTATTAAAGACAAAGAATTTCGGTCGGAAATCTCTGGAGGAGATAAAAGAAAAACTTGCAAAGATGGGTCTTCATATCGGAATGAAATTGCCAGAGTTACCTCCAATAGAGGAGATAGAAGCGAGAAGGCGCGAGTTGGAAGAAGAAGAAAGTAAGTAGGTCTGGGGAGAGACGATGAGACATCAAGTATCTGGAAGAAAGCTAGGAAGACCAAGCGACCACAAGAAGGCAATGATGGGTAATCTGGTTACATCGCTTGTCATCAACGGCAGGATAGTTACCACTGTGACAAGGGCCAAGGAACTGAGAAAGGTCGCCGATAGGCTTATAACCCTGGGAAAGAGGGCTGATCTTACCTCAAGGAGAAGGGCAATGCGTGTTCTTACATCTAGGGATGCCCTTGAAAAGCTCTTTGTAGATCTGGCTCCCAGATATAGTAATAGGAATGGTGGTTATACAAGGTTTGTAAGATATTCAAACCGAAAGGGCGATGGTGCACCAACCGTTATTATGGAGTGGGTAGAATAAGAGAGGCTGGCGCCAGTCTCTAGTTGAACAAGGTGACAGAAGAGCACCGATCCTTGGCAGTAAGGCTATCCAATGTAAGTTTTTCTTACGTTGGAAGTCCAGCCTTGCGGCATATAAATCTGGATATCTATACTGGTGCATACCTGGGCGTACTAGGCCCTAACGGTTCGGGCAAGACAACCCTTGCCTATATCATAGCCGGTATTTTAACGCCCACTAATGGCACGGTTGATACAGTTGGTAACAAGAAAATAGGTCTGGTCCTTACAAATCCTGAAAATCAAATAGTATCTCTGGTGGTAGAGGATGATGTTGCTTTTGGGCCAGAAAACCAGGGTCTTGATACTCGCCAGATCTTTACTAGGGTGGTAAACTCTCTCGCAATGGCCAATTGTTCTGAACTGAGGAAGTCGCTTATTCCAACGCTATCAGGTGGGCAGGTCGCAAGGGTGGCCTTTGCCGGTCAGCTGGCCATGGATGCGGATATTATCATTCTGGATGAAGGTACTGCTTTAATGGATCCAGAGGCCAAGTCCAATGTCCTTGATCTTGTAACAAATCTTAACTCAAAATATTCGAAGACTATTATACACATATCCCATAGGCCGGACGACCTTTACGCAGCAGATGAAGTTGTTTTCTTGCTGGATGGGGAGATAAAGGACAGGGCCAAAGGGATTATGGAGCTTTCAAAGCATCTCAAGGACACCATCAGTGCATATATTAGACCCGGACCTTTTATCTTGTACAGGTCATTTCTCAAGGAGATGGGCCTGGGAGATATGGATGCAAGGCGTGCAACTTATGAGCTTGCCGGGAAAGTATTGTCTAAAGTATAAGAGCCCGAGTCAAAGGTCCCAAATAGCAACACTGTATGAGGGAAAGAGAGGACTAGAAGCTAGCTAGTGGCCCTGGTCCGAACTAGTTAGGTAGCCCTTATAGTTCTTTAGATTAAAGGCGGCTATGACGAAAAGAGAATAAAGACAGGTGGCCTGCCATGAGGGTAGAAATAATTGGATGTAGCGGTTCGGTAATGAAGGGATTTAATACTACGAGTATACTCGTAAACGGCTCCCTTCTCATTGATGCCGGTTCTGCCGCATCTCTCATAGGAGACAGGAATATCCTTGACATTAAGGACATACTATTAACTCATTCTCACATAGACCATATCAAAGACCTTCCTTTTATACTTGAGAGCATATTCTCAACTAATAAAGGGTACATAGACATATGGGCTAGCCAGAGGACGGTAGATACCTTAAAGGACCATGTGTTCAATGGTCTGATATGGCCAGATGCACAGGAGCTGATGGGTGAGCAGGGGCACAGACTCGGGTTTAAGGTTATGGATGGAGGATCTCGGCATGTAATACAGGATATACATGTCCAGGCGTTGGAAGCTAATCATATACCCGGTGCAATGAGTTATGTTTTCGAGGAAGAAGGTAAGAGCATATTCTTTAGTGGTGATACCACATACACTGAAGGTATCTTGGAATATCTCAAGTCCATTGGAGATGGTCTTAAGGCATGTTTTATAGAGACTTCTTTCCCAGATAGAATGGAAGACCTTGCGAAGAAATCACGGCACCTTACCCCAAGCATGGCCTGGGAATGGATAGGCACAGGCATCCACGGTGACGTACGAGTTATTGCTTATCACATAAAACCCTGGTACTTAGATGAAGTAATTGCTGATCTTCCTGACGGAATGGAGTATATTATCGGGGGAGAGGTGTTTGAATTTTGAGCGAGGTTCTGGACATTGCCATGAAGAATGGCAGGTGGACCGAATGTCCTTCCTGCAAGGAAGTTATCATAACTCAGAAGCTCAAGGAAAATCTCTGGGTTTGCCCTAACTGCGGGTTTCATTTCAGGATATCCAATGATAGGCGCATAGGTATAACATGCGATAGCGATAGCTTCAGGCCATTATCCCCATCTTCAGGTAGTCTGGTTCCGGATAAAGAGCAAGGCAAGCTAGACAACGTGTTAAAGGGCGGGCTTGCTAGTATAGAAGGTCTGCCCTGTATAGTGGGTGTTATGGATTTTTCTTACAAGGGAGGAACCATGGGTGTGAACACTGCGGAGATGATAATCTCGCTAATGAAAAATGCGCAAGGATTAGAAAAACCCCTTGTCTTGTTTTGCTCCTCGGGTGGTGTAAGGGTGCAGGAAGGAATATGGGGCTTGATGCAGATGCTGAGGACAGTCCATGCAAGGAGGTTTATAGAAGATATACCAATGATAACTGTCTTTACAGACCCATGCCTTGGCGGTGTTACTGCAAGCTTTGCATCCCTTGCCGATATAATGATAGCAGAACCAGGCGCTAGGATAGGTTTTGCAGGCTCCAGGGTCATTGAGTCGACCATAAACTACAAGATACCACCTGATTTCCAGAATGCCGAGAAACTCGTATCTAGAGGTTTTCTCGACATGGTTGTGCATCGCCACAATATGAGGGGTACTCTGGCATACATTTTGAGATGGTTTTAGATGGTATAGACCAGGAAAGGTGGGTGCTGGGACTCGATCGGGTAAGAAAGGCCCTGGACATTCTTTCACACCCAGAGAAATCCTATAAGAGTATTATTGTCGGAGGTACCAACGGTAAGGGGTCCACGTGTATATACCTAGAGAGGATACTACATGCAAAGGGCCTCTCGGTCGGGACAAACCTTTCCCCCCATGTAACAAGTTTCAACGAGAGGTTCAGGATAAACAGCAGGCAGGTTACGGACGATGAGATACTTTCCCTGAGTAGGAGGCTTGAGCCTGTACTGGAAGGTGTAGGGCTTAGCTATTTTGAATGGTGCGTTGTGTTGGCCTCTGTTCTTTTTCATGACTCAAGAGTGGATGTTGCCATATTTGAGGTTGGCCTAGGTGGAAGGCTTGATGCCTCGAATGCAATGGAGCATGATATGGCCATCATAACGAGTATTTCTATCGACCACAGTAATTACCTCGGCCATACAATAAGGGACATAGCAAGAGAGAAGGCATTTATATCAAGACCCGGGAGGCCGTTAATTACGAGTAACCGTGGGGACGCCCTTGAGGTGATAAGGAAATTTGCCCTTGATACAGGTGCTGAACTCATTGTCGTACGTGAACCCATTGACATGCAACTTGGTATAAAAGGAACGATGCAGGGAATAAATGCCGCCCTAGCCTACGAGGCTGTCAGGATCATGGGTGTTAAACCGGATGATTTGGAACTCGCATATGCATTTAACACGGCCTTTCTGCCTGGTAGGATAGAATGCATAGGTAATACCGTAATACTCGATGTGGCACACAACGTGTCATCTATGATATCACTGGTGAAATACCTTAAGCATAGGGGTTTTAAGGGAACAGGGGTGCTAGGCATACTAAAGGACAAGGATTATATGGACATGACCATGCTGTTAAAACAAACGTGCAACAGGATACACGTATCCATGTTGCCCACCGATAGATCATGGGACCAAGATGCCCTAAAAGATGTCGAGGTTCTAGGTGATGTACATGTATATGACAGTATTAAGCATGCCTTTTACGCGGCGTTAAGTATCGGTAAGCCGGTAGTAGTTACAGGCTCGTTTTACACGGTTGCTGAGGTCAGGGATATTCTCATATGCCAAGGCCAGTAGCAGTAGTATTCCTTGTTGTGCTATTGATGATGAGCTCGAGTGCCTTTGGCGCCTATGTAAACATAGAGGCAAATACTGTCGAGAAGACAGGTGACATAATCGAGGCCATAGGTGATGTACACGTGAAAGGCGAGGACATGAGCCTTGATGCTGACTACATATTTTACAATGGTTTTACAGGTGACCTTTGGGCATCTGGTAATTGCCACCTGATTGAGGCCAGGGGTGAAATGAATGCAACTGTGCTTTACTACAATACAATAAGAAAGGATGTGCATATATCAGACGGTTCAATCCTTATTTATAAAGGACCCGTAAAGATATCCGGACGTGATATTACACGCTACGGCCCGGATCTATACACGGGCAGAGATGTCGAGTACACAACCTGTCTTGGAAGCCCCCCTGCCTGGAGCATAAAGGCAAGGTTCTTAAGCATTCCGGTTGAAGGGTATGCAAGCGCAAGGGACGTAAGATTCGTTCTGGACAACATGCCTGTACTTTACAGTCCATATTTCATGTATCCCGCCAAGTTAAAAAGACAATCAGGGCTTTTATTCCCGGAATACGGACATTCAGACAGGAAAGGGTATAGCTTAAGTATTCCCTTGTACTTTGCTACTTCACGCTCAACCGATTTTACCATCACACCGGATTATCTCTCCAGGAGAGGGCTCTTGTTAGCAGGGGAATTCAGATACAGGCCTAGCTATACCACGGATGGCGAGATTTACCTTGAGGCCATACGCGACAAGAAAGGTGGCGAAAAACAGGACTGGGGGATCCTGGATAAGGTGCCAACGGACAGGTGGTTTCTTAAGGCCAGACAGACAGGCGTCAATCTGAAGTGGGACATAAACCTAGTAAGTGATGAAGATTACCTAAATGATATAGGTACGTTGTACAAAGGCAAGATAAGTAGCGATTGGGAGGGTACAAGTACCAGGTATTTGGAGGACCTCGTATCCCGTGCAGAATGGACAAAGAGTGAAGACGGTTTTACTCTGGGCATATACGGACAGTGGAAGCAGGACCTTACTGTAAAGGGGGATGATAAAACCATTCAGGAATTGCCCACCATAATGGCACGCATGGCACAGAGGGATATACCTTATACCCCCATAGAATGCTCGGCAGATATTGAATCCACCAGATTTTATACGGAGAAATGGGTAAGGGGCTTGAAAGACTATGCACACGTGGAATTCACGCTACCCGTAAACCTTAGGCAGTACCTTACCATAAGGCCTTGGATCGACGAGATATACAGGGATACAGATTTTACCAGGAGATGCAATGCCTTTGATGATAACAGATACAAAGAACATTGGCAGGCAAGGGGTGTATCCTTCTCAACGACTCTGTACAGTAAGAGGACAAGATCAGGCTGGTACCACCAGGTGGTGCCAAGCGTGTCGTTCGAGTACAAGTCGCGTTACAATGGTAATTACGATGCCTCGGATGCTAGTGATATATATCCCTATCTTATATCTGGAGATGCCTGGTCAAAAGAACATGACATGCTACTTTCGATTGCTAACTACATACGTGACTCAAAGGGTAAAGCAGTCCTCGAGTTTGACGTTGACCGGACCTATAGCTATATTACCAAGGACTGGGGGCTTGTAAACACCACCTTTATATTTAGTCCCAATGACTGGTTTTCCCTGGAACACAGGAACTCGTTTGGTAGGGCCTCAATGAGGCCGTATGCAACACAAGAGCACTGGACAACCATCAATCTAAAAGACTCAAGGGGTGACAAGCTATCCTTCTCAGAAGAATACAACAGGCAGGACACCAACTCGACCGAGCTAAATCTATCTATGAACCTATTGAAAGGATTCTCTGCAACGCTTGATGCAAGGTACGACCATGTAAAGCACAGGTACGAGTACTTCAGGAATGGTATAAAGTATACGTCCCAGTGCTGGTCAGTAACACTACTGAGGGAGGTTGAATCTTCGGATGAAACATATCCCAGGAATTCTACCATATACCTGACTGTTAATTTCCTTGGTCTCGGGGATGTGATAAAGACAAGTCATTAGGGGATAACCATGATTCCTTCGAGAAAGCAAGCCATTGATATCATGAGAGCTAGGCATGTACCGCGGCACATAATCATGCACAGCCTCAGGGTAAGACAGGTTGCAGTAACCATAGCAGGTATGCTGATCAATACAGGTCGTCCAATAGACATAAAACTTGTTGACAGGGCTGCTATACTCCATGACGTTTGCAAAATGGACTCGATCCTATCAGGCGGAGACCATGCATTGATGGGGCAGAAATTGATGCAAGAACTTGGATATCCTCTGGTTGGTAATATTGTCGGCCAGCACGTGTTTTTGAGAGAGATGACCCTTGATGAGGCCATGGTGGTTAATTATTCCGACAAGAGGGTACGTCAGGATGTGGTTGTCTCGCTTGACCAGAGGTTTGTTGACCTCATGGATCGTTATGCCAAGGGCGAGGAAAGCATTATAAGGCGTATTTTAGATCTTTATGATACGGCAAAGCAGGAAGAGGCAATAATTATGAACGCCTGTGGGATAGATCCTGACTGGCTCGTAAACCTAAACCTGATACCTGGAGATTATATTCTCGATGGTAGACTCGAGCTCCAGTGGGAGCACACTCTTGGCAAAGCTAAGTAAGAGCAAGTAGATCTTGAAAGGGTATACCAGTATGAGCCTGTTATGGCTTATGAATGAAACCTTTACTATGCTTGAGAGTATTCCCTCAGGTAGGTAATCGGACACCTTCAAGAAGAAACGTGTAGCAAAGGCTATATCCACGTGCCTTCCAATATCTCCCCTCCTGTAGATTTCCTCGCCGTCCGTGTTTACAATAGCCATACCTTGACAGTCGCTCATGGAAGAGATGTTTCTTATGAGTAGCTTGGTCTGCTCGTCTACTGATGGTGATTCATCTGCATCTACATTGCCCTTCTCAAGCTCCAGGCTCATCTCATCAGATTTTCTCATTCCTTCTATGAGGAGGTATTCCCAGTTCTTGGCTATGGTATGCCTGGGGGACCTCTCTCCACCCACGAACCTGAAGTCGCCGCTTGGCCACGATAGTATAATGTAAAGGGCATCTTCACCCTCTATTTCGCCAACGACTGCATGGACAATCTGGCCATCCTCGAAATAGATCACACCCTTTTTTTTGTTTTTATTGACGTAAAGCGCTGTTGTAGACTGGGAAAGACAGTTCATCTGGATGAGGTCTGGAAGTTGAAGACCGGATATGCTGCCTTTAAATCCAGCCCCATCCTCTCTCCTCAGTGCCTTAAGAATGAGGGATCTTAAGTCTTCTACGTCAAAGGGCTTTTCTATGTAATAAAGTGAACCCCTGGCCATGGCCTTTTCCCTTACATCAGAAGATCCGTATGCGGTCATGATGATGACCTTTGCCGATGGTATCTGTTTTCTTACCTTCAGAAGGAGATCAAGACCGTTTATACCAGGGAGACGAATATCCAGCACCACTGCATCAAAAGTCCTCGATGAAAGCTGTTCCAGGGCACTTTCCCCGCTGTTTACAGTTATTACTTGATATATTTCCCTATCTTTGGCAAGGGCTTTCTCGAGCGACCAGGTAAGGGTTCTCTCATCGTCTACTATTAATACATGCTGCATCTTACCTTACTCCCAGTTTCTCAAGGGCTATCGACAAAGATGCCTTGATCCTTTCCATGGAGCTGGCTAAAATTCTTTCTTCTAAGGTCCTTGGCACTGGGTAAGGTGAATCAAGATCACCTTTACTCAGTGCATCCAGGCAGGAGATCATCCTCTTTATGGACCTAGTGGCAGAGAGTGCTGCAAATAGCGAGAATATAAAGGCAAGGATTCCACCTACCACCAGAGTAATCACAGTAGCGTGCTCTGCATTACGCTTAACCTTACCAAGATAATTCTTCTGGGCCAAGAGTAGGGCTTTCTCCCAGGTTTTAGGTTTTAGTCCCACGAGTGTGGCTGCATCCCCCGAAGGTACAACTGCAACCATGTAGCTCCTTGTTCTTGCTATTGAAGGTTTTCCCTGTGATATGGCCTTTAGAATGGGTCCGGCTTGGTCAAGAAGTTCGCGTATCTTGTACATGTATATGCCCTTATGGCCGGGGATGGTGGATGCCTTTATCCTAAGCGACTGGTTATCCACCAGCATTATCTCGCCCCAGGAACTTGGCAAGGAAATACTTTCTAGTTTAGATACATCCATTGCCTTCATTGTCTTAAGCATTATATTTGTATCTTCTTGATATAACCGCCCACTCAGGGTGTCCAGGTGTATTCCGTTTATTTTCTGCATGCCTGATGACGTCATAAAAAAAGCACAGAGTAGTATGAAAATGCAGCCGGTTAGCGTGACAAGAAATATCCTACTTCTCACAACTTTTCCTCCAGCCTGATCCACGATGTCATCTTGTCCAGGAAAGCGATGGACGATTCTTCAGAGGGAATCTTCCCTGATATGGCCTCTATTAAGTAGGCTATTTCATCCATGTCTTCAGTTGTAAGGTCTATGCCCATCTCAACAGAGACATCCTTTATTATGACCGGGGCAATAGGTCCTATTGCACATGTGAGTGCATCCAGCAGTGCGTTCACGACAGGTGTTTGCGGAAGGCCCGGCATTGTTTCCTTGTTTTCCAATATCTGACGTTTGTTCTCCTTTATCAGTCCTCTTCTTATTAGTGTATAAAAGACCTTCATAGTATCAAACAAGCCCAATCCAAGACCTTGTGCTATGTCGTAGATGGATCGATTTCCGTCTATATTGGCAAGTACCTTCCACTGTATACGGTTGAGCTTAATCTCGTTGTCCTTTACATCAGGCTCAATCGTGTACACAGTTGCACCTGATGGTATGATTGAGTTAATCTTGTCCATCAAGGCAAGACTTTTTGTAATCTCCTCCAGTAAATCATTCGTTGGTGTGGATATACTTTCCATGTCAGGTGTCTCATCTGTCAGGAAAATATATTCACCAGTGGTCCAGCTGGCCATTTCGTACAACGCAGGTATTCCACTAAGGCCACGGCACGTTGCGTGCACAACATCACCATCTTTAAAGTAGATATTACCGGTTTCGGCCCCTGTGTTAAACGAAAGGCGGCCCGTTCGCTTGCCCAAGGAGAGTATCTTTATGAGTTCAGGGCAGCGTGTGCTATCGATTTCTCCACGGAATTCATGGTTCATCTTTTCTGGCCCTTTACAGTTCTTGCAGATATAAGCCTTCCCATCATGCGTAGCAGAGTATTGTTCGTTATCTTGTTAGAGAGTACCAGGAACATCAGGTCCTTGTTGATAAACATTGTGATATCCATGTCCTCCATGCACACCTCTACGATATCTCCTGGCCTTTTGTCTCCATCCATGACGTCATCATAGAGTTGTTTAAATCTGTCCTTCAGGTCTCGCGATTTGTATTCCACCGGGAACTTAATGCGCATTTTCTTGGCTGTTACAATGGCATATCCCCTTACCCCGGGGATTCTTAACAACTCTTTTATCGTGCCTTCCATGCTTTATGATGTATCGGCATGATAACGTGGGGCCTTTAGGTATGGTATGGACGGCTAAATGAAGTGCTTGTACCAGGCAAGATTTTCTTGCACACGAGAATTTTTTTGCCGGAAAGCCATAGAGAATATTGTAGAAGAGCTTATAAATCAAGCGTCCCCAGGTTGTGGCATCTCCGTTGCTTTACTCAAGGTTAACAAGAGCCTTATGGAGGCAATATGGAAATCCCTTTACTTCAGATTGTAAGCTTGGCCTCGGGAGCAGGCAGGTTATTAAACAACATAGTCTATGGGACCAAGAATAGCTTTGATTCAATACTAGGTACCTTCCTTCCAGGTGCAAGGGGGAGGGGTTTTGCCAAGGGGAATTTATTGTTCCCAGTCCCTCCCCGAGCCACTTCCATGGACAAGGACCTCTTGAGACAAGTTCTTGCATCGGGTTCTGGACTATTAATGTTCCACTTTGCTGGAATGATGAAGAAGATGGGAGTGGACGTTAATACCCTTATGTCTATGCTAACCGATGGTCCAGGTGGTATATCAGATAGTGCGCTTAAGGCCATAATGATGCGCCTTGGTTTTGGCAAGGACAAAATCTACAGTATCCTTTCTTCCAAGGATCTCAAGGAGGATGTAAAGGCCAAGATATTCTCTGTAATTCACGATAGGCTTCTACAGGAATGTAACAAGGAAGGTATTGATATTGATACCTTTATTGAGCAGGTAAAACATGGCCAAGTGGATATAGCCAGGCTAAAGGCCGTTGTAGATGCGCAAGCCCCCTTAGGCGATGATACTCTGCTCGATACTGAAAACAGTCTCAGGGACATCATAAGGTCTGCCATTAGCCATGCTCATCTTAGCACAGATGCAAAGGGCCTAGGTGATGTAGATGGTATGCTCACAGCAGGTGAACTGGACAACATTCTGAACACCCTCAAAGACACCCTGGACATTGATAAGGACACGCTTAAAAACCTTTTGTTCTCAACACAGGAGGATAAGAGGAACTCCGCTATAGACAAGGTTATGAAAGCAGTATCAAGGTATCTAAAGACACACAGACAGGAGAAGACCCCTCGCAATGTATTAGAATCCCTTGGTTTCTTAAAGTCTATAACAGATCAAAAGGAGTGGTCGGGCATAGAGAAAGTAATAAAAACTTGGCACGCCGATCTTGTCGGTCTTGTAGCGAGTATAAAGCTAGATAAACCCATGTTTATGCTCCTTGCAGAAAAGATGGGGGAGAACCCAAGCTCTGTCTTCTCAAAGGATGTAAGCAAGGTCATTGATCAGCTGCGCCTCGCAATCCCACAGCACGTGAAGAACGGCGAGGGGAAGTTGAGTGTAAAGCTTTATCCACCCATGCTTGGTAGGGTTGATATCAGCCTGACCATGCATGATGGTAACGTAAGCGCGGTTTTCAGGACAGAACATGCATTCACAAGGGATATATTGCATCATCACATACCCTTCTTACGGGAGGCCCTCTCAGAGCAGGGAATAAGGATAAACCATTTCACGGTGACAACATCTCTTGGCTCTGACAACCCGCATTCCGGGAATGGGTATGCTTTTACTGGTAACAATGGGAGATCTTGGCCAGGATATCATACCGCCTTTGGCAACAAGAATCTTCTAGGTCCTATGCAAGAGGACTATCTATCTGGCCTAACCAGGCCGGACATGATTTTTCGACGTGACGGGATCTACAAGGACGGTCTAGACATATTTGTTTAGAAAGGAGTTGACATGGCTATTCAGGGTATAGATAGGTTTCTTCAGAACCAGGCAAGCGAGGCTCAGGCAGGAAGTATCACTAAGAATAACGGGGGTATTAAGGCGCTTGGCAGGGACACCTTTCTCAAATTGCTTGTAAAGCAATTACAGTATCAGGATCCTCTCAACCCTATGTCCAACACAGACTTCACTGCACAGCTCGCCCAGTTTTCTTCACTAGAACAAATGACAAACATGAGTGAGGACATGAAAAAACTAAGTGATCTTCAGGCCTCCATGAATAACATGCAGGCAGTTGATTTCATAGGCAAGAGGGTAAGTGCAAAGGGCGACATAGTAGAATTCAACGGACAAGAAGTAGGCCTGGACTTCTACCTGGACAGTGCTGCTACGGACGTGGATGTAGATATATATGACCCAACTGGAAATTTAGTTAAAACCATACACATGCAGAACGTCCCAGCAGGTGATGCAGTCTGTCATTGGGATGGTAGGGATAATGCTGGTGATATGGTACAGCCAGGGAAGTACACGTTCAAAGTAGATGCAAACGATGCCCAGGGTGCCAAGGTCGATGCAACGACATATGCTACAGGCACAGTCACCGGCGTAACTTATGACAAGGGGATTACCTACCTGATAGTAGGAGATAAAGAGGTAACCATCTCAAATGTAGAGAAGATTCAAGGATAGAAAGGAGGCTTATATGAGTATCTCAAGTGCCCTGTTCTCTGGTATAAGTGGTCTTTCCACCAATGGAAATGCAATGAGTGTTATAGGTGATAACATTGCCAACGTGAACACAATCGGTTTCAAAGCCAGTAGGACCACGTTTCAGGATGTCCTGTCGCAGAGCGTTGCTACTGCTTCAGGTACAGCCCAGATAGGAAGGGGTTGCACCCTAAGTGCAGTTGATACCCTGTTCCAGCAGGGGTCCTTTGAATCAACTTCCAATGCAACTGACCTTGCAATCGGTGGGAATGGTTTTTTCATAGTAAGGGATCCTGGGTCTCAAACCGAGTACTATACAAGGGCCGGCCAGTTCAGGTTCGATGAGAACGGTAATTTTGTAAGCCCATCAGGCTACGTGGTCAGGGGCTGGGCCCTTGACGATAACGGGAACGATGTGGGTACTATCCAGGACGTCGTGCTGAACACGTTTACCTCGCCGCCCCAGGCAACGCAGGAAGTAACGGCAATAACCAACCTGGACACGTCAGATACGTCGCACTCCGATAGCCTCTTTAACACCTGGGATGCAACCGCGTCTAACCCCTTGCCTGATTCTAGCTATGGTTACCAGACAGCAGTAAGGGTCTACGATTCACTGGGGAACTCTCATGACCTCACTATATTCTATGACAAGCTGAACAATGCAAGCGAATACAATGATGGCTCCATTGATACGAATAACAGCTGGGAATACATAGTTACGTGTGATCCATCAGAAGACCTGAGGTCTGACTTCTCAGGCCTGAGCCAAAGAGGCATACTCATGCGCGGTACACTTACATATTCCTCGTCTACTGGCAATCTCAGCAGTATGTCGGCGTTCACGTACAACGGTGCTGGCGACCCGACAGACGATGCTAACTGGGTGCCTGCCACGTTTTCAACGGATGGTTACCCCGAGGTAGCGGCCCAGTTTGTCTCGGGTGTTGACCAAGATATCGTGTTAAAATTCGGGCTTAGGAGCACTGACAGAACATGGGTTGGCTCGACCAGCGTTGCTGATATAACGGATGGATCAGGCACGGATGCCGTACCCTACTTCGTTGGCAAAGAGCCGCAAGCGATGATCTCTACACAGTACGCATCCAGTTCTACAACGGTCTATCAGTCACAGGATGGCTACGGCACAGGCTTTCTCCAGAACATATCTGTTGACACGGATGGCGTTATGGTGGGTCACTATTCCAACGGGCAGATTCTCAATCTTTACCGCGTGGCACTGGCAAAGTTCAACGACACTCAGGCCCTAAGTAAGGAAGGCGGCAATCTTTACGCTGCGACACGTGCATCTGGTAATGCAATTACTGGTCACCCAGGCGAGAATGGTCTTGGAAGGATTGCACCCAACTCCCTTGAACAGTCTAACGTGGATATAGCATCTGAATTTGTGAAGATGATAACTACGCAGAGAGGATTCCAGGCAAACTCCAGGGTAATAACCACGACAGATTCCATGTTGAGTGAGCTAATCAACCTGAAACGTTAACCTTCTTCCTCACCTCTGGCAAGGCTAATTAGCCTTGCCAGAGGGTTCCAAAGGTAATAACACCAAGCCAGTAAGCGTCAATTTTATGACCACATATCATGCTAAATAGTTTATAGCCATTCACTATATTACGCCAACATTCCCTAAATCCTGGCTGTTATCGCGGTCTACGGATCATGGCATATCCCTTGCTACCTAAATTGTAAAAAACGTTTTGAGAGGCATGTATGGATCTAGCTACGCTCATAGGTGTATTGTTTGCCTTTGGCATGGTCCTCATGGGGATCTTGTCCGGCGGGCCTTTATCGCTTTTTGTTAACACGCCATCATTGTTGATTGTCCTAGGGGGTACCATAGGGATACTCTTTATAAACTATCCTCTAAAGGATGTGATCGGTGTTGCAGGTGTGCTTAAGAACGTGTTTTTTGCGCAGGCACAGGATCCACAGGGTCTGATACCAACGTTTATCGACTTTGCAACTCGTGCCAGGAGGGAGGGTATACTGGCTTTGGAGTCTGCTGCTGGCGAGCTTAGTGATACCTTTTTCAAGCAGGGCCTTGAACTTGTGATAGATGGCCTTGAACCCCAGTCCATAAGGGACATACTGGAGACCGAGATCGAGCATATAGAGGAGAGACACAGAAAGGGTGCTGACATACTTAATTCCATGGGTGCATACGCACCTGCCATGGGGATGGTAGGTACACTCATAGGCTTGGTTCAGATGTTGCAGTCCATGTCTGACCCGTCATCCATTGGTCCTGCCATGGCGGTTGCCCTTATTACCACGTTTTACGGTTCAATACTCGCTAACATGATAGCACTACCCATGGCAGGTAAGCTAACCACGCGATCAAGCGAGGAGGTGCTTGTCAAGGGCATGATAATAGAGGGCATAATGTCTATATCAGCTGGTGACAACCCAAGGATAGTAGAGAGGAAGCTTCACGCATACCTTGCCCCACACATGAGGCAGAGCACGCAGGAAAAGGGAGAATAGGACTTGGCGAAAAAGAAAAAGGTATTCGTAGAACCCGAGAAGGATATTGGCACCATGTTGTATACATCATTGATGCTTATACTACTTACGTTCTTTATTGTATTGTGTTCTATGTCAGTGGTGGATAGCAGAAGGCAGAGACTTGCCTTGAATTCGCTCATAGGGAGTTTTGGCATACTGCCAGGTGGTCTATCACCAGGTGCAGAAACAGGCGGTGGTGACGTTCTTCCGCCATCAGCACCCATTAGGCCATCTACCCTAGACATTAAGAGGATAAGGACGTCTCTCAGGAGGGAGGGTCTCATCAATGGTGTGGGCGTATCTCAGGGACTGCTTGGGATTACCATAACCATGAAATCGAGCATATTATTTCAACCAGGTAGCGATAAATTCAAGAAAGGTGCTGATAGAGTCTTGAATGTAATGGCAACGATTTTCAGGGCATGTAAGAATCATATCATAATAGCTGGTCACACGGATTCTGTGCCAATGGAAGAACCACCCTTTTACTCCAACTGGGCACTATCGGCGGCAAGGGCCTTGGCTGTTATGCGCTATCTTTCCCTTCACGGTATTGCCAAGGATCGAATGGTTGTCTACGGTTTCGGGTCACAGAGACCTATCACATCGAATGATACAGAATATGGAAGGCGGCTTAACAGGAGGGTAGAGATAACAGTGGTTGGAGATCTTCCTGGTAACAAGGCAAGAGCAATGATGGAGCAAGAGAAGCCAGAGCCTGTAAAGATGTTCCAATACAAGGGCTTCAGGTTCAGGTTGGAGGAACAGTAATGGCTGGTAAAAACAAGAACGTAGAATATATAGAGCTTCCTGACAAGAATATGTGGATGACCACATTCTCTGACATGGTTACATTGCTCATTACATTCTTTGTGTTGCTTATATCCATGTCCTCCATGGATAACAAGAAGTTCAAGAACATATTTGGCTTCTTTAATTCAGCCTTTGGGCCCCTTGAATTTGTAAAGGAAAGCGCGGTTGGGGGCATGCCTTCGATAGAGGCTGCAGAGGTAAAGAGACTGGGACTTGATGTTACCTCGCTTAACAGGGCCATACTTAACTCGTTGCACAGGAGCGGACTTAAGGGTGAGAAGGGTAGAGGTCAGGATATGTTCGAGGTAAGGCAGTCAAGGCGGGGAGTGGCCATTGTACTGAGAAACGATATCATGTTTGATAAGGGCTCGGCCCGGCTGAGGCCACAGGCTATACCACTCCTGCAATCCGTTGCTATGGTCATCAAGAACATAAATACACTCATATCCGTGGAAGGTCACTCGGATTCAACAGGCAATAGCGAGACTAATTGGAAACTTTCACTGGACAGGGCCATATCCGTGCTGAATTACTTCGTGTATGGCGCAGGTCTCAGTCCTAGAAGATTTTGTGTGGCAGGCTATGGGCCCACGAGGCCCATAGCAGATAATAGTACACCAGAGGGGAGAAAGAAAAACAGAAGGGTAGAGATAGTGCTACTCAGAGACCGTTTTTAGGAGGGCCTTATGGCGGAGGAAAAGGAAGAGAAAAAGGAAAAGACTACAGAAAAAAAGAAATCGCACATGATGCTTATAGTCCTGTTGCTTCTGCTGATACTCGTCCTTGGCGGTGGTGCAGCAGGCTATTTCCTGTTCATGGCACCCAAGGCCAAAGATGCAGCCAAGGCGGTACCACAGGCACAGGTGCAACCTAACACGTACGTGCCACAGGTTCGCGGAGCACTTGCAGGTCCAATGGGACCGATAAAGGACCTGGATACGTTCATTGTAAACCTTACCGATGCACAGGGCACTAGGTACCTCAAGGTGAAGATGGGAATGGAGCTCAGCAGCGATCAACTCTCTGCAGAGATCGACAAAAAAATGCCGCAGATAAGAGACGAGATAATAACCTTGCTATCCAGCAAATCATTCGCAGATGTATCAACCGTGGCAGGAAAGAGGGAATTGAAGAGGGAGATAATAAGCGCCGTCAACAGGCATCTTGCCACTGGCCAAGTGGTAAGGGTCTACTTCACGGAGTTCGTTATCCAGTAGGGAGAGCACATGGGACAGATACTCAGTCAGGAAGAGGTGGATGCACTACTCAAAGGTGTTGTAGGAGGCGATGTCGAGACAGAGTCGGATGCCTCGGCTGACCAGAAACAAGATGCAGTGGAGGTCTATGATTTCACTGCTCAGGACAAGGTCATCCGGGGCAGGATGCCCACGCTTGATGTAATAAACGACAGATTCACAAGGTTTTTCAGAAATGCCCTTTCAAGTATGCTGAGACGCATGGTGGATATTACACCTGTATCCATGGACACCCTGAAATTTGGAAATTTCATGAGGTCCTTGCCCGTACCAACAAGCATACATATTATAAGGGTGGAACCCCTAAGGGGTAATTCACTAGTTGTGCTAGAGGCGGGTCTTGCCTTTGCCCTTATAGATTGTTTCTTTGGGGGTAGGGGTACCACTGGTGTGAAGGTGGAAGGGAGAGAATTCACCCCCATAGAACAGCGTATGCTATACAAGGTGGTGAATGCAGCCATAAAGGAATGGACAAATGCATGGAAGCCAGTATACGAACTTAATTTCTCTTATGTAAGGGGAGAAATGAATCCCCAGTTTGCAGGTATAATACCAAACGAGGATCTCCTTATAGTTATACAGTTCGAGGTGGAGATGGACGAGACAAGTGGAAACATCATGCTCTGTCTACCATACATGTTGATAGAACCCATAAGGGATAGATTGTACGCTAGCTATCAAAACGAGGACAAGGGGGAAGTGGATGCAGGCTGGCTGAACCGTTTCAAGAACGAACTCATGAGGACAAACGTTGAACTAAGCGTGGAATTGGGGAATACCATGCTCACTGGAAGGGATATTACAACGCTTAAATCCGGGGATGTCCTTGTCCTGAATAAGGACGTGGATGACCTGCTCATAGTCAAGGTTCAAGGTATACCCAAGTTTTATGCAAGGCCGGGTAAGGTTGGAGAGACAATGGCAGTGGAGGTCGAGAACATAATAGAAGAACCTCTATACTAGGGGGAGGAAGGTCATGGAAGAAGAGAAAAAGGCAGAAGAGAATACAGGGAAAGAAGAGACACCTGGTACGCAAGCGCAGACTTTCGAGCAATCTGACAAGGCAGATGCGAAAGATGATACAAAAACGGACAAGCCTAATGCAGGTGATGTAGAGGCCCAGGATAGAGCGGACGGGCCCCAAGGGGTGGAGGCAGATACTAAAGATAGTGCCAGCAGAGAACCGGCTGGGGCAAATGCTGAAGAGGAAAAACTGGCGGCAGAGTGGGAGAGTGCCCTTGGTGAACAGGCGCAGGAAGGTGAAGCAGCTGAATTCGTAGAACTTGACAAGGAAAAGGGCAAGTCAACCACACCCAAGGACCTAGAATTCATACTGGATATACCTCTTGAGGTTACCGTGGAGATGGGAAGGACCAAGATGCTTGTAAACGATCTTCTCCAGATGGGCCAGGGCTCTATAATCGAGTTAAGCAGGCTTGCGGGGGAGCCTTTTGATATACTGGTGAACAACAAGCTGATAGCAAGGGGCGAGGTCGTGGTTGTAAACGAGAAATTTGGCGTAAGGATAACCGATATAGTAAGCCCTATGGAAAGAGTAAAGAGGTTGGGGTGAAGTATTTAGTCTTGATACCTGTTTTTTTCTTTGATCCAGGCATTGCATTGGCGGGAGAGACTCCTCTGGCGTATGCAGGACTAAAGACGTTCGTGGTATTGCTTGCCATTGTAGGGATACTGCTAGCCCTGGGTTGGTCGCTAAAGAGATACGGGCCCGTGGCAAGGGCAAGGAAGACCCTTGGGTTCGAGGTGATAGGCCAGGTGCCTTTGAATCAGAAAGCAGGACTGGCACTTATAAAAGCAGGAAAGTCATTGTTGCTAGTTGGTGTAACTAATTACAGTGTCACCCTTGTCAAGGACCTGGGTGAAGATAGCTTTGACAGGTTAACCGATGAGTATGCTACTGGTGAAGATTATGCGAGGTAGAGGGAGGTACTTCCTGGGCCTTGTACTTGTCCTGGGCATAGTTTTGCTACCCACCATATTGCCTGCACAGGAAATAACCGTGCCAGGGGTGACCATTGGCATCAAGGGTACAGCAGGCCCAAAGGATATGGTCGGTGCGATACAGATACTTATCATGCTAGCGGTCCTTGCCCTGGCACCCTCCATTGTTATCATGGTGACATCCTTTACAAGGATTGTGGTGGTCTTTGGCTTCTTGAGGCAGGCACTCGGCACGCAGCAGATGCCACCCATGCAGGTACTAACTGCACTGGCACTGTTTCTTACCTTCTTCATAATGACGCCCACTATCAACAAGATCAATAATGAGGCAATAAATCCTTATAGGAACGGCTACATCACCTTTAATCAGGCGTTAAAAAAAGCCGAGGGGCCGATAAGGGAATTCATGTTCAAACAGACCAGGGAGAATGACCTTGCTCTGTTCATGAGTATAACAGTGAAAAAGAAACCCAGGAACAAGGACGACGTTCCAACAAGGGCGCTTATACCTGCATTCATGATAAGTGAACTAAAGACGGCATTCGAGATGGGCTTTATACTATTTGTACCGTTCTTGATTATCGACATGGTTGTGGCTTCTGTTTTACTTTCAATGGGTATGATGATGCTACCGCCGGTCATGATATCCTTACCATTCAAGATAATGCTTTTTGTCTTGGTTGACGGGTGGAACCTGCTTGTGGGATCGCTTATAAGGAGCTATGGTTGATGAGTCCTGAACTTGTAACCAGTATCATGGCAAGTGCAATAAAGATGGCCCTTTTAATATCGGCGCCCATGCTGTTGCTTGGGCTAATCGTTGGTCTTATGATAAGCGTGTTTTCGGCAGTAACCCAGATACAGGAGATGACACTTACCTTTGTGCCAAAGATAGTGGTTGTCTTCGTGGCCCTGTTGGTGTTCTTGCCCTGGATTATAGAGAGGCTGGTCACGTACACGGTTAACCTGTTCAGCTCGCTTCCCATGATAGTAAGATGAAGGACCTTCTAAGTTTTGCATGGCCAGACATACTGAATTTTTTCCTGGTTTTTGTAAGGGTAGGTGTAATATTTTCTATTGTCCCATTTTTCAGCGCAGAGATTATACCAAGGCGCATGGTTGCCATAATAACCTTCTTGTTGAGCCTTGTATTACTGCCAGTCGTACCGCAGGTACAGGTGAATAGCAATAACATGGGTGTATTCTACCTGCTGCTTCTCTTGTTCCACGAATTCCTGATAGGGCTATGCCTAGGGCTTGCCATAGATGTTATATTTTCCGGGATACAAATGGCAGGTCAGCTTGCAGGATTCCAGATGGGGTTTGCCATTGTAAACGTGATAGATCCAATGACCGGGGTCAATGCTCCGGTAACCAGCAACTTTCTCTATATAGTAAGCTTTCTTTTGTTCTTTGCCCTGAATGGCCACTACTTGCTCATAAAGGCAATGGTTGACAGTTTCCGCCTGATTCCAATGGATATAACACTACCTATCCATGGCTTTCTTTTTGCGCCTGTTGCCTATGGGGCAAAGATGTTTGTCATTGCGCTAAAGGTGTCGGCACCAGTGATAGGGGTACTACTCCTGGTGAACGTTGCCTTTGCTCTCGTTGCAAGGGCAGTACCCCAGATGAATGTCTTTTTAATGAGTTTTCCTATAGTAATTATTGCAGGACTCGTATCCCTTGTAGTGGTGATAAGGTTGATGGCCCCTTTACTCTCAATATCGCTGAATCAGGCATGGAGATTCATGCTGGCGGCCATGTCAAATTTTTGATGTAACTCAGCAGATACCTATCTTGCCAGGTCTCAAAAAGAACTATCATTTGTAGCCCGTAGGTGTTATTTGACCATGCATACAGGTTAAAAGATTATGCAAAGGAGATAGAGTTATGGTTGAACAGGACATAGTGTACGTTGATTACATGGAACTGAAGAGGTTCATGAAACAGGGTTTTATGGCAATAGATGTTCCGGAGGATGATGCAGAGATATGTTCCACGGTTCTCATAGAGTCTGACCTGAGGGGAATAGAATCTCATGGCATAGGTAGATACAAGATGTACATAGACAGGATAAAGCTCGGGATACAGAGCCCTGTGACAGAAGAAAGGGTGATAAAAGAGACCGGGAATACTGCTGTAATAGATGGCAGGCATGGAATGGGGCACGTCATTGCGTACAGGGCCATGCAAAGGGCCATCGACATGGCAGAAAGATCTAACGTGGGTATGGTAGCCGTCAGGAACGGAACGCACTTCGGTATAACAGGTTACTATCCCACAATGGCAGTTGAGAGAGACATGGTAGGCATGGCCTTTTCAAATGCAAGGCCATCTGTTGCTCCTACATTCGGCGTTGAACCGGTTATTGGCACCAATCCCATAAGTTTTGGTGCACCAACAGACGAGAAATTTCCCTTTTTACTTGATATAGCAACGTCAATAACACAAAGGGGCAAGATAGAGGTATACGTAAGGGAAGGCAAGGATACCCCTAGGGGGGTTACAATAGACCGCCAGGGCAATGATTGCACGGATAGCAACAAGCTTTTAAAGGACCTGCTGGAAGGTAGTGCCGCACTCCTACCCCTGGGAGGGGCAGGTGAGGAACTAGCAGGATACAAGGGTTATGGTCTGGGCGTGATGGTGGAAATACTGTGTGCATCATTTGCAAACGGTAGCTTTGGGAAGGCACTCTCTGGGTTTGAGGATGGTAAGCGTGTGCCCTATAAGCTAGGGCATTTCTTCATGGCCATAAACGTTAAGAGCTTTGTCCCAGTGGAAGATTTCAAGAGGACCACTGGTTCTATCCTCAGGGAGGTGAGGTCATCTGCAAAGGCACCCGGACATGACAGAATATTCATTGCCGGTGAAAAGGAATTCGAAATGAGAGAGAAGAGGATGAAACAGGGTATACCCATAAACGCCGCACTCATGGATACCATGAAGACACTGAAGAAAGAACTCGGTCTTGGGGATTTCAATTTCCCGTTCTTTTGATGAAATTGGAGTAGGGCCTTAATGCAACACAGCGTACCTTACAGGACTTTTTCCGGTTTTTTGAGGGAAAACTTCGGTTATAGGGTACAAAAGATAACGCTGGATGCGGGTCTTAGCTGTCCGCACAGGAACAAGGATAAGAAGGGCGGCTGCATATACTGCAATGCAAAGGGCTCTGGTACAGGTGCTTTTGCAGCAGGTCTGGGATTAAAAGAGCAGATAGAGATGCAGATGGCTGCGATGAAGAGGCGCTATAAGGCGAACCACTTTATTGCATACTTCCAGTCGTACACTAACACATATGCACCACTTGACAGGTTGAAATCACTCTACGATGTTATACTGGACTACCCAGAGATCGTTGGCCTTGCAATAGGTACTAGGCCCGATTGCATTGACGAGGACAAGCTTGATCTTATTGAATCTTATGCCACCTCCCGCCTTGTATGGATAGAGTACGGCCTGCAGTCAGCAAACGACGAAACCCTTAAGAAAATCAACCGGGGTCACGACGTGGCGTGCTTTGCAGAGGCGGTAAGGCTCACATCGTCCTACAAGGTGAGGATATGTGCACATGTTGTGATCGGTCTGCCTGGTGAGGACATGAAAGACTTTACAAATACAGCACGCTTTATCTCATCCCTACCAGTGGATGACATAAAGATACACTTACTTTACGTGGTGAAGTCTACGCCAATGGAAAGACTTTACAAGAAAGGACTTTACAGGCCTCTTGAAATGGATGAGTACGCCCATGCTGTTGCCAGGTTTATCTCGCTGCTACCAAAGGATATGGTTATACAGCGTATAACTGGTGATCCACATCCCGAGGAGCTGGTGGCACCCTCGTGGGCGCTTGACAAGAGGGGGGTCAGAAACCGCATACACTCCGCTATGGTCGAACAAGGACTTTATCAGGGGAAATACTTTCTTGCTGAAGATGTTACTGGTTTATAATGCACAGCTAAGGCATGGTATTGTATTGGCACCCATGTCAGGTTACACTGATTGGCCCATGAGGATTTTGTGCAGGAGATACGGGGCAGAACTCGCCTATACAGAGATGATCAGTGCTGAGGGGCTTGTAATGTCTACTAGGAATACACTTAAACTCCTAGAGCATCCCAAAGAAGATAGGCCTCTCGTCGCCCAGATCTTTACATCCTCTCCAGAGTTCGGGGCCCTCGCCGCAGAGATGATAGAAAACCAGGGATTTGACGGCATAGACATAAACATGGGCTGCCCTGTAAGAAAGGTGGTTAGAAAGGGAGCAGGTGCTGCTCTCATGAGGGATCCAAGAAAGGCTCTGAAGATCGTCAAGGCCGTGATGTCAAAGGTCCAACTTCCAGTGAGTGTAAAGATTCGTGCTGGCTGGGATGCTGGTTCTATAAATGCTCCTGAGATGGCAGAGATACTTTCTTCTTTTGGTATAAGTGCCATTATTATTCATCCAAGGACAAGGGTGGAAATGTATACGGCTGGTTCTAGGTGGGATCTTATCGGGGAAGTAAAAAGGCGTACTAGCATTCCCGTTATTGCAAGTGGTGACATACGAACCCAGGAAGACGTGAAACGTGTCAAGCAAATAGGTGCAGACGGAATAATGCTAGGAAGGGTAGCGATAGGTAGGCCCTGGATATTCCGAGAGATACTGGGCCATGGCCCACCTGGACCACTCGAGGTAAGGGATGTTATGCTCGAGCACCTTGACATGTTATGCATGACCTATGGAGAGAGAAGGGGCATGTTGCGCATGAGAAAATATGTCTCCATGTACATAAAAGGATTCCCTGGCGCGTCTATGTTCAGAAAGAAGGTCAACTCTATAGACAACGCAGCCTTTCTCAGGGATTCCATACATCAATTCTTTCTTGGGCAAGCATAGTCAATGATGCCTGGATTCATACTTTCTTGAGTCTTCGGCATCCGATGAATGTTCACCGCGGCTATTTGTACCAACATACCATCACAGGTAAAACCAGTCACCGCGTAAGTCGTCAGATACCTTTAAGCTGAAACCTGTGCCTGTTTTCTCTTACAAAATTTACGAATGCCTCTTGATGCCTTTCAGGCCTGAATTGTTTCCTATAGACAAGATAAAAGGTCCTTTTAATTACATGGCCCTTTATAGAGACCTGTTTGAGCTCTCCAAGTTCCAGTTCCCTCTTTACGGCAAAGATGGATAATATTGATATTCCAAGACCTTCCAGTAAAGCCTCTTTCACCGCATCAGAGCCACCCATCTCGCATATGGTGTTGAATTGGGAAGTGTCAATTCCTGTGTGTTCAAGCAGGTATGTATCGAGTGCCATTCTTGTTCCTGACCCTTTCTCCCTGTTTATGTAAGGCTCATGTATAAGGTCTTTGAGCTCCACCTGTTCCATCCCTGCTAGATGGTGGCTTCTTGGTACTACGAGAACTAGTCTGTCTTCCCACATAGGTTCGCAAATGATCTTCCTGTTCCTTATACCCTTGCCAGTAAAACCTATATCCACCTGGGAATTTATAACCATATCAAAGACCTCACCCGTGTCGCCACCCTTTATAAGGAGGCGTATATCCGGGTAACTGTTCCTGAAATATCTTATTATTCCAGGGAGAATGTATGTTGCAGGTATTGTACTTGCTCCTATAAAGATGTTCCCCGCGATCTCGCTCCTTAAAGAAAGTACTTTCTCAACGGCCTCATCCCTGAGTTTAAGCATTTTCTTCGCATATGCATAAACGACCTCTCCTTCCCTTGTAAGCGAAGGAGACCTGTTGCCCCTATTTACAACAGGTACACCAAGTATTTCTTCCAGGTTCCTTATATGCTTGGTAACAGATGGCTGCGTTAACATAAGCTTTCTTGCTGCACCGCTGAAACTACCTTCTTTAACAACATGGACCAGAACCTCCATGTGTTGTATCGTTATGGATCTTGCTAACGCCCTGATTATAATGCGCCTCCTGAACTAGAAGGATGTACAGCCATGGTCTTTGTCAGTTGCTTTAATCATGATCTTAACCCCTAGGCCTATAAGGCTACTTTGTATAAAATATAAAGGGCTGTCAACAGGAGATCATAGTTTATATACATTCTAAGCATTCATAATGACTATAATCATGGATTATATAAATTTGACTGCTCTCGTTTATCGTCCAAGCATGTTTCCCTAAATGTATGCTTGGGGCATATTGTGGCCAATTTGCAACTTGATATTGACACCTGGGCCCATCACGTTTAATTACATCTGGATGGACATAGGAAACATATCTATTCTGGCTGCCTTTACAGCAGGAGTTCTGTCTTTTTTTTCTCCCTGCATCCTGCCCTTGATACCTGCCTACATATCTTTCATATCTGGGGTGTCGCTTGAAGACCTGAGGAAAGTAAGGCAGGACAAGTCTTCGACGCAAGGGGTTGTACTGAATTCTGTTTTCTTTGTCATCGGGTTTTCAACGGTATTTACACTTCTCGGCGCATCCGCGACCTTTATTGGCCAATACCTCCAGTCAAACATGAATGTGCTAACAAAGGTTGCCGGGGTCATCATAATCCTGTTTGGAATTCATACAATGGGAATCTTCAGGATAAGATTTCTTGACTATGAAAAGAGAATGCATCTCAGGTCAAAAAAATTCGGGGTCATTGGGTCATCCCTAGTGGGCATAGCATTCGCACTTGGATGGACTCCTTGTATAGGGCCTATCCTGGGTGCAATCCTTGCATATGCAAGCACAGAACAAACCCTTGCCCAGGGTATTAGTCTTCTTGTTTCGTATTCTTTTGGCTTAGGCATACCATTTGTCCTTGCAGCACTGTCCATAGAGTTCTTTTTCAAGATGTTCAATAAAATAAGGTCCTATTTTAGGGTCATAGAGGTGGCTAGTGGCATTGTCTTGATTTTAATGGGTATTATAATCTTCACAAACAAGTTCAACCTCTTATGAGGTCTGAGAGGAAAGGGGTAGGTAAAGATGTTGAAAAGGATTATGTTTATATTCCTCGTGTTGATGTTTATCTCAACCTGTGGTTGCAGCCAGAAAAAGGATGTGAATGCGAGCAACAGCAAGCTACTTGACTATAGTCTCAGGAGTGTTAATGGGGATTATGTAAATCTGTCCAGCATAAAGGCGAAGGTGTTCATAGTAGATTTTTGGGACACGTGGTGCCCCCCGTGCAGGATGGAGATCCCGGGCTTTATAAAACTCTACAAAAAGTATCATTCAAAGGGCCTGGAGATCCTGGGGCTTGCCCTTGGCCGAAGGGGTGTGGGAGATGTCTTGGAGTTTGTTACAAGTGAAGGTATAAACTACC
Source organism: Deltaproteobacteria bacterium (assembly GCA_015486075.1). Lineage (GTDB taxonomy): Bacteria > Desulfobacterota > Desulfomonilia > UBA1062 > UBA1062 > B14-G9. The sequence goes on from WFSG01000033.1 coordinate 39,681, forward strand.
CTTGCTACATAGCAAGCGAAGATATTATAGACGCATTTGGCGGTATAAGGGGTATACCCACCACGTTCGTGCTTAACTCCAGAGGTGAAATCTACAGGAAATACGTGGGAATGAGGCCGATCTCCGTGTTCGAGAACAATATACAACAGTTGCTCAAGAACGAGGGTAAGTAAAGGCTTAGGGGTTGAGGTGCAAGGTTCTGAACCAGTATCATGCTAAGCCTTCACAGGTGAGAGCTGAATACTGATAGCTAAAATTTCCTTGTCTTCTCCAGGGGAGTGCATTATTTATCAATGAAGAAGATAGTTACAATCTGTATCTTGGCGTTAGTACTTGCACTTGTTGGCTTCGCCCTTATTTGCCATGTTTCGTATAAGTCCAGCAAGCTCAGGCTATTCCTCATGGATACCCTCGTGGAGATCGAGGCCTATGGTCCTGGTGATATGCCGGCCAGGGCAGTTGAATCTGGTGCAGCAGAGTTAAGGCGTATCGATAAAAAATTCGGGTACCACGAGTCTATTGTCTCAGAGCTCAATACACGACACAGGGTAAGGGATGCAGAACTATATAAACTGGTCAAGAAGGGCCTTGAGGTAGAAAGCATGACAGGAGGCGCATTCTCCATTGCATTAAGGCCCATGCTTAGGGCATGGGGTTTCATTGATAACCAAAGGTACAAGGTGCCGGACCAGTCCGTATTTAGTTTATGGAAGACTTCTGCTAGGGATGCAGGCGTGCATCTGATGCCTGATGGTATTACCGTGTGCACCGACCCGGCCACGGGCGTGGACCTTGGTGGCCTAGCAAAGGGATACGCGGTCGACATGGCATGTTCAAAGATGCGTGCTTACGGTATTAAAGGCGGGATCATAAATGCTGGTGGGGATATTATGGCATTTGGTAGCAGGAAGTGGCGTATAGGTCTGAAGAACCCCAGGGGTCCAGGGGTAATAGCAGTAATACCAGTCAAGAACAAGGCTGTTGCCACATCTGGCGACTATGAGAGGTATTTTATAAAGGATGGAAAGCGGTACTGTCATATACTAGATCCTTTTACAGGATGGCCTGCAACTGGATACATGAGTGTGACAATAATTAGCGATAAATGCATAGACGCAGACGCATGGGCAACCGCTGTATTTGTAATGGGCCTGGATAAGGCAAGGAACATACTAAGGTCAAGGCACATGTCCTGGATTACCATAGACACGTCTGGCAGGATAGATGCTAGTAATGACCTAAAAAGGTATTGCCCTTCCCATATTGCTATTAATTAAGAAATAGATAGAGGTAATGGTTTCTCGTTAAGTCAGATACATGCCTTATATGTGCCAGTGGTCCGTGATCCGGTGTTAGATCTACTACCGTTTAGAAAACATCTAGTTACGGACCACGTTCCACTGGCCACGTCAGCTAGGCGCTGATAGATCTTATAGTCAAGACATATAATCCCCTGAGTTAGCCTATTTTCTTACGCTATACAGGACGTCCTTACCCCTGAACAGGGCACTTGACCCCAGTTCCTCCTCTATACGCAGCAGCTGATTATACTTGGCAAGTCTCTCGCTCCTGGAGACAGACCCACTTTTTATTTGTCCCAGGGAAAGTCCCACTGCCAGGTCAGCCAGCCATGGATCTTCTGTCTCTCCTGACCTGTGGGATATAACTGTAGTGAAACCGGCCCTTCTTGCCATCTCTATTGTGTTTACTGTCTCTGTCAGCGTGCCAATCTGGTTTACCTTTATGAGTATAGAATTTGCACACTTTTCCTTAATGCCCCTTGCCAGGTACTTTACGTTTGTGACAAATATATCATCACCTACTATCTGGATCTTGTTGCCAAGACGCTCCATCAGGACTTTCCAACCATCCCAGTCGTTCTCTGCAAGTCCGTCCTCCAGAGATACAATGGGGTATCTTGATACAATGTCTTCGTAGAATTCAACCATTTCTTCGGATGTCTTCTCGACATTGCCTTCTGCTGCCAGTACGTATTTACCATCCTTGAAAAAGGAACTTGCTGCAGGGTCCATTGCAATGGCTACATCTTCGCCGGGTTTATAGCCCGACTTTTCTATAGCAAGCGTAATGAAATCAAGAGGCTCTGTGTTTGTTTTCAGGTTAGGTGCAAAACCACCTTCATCACCCACGCTAGTACTGTAGCCCTTTGATATCAGGATGTCTCTCAAGGTATGGAAGACTTCTGAAGCATACCTTAATGACTCTTTAAAGCTTGGTGCACCTATTGGTGTTATCATGAACTCCTGGAGGTCAACGTTATTATCAGCATGCTTGCCGCCATTCATGACATTCATCTGTGGTACTGGTATCTCCCTTGCGAATGGACCCCCAAGGTAGCTGTAGAGAGGTAGCCCAAGGAAGTTAGCCGCTGCCTTTGCAACAGCAATTGAGACACCTGTCGTTGCATTTGCTCCAAGTTTTGACTTTGTATTCGTGCTATCTAGCTCTAACAGCGCGGTGTCTATGCCTACCTGGTCAAGGCTGTCCATACCTACAATCTTGGGTGCTATCCTCTTGTTAACGTTTTCTACAGCGTTAAGTACACCCTTTCCTTTGTATCTCTTCCCGTCTCCGTCCCTCAATTCCAGTGCCTCCCTTTCACCAGTTGATGCACCAGAGGGTACAGCTGCTCTGCCTACCTCGCCAGATGCAAGGTATACATCAACTTCTATGGTGGGATTCCCTCTGGAATCAAGAATCTCCCTTGCCATAACATCCATAATCTCACTCATAATTCCACCTCCAAGATATTGTGTGTCTTTCCCCCCTATAGAGCGATCACTATACAGGGTATTCCTGCCATATCAAAGTTTTGAGCCATCTTCTTTGCCTCTGCCAAATCCCTGAAAAGCCCGACCCTTATCCTGTAGTACTTGTGGCCATGTGCGTTCCATCTCTCTACAACAGGCTTGTACCCCATGTCTTCAAGTTTTTCTATGACCTGCGAGGCGTTCTTAATGTGCCTGAACGCACCGAACTGTAATGTGTATAAGAACCTGCAATTCTTGGGTAGCCTTATCACCTCTACCCTTACCTTTGCAACACCTGTTTTCACCATACCTAGCCTTCTGGCTGCACCATAGGACATGTCAATTATCCTGGAACCAACAAATGGCCCTCTGTCATTTATCTCGACAATGACGTGTTTGTGGTTAGAGAGGTTGGTAACCTTTACCAATGTGCCAAGGGGTAGAGTCCTGTGCGCCGCTGTTAAAGCATACATGTTGTATGTCTTGCCGGAAGCAGTGGGTTTTCCATGAAAGTCCCTCCCGTACCATGATGCTATTCCCACCTGCTGCCACAGGGGGTGTCGCTTGTGCATGTGCGCACAGCCCCCGGCAGTGAGGGAAATTGAGATTAAGAGTAGTAAGAATTGAAAGAAAACTTTAGTCCTCAAGGTATGCCTCTATCTCGTTGGCTATAAACTCGAGTTCGTCCTTTTTTACTATTTTATTATCCTGGCCAAGTATGCCCTTGGCCTTGAAGGTATCTAGTGCCCCCTTGTAATTTGGCAGGCACAGGGCCTCGGGCCTTTTTATGGTACCTTTTTTAAGCATGCGTGTTGCATGTGCATTTATCGCCCTAAGCACGTCTTTCTTACCTTCCACCTTGGATATATTCAGTGCAACAGCAAGGTAGGATTCCAGATAGTTCTCTATGAGTCCCACAAACATCAAGCAATAGTTCTTTTTATCGGGAGGTGCGAAGAACATGTTGTCTGATCTCGATATAAGCTTCTTCTTCAGCATGAAATCAAGGGTTTTGTCGAAGCTATCTGTCTCAAGAAAGAACTCGTTTTCCACCAGAGAGGATAATATTTTTATCTCCTCCATGAATCTCCTTTTCTCTATACCGTGTGGATAACGTATCAACACATTGGCCACGAGAGAGATGGGTACGTAGAGATTTAATACTGTGTTTTTGTAGTATTCAAGTGCCAGCCTTTTGTCTTGAGGTACTTCTATAAGGTCTGGTTCATCTGGTATTTCACTTCTTACAACAGATATCATGCGTTTTCTCTTTGTAGTATTGAGGGCGTCTTTAAACGCCCTGTCAAGGTTGTTAAGCGAAGATGCCTTTCTGTAGCCTAGGTAATCAAGGTACTCCACATACAGGCAGAATGCCTCTTTTACGTAATCTTCTTCCATGGCCGATGTCTGGTTCATCAACACTGCACACAGTATGGCAAAGGGTGTTGCAACAGTTTCATTGTATATTGATCTTGCTATTATCCGGGCAAGGCTGTCGTACAGGTCCCTTCTCCTGACCTCGTCCATTTGTGATAATCTGGGCATGCCCTTCATGTAATCGCGAAGTGATATGGGCCTGGCAAAACGTATGTAGACCTTACCATATCGCCGTTTCAGGAAACTCCTTGCCTTGATCAGTGCAAAAAGATTTTCTTTTTCCTTTGGTGCACCTTTCATCTCCCTTATATAAGAATCTTCCTCCAGTACAGTGTCATAACCCACGTATACCGGGACAAATATAACATCCCTTGTCGCCCCTGCATCCCAGCCCCTCACTATCATTGAAAGAAGACCCTTCTTTGGTAGCATCAACTTGCCTGACCTGCTCCTTGTCCCCTCTATGAAGAATTCAATGGGAATTGATTCGCCCAGTATAGTACGTATGTATGCAGCAAACACCTCTGAGTATAATGCGTTACCCTTGAATGTCCGCCTCATGAAAAAGGCCCCACCCTTTCTGAAGATATGGCCCACTGGGAAGAAAGACAGGTTGATGCCTGCTGCAATCAGAGGAACGCTCATCCAGTTATGATACAGGCAATATGACAGAACCAGATAATCTATGTGACTCTTGTGGCAGGGAACGTACACGATTGAGCCTTTCCTTGCCATCCTAGCCACGGTCTCAAGACCCTTTCTATCGACGTCTAGACCGTCGAAAATATCGTTAAATATCCATGTAAGCGTCTTGTTAAACATGTTTATGTAAGCAGGGCTCAGATCTGCCGCTATCTGGTCAAGTATCTTTCTGACCTTCTCACGTAGCACATCGCCGAGTATTCCGTTGTCCTGTGCATAGGATCTAAGGAAAGACTTGAGTAAAGGATCCTCAATGGTTTTATGTAGAAGGAAGCTTCTGCTCTTTATCGTAGCTCCCGATATGTTGCTACCAAGTGATGTTATGCCCTGTGCCAGTTCTCCCCTTATCTCCCTTGCTATGTCGTCCAGGAACTTGGCCTCGTTTTTGGCCTTGCGTATTTTCTCCTTTAGATTTATGGGCTCACCATGCTCTATGAAACCCCTGTCCTTACCCCCAATAAGGGTTAACAGTTTTCCTATGGATACATGCTGAGCAGCGTCTGTCTTTGATGCATCCTTTGCCTTTAGTGGGCTCTTTGCGTATACTATGCGCTGAGGTACCATGAATATAGGCTTGTCTGTAACCTGCTGTATCTTGAGTAATTCAACGATGGTATGGTTTGCCAGGTTTTTGTCCTTCGTCTCCAGGAACAAGATGGATGCAGAATTGCTATCCAGCATGTATTCCTGGTACATATTGCCCTCGAAGGGAGATTTCACCTTTTTCAAGATACCTTTTACCAAGCTTGCCAGTTTTGAAACACTCTGGAACATAGTTAGCCTCTCACCAAATACTATCCAGGGTACAGGGAGTCCTTCTTTCTGGAAACGGTAGTTGATGAGTAGGGCGTCTATCCTACTGCGTGGCCCTTGCGTGTAAACAATATGTCCATTTTCCGCAAGCGTGGATATGGAGGTTTTATATATATCTGGCACAATAATGTTGGAAAACATTCGTTTTACCAGATGGGATAGCAGGAAACCATATCTGCCCTCAATCTTGAATGGGTATTCCTTTTGCTTGGCCATATTTGTATCTCCTTGTTAATCAATGGTGATAGTTTGTCGAGCAAACATATAATACATACCACCGGCTAGAATATTTTATACATTGCCGGGTAGAGAGTCTAGCATCTTGAGGCATTTGTATCAATCCCGTATATACTAACAATGACCAATGGTCACTAAGAGTAAGACTATGCGGAAGCCAGGATAATCCACACCATAGGCACATGTAATACATGTATGGTCATACATTTCCTAAGTGGGTAATTACATTTTCAATATCTTTTCTGTTAAGTCCCTTGCACGGCTTTAGGTCCCCTGGCTTTATCTTGTTAAGGCTAGGCTTGTTTCCCAGTTGCCGTAGTATTATACCTGCCTTTGCAGGCCCTATACCCTTTATTCCCTCTAGTGTTGACCTCCCCAGGGATTGCATGCGTAGTTTTCTGTGATACGTGATGGCAAACCTATGTGCCTCGTCCCTTAGCCTTTGAAGGGTTTTCAATGCCTCGCTATTTCTAGGCATTGTGATGGGATTCTTCCTGCCGGGGACAAAGAACCTATCGCTCTTGCTCCCTCTTCCCTTTGCCATTGCAACCACGGGTATATCTTGTAGACCAAGGTCCTTGAGTACCCGTACGCATACGTTTAACTGACCCTTTCCGCCGTCGATTACTATGAGGTCGGGTCTCGGATCTTCGCCTGAAAATCTTCTTTTAAGTATTTCGGCCATCATTGCAAAATCATCCTGTGAGGGCACATCCTTTATCTTATAGCGGCGGTACATGTCTTTTCTTTCCATTGAGTCCGTGAACACGACCCTGGAACCCACTGCATGCGAGCCCTGCATTGAAGAGATGTCATAGCACTCCATCCTGTACGGTATGTGAGGCAGGTGGAGTATCCTTGCTATGTCCTCTAGTACAGACAATTCCTGCTTTGCCAGTCCATGGTTAGCAGCGTTGGCCTGTGCCATTCCAAGCCATGCCCTGGGTTTTCCTCTCGTTGGCCTCGTTGATATTCTCACCCGGGATCCTTTTTTTTCAGACAGGATATTCTCCAGAGTCACCTTGTCCCTGGGAGGAGTTGGTATGTATATGGTGCCAGGTATGTCTTTCTTATCTAGGTAGTAACGTGTTATAAACCTTGCGAGCACATCTTCAAGTTCGTGACCATTGGACTCTATGGTAAAGTTATCCGTGTCAGCTATGGATCCCCTTGATACATGGACTAAGGCTATATTTATTCTTTGCCTTGAAGAAAATATGCCAATTACATCCACCTCGTATCTTGTCTGCGTGCCCACTATCATCTGTGGTACGAGAGTATCTTTGATGGCAGTTATCTGGTCTCTTATCCTTGCAGCCTTTTCAAAGTTTAGCTCTTTTGCTTCTTTTTGCATTCTTTCTTCAAGTTTTCTTAACAGGGCCTTATCCTTGCCGCTTAAAAACAGTATCATGTCATCTACAACCTGGGCGTATTCCTCTTGGGTTACCTTTCCAACGCATGGTGCAAGGCACAGGCCTATCTGGTAGTAGATGCAGGGCCTGGACCTGTTCCTGAATTCACTGTCCTTGCATCTACGTATAGGGAATATCCTACCTATGGTGGAGAGGGTTCTTCGTGTTGCATTTGCCGAGGAGTAGGGCCCTAGGTAAAGGGCACCATCTTTAAGTATTCTCCTTGTTATGTATATCCCCGGCCACTGTTGGTTTGTAGTAATCTTGAGGCTTACATAGGTCTTATCATCCTTTAAGAAGATATTATACCTAGGTTTATATGTCTTTATGAGTCGGTCTTCTAGTAACAGTGCCTCTTTCTCATTGGACGTGGCTATAAAATCCAGGCTCGCCGTATTTTCCTGGATAAACCTAACAAACGGTCTTGTATCTTGGCCAAGATAAGCCCTTACCCTTGTCCTTATATCCTTTGCCTTACCCACGTAGATTGGTCTGCCCGTGGGGCCCCTCATGATGTATACGCCCGTGACCCTTGGCAGGTTATCTATCATTTTCTGGCTGAGGGCCATGGATTAATAATTACCATGCAGATCTTTTCTTGGCAAGTAAAGCACTTGACATGGGTAGGACTAGTGTATATAAGCTCAGCAAATGAATGAAAATTCATTTCTCAGGGTTTTTGATGAAATTGATCTATGGACTGGGAAATCCAGGAAAAGAATATACCTTTACGAGGCACAACGTTGGATATATGGTACTTGATCTCATGGGCATGACTTATGGGATACGGATCAAGAATCGCTCTAATGGTATGGTTTATGGAAAGGGTGTTATACAAGGGGTAGATGTGCTATTGGCAAAACCGATTACTTACATGAACATGAGCGGAAATCCTTTGAAGACCACGGGTATTGAACCCTCAGGCCTTATCGTGATACATGACGACATGGATATACCTTTAGGCGAGATAAGGGTTAAGAAAGGAGGAGGTTCAGCCGGACACAAGGGAGTTAGATCAGTTATAGAGGGCATCGGCTCAGAGGATTTCATAAGGATCAGGTGCGGTATAGGTAGGCCTGAGAACGGTATGGACACGGTAGATTACGTGCTTTCTCCCTTTAGGAAAGACCAGCTGGAAATACTTAGACAGGAAGTAGAGAAGGCCATGGAAGCGGTAGAGGCATGCATTGTCCATGGTGTTGAATACGCGATGAACGCCTATAACAGGCGAGTTTAAAAGGGTCAAAAAAATCCTAAGGAGGTAATGCTTAATGGAATATTGGGCAGATTGGGCTTGGCTTTTCGGAGTCGTGGGGCTGATAATTTCCATCTTTATGTACGCCTCTCTCAAGAAGAAGGATCCTGGTAACGAGAGGATGCAGGATCTCTCAAGGCAAATCCATGACGGGGCAATGGTGTTTCTGAAGCGTGAGTACGAGATACTTGCAGTATTTGTTATAATTGTCTTTCTGCTCCTTTTATGGAAGATAAACTGGCAGACAAGCGTGGCGTATGTGTCTGGTGCCATATGTTCCATGCTTGCAGGTTTCACAGGCATGAGCTCGGCAACGCACGCAAACGCCCGTACAACGCAGGCAGCTGCTACTGGAGGGATAGAAAAGGCGCTTTCAGTTTCCTTCTTTGGCGGGGGTGCTGTAATGGGTATTGCCGTGGCTTCCCTAGGTCTAATTGGGCTAGGTATATATTTCTACGTGTTTTGCCATGATCCCCAGACGGCAAGCTATATAAATGGTTTTGGTATGGGCGCTTCGTCTGTTGCCCTGTTTGCCCGTGTGGGCGGTGGAATATACACTAAGTCTGCAGATGTAGGCGCTGACTTGGTGGGTAAGGTAGAAGAAGGCATACCAGAGGATGACCCAAGGAATCCAGGTGTCATAGCAGACAACGTTGGCGACAACGTTGGCGATATTGCCGGTATGGGTGCTGATATCTTCGAGTCCTATGTGAACTCGGTTATAGCATCCATTGCCATTGCGGCTACCATGGTCCTCTTCAAGGGCAAGGAAATTGATAGCGCAATGCGTAATGTATACATGGCATTACCAGTTATCCTTGTCATGTTTGGGCTTATATGTTCCCTGGTGGGTGTGTGGTCGGTCAAAATTCTTTCAGGTACAGGACCCCAGAATGCCTTGCGTTATTCCACTTTTATCGCGGCCATACTATTCCTTGTTGTTGCCTATTACATAATCAAAAAGATGGGTGCTGATATAGGAACCTTCTGGGCCATATTCTGGGGTATGCTGGCTGGTGTCTTTATTGGTATAATAACAGAATACTACACGTCTGCAAGGCCGATCAGGAAGATAGCAGAGGCATCTCAGACAGGTGCAGCAACCAACGTTATTACCGGGCTTGCCGTTGGCATGGAATCGACAGCACTACCCATATTCATGATAGTGATTGCCATAGCCTTTGCGGCTTACAACGCAGGGTTATATGGCATAGGCCTATCGGCTGTTGGGATGCTCGCTACAGTTGGTGCAACCATGAGTATAGATGCATACGGGCCTGTTGCTGACAACGCCGGCGGCATATCAGAGATGTCAGGCCTTGGCCCTGAAGTGAGAAAGATAACGGACGAGCTGGATGCCCTTGGAAATACTACTGCGGCCATAGGTAAAGGTTTTGCCATTGGCTCTGCTGCACTTACAGCACTTGCACTGTTTGCAGCCTACGGCCAGGCAGTAAAGCTCAGCTCCATAAACCTTGTAAATCCACACGTGGTTGAGGGCTTGTTCATAGGCGGTATTATCCCGTTCCTTGTTGCTTCCATGACCATGACATCTGTGGGTAAGGCAGCGTACAAGATGGTAGAGGAGATCAGACGCCAGTTCAGAGAAATACCAGGCATATTGGAGGGCAAGGGTAAGCCGGAACCTGACAAGTGTGTTGACATTGCTTCAAGGGCAGCTTTGAAAGAAATGATACTCCCTGGATTGCTCGCGATATTTGCGCCCATCCTGGTCGGCTTTATCCTTGGCAAGGAAGCACTTGGAGGTATGCTTGCCGGTGCTGTTGTTACCGGTGCATTGATGGCCCTCTTCATGTCTAATGGGGGCGGTGCATGGGATAATGCAAAGAAATACATAGAGCAGGGCCATTTTGGTGGTAAACATAGCGATTCCCACAATGCATCCATAGTTGGTGACACAGTGGGTGATCCATTCAAGGATACATCAGGACCTTCCATGAACATCCTCATAAAGCTCATGAGCGTTATATCCTTGGTAATTGCACCATTGCTCATATAAGAAATGGACAGTTAGTTGAGGCAAAAGGGGTCCCAAGTATTGTTTGGGGCCCCTTTCTTATTGGGTCTCTTTAGGTCTCAGTGCTTGGCCTTTTTGGTGGGCAGATAGTCCATGTAATTGGACGGGACATCTATATCCCTAGGATCAATACCCTTTAGCCTGTTCTTGAGGTAAAACCTTGCCTGGAAAGCTAGCACGTTCATCCTTTCCTCGAATCTCTGCCTTAGCTCTTCGTATTCCTGTTCCTTGAGATCCCTTGGTACGTATATGGGTTCCCTGTCATATAGTACAACTATCCTGGAGAATGGCATAGGCAGTATGGTCCTGTCCCAGGAGTTGAATTCCCATGAGGGATGAGCATCCATGGAATGGGGCAGCAAGGGTGAACCGGTTCTTGCAGCCAGCATGATAATGCCCATCTTGGACCTGTAGGGAGGGCCCGTGGGACCGTCAGGCGTGAGCCCTGCTGCATGGCCTTTTTTGACGTATTCCACTAGTTCCTCCAGGGCATCGTTTCCACCCCTCGTAGATGAACCCCTGGGTGTGTGGAAACCAAGATTATTGAGCACGGATGCTATCTTGTCTCCATCCCTTGAACTGGATACCATTATAGCCCCGTCCCTGTCTCTGAAGTTGTACACGTCGTATATCATATACCTGTGCCACACTCCGTAGAGTATGTTGGGGCTCTTTGCCCGTACCCTGAGATCTGTATCAGCACCGTACACTTCTATCCTGCAGGTTTTAAAATATAACCTGAGAAACCTAGAGAAGGTCCATCCCCAGATCTTAATAGAGGTATCCATGAGAGAAATTATGCTTCAGGTAGGACATGGTGTCAATGTCCCATGTCCTACCTGAAGCAGGGTAGTTTATGTTGGCTGCCGCCTAGGTGTCAAACCTGGCGGCATCCGTGGTAGGGGATACGCTGGTGGCCTTGGCCTGTACAGGTCTGTTGGTTATACCTTGTCTTTTCTCCTCCACAATAACTATGTGGCGTTTTTTATCCTTGCCGTATTCATTGTACGCATGTTCTGCAGCCTCTAGCATACTTTTTGCGTACATTGGGTCTTTCTCTGCAAATCTTTTGGCATTTTCCAGGAAATGCTTCCTGTTAAGCTTGTATTCTATGCGGTCTATGCCTTCGCCGAATGAGCATTTCCTCTCATACATGTCATTTATATCATCCTGGTAATTCCTCAACCATATGCGGTCTGCCTTTTCTGCCACGGCTGCTGCGTACTCGTCCAATTTACCCATTATGGTTGGATCTTCTATCAGTTTTTCCGCCCCTGCCTCGGTTGGCCTTGCATTGCATATCCTGCAGGCATCCCTTAATACCTGCGGATTATCGATTATCATGCACGGCCTTAACAGGTTGTCAGTGTGGGGCTGATGCATGCGTATGAAGGTAAAGAAAGGCGATTTCAGCGCGTCTATAAGGTGGCATTCCTTTATGTTATGCGTTGAAAAATGTGCAAATATGCAGGGCTCTATGTCTCCCCTGTTGTTTACGTGGAGGTACCTTCTTCCGCCTGCTATGCAACCGTGTACCGCGGGTGCATCAGCCCAGAAATCCATTATGTACATAGGCTCCTTCTCGCGGTACTTCTTGATGAACTCCCCGAAGGTAAGTCTCTGTTCTGGTGTTGGCATAAGCTCCAGGTCAGGATCTTTACCAACTGGCATGAATAGGAAGTTCCATCCAAATACAATACCCTGATTTTCCCAGAACTTAAGGAAGTCCCTTGACATGAAGGTCTTGTAATTCTGGGACGTGAGTACCAGGGACATACCATACATGAGGTTACGCCTTCTTAGCATATCTATAGATTCCAAGACCCTGTCGTAAACTCCTGGTCCTCGTATAAAGCCTGTATCTTCCTTTGTCCCGTTTACACTGAAGGCAACAACTATGTTCTTTGCATCCAGTATCCTGTCCGCAATCCTTTCCGTAACTAGTGTACCATTTGTGAATATCTGGAACAGACAATCATTATGCTTTTTTGCCATCTTGTATATGTCGTTGAACCGCATGAAAGGCTCACCGCCAAGGATCGTATAGAAATAAACCCCCAGCTCTTTGCCCTCGGTTATGATCTTGTCAAAGGTCTCTATGTCCATGTCGTCCTGGGAAGAATAGCTACTTGCATAGCATCCCCTGCAGTGAAGGTTACATCTCATTGTAGGACTGATGAGTATATTAAACGGCGGACAAAGGCCGTCTACCTTCTCCATGGTCTTTGATTTCTCCAGCCATCTCAAGGAACAGTTTCCAAAGAAGTTTTTTACAAATGTACCAACCTGGCCTGCATCCCTGGTCATGAGTCTGATGAACCATTTCCTTGTGCCAGGGTTTGCGTGAATCCATTCCATCATTTTTTTAAACTGGCCTGAGCCTCCAAACATATTGTCAAGCGAAGCCAGGTTTTTCATCATTGAATCAAAATTTCTTTCAGGGTCTTTTTGTACGTACTTTACAATAAATTCAGCTGTCTTGGAGATAGCAAAGGATTTTGATCCGGTTTTTAAACTTTTCATTATGTCCATACTGTACCTCCTCAATAAAATATAATTCATATATAAGCACTCTTTGATATCAATGCAAGGGATTTTTGTGCAATGCATAAAAAAGTTTTGATCTTCAAAATATTTTAATACTATGTTATTTCCTCATCATGCTTGAGAAGATACCATTTCTACATAGGGATAGGGCATACAATATAATAGTGGAAGAAGATCTTAGTTTTGATGAGACGCATTACATACTTGATTGCCTGCTGGAAGATGGTGCATTTGATATGTTAGATGACGTCTCTGACCTGTACACGCTGAGCTACAAGGGTAAGACGTACACGGTTGGTGTTGACGGCTTAGACGTGGTAATCATGATAAACCACTGATATGTCTCTATAATGACGGGTATACACCTGTGCCAGCCAGATGATAGCAAATCCTGCGCAGCATGCTGTGGTATATACAACTATGTTAAGAACACAAGGCAACAACTCGTTGAGCGACTCAGGTTGAGGACCAGGCTTTTCAGCCTTGTAAGGAAAGGTGATGTTAGCATATCCACGTACCGTGAGGTTTTGAGACATAGGGAAGACCAGAGGAGGATCTACAAGACCATTTATGCGTGCGAGTTTGTTGGGTTTCTGGATGCAAGGGAAACAAGGGTAGGTTGTATGTTGCACCCCGCTCAAAATGATGGACATGACATGAGGGATATAGGTTTTTATGGCAAAAAACTGTGCGAGACTCACCTGTGTCCCAGTTATTACAAACTGAGCCAGGAAGAGGCTAGTGTGGTGGTTGATGTTATCAATGACTGGTATTTGTACGGGGTGGTGGTAACTGACATTGATTTTGTAAAGAGTTTGTTCAGTGTTGTACAGGACAGGATAGGGGAATCCATAAACCCGGATGTGGTAGTTTCAAGTGAACCCCTGAAATCGGCATTTATGAGGTATTTCAAGCTCAAGGAATACTGGCCTTTTAAAGATACGACCAGAGCTAGGTTTGGAAAGTATTTCTTCATCGGGGAAGACTATGACATTGCAAGGATTGACTATGCCTCCATAGGGGCAAGTACGTCCCCCTACGATGCCATATTTATGAGCTTGTCCAGTGCATTTAGAGATAAAGATGCCCTTGACTCGGCAAATAGAATGATAGATATGATAATGGATGAGTTATCAACCGAATATACAAAGGCTTATAGAGAGTATAATAGATATCGCACTTGAGGAAGATGGCGAGGACAAGACTTCCACAGCACTTTTCTCTCCATCTGACGTTATAGATGCCAACCTAGTGGCAAAGGCAAAGGGTATTATTGCTGGCTTGGGTATAGCTGAGGCAGTGTTCCACAAGGTAGATCCTACCATAGTCTTAAAACCTTGGGTAAAAGACGGTTCTCATGTTAATGACGGTGAGGTCCTGGCAGAGGTAAAAGGCCCTGCCAGGGGTATATTAAAGGCCGAGAGGGTTGTCCTGAACTTTCTCCAGAGAATGTCAGGCATTGCAACGATAACCAGAGAATACGTAAAAAAGGTGCAAGACACAGGGACCACTATACTGGATACCAGGAAGACTGTACCTGGTCACAGGGTTCTCGACAGAATGGCTGTACGCATAGGTGGCGGAGAGAATCATCGCATGGGCTTGTATGACATGGCACTCATAAAGGACAACCACATAGACAACATAGGTTCCATAACGGATGCAGTCATGAGGTTAAGACGTATGTACCCAGAACTTCCCGTTGAGGTAGAGGCAAGGTCATTAGCTGACGTGGAAGAACTGGCTGAGATCAATGTGGACAGGATAATGCTGGATAATTTTACACTTGATGATATAAGGAGTGCTGTCCGTATAGTAGGTGGTAGTATACCCATAGAGGCATCAGGTAACATAACGCTTGATAATATAAGAGATGTGGCATTATGCGGGGTAGACTACATTTCTGTCGGGGCTATAACCCACTCAGTAAATGTTCTCGACATCTCGATGCTGGCAAAGGTGGAGACGTGACAAAAGACCAGGCAAGGAAAATCATTAAAGAACAGAAGCTCTCAATGGGTGAAAGACTCGTAATCCTAGGCCATCACTACCAGTCGGACGAGATAATAGAGTTTGCCGACTACGTTGGTGATTCCCTTGAGCTTTCCAGAAAGGTATCCCAGCTTGACAAGGCGGAAAAAATAATCTTCTGTGGCGTGTACTTCATGGCAGAGACAGCAAGCGTTCTTGCACCTGACAAGGAGGTTTATATCCCGGACCCTAAGGCAGGCTGCCCCCTGGCTGACATGGCAGGCATCAGAGATGTGGAGCATGCATGGGATGTTATAGGGCGAATATCAAGTTCAGTTGTTCCCATAACCTACGTTAATTCCTCTGTGGAGGTAAAGGCCTTTTGTGGAATGAATGGAGGTGTTGTTTGTACATCCGGGAATGCAGCCAGGGTATTCATGTGGGCAATGGAGAGGGCTAGCAAGGTTTTATTCATGCCAGACAGAAACCTGGGTAGGAATACAGCCATATCATTGGGGCTCAAGGATAACGAGATAATAGAATGGGATCCGAGTGCCAAGGACGGGGGTGTGGATGAGGCTGGCATTAAAAGGGCAAGGGCCATACTGTGGAGGGGGTGGTGCCCTGTTCACTGGCCTAAACTAAGGCCAGAGGACGTAAATTCCATAAGGCAAAGGGAACCCGGTATAAAGGTCATAGTTCATCCAGAGGCAGATCCTTTAACTGTGAGCAAAAGTGATGCAGCCGGTTCCACTGCCCAGATCCTAGATTATGTGAAATCCTTGGGAAAGGGATCAAGTGTTGCAGTTGGTACCGAGTTCAATATGGTTAATAGGCTGTCCATGGATTTCAGACCAAATGTACGCGTTTTACCATTAAACAAGGTATTATGCGAGGATATGGCAAGGATTACTCCGGATAAACTTGCACAGTGCCTTGTAGACCCTGATGACTCCCAGAGGGTAAGGGTAGATGCCACGATTGCTGATAATGCTGTAAAGGCCCTTGATAGGATGCTTAAGATATAATCATGTCAAGGATAGAGACAGAGTGTCTTGTTATAGGTTCGGGTATAGCCGGTGCAACGTGCGCTTATGTTCTTGCGAGCCACGGTCTCAATGTTGTTCTCATCACCAAGAGACCGGATCCTGTTATAACAAATACAAACAGGGCTCAAGGTGGCATAGTATACAGGGGCGAGGGGGACTCGCCCCTGTTATTGAAAGAAGACATAATAAGGGCGGGTAGGGGTATAAACTCGCTAAAAGCAGTCGATTTCCTGTCTGAAAACGGTCCTAAGGTGGTCGAAGAGATACTTCTTGATAAGTTGAATATAAATTTTACCCACTTGAAGGGCTCTGAAGATGACTGGTTTGACCTGACAAAGGAAGCAGCACACTCAGTCAACCGCATACTGTATTCTGCTGATCATACTGGTCAAGAGATAGAGAAGGCCCTTATATCCGCTCTTGGCAACATGGAGAGGGTGCGTATAATCAAGGACGCATGTGCCGTTGATCTCATTACACTTCACCATCACTCCGGGGACATCCAGGCAAGGTACATACTAGACAACAGGTGCCTCGGTGCATACGTATTTATGAAAGAAAGCAAGGAGGTTAGTACCATACTGGCCCAGTACACGGTGCTTGCAACAGGTGGCCTTGGCGATATATACCTGCATTCCACAAACGAGGAAGGCACGGTTGGTGACGGTATGGTCATGGCAAACCGTGCAGGAGCAAGGGTTATTAACATGGAATACATGCAGTTTCATCCAACCACCCTTTATGTGCCTGGTACAAGTAGATTTCTCATCTCAGAGGCAGTAAGGGGAGAAGGGGCAAGATTGATGAACCTAAAGGGTGAGTACTTTATGGAACGTTATAACCCTGAACTAAGAGACCTGGCCCCGAGGGATGAGGTTACTATGGCCATATGGGAGGAAATGATAAAAAACAAGGAGGACCACGTGTTACTTGACGTGGCAAACAATGTGGATTCTGACATAAAAGAGAGATTTCCAAGCATATTTGAAGCCTGCAGAAAGGTAGGTATAGATATCACCAAGGAACCCATACCAGTGGTCCCTGCAGCACATTATCTGTGTGGTGGGGTTCACGTTGATACAAGGGGCAGGACAACATTATCTGGATTGTACGCAGTTGGCGAGGTATCTTGCACAGGGCTCCATGGTGCAAACAGGCTTGCTTCCACATCCTTGCTCGAAGGACTTACATGGGGATACTACGCGGCCAAGGACATAACACAGAGAATATCCCAGGGCGAGACTGTTTCTCCAAAGATCTCCAGTACGATGCGAGATTGGATACCAACAGGGAACGTGGAGAATGAAGACCCTGCACTTATTGCACAAGACTGGATGTCAATAAAGAGTACCATGTGGAACTACGTAGGCATAGTCCGCACTATTCCAAGACTACGTCGGGCAGTGGAGGACCTAAGGCACCTGTATAGGAGGATAGAGGAATTTTACAGGCAGACCCCTGTATCAAAGGATATAATAGACCTCTTTCATGGCACACAGGCAGGTATTATGATGGCAGAGGCAGCAATAAGAAATCCTAGGTCTATCGGGTGTCACCTCATAAGGCATTCAAAGGGCCTTGACAAGTCATTCCCTGCCCTGGATACGAATTATATATAATTAAAGGTATAAGGTACAAGGTATATGGTTTAAGGCATAAGGCGGAAGGCAAAAGGCCCAAGGTTAAAAAATAAAGGTGCTAGGTTCCAGGTTCCAGATGTCAGGTGCCGGGTACCAGGCAAATAGCCTGATGGCTGGCAGCTGATTGGCCTTGCATTTGGCTAGGTACGTGGGACCAGTATAATAACATACAAGTGACATGAATCATGGCTGACATATCTGCATGCATAATAACCTTTAATAACGAGAGGACCGTGGAAAAGGCGTTAAAAAGTGTTGTCCCATGGGTTAAGGAGATAATCGTGGTTGATTCCTTTAGCACGGACACAACTCCTGATATAGTAAAGAGGTACACGGATAGGTTTGAACAAAGGGAGTGGCCTGGCTTCAGGGACCAGTACAACTACTGCATATCAAGGGCGAGTAACGACTGGGTAATATTTGTGGATGCAGATGAAGAGGTATCCAGGGAACTCAGCCAGGAAATAGAGGCCAGGTTGATACAAGACAGGGGCATGTACGACGGCTACATAGCCCACAGGAGGACATTCTACCTGGGAAGGTGGATAATGCACGGAGGCTGGGTACCTGACTATGAGATAAGGGTGTTCAGGAAATCCAAGGGAAGATTCGAAGGTGGGCTGCATGCAAAGGTAAAGGTGGAAGGTAAGGTGGGTGAATTAAGTAATTTCTATTACCACTATAATTACAGGGACATAGCAGACCAAGTAAGTACCATTAATACCTACTCGGAACAGGCTGCAATGGACATGAGAAAGAGGGGAAGGAGATTTTCCTGGCTGGACCTTATGTTCAGGCCAGTCTTCAGGTTCCTAAAAGAGTACATCATAAAGCGTGGGTTCATGGATGGCTTGCCTGGCCTTGTGATTGCCGTGTCCACCATGTACTATGTATTCGTAAAGTATGCCAAGCTCTGGGAGCTGGAAAAAGGGCTTAAAGAAGGGGAGGAAAGTGGACTACGCTGAATTCTTCAAAGGTAAAGATGTGCTTGTTACTGGGGGACTGGGTTTTATAGGCTCAAACCTATGCATAAAGCTCGTTGAACTGGGAGCAGATGTTACCATAGTGGACAACATGCTGCCAAGGCAGGGTGGCAATCTGTTCAACATTGAACCTGTGAAAGATAAGGTAAAGATAAATTTCAGCGACGTTAGAAACCGTCTTTCCATGGACTACCTGGTAAAGGGCCGCGATGTAGTATTTCACCTTGCAGGACAGGTAAATCACGTTGATTCCATGAGGAACCCGGTGCAGGATCTGGAGATAAATTGTCATGGTACGCTGGTGCTGTTAGAGGCACTCAGGCACAATAACAGGGGTGCCATTGTAGTGTATTCTGGCACAAGGGGCGAGTATGGCTCGAGTGTGAGGTTACCCGTGAACGAGGATCATCCAACCAATCCCAAGGGTATATACGCAGTGACGAACCTTGCGGCAGAAAAGATGGTACTGGTATACAACCGAGTTTATGACATCCCTGCAGTATGCCTTAGAATCACGAATACATACGGTCCAAGGCACCAGATGATGCATGACGAGTACGGGGTTTTCAACTGGTTCGTAAAAAAGGCCATTGATGATGATGCAATACCCGTATTTGGAGACGGGATGATAAAGAGGGATTTTCTGTATGTCGAGGACTTGGTTGAGTGTCTTCTCATGGCAGCGACCTCTAAAGGTGCTGTGGGCGAGGTGTTCAATGTGGGTACTGGCATACCTGTGACATTCAGGGAGCTTGCAGAGAAGATCGTGATGGCCGCCAGTTCAGGGAGATACGTTTTTACTGATTTTACTAGGGAAAGGGCTGAAGTGGAGCCAGGTGACTATTACGCGGACATAACAAAGATAAAAAAGATAGTGGGATGGTCGCCTCGTACACACATAGAAACGGGTATAAAGAAGACTATTGAATTTTACAGGCAATACAAAGAGCATTACTGGAGAGAGGATCCAGGGGTTGGTCATGAGGATCCCGTTCTTTGATTTCTCAAGAGAGATCTCCTTTATAGGCCCTGAAGTAGAAGAGGCAATTCATAACGTACTGGTATCGGGACGTTACATACTGGGAGAGGAACTTGAATCATTTGAGAATGCCTTTGCATCCTTCAGTGGCTGTAGGTATGCCGTTGGTGTTGCATCAGGTACTGATGCTCTATTTCTAGCACTAAAGGCACTAGGCGTAGGTGAAGGTGATGAGGTCATTACAGTTGCCAATACGTTTGCAGCAACAGCACTAGCTATCCTGTATACCGGTGCTAGGCCTGTCTTTATAGATATTGGAAAGGATTCCTTCCTCATGGATCCTCAATGTATTGAAGACGCTGTGACAGAGAAGACAAAGGCTATAATACCTGTTCACCTCTACGGCCAGTGTGCCGACATGGAAAGCATAAATAATATAGCTTCGAGGCACGGGCTCTTCGTTCTAGAGGATGCATGCCAGGCACACGGTGCGCTCTACAGGGGAAGACCTGCAGGTAGCCTTGGTGATATCGCTGCTTTCAGCTTCTATCCAACAAAGAATCTCTCCTGCTACGGGGATGGAGGTATGGTGGTAACCAATAGCAGGGACCTGTACGAAAAACTAAGTCTTCTCAGGAACTATGGCCAGAATGATAGGTATCATTATGCATTGGCAGGCTATAATTCAAGGCTTGACGAGGTACACGCTGCCGTACTAAGGGTGAAATTGGGTTACCTGGAAGGCTGGATAGACAAAAGGACCTGTATTGCTCGAGAATACGACAATGTTCTCGGGAAGGCAAACAAAGTGCGCTCCAACCTTTTTAGGGAATCCAGACACGCATACCACCTATACGTGGCAGCTGTTGACAGAAGGGACGAGCTGATTTCATACCTTGAAGACAGGGGCATAGAGACCATGATTCACTACCCTGTTCCCCTACACAAACTGGATGCCTTTAAGGATTCTTGTATCTGGAGGGACCTGGACAACACGGAAAAGCGTACCCGCGAGATATTGAGCCTGCCCCTTAACCAGTGGCTGAAACAAGAAGAGGTAGAGTACATTACTGATAGCATCAGGGGATTCTACGCTTGAATGTATGCATAGGTATAGAGAAGTTCGATCCAAGGGTGGGAGGAGCCGAGAGATACCTGTGGGACCTTGCGCACTTTCTTGCAAAAAAAGGTGACAGGGTTGAGGTGATATGCATGAAGGCAGCCCTTCCCTTGGACACGTCAGTCAGGATACATAAAATAGCATGCATGCGCTTTCCAAGGTGGGCAAGGCATCTGACGTTTGCCATCAGGCACTATCTCGAGGCAAGGGATCTTAAAGATTACGTACATTTCTGTGCGGGTAACACGCTTTACGCCCACGTGTACCAGCCGCACGGTGGCGTACACCGGGCATGGTTTGAGAAGGACATGATGAGGTATCCAGCATATGCAAGGGGATTCATGGCTTTCATACGTAGGCTTACACCCAAGGACATGGTACAGAGGATATCTGAATGGTGGACGTTCAGAGTGGCAAAGCCAGAGGTGATTGCAATATCTGAGATGGTGAGGAGCGATATAACTAGGTGGTTCAACTACCCTGAGTCCAGAGTTCACCTAGTGCCCAATGGCATAGACGAGAAAAAGTTTTCACCTGTTAACGCCAAATACAGAGATGAGGTAAGGATAAGGTATTCTCTTAAGAATGATGACTTTATATTTCTCTTTGTTGCCAACAATCCTTTCTTAAAGGGTTTTGGTTCTCTAGTGAATGCCTGCAGGGATCTTGAAGACATGCGCTACAGGGTACTCGTCCTAGGTAGTAGCACTAATATTGCAAGGATGAAGGCCAAGCTGAAAGGGCTTTCCAGGAGATTTATTTTCGGTGGGAAGGTTGAAGACATGGAACGTGTATACCCTGCATGCGACTGCCTAGTTCACCCCACGTATTACGATGCATGTTCCCTAACAGTCCTAGAGGCCTTGGCATCTGGTATACCTGTTATAACGACTGATTCGAACGGAGCAGCCATGTATATCAGAGAGGACAATGGTTTTGTGATACCTTCGGCAGACCCCCTTGCATTGGCCTCGGCCATGAGAAGGGTATACGAATCCACTCCTAGGCCTGCTGAAGGTAGCACTCCGGTTTTCAGATCACAAGAGGATGTGTTCGCAGACGTAGACAGGATTATTAAAAATTGTTACAGGAAACTATGTATTATGCATGGAGAAGGGGATGATGTATAAGATACTTATCCAGGACCTGTACTACGACATGATAAGAAGAAAGGTGAATTCTTCATACAGGGCCTTTCTGAGGCTGTTCATAAATGCAAGAAATAAGCTTGTATTCAGGCAATACGGTAACCATGTGCATTGGGATCCAGGCGTTATCTTTGAATCACCTTACAATATATCAATAGGGGACAGGTGCAGGATAAAAAAAGGTGTAGAGATGTATGCCAAGCCATGGGGAGATGACAGGGGAAAGATAACCCTCCGCATAGGTAACCGTGTGTCTATAAACTCGGGTACGTTTATAAATGCCCATAATTACATTGAGATAGGTGATGGCACATTGATAGGGAAAAATGTAATTTTATCTGATACAAAGCATAACTTCGAGGATCCCGATAAGTCAATTAAAGATAATCCCGTAAGCCTTGAAGCGCCTATTATTATTGGTAAGGGTTGTGGTATCGGTTTTAATGCCTTCATCTTTCCTGGATTAACGATAGGGAATCATGCATTCGTAGGTGCTAATTCTGTGGTAACAAGGGATTTGCCTGCGTATAGTGTGGCTGGAGGGAATCCTGCAAAGATATTGAGGATATATGACTTTGATAGAAAGATATGGATAAGATACGGTTCAAAGAATGAAGGCGAAAGATAGTGATTTTATTTACCCCATTGATGAACGTATTTCTTAATATACGGTTGTGCGAGTACGGTAGGCATAATCTTGTGGATTTCGGTGTTAAAATAGTACATCCAGAGTATGTATCTATCGGGGATAACGTAGTGATTCACAAGGACACGCTCATACACGTGGCAGCGAAGGAGAAGGTCAAGGGCAAGCCTATTGTAAAGATTGGTAACAGGGTTCATCTAGGGTTCAGGTGTTGGATTGCTGCCAGGCTGGACATAACAATAGAAGATGACGTAGGCATTGCATCCAACGTCACCATACAAGATTATATACATTCCTATGAGGATATTACCAGACCAATAAAGGACCAGCCCCTTACTGGGGAGGCGCCCATACGTATTGGAAAGGGGTCAGTGCTTGGTGCTAATGTTATGGTACTACCCGGTGTCACAATTGGGGAACACTGCATGGTAGGTGGAAATAGCGTGGTGACAAGGGACGTTCCACCTTATTCCGTTGTCGTTGGGAACCCAGCACGTGTTGTAAAGATGTACAACATGGAGTCTGGAAAGTGGGTAATGGTTGAATAATGTTTAAGACATGGCTACGGATAAGAAGACTATACTCGTGCGGAAGAAAGATTAATATAGCCTCTACAGCACAAATCAGGGGTGGAAAGTACGTGTCAGTAGGGAGCAGGGTCTCAATCGGCTCAGGGGTCAGGATCGTGGTGCCTTCTTCTGTGCGGATCAGAGAGAATAATATATCAAAAGAGATAATACGTATCGGTGATGACGTGGACATAATGGACATGTGCGGGCTCTATATTGTAGCAGGGGCTAAAGGTAGCCATATAACTGATGGACCAATGATAGAGATCGGTGACAGGGTGAGCCTATTCCACTTTATCAGGATAACATGTGCAGCAAAGGTCAGCATAGGCAGTGAAACTGCTTTGGGTTCAAACTCCGTTATCATGGACCACAACCATGCATATGAAGATATAGCAAGACCGATAAGAGACCAAGGAATCGACAAGATAGTACCAGTAAGCATAGGTAAGGGGTGCTGGGGCGGTGTAAATTGCGTCTATCTCAGCGGTACAAGAATAGGTGACGGTTGTGTGATAGGTGCAAATTCCATCGTGAGGGGAGAATTCCCATCACATTCACTGATAGCAGGCGCTCCAGCACGGGTGCTGAAAATCTATGATCCTGGTAAGGGTAAATGGGTAAAGGCATGAGCCTAAGTATGC
Source organism: Deltaproteobacteria bacterium (assembly GCA_015486075.1). Classification (GTDB taxonomy): domain Bacteria; phylum Desulfobacterota; class Desulfomonilia; order UBA1062; family UBA1062; genus B14-G9. The sequence goes on from WFSG01000033.1 coordinate 63,582, forward strand.
TTGCCCTGATACAGGGGTTTAATGTTGCAAGCAGCAGGTACAGGATACTTGAGTACCTGACGTATCTGCGGGACCATGGTATTGATGCAGAAGTGAGACCTCTACCCTCGTCTGTATCTGAAAAGGTCCAGACTTACTCAAAGATAAAGGACTTTGACCTGGTTTTTTTGCATAGAAAAAGGTTTTCTTTACCTGAACACATGCTGGTAAGGAAGCTCGCAAGTAAAATCATCTATGACTTTGACGACGCCATAATGTACCATAACTCCACCTATTCATCACCATATTCAAGCACTCGCGCCAGGCGTTTTGTACGTACCATAAGGGATGCAGACCATGTGATTGCAGGTAACACGTTTCTTAGGGATAAGTGCCTTCAACATGTGGACGAACACAAGGTTACTGTTATTCCAAGTTCTGTCGACCTGGCCCGTTACAGGCTAAAGGATTATTCTATTACAGATAGAAAGGTAACAATAGGCTGGATAGGGGATACTGGTAGCCTGCATTACGTGGAGAAGATGGTGCCTGTATTCGATGCTATTCATGAGAGGTATCCGTATACCGAGCTAAAAATTATATGCTCGCATTTCTTTGATTGCAGGAATATGCCCGTTGTAAAGGTACCCTGGTCATCCGAGACAGAGGTGGATGAACTGAGGACCATGGACATAGGAATAATGCCTCTTATAGATGATCCGTGGTCATGGGGTAAATGCGGGCTCAAGATAATTCAGTACCAGGCAGTGGGCCTGCCTGTAGTCTGCATGCCTGTAGGAGTTAACAGGGACATAGTCTCAGATGGCATAAACGGACTGTGGGCAAAGGACAACAAGCAATGGCTGGAAACACTTTCCTTCCTTGTTGAGCGGCCAGACAAGAGAAAAGAGATGGGGCTTGAGGGGAGAAAGGTAATAGAGAGGGAATACTCTTTAGATGTCAATGCCAGACGCTTGTTATCTGTAATAGAAGCTGTGGTGCGGGCCAGCTAATATGGACGCTAAACCAAGGGTTAGTGTAATCATACCTGTTTATAACGGGGAGGCCTTTGTAAAGGATGCTGTGGATTCGGTGCTTAACCAGACATACAGAGATTTTGAGCTGATAGTGGTGAACGATGGGTCAGTAGACAACACAGAAGAGGTATTGAGGCCATACACAGGGATTATCAGGTATATCAGGACAGAGAACAGAGGTGTATCTGCTGCGAGAAATACGGGTATAGAGTTATCAGATGGTGACTACGTGGCCTTTCTTGACCAAGACGATATGTTTCATCCCAGGAAACTCGAGGTAACAGTGGATTACCTAGATGCACATCCAGGCATGGCAATGGTATACACGCCTATAGACAGGATGGACGCAGAAGGCACAATACTACCAATGAAGAAGCTGAAAGGCTATTCCGGGGATATATTCCCCAGATTGTTTCTTAAATCCTTTATTGCCCCATCCATGGCGGTATGCAGGAGGAAAATATTCAGCGAGATAGGGATGTTCTCCGAGGCACTTTCCTCTGAGGGCGAGGACTATGATCTTTTTTTAAGGATAGCATCAAGGTTTAATGTAGGCTATGTGAATGAGAGCCTGGTTACATACAGGCTCCACCCCGGTAACGTCTCAAAGAGCAAGGAGGAGATAGCACCTTTCAGGTACGAGCAGGTTCTGAACATTCATGCGCCTCACCTGCTCAGCTATTACAGGCTTGGATGGTGGGTATACAGGAAGAGGATGTCCAAGGTATTCAGGGAAAAGGCAAGGGTTTATCTGAAACAGGGTAGAGAGGAAGACGCCTTTTCTGCAATAAAGGCATCATTCGGTCTATATCCATTCAGGATGGATGTTCTCCTGATGATGATTAGACTGGCTGCCCTAGGGAAATAGCTGTCATGGATGTGAGTGTTATTATTCCCGTATACAATGGTGAGAACACAATAGGCAGGTGCCTTGACTCTGTTCTTTCCCAGACAGGATGCAGTTTTGAGGTTGTAATTGTTGATGATGGTTCCACGGATGGGACACTGGGTATACTTGATCAGTATAAGAAAACCGTGGGAGAAGACACGCTTAAGGTGATCCATCAGGATAACAGTGGTGCTGCTGCTGCGAGAAATAGCGGTATATCCATTGCAAAAGGTAGATATATAAGTTTTCTGGATGCGGATGACGAGTTTCTTCCCAATCGCCTATCTACATACGTTGACTATATGGAGAAGAGACCTTCAGTCGGTGTTGTATATTCTGAACCATTAGTGGTTACCGATAGTTTGACATTCCCCTTCTACAAAGGGAGACAGATGCCACAAGGTGACATATTTAGGGATCTTTGTATGCATCTATTCATTATGTTACCTACTGTCATGTGTCGTAAACAATTACTAAGTGAAATAGGTGGTTTTGATGACCAGTTTGTTATCCTCGAGGACTATGATCTTTGGGTAAGACTTGCTTTCATAACAGAATTTGGCTACATAGGTAAATATCTCACTAGGGTTAACGTAAGTAATATCAGCCTGTCCTTAGGTGGTCAGCATAAAGCCGGTCCATACTTTCGGAGGGTTCTGCTGAGGAAGAACAGACAGCTTCTTAAAGAAAGGTTTCTTTTACCTGGGCTGGTGTTCCAAAAACTCTATGCAGATACATACTATGACGAGGGGGTTAATGCATCCAAGGCAGGTGATAGAAAGAAAGAAAAACTCTCATACATCAGGTCATTTACGATGTATCCACTTGACCTAAAGCCTTTAAAAGCACTCCTATTTGCATTAATGGGAAAGCATCGTTGATTATGTTTTACTTAAAGACCCTAGCAAAGAGAATTGTCTCGTTGATTTCAGGCGTGCAATGCCTCAAGTACAGGTTGTAATCTTTTTCTATATTCTTGATAAGGGTTGGTATCTTTGTAATATCGTCCTTCTTATGGTATATGGATATGGCAAGCCGTGGCCTGAACCTCTTTATGGTCTTGATAGAACCCTCCAGTGCCTCGGTCTCTGAGCCTTCGATATCCATCTTTATAAAGTCCACCTTGCCTAAATGTTCGCTTTCCACGAAATCATCCAGAGTTGTAAACTGGATATGCCCCTTTTCTATGTCTTGCTTTACAATCGTGGCAACAGCCCCTATCCCTGCCATGTTATATTCTCTAGTCCTATTATAAAGTCCTTTTGTGACTATCTTAACATTGTCGGTACCTATATTATTAGAGATGTTATCCCTCAACAAGCTAATGTTCTTTGGAAATGGTTCGAATGCATATACCTTTCCAGTATCTCCAACTAGCTTGGAAAACCACAGTGATGTCTCACCACAGAATGCACCTGCATCGATCACGACATCCCCCTGGTTAGGTTCTATCAGGCCCTTTATCCTATACTGGTTGAAAACCCATGTATCAGCTATTGTAGGTATGTTATTAGTCTTTATGTAGAACCCTCCAACGTGGAACACGCCTTTCTTCTTAATTGCCTTTTCCTTGAGCCCTTCAACTGCACCTTTATAGGCTCTTTCTGAGACCGGCGGTGGAAACAATTGTTTTGATAGTGGACCAAGGATGCTGTAACTTGCCCTGTAGGACATGTACCAGTCAAATGTTCTCAGAGATTCCAAGTCATTAAGCCATGAATAGGTTCTGTCAAAAGCTTCGCTATGTTCTATAACCTCTCTTAGCGTGCCAACGGATAGCCATTTTGCAGAGGGTATATAGCGAATCCTCTCGAGCAATTCCTTTCTGTTACGCCTGCGCTTCCAGTGGCCCATTAGGCCAAAGCTTTTACGGACTTGGTTCCTTCCCTCAACAAAGTGCAAGTAACTTACATGCTCTTGATAGTAATATTTCTCTATCTTTTCAAGGCTTTTAGCCAGGATCTCGCATGTATGTGACATTTCACAGACCCTTCTAAATTATAGCTTCTGGCAGGCAATTATTAGGTTGTTACCACCGTTTATTATAATATCCGAGTTTGCCTCGTCTATGAGATATTTAGCTCTCTCTTCGGCCCCCCAAAACAGTGTATATGCCTTTATTAGTAGTACAATAGGCATGAGGAATCTCTGGTTCTTCTTGAATTTTTCCCTGTCGACACTCAATATTCTGAGATTATTAGTCTCAAGGATAAACTTTAATATGGGGTATGTAAGCGGAGAGTTGTGCATGCCAGAAGTGTCCTTGCCGAAGAACTTTTCAAACCTTTCCATGGTAACCGGTTTTGTGAGGGAACCTGTTATGAGAAACCTGAGCCTGTGCTCAATGTTTAGATAGTTTGGTGTGGTCAGTACCAGCCTACCTCTCGGTTTTAATACGCGTGCGATTTCCCTTATGGCATTATATGGGTTTTCTGTGTGTTCTATTCCTTCCACGCACGCAACATAGTCGAATGATCCCGTCTCGTATGGCAGTTCCCTATTCATATCGCAGAATATAGCGTCTATATCGTCTATCAGCATGTGCTCAGGGTGTATGTCACATGCACTTACATCGAACCCCAGTTCTTTAAGTGATCTAGATAGAGCTCCTGGGCCGCAAGGTATGTCCAGCACTCTACCTGGCTTTAGCCCCTTGAAACAGGAGACCACCCTCTCATGGACCCCTTTATTTGCAAGTCTTATATCTTGCATGGTAAATCCAATCTTTTCCCTTGATATTAAATTAATACATTGGCTGTTGGCGTTAGGGATGTGTTATTTGCTAATCATCGCCTTTTCTATACCGAACTTGCCTTGTTCCCTTTGCATGCCTTGCCAGAGCTTAATCCCCATTTCCCTGTGCTCGGCAAGTATCTTTTTAAGCATGTGCTCCTCGGTGTTCGGATTTACTGTTATTGCTCTCAATACTACTACCTTACGGGGTGCGTACCTGGTTGACTCAAGTCTCGTCCTTGATACAAAGGACGTGTCCTTTTGCCTTATGCCCTTGTGGAGTTCTATGTTTAACTCGTTTAAAACAGAGTTTATTTGTGTTATCTCTTCCCTGTTGGCATGAGGTTTTTTCATCAGGAGATCTAGTCTTCTACCAAGTTCAATGGGTACGAACCTGTAATTCGTTATGAACAGTTCGGGCTGGTTAAGTAGTTCGAAATATGGATCTTTCAAGATCAAGGAACTCAGTCGTTTTTGTAACCTTGCAGCGTGTTCGAAGATCAGCTTGTATCCTGTCTTACCAATTATCTTAAGGGCTGCCCAGGGTTTGAGACAGGCAAAAGGCCTGGACCCCTCTATTGTAAAACGACCCTGGTCAACAGATCCCTTCCTTATGATGTAGTTGGATGTATGATAAAGGTATCTTGAGTCCTCCGGGTTTTTGAACATGCACATGCCCATGGAATTAGGAGCGTACAGGAGTTTATGGGCATCCAGCGTTACTGTATCTGCCTTTTCTATGCCCTTTAGCATTTTCTTTACCCTGTCGGTTAGTAAGGCACCGCCGCCCCAGGCTGCATCCACGTGATAGTGGGTGTCCAATTCTCTTGCTATCTCTGCAAGCCTGTCAAGCTCATCTATGTTACCTGTCTCAGTGGTTCCAGCTATACCTATCAGCGCTATAACCTTAGAAGGCCTTCCCTTCTTCCTGTCTTCCACCTTTATCTTTTCAACCATGTCTAGAAGTTTGTTTATGTCAATCTTGTTTGTGTAAGCTTCAACCGGTACATAACGTACGCCCTTTTCACCTATACCAAGTATTGTTGCTGCCTTGCATACTGAGTAATGACCGCGCCGCGATACGAGAAAAATACCCTGCCTGTAACCGTAATAGTCAAGTGCCCTTGCGACACCCTCTTTCCTAACGCCTTTGAACTTGTTTCCATCAGACGGAAACGCCTTTGCCATGGCTAGGGTAAGAGCGGTGAGGTTTGCCAAGCTTCCGTCCGATGTGATGTTTCCCAGTGCAATACGGTGGTTCTGTATGTTTTTCCTGTAGAATGCGTCTGGCTTGTTGAATATGAGCTTATGTATCCAGCAAGTAAACTCCCTCTCCACGAAGGAAGAAGCCTTAGCGCTTTCTATCTTTACCTGGTTCTGGTTGAGGCTGACGGATATCATCTCAAGCAAGATCATGAAATAGGGGATCGCCGATGTCATATGGCCGATGTAGTATGGACTCGAGACCTTTACGGAATGTTTGATTATGTTGTTTTTTATCTCTTCCAGCACATCCTTTATAAGCTTGGGCTTGCGTGGTATCTCTATGTTGTTAAATATCCTGCCAAGTTCCTCGAGTGATATTGAAGAGTGTATTCCTCCTTTTTCCTTGAAGAAATCGTGTATCATATCAAGAAGGTGGATCCCAAACTCCACAAACTTGTCTGAAGAATCGGGCATAATAAAGAGCTTTTTCATGTATTCGGGGGTAGACTTTACTTCCAATGGTGTATAACCTGGATACAGCTTTAAAGAGTCCATATACAAATCCCTTTCTTGCAATCTACCTAGGGTAGTATATATATCATAATGGAATGTTTGGAATAAAGGATAAAAGAGGTAATGGTAAAGAGGGGAGGTTGTATATCGTCCCCACGCCTATAGGTAATTTTGGTGATATAAGCTTGAGGGCGCTCGAGGTTCTTAAGAAAGTGGACACCATAGCATGTGAAGACTCGAGAAGGACCAGAAAGCTACTCTCCCACTTCAATATTACCAAACCCCTGATAACATACGAGAAATTCTCGGAAGCCAGGAAGGCGGAACAGATAATAGAGGCCATTAAGACTGGTAGTAAGGTAGCCCTTGTGTGCGATGCCGGTATGCCAGGTATAAGTGACCCAGGTTCTATACTGGTATCAAGGGCACGTTCGTATGGTATAAGGGTGGAGGCATTACCGGGTCCAAGCGCCCTTGTGACAGCCCTTGCAGGATGCGGCTATACTGGTCCCTTTAGGTTCCTTGAGTTTTTTCCTAGGAAAAGATCCTTTCGCATGAGGGAGATTGCAAGGATGGCAGTAAGCAGAGATCTGGTTGTATTCTACGAGTCCCCAAGAAGAGTTGTGAGTACATTAAAATCCATAAGGGATGTAATAGGTGATCGAGAGGTATGCGTGGCAAGGGAAGTCTCTAAGCTTTACGAGGAGTACATATCAGGTCCTCTATCCGATGTGATATCAAGGCTGGAGAGAGAACCAGTAAGGGGAGAGATCACGGTTATTGTGCGGGGAAGTGAACCCATTGATGAGGTAGATGAGTCATTCGTTGCGGAAAAGGCTAGGGAATTAATGGCAAAGGGTTATACAAGGAGGGATATAATAGATATATTAGCCGGCGAGATAGGATATACAAAGACTAAGGTATACGATCTCTTAATTAAAATGGCCGAGCAAGGAGAGAATCAAGGCTAAAGTATATGGTGTAACCTGACGATAAGATGAATGTAATTCTAACCTGGAGGGAACGAGATGAGGATAAACCCCGATATGTCAAGTAATATAATAGGAGTTACTAAAAAGGACAGTGAGAAGAAACCAGGAAAGCTCCACGGGTCGCCCGGGGAGAGACATGATAAGGTTTATGACAAGGTCAAGGTAGAAAATAAGTATGCAGCTAATGTCCATGTTGACGGTGTTGACGAGGCAAAAGATATCCTTTCAAACATTGTTAATGAACTTCCATCGAGTAACAAAGATCTGCATAATCTCGACGTACACAGGCTTATAGGTCTTTTTCAGTAGAAATTATCGTTGTGCGTGAGATTCATTGATTGTCCTCAATCGATCTCTGGGCATACATGTTTCTTATTCTGTCAAGCCTTCTCCTGAGCTCGGGTACCAATATCCTAGATGGATCAGGGGGTTTTCTGATAAACAGATAATAGTCCTCACCAATGTAAGGCCCTTCTATTGCCCCCGTGTAATGACGTGCAGTTACATCTGATACGCTCAATATGGCCAGCTCCCTTGTTATATCAGGCACATCTTTTGCTGTATCCCTTAGTGGCCAGAACATGGGCCAGTGATGTACCTCAATGCATTTGCATACGTTTTCAGGAATATTCCATTTCCTTGCCAACATGGCGCCTAGGCGGGCATGGTCAATTCCGAATAAATCGATCTCCTGCCTTATCCTGGCCCTTGGATCTTCTGGTATGTTTTCCTTTTCCTGCTGGGAGATATTCTTGTGTAAGGTGTTTCTCCCTATGTCGTGCATCATTGCCATGGTAACAAGTGTGCCGGCATTCGATGCCATGCCTATTGAATTTGAGATATACGCTGCAATTATTGAAGTGATGTAGGCATGGAACCACTCGGAGCGTGACGGTCTTATACCAGACTTGTTCATACTTTCCTCAATGACTATCCTTGATACCTCGGCTGAACCTAGGAGAACAACTGCGTTAAAGATGTTGTCGACCTTTTGTACCAAGCCGTAGAAAGGGGAATTTGCCCTCTGAAGTACGAAGGATGTAAGCCCTTGGTCAGACGCTATAAGCTGCCCTATGTCTTTTGCACTTACCTCAGGGGCATTGAGCTTGTATATGAGCTCCGTAACCAATGGTGATACCCCCTCGCTTACCCCTACAAGTTCAGGTACGGTGTCTGGAAGATAAGAATTTACTTTTCTCTCAGGTCTCCAGTCTAGTTTGTAGGCGTCTTTTAATGAGGCGATCTCATCTTCTGTGGGTGTTTCTAGGAAACGTGCAGGTGCCTTGTTTAACCTTGGCTTGTTTACTTTCTGTTTCCTAATTCTCCACAGGAGCAGGACCGTGAGCACGCATAGCAGTACGTACAGTAATATACCCGTGAGTTCGTACACTCCCATAAAGGGGATATCGTTATTTCTAAAACTTATCTTGAGGCGGTTGCTAGATGTGGCTAGGCATTATAGGAATGCCCTCGAAAGGTTCCCTGAATATGAGTGGAAAAACATCCAAGACATTATTTGCGTATAGAATCTCAGCTGCAATAGACCTGTCTTTTAGCATGCGCTCCAGGTCAGGCCTGTTCTTGGCAGGGAGAATAATGCGTTTTAAATTGCTCCTTACACCAGCCAAAACCTTTTCCTTTATGCCACCAACAGGTAGTATCCTACCGCTCAGCGTTACTTCGCCTGTGATTGCTGTATCGTTCCTAATGGGTCTCCCTGTTAACAGGGAGACAAGTGCGCAAAGCATTGCAAGACCTGCAGATGGACCGTCTTTGGATATAGCACCCATGGGTACATGTATATTGATGTCAATCTTGGAGAAATCCGCTTCTATGCCCAGCATATTGGCATTGCTCTTGATGTAACCAAGGGCTATCCTTGCAGATTCCTGCATGATCGTACCCATGTTGCCGGTAAGTTCCAGTTTGCCGCTTCCAGAGCTATGCGATGATTCTATAATCAGTATTTCTCCTCCTGCCTGGGTCCATGCAAGACCTGTGGATATGCCCACCCTGTCATCTTCAAGCGCGTTCTGCCTGAAACGGGTTGCAGGTCCTAGGAACTCCTTTACAGTACTCCTGTCCACCTTTTTAGGAACGACCTCTCCCGAGGCCTTTTTCCTGGCAAGCTTGCGGTAGACTGACTCTATTTTCTTCTCAAGTCCCCTTACACCTGCTTCCATGGTGTAGTCACCTATGATGGTCTTTATTGCATTATCAGTGAATACTGGATCATGCTTTTCAAACCCCACGGCCTTGGCCTTTTTCGGCACCAGGTGTAGCTTTGCTATCTGTAATTTCTCTTCTTCGGTATAGCCTGATATCTCTATGACCTCCATCCTGTCGAGAAGGGTGGGTAATATGGTTTCCGTTGTATTGGCCGTGGCTATGAACATGACCTTAGACAGGTCAAACGGTATCTCTAAATAGTTATCCTTAAAAGAGAAGTTTTGCTCGGGGTCTAGGATCTCCAGGAGGGCTGATGCTGGATCACCCCTGAAATCCTTGCCAACCTTGTCGATCTCGTCAAGTACGAACACAGGGTTGTTTGAACCGCATCTCTGTATCTCCTTTATGATCCTACCAGACATCGCACCTATGTATGTACGCCTGTGACCCCTTATTTCAGCTTCGTCTCGTATGCCTCCAAGGGATATGCGTACGTAGCGCCTGCCCATGGCTTCTGCAATGCTCTTACCAAGGGATGTCTTTCCTACACCGGGTGGTCCACTAAAACACAATATAGACCCCTTCGCCACTGGATTTAACTTTTTGACTGCCAGGAATTCTAGTATGCGTTCCTTTACATCATTTAGGTCAAAATGGTCGCGGTCAAGTATAGCCTTTGCCCGTGGTATGTCTATATCATCCTGCGTACTGTCCTCCCATGGCATGTCGAGGACAAATTCTACGTAACCCCTGCACACTGAATATTCAGGAGATGAAGGATGAATGAACCTTAGCTTGCCCATCTCCTTTTCAATCACCATCCTTACATCTTCTGGCAAAGAGGTATGTTCTATTCTTTCCTCTAGGTCTTTTATGTCCTCAATGAAAGGATTGCCCGTTTTAAGGGACAAATTTCTGCCTGTTCTTGTACTTTGCTTGTTTATGAAGGAAAAGAGGAGCTTTAACCTAGCCATGCTATCGGGCGTGTTCAGCAACTTGGACTTTTCCACTAGGCCCAAATTCAGAGAGCTGGCCACCATGTCCGTGAACTGGCCCGGGTGTTTTATCTTGGATACGCTACTTCCCCCTGGCAGCAGCAACCTGACAAGTGCCTTTATACCCTGCATCAGTCCGTCGTTGATAAGGTTCTTTTCATACACGTCAGGCATGTCCACTAAATCAACGAATCCTTGTACAGCATCAAGGCTTTCCTTTGCCCTGACGCGGCATATGCCTTCCAGGGATACAGATGTATCACTATACTCATTTACAACGCACCTGATACCTATATCATCTATTCTGACCGGTTGCCGGAAGAAGATGGCTATCTCGTAAACCCCAGAGATATCGGGTATAGCTATTCTTTTTCTGTCGATCGTGAAGATGTTTCCAGGTAAGTACACGTTATCTTCTATTACAAGTACGTACATGGCTTTTATTGGCCTCTTGCCTATATTATACATATTGGATGCCTGTTATCAAGGAGATCTGCTTAATCTTCCAATAAGGCCATATCGACAATAAAAGGTAACAACTAAAGTAACCCCCGTGCATTACCGAGAAAGCTGACTATGGATGGCGAAATAAATAGGCCCATGGAGGAGACAAGAAAACATATTCTTGATACCCTGGACAAGGCGCAGGAGATCCTGACCCTACCGTCTGTCATACAAAAGGTTCTAGAGATAACAAGCAGTAGGAACAGTTCCGTATCAGAACTAAAGGATATTATAGAAAGTGATCCAGCGCTTACGACCAGAATACTATCCGTTGCAAACTCGGCGTACTATGGCTTTGTAAGGAAGGTGTCAACGGTAAGTCATGCCGTTGTGGTGCTTGGCTTTGAAGAGATAAAAAACATTGTTCTTAGCATGAGTGTACTCAGGCTCTTTGACAGAAAGGGATCCGTCTTCGTGGAAAACCTGTGGAGGCATAGTTTGGCAGTAGCAGTTGCCACTAGGATGGTGGCCAGTCATCTTGGGCTTAAACTGGAAGGCAAATATTTTGTTGGGGGGCTTCTCCACGATATAGGTAAGATATTTCTCTACCAGTACATGCCTGAGGTATACCGTGTGCTCTTGAAAGAGATGTTAAGCCAAGACAATAACTACACATACCACAGGTTGGAAGCCCTTATCTGTGGTATATCACACGAGGAGATAGGTGGTAGACTCCTCAATTCCTGGGGCTTTCCCATTGATATCACAGATGCAGTGAAGTACCATCACAGGCCAGGGCTTGCCTTAAAAGACAAGGTCTTTACAGTATGCATACACATTGCGGACATCCTGTGCAGTATAAAGGGAATTACACCCCTAAAGGATCATTTCTTTCTACCTGTGGATAGGGATATACTGGATGTCCTATACTCGTTGAAGGAAAACTTCGCTACGGACGACATGATCCATCTCCTTGAGAGACTTGATCTTGAAATAGAAAGACACAGCAGCTTTGTTACCATGTTCAGGTGATACATGTATGCTTGAGTTTCCGTGCAGGATATGTGCATGGAGAAAGATTCTAAGACTACCATGTTTGAGTGGAATAAGTAATAAGGTATATAGGGAGGCTATGATAAAAGCAAAGACCATACTTCTTGATGTAGACTACACCCTGTATCCTAGGGGTACAGGACCCTTTAGAGAGGTAAGCAGAAGGATCGAAAAATACGTGGTATCTACGCTCTCATTAGGCCTGAAGGAGGCAAGAGAACTCAGAATGTCCTACATATCTAGGTATGGATCGACCCTGGGTGGACTTATGCATGAGCACGGGGTAGATCCAGATGAATTTCTCAGGTATGTACATGATGTACCTGTAGAGGACCTGTTGTCTCCTGATGAAAAACTAAGGAACATACTTGAAAACTTACCTTATAACCTGGTGATTTTTTCAAACGCCTCGAGGGATTATGTTGAAAGGGTATTGAGGCATCTTGGTGTAGCAGATCTAATGGGTGTTATGTTTACAATAGAATCAATGGATTTTATTCCCAAGCCAAGGAAGTATCCATACCACAAGGTAATGGATATCCTTGATGCAAGACCTGAAGATTTAATAATAGTTGATGACATGGTAGCAAATGTCTCAACTGCACTGAAGATGGGTATGGCAGGTATTCTAGTAGGGGCATCGGCTATGCCTAGTGGAGCGTTCTCCATACACGATATCTACGATATTGTCAGTGTGATTCCCTAGGGTATCACATGATAGCGGCCTGAAGATCCAAAGTCTTTACATGCTTTCTCTGTTTACATACCCTCGATAGAATATCCTAGGGCCAAGTCGTGATAAGCCTCTTTAGTAATGTATATCCTTCTTTTATGAATATCCCTGTATCTTGTGCCTGTCTTTCTGAGAATTCTCGTGCGCTATCCTTAACATCCGTGCTGTCGTAAATCACGAACGGTACAGGATCCGCGGTATGTGTTCTCAGTACGAGTGGCGTTGGATGGTCAGGTAACAGCAGGCATCTGAAGTCTGTATCCATGGCCTCCATGCCCTTGAGAATATTACCCACGATGAGTCGATCAAAATTCTCTATCGCTAGTATCTTTTCCTTGAGAAGCCCTGCATGACCTGCCTCGTCAGGTGCTTCAACGTGCACATAAACCATGTCCAGTCTTTTGAGCGCATCTAAGGCTGCCTCTGCTTTGCCTTGGTAGTTTGTGTCTATCCAACCAGTTGCACCTGGTACATTAATTACCTCCATTCCTCTTAGTATACCAAGCCCTTTCATGAGATCCACAGCTGATATCATTGCACCGGTAATATTGTATTCCTGTTCGATGGTTGGTACCTTCATGGATCTTCCCTGTCCCCAGGGCCATATGGCAGTGGCTTCTCTCTTCCCCTGTCTTCTTCTTTTCAGGTTTATGGGATGGTCTTTCAAAACACCCATGGATTCGTGAATGAGTCCCTTGATGAAATCGTCGTCAGGGAGATAACCCTCTACAAAGTCTCCTATTATGTCATGAGGCGGGGTAGTTTTAAGGTTGTCTTTTTCATAATCTTTTACCAGCATTAGGTGACGATAGTCAATTCCCGGAAAGAGCTGTATGTTCCTGTACCTGGGTTCCATATTTTTCTTAAGGCTTGCTATCAGGATTGAGGCCTCTTCGGTAGATATATGGCCTGCACTGTAATCCTCCATTATAAGACCTTCGTCCCTTGGGCTCAGTGTGACCAGGTTTGTACGAAAGGCCATATCGTTGTCTCCTAGCTTTACTCCCATGCTGACTGCTTCTATTGGAGCACGCCCCGTGTAATACAGACCAGGATCCAGACCCATTACTGCCATGTTGGCAACATCACTGCCTGGCGGGAACCCTGGCTTGACTGTTCTAACCATACCGAGTTCTCCCCTTGATGCAAGGTAATCCATGTACGGGGTATTTGCGGCTTCAAGGGGTGTTTGGCCACCCAGTTCATCCACTGGTCTATCGGCCATGCCGTCACCGAGCAGTATGATTATCTTCAATGTAGTCCCTCCCTTTCTCGAACTTGTTGTACGGGTAGATCTTGTCTATTGGCGTATCCCTGTGATTCGAGATCACGATGTCACCTATGAGGTAATTGGGCCTTCTGGCCTTTTTTATCCTATCCCTCTCCTCCATGAGCCATGCAATCCCTGCAAGGTCTCCAGCTATTTCTTCCTTTACCATGCTTTTGCAATACTCCACCTCTTCTGCAGTTACAAATTCTATTATACCACCGGCAATATTCATTACCTGTTGAGCATCCTCGTGAATGGTCTTTATTCTATCCTTGATGTAAACGCCGACTATTATGGGCATCCCTTCTATGGTTCCCTCGCTTACAAGGTCTGCATAACCCATTGAGAGTCCTGTGAAGACCGTCTGGGAGACGAGTGTTATGATGTGGATGCTAGGCTGATGCCCCAGCTCTTTTACAACCTCTGCAGCAATACCTGCATAGGACTCAACCATGTAAGGCCTGGGCTCGTTTACAAAACCCGTGTTGTCATCCAGTACCAGTCTCCTAGCATGCCTTATATCAATAGGGCCTTCTTCTATTTTTTCGTCCTTTATGACAAAGATACTATTATCCTTTTCCAATACAAACTTTCTAAACCCTTCCCTTTTTAACCTTTCCATGGCAAACTCTGTTCCCCTGAGCCAGAGGTCCTCTGTGTGTAAATATACCGTGGAGTTGTGGTGACTTATATTATCAAGTCTGGTTAACATCTGGGCGCCTATTCTTTAATCTCTTGTCCTCTACCCTTAAAACGACGGGTTTATCATGAACTTCTTTCAGTGATTCGATCTCCATGCTTGCCATTCTTATGTTGGACTCCTTTGCCTCGCTGGTCAACATGACAACAGGTACATAGCCAGAGATCACCTCGCTCTTTTGTATGACTGATACAATACTTATGTCGAGCTTGCCCAGTACACCGGCTATCTTTGCAAGTACACCGGGCCTATCCACTGCATTTATCCTGAGATAGTAGTTAGAGATGATATCTCCAATGGACATGTATGCTTTCTGGTTGGATATATCCTTCATGTAACCCAAGTGAGGAATGCGGCCCGCAATGCCAGCCTTTATATTCCTGGCTATGTCAGCTATGTCACTTACCACGGCGGAGGCTGTAGGCATCATACCTGCTCCTCTCCCGTAGTACAGGGTGGAGTCCACCACGTCACCTCTAACGTAGAATGCGTTAAAGACACCGTCTACCTTTGCAAGGAGATAATTGAAGGGTATCAGTGTGGGATGCACCCGTGCCTCAATAGTATCCCCCCTATCAATGGTTAGAGCAAGGAGTTTTATCTTGTAGCCGAGTTCTTTTGCGTAGGATATATCCAATGCGTCAATACCAGATATGCCTTCCACGTATATCTTGTCCAGATCAGGCGGTACGCCGTAGGCAATACTTGTGACTAATGCAAGTTTGTGTGCAGCATCCATCCCGTTTATGTCAAGGGTTGGGTCTGCCTCTGCATATCCAAGGCTCTTTGCCTTTTCAAGGGCCTCTGAAAAACTCAATCCACTATCGGTCATCTCTGTTAGTATGTAATTGCAGGTGCCGTTTAAGATCCCATATATAAAGGCGTAGTTATTTGCTATGAGCGCTTCCCTTAATGTCTTTATTATGGGTATACCTCCACCAACAGCGGCCTCGAAGTAGAGGTCCCTTTTCTTTGCAAGAGCCATCTCAAAGAGCTCTCTTCCGTGCGTGGCTAGAAGGGCCTTGTTTGCCGTAACCACGTGTTTACCCCTTTCCAGTGCTTCTAGAATGAATGCCTTTGCAGGCTCAATACCACCAATGAGTTCGACTATTATATCCACCTCAGGGTCTCTTATAACCGATGCAGCATCTCTCGTGAGCATCGTGGATGGCACGTCTATGCCACGGAAGGTCTCAATATCTAGGTCAGCAATCTTAGTTAGCGTAAGGGCAAACCCTAACCTCTGTTCCAGGACTCGTTTGTTTTCTAAAAGCGTTTTAACAACACCTGTACCAATGGTACCAAAACCAAGCAGGCCTATCTTTATATCCTTCATAGCAGTACCTCAACCCAGTATTTTTCTTATTCCTCTTATAGCCTGTCTTATTCGGTGTTCGTTCTCGACAAGTGCAAACCTGACAAACCCTTCACCGTAGCGCCCAAAGCCAATACCGGGCGACACTGCAACCTCTGCCTTCTCGAGCATGAACTTGGAGAATTCTAGGGAGCCCATTTCCTTGAATTTGTCCGGTATCGGGGCCCATACGAACATGGTTGCCCGTGGTTTCTCAACAGACCAGCCGATCCTGTTCAGGCCATCGCATAGGGTATCCCTCCTGTTCTTGTACGTCTCTACGATCTCTCTCACGCAGCTCTGGTCCTCGTTAAGGGCTATTATCGACGCTATCTGTATTGGCTGAAATACGCCATAATCCAGATAACTCTTTATCCTAGACAATGCAAAGATGGCCTCCTTGTTGCCAGCGGCATATCCAACTCTCCATCCAGCCATGCTATAGCTCTTGGACATGGATGTGAATTCAACTGCTATGTCCTTTGCCCCGGGTATCTGAAGAATACTTGGTGCTCTGTAAGTGCCAAAGCATAGGTCGGCATATGCAAAGTCATGTATGATGAAGATATCATGCTCTTTTGCAAAGGATACAAGCTTTTCGAAGAAATCCCTGTCAACCACCATTGTAGTGGGGTTGTGGGGGAAGGAGAGTATCATGAGCTTGGGCCTTGGCCAGGTAAGCCTTGTTGCTGTAAGCAGATCCTCGAAAAAGTCCCTTTCTTTTGACAAAGGAATGCCACGCACATTACCCCCGGCGAGAACGGTTGCATAGGTATGTATAGGGTAAGTTGGATTGGGCACGAAAACCACGTCACCCGAGGTTATCATGGAGAGTATCATATGGGCAAAGCCCTCTTTTGTACCTATGCTAACGATTGCCTCTGTGTCTGGATCAATGTCCACGTCGTAGCGCCTCTTGTACCAGTCGGCGACAGCAAGTCTGAGCTTATATATACCGCGGGACATGGAGTACCTGTGATTCCTGGGATTCTTAATCGCTTCTGATGCCTTGTCAACGATGTGGGCAGGCGTAGGTATATCAGGGTTACCCATGCCAAGGTCTATTATATCCCTGCCTTTTCTTCTCTCCTGTATCTTTAGGGCATCCACCTCGGCAAACACGTATGGCGGTAGCCTGTCTATTCTAGTGAACTGCATCTTTTGCTTTCATCTCCTTAAGTATTTCTTTTGCATGGTATGAACTCCTAACAAGTGGGCCTGATATCACGTGCTTTATCCCCATTGACCTGCCGATGGCTGCCCATGTATCGAAATACCGTGGTTCCCAGTACTTTTCCACTGGTATCTGGTTAAGCGTGGGCCTCATATACTGTCCAATGGTTACCACGTCAACCCCTGCATCTCTCAATGACCTGAGTAAGGTCATTATCTCTTCTTGTCTCTCTCCGAGACCTACCATGAACCCGGATTTAACCAGTGTCCCCGGTGAGCAATTCTTTGCCCAGGTGAGCACATTGAGACTTCTATCTATGTCTGCCCCTGGTCTTATATTACGGTGTAACCTTTTAACCGTCTCCACGTTGTGGTTGAAGACGTCAGGGCCTGCGTCCAAGACAGCCTCTACTAGATCTTGCCTTCCTCCGAAGTCAGGAGTGAGCACCTCGATCGTTGTGCCAGGGTTCAGCTCTCTGACTTCTCGTATGGTTTCTATGAACTTAAAAGCGCCTTTATCTGCTAGGTCATCCCTTGTAACGGACGTTATCACAACATGCTTTAGCCCTAGATCATGCGCTGCTTTAGCAACATTAAATGGTTCGTCCTCGGATGGAAGTTTTGGCTTCCCTTTCTTTATTGAACAGAACCTGCATGCCCGTGTACACGTATCCCCCAGGATCAGGAAGGTTGCAGTAGGCACGCTGAAGCATTCTGAAATGTTCGGACACCTTGCTTCTTCACATACCGTGGAGAGAGACGCAGCGCGCAACATCACCTTTAATTCCCTGAGGTCTGAAAGTCTCTTATTCTTTCTCAACCAGTGAGGAAGCCTGCTGTTCTCCCGTGTTTTCCTGCTTTCTGACGATTGATTGCCTTTGTTTATTGTGAAGTGCCTCCCTTTTCTCGACTTCCTTCAAGCGTTCACTTACCAGGCGTTCCTTTTGTTTCATTTCCTTTCGTACTAGTAGATTGTAAATGAATGCAATTATAGATCCTGTTACAAATGAGATAAAGAGAATAAGGTAGAGTGGATATTCAGCTGTGGCATGTCCAAGAAACTTGAGACTCACAGGTTGTTGGTTGGATACACCAAAGAGAATCCCGATGGTAATTATTATTATCAGCAAGAAGGCCTTTATGTACATCAAGATAATGATCCCTTTATCTTTTCCTTTGTTTTCTCTATATGCTCGGATATCATGTGCACATCTGCAAGTACAGGCATAAAATTGGTATCCCCTGTCCACCTCGGTACTATATGTACATGAAGGTGATCAGCAAAGCCAGCTCCAGCTACTTTGCCAAGGTTGCAACCTATGTTGAAACCTTGTGGTTTTAGGCATTCCTTTATTGCTGAGACAAGTTCCTTTACCATGGTAAATATTTCGTGCATCTCCTGTTCATCCAGGTCATCGAGGTTACCAACATGCCTGTACGGTGCCACCATGCAGTGTCCTGTTGTATAAGGATACCGATTCATTATTGAGAAGCAAGTCTTACCCCTTTTGAGTATAAGGCTATCATTGTCCTTTGGCGCGTTGCAGAATATGCAGGCTAACTCCTTTGATTTTGATATGTATTCGGCTCTCCATGGTGCCCATAGGTTTCTCATAATACAATTAACTCTCCACGTACTTTCTTATTGTTTACATATATTATACCTATTGAATTTTCTTTTGTAAATCTTGTATCTGTTGGGGAGCCGGGGTTGAAGAAGAGTATACCGTCCTCAACCTGGTTGAAGGCTTGGTGCGTATGTCCATAGACTATTACATCTACATCCTTAAATTCACGTTTTATCCTGTCTCTTATACCAACCGGAGATCCCCAGCCGTGTATAATGCCTATTGAGATATCACCTATCTTGAGTACCTGTTTAGGTGGGAAAGAGGCTGTGATATCAACATGGTCCATGTTACCAGAGACAACAACCATGTCCTTGCCCAGTTTGTAGAACACGTCCAAAACACTTAGGCTAACCACGTCTCCTGCATGGATTATGAGGTCTGCATCTGAGAAATAATCCCTTGATATTTCTCTTAAAAAGTCGTTAGCCTGCATAAGGTGAGTATCGGAAACCACCCCTATTTTCTTCATACAGGATAAAGACCATATGAGGAGTAGATTTTCAACAGGGAATAAGGCCAGAATGATTTTTAGACCCTGCAGGCCATCTGAAAGCATATACTCAGTGTGCAATTGGCCTATTGATGTCTTTTTCGTGGTTCTCTTGACATCTCAAGTATGTCTGTGAGATGGAAGACATGAAAATATTTTAAGGTAAAAACAAAAAATCCCGGACTCTGGGAAATAGCTTGGGGTGTTGAATGCTTTATCCACATATAAATCCAGTGCTTGTACATTTAGGGCCTTTTCAGATACGTTGGTATGGTCTCATGTATGTGGTGGGTTTTGTGCTTGCCTACATGATAATGGTCAGAACGGCAAGACGCAAGAGATACAACCTCACCAGGGAGGATATAGAAGACCTTCTTACCTATTGTATTATAGGGTTGATACTTGGAGCAAGACTTGGTTATTGCCTTGTATATAATACCCTTTACTACTGGCATAATCCCCTTGAGATCGTGGCTGTGTGGGAAGGGGGCATGTCTTTTCACGGTGGTCTTGTAGGCGTACTTGTCTCTGGCTGGATCTACTCTGTAAAGCGGAATAAGTCATTCTGGATGCTGGCCGACCTTGGTGCAATTGCAGCTCCCCTTGGGCTTTTTTTTGGCAGGATAGGGAACTTTATCAACGGTGAGCTCTATGGCAGGGTGACCCACATGCCATGGGGCATGGTCTTCCCTGGGGCTGGTCCCTATCCACGTCATCCCTCACAGCTTTACGAAGCCTTCTTTGAAGGCGTTGTCCTGTTTCTCATTATTTACCGGATAAGCAAGCGCAGGCTACCACATGGTGTTATCTTCTGCTGTTTTCTCGTGGCCTATGGGACAATAAGGTTTTTTTTAGAATTTTTCAGGGAACCAGACCCTCAGTTAGGTTTTATACTGGGTCCGTTTACCATGGGTCAACTCCTATGTTCTATAATGATAATATTCGGTATGTTACTTTTACAAAGCAGGTTAAAGTAGTATCACCCATGGAGCGATAGGTTATATTACATGAGAGATCTTAAAGAAGAGCTCATGAGAGGGCTCCGTTCATTCAGGCAGTTTAACCGTTACAAGCAGGCGATGATGTTAAATAATGATCCTGTGGGTGGCAGGGTTGTGCTTAAGATCATGCCGTTATTACTGCACATTAATCATCCCGAGTTTCCAGGTTATATAGACAACGCAGGGTGTCCCGGCGGAATAAAGCTCATGGAATGGCCCGCCGATGCCCTTGGAATAGTCGAGCCAGTTCTGGCAAGAAGGATACAGGAGAGAAACCTCAAGGATTACATCCCAAAGCATAGAGAGATAGAGGGCGTCTTTACAATAGGAAGCGTTGGTAGCATAGGGCAGACAGGAGATTCTGATTACGACATATGGATTATAGTAAACGAGAGCCTAATTGGTAGGACCAGGCTAAGGCTCCTTGAATCAAAGCTGAATCTTTTAAGACGCTGGATTGTCAATCGTTTTTTAATAGATATACATTTCTTCTTAATGGATGCGGAACATGTTAGAAAGAATGCATTTGGAAAGGTATCTCAGGAAGGTTCCGGCTCTGCACTGAAGACCCTGCTCAAAGAGGAGTTCTACCGTACAATGACCCTGGTTGAGGGCAGGATACCTCTGTGGTGGATAGTGCCTCCATTCACGGATGATCTTACCTATCAGGCATGCCTAGACCTTGTAAGGACTATACCAGGTATTACTGCCGATGACTTCATGGACCTTGGTAACATTACAAGTGTTCCTGAGAGAGAACTCTTGGGTGCAGCCCTTTGGCAGATGCACAAGGCATTGGATGACCCCTTTAAATCTGTCTTAAAGATGGCGCTGGTATCTACTTACATGGATTATACTTTCATGGTTAAGCTCCTGTGTGATGTGCTCAAGGAGAAGATATTCAATGCCGGTCCAGAGGATATAGTCGATCCATATGCAGTAGCATTCAAGCGTATAGAAGAGTTCTATGGACGTAGTACCGAAAAAGGTGTCGTTGACCTTTTGAGACGTTGCTTCTACCTAAAGGTCAGTCCGGGCATAAAGGACATGGACCTAATAAGACTAGAAGGCAGTGACAAGTCTCTTATCATGGTTCAAATACTAAGGGAATGGGGATGGAGCCTTAATACGGTGAAGGACCTTAATGGCTTTAACAACTGGGATGTCAGTAGATATCGCATGTTTGGAGACGAGATACACGAGTATCTAAAAGCTACAGCTGCACAACTTATACGAAGGGCAAGAAGGAATTTGCTCAGTACCAGCATTGATGAAGACGTGGAGATGGAAGTTCTGAGAAGACGGGTAGAAGCATTCTATGTGGCAAAGGACAACAAGATACTACCGGAGAAAAGGGTGAAAAAGAATGAGCCGGCATATAGGGAGCTCTTCTTCATGTATGACATGGGCAAGTGGAAACTCTTTTCGTCTTCGCCATCGGAGAGAACCGAGGAACAGCAGGGGCCCATACTGCAGGCGGAGAGGATTGTTACAATTGCCGCCTGGCTGGTTTACAACAGGAGGTTCGACCCATCCACTGCCTTTCACATGGTACCCAATACAACCCACGTGGTTCTATCGGATATACAGTCGCTTCTCATAGAACTCCGTGTAGGCATACCGGATGTATACAGAATCGGTCTTAACAGAGATGCTTTGATGGTCCCAAGTTCCATTGAGCGCATATGGATAGTACCAAACATGGAAGCAAGCAAGGAAAAACACGCTGTTGATGAGATAGATATTATATATTCAAACACCTGGAACGAGCTATTCTCCCTTTATGTTTTACCCAGGGATCTAAAGACATGGCTGGCAAAGGTAAAAGCTGGTAACAAGGCGGTAGACATAAAAATATGGCTCCCCCAGGCCGAGGATTCCAAACAGCTTGCAAGATCTCTGATCTCTCTGATAGTATAGTGTCGGCTAGTGGACCTTGATCAGATGTCTCCAGGGGGCTTAAATGCATGGAAGTATCCTGAAAGTAGGAATATGCCAGTTAAGGACAACCTATGACATAGAGAAAAACATGTCTAGGGCTATTGAGATGACAAGTGATGCCGCGCGCCTAGGCGCAGACATAGTTGCGCTACCAGAGATGTTTCTATGTCCTTACGAGCCGGATCACATAAAGAAGTCAATGGCCTTTGCCAGCAGAGCCCTTGAGGGGCTTAGAAAATCTGCCCTGGAGCACGGCATATACATTGTAGCAGGAAGCCTTCCTTACACCCGGCATGGTGGTAAACCCTTTAATAGGTCCTTCGTATTTGATACAGGGGGTAGGGTTGTATGTTTTCATGACAAGCTTCACCTGTTCGACTGTGAGCCGCCAGGAGGACCAGTTGTAAGGGAGTCTGATATAATCAAGGAGGGGCATCACCTGGATACTTTCATGACCCCGTGGGGTATGGCTGCTGTCATTGTTTGCTATGATATCAGGTTCACGCCCCTTTTACAGCTGCTAGCAGACCGTGGAGTTGTCCTGTTGTTTGTTCCTGCGGCGTTTTCTATCACCACTGGGAGGGCACATTGGGAGATGCTTGTTAGGCTGAGGGCAGTAGAAATCCAGGGGTTTGTCGTTGGTATACAGCCTGCCTATGACCCTGGGCTGAAGTATGTACCCTGGGGACATTCAATAGTGGCAAATCCATGGGGAGACGTGCTTATGGATGCTGGTAAGGAAGAGGTGGTAGAGGTCGTGGACATAGACATGGAAGATGCTGGAAGGATAAGAGGATCTTTCCCATTACTTGATCATCGTAGGTTGGATCTGTACTCCACGGAGTGGCGGGACAACTGATGATAAGGATAGATAAATTAAGCAAGTCTTTCAGGGACATGAGGGTACTTGACAGGATATCATTGGATATACCGGATGGGGAGATAACCGTTATAATAGGCCCTAGCGGTACAGGAAAGAGCGTACTTCTAAAACATATCCTTGGACTTATGAGACCGGATTCAGGTAGCGTGTTCATAGATGACAGGGATATATCAGCTATGAAGGAGAAAGACCTGAACGAGATCAGGAAGCATCTTGGAGTATGCTTCCAGGACGCCGCATTATTTGACTCCATGACAGTGGGAGAAAACATAGCCTTTCCTTTCCGTGTACACACGAGGCTTTCGGAGGAGGAAATCATGTCGAGGGTCTCGGAACTCCTGAAAGAGGTGGGGCTGTCCGGCATTGAAGACAAGATGCCCTCGGAGATATCCGGTGGCATGAGAAAAAGGGTTGGGCTTGCCAGGGCACTTGCATTGAATCCGAGGATACTGTTGTTCGACGAGCCCACCACTGGCCTTGATCCTGTTATGAGCACGGCCATAAATTTGCTTATACGGCAGGTTCAAAAAAAGTCCGGTGCCACCTGTCTGGTGATAAGCCATGACATAAAGGGTGCATTTGAGATAGCAGATTACATGGCCATGCTTTACAAGGGAAAGATTGTGTTCTCCGGCAGGCCAGTCGACTTTAACAATGCTCAGGAACCACTGGTAAGGCAGTTTATAGATGGAAGGACAGATGGTCCTATCAACCCTAATGAATAATATAATAGAAAGGTCTCGGGGTAAGATAATTTACCTTGTATTTGTTGACACTTGCCGATAAGGTTTACAGGATTTTTAGATAACTGTACGCTAGGAGATGTAAATATGGGAAAAAGAGGTTTTACCTTGGTAGAGCTGATGATTGTTGTGGCCATAATAGGTATACTGGCCTCGATTGCCATACCGCTTTACACAGGTCATGTTAAGAAGGCAAGGAGGGCAGGCGCAATATCGTCCCTGCAGACAGTGGCCCTCTACGAGGAGAAGTGTATGGCAGAGAAGGGAACCTACACCTCTGTTGCTGCACTGGAGAATAGCTTTGGCATGACTAACCCTGATACTGAGTATTATACGATAAGTCTCTTTTATCTCTCCAACACGTCTTTTATTGCCCAGGCTACGCCCAAGGGTAGTCAGGCTGGAGACGCCACGCTAGCCATTGATTCCCAGGGTCGGCTGGGAAAGATAACTTCAGGTAGCTTTGTCGAGGACAAGAGCCTGTGGAGATAGATTCATGAATGTCCTTGTAACAGGTGGAGCAGGGTACATAGGTTCTCACGCGGTGAAGATGCTTTGCGATAAGGGTTACGGCGTTGTTTGTCTTGATAACCTTGTAAAAGGACACAGGGAAAACGTAATTGGTGGAATCTTTTACGAGGGAGGGGTGGAAGACAAGGACCTTGTGAGGGATATATGCACCAGGCATGAAATCAAGGCTGCCATGCATTTTGCAGCGTATTCCCTTGTTGGCGAATCAGTGGAGATACCCATTCTCTATTATGAAAACAACGTGTGTAACACCCTGAACCTGATAGATGCACTGATGGATATGGGTGTAAAGAATTTCATATATTCCTCTTCCGCGGGTGTGTACGGTGAACCCATGAAAGTACCCATAACAGAGGATGCCCAGTGTGTGCCAACTAATCCCTATGGGAGGACCAAGTTTTACGTGGAGGGTATACTTAGAGATCTGGATAAAGCGCGTGGTCTGAACTACGTGTCTTTAAGGTATTTTAACGCGGCAGGGGCATATCCTGATGGTACCATAGGTGAAGACCATGATCCCGAGACACACCTCATTCCCATAGTTCTGGATGTTGCCCTTGGAAGGAGGGGGTCTGTAACCATATTCGGAAACGACTGGCCCACGAGGGATGGTACATGCATAAGGGATTACGTTCATGTCTGTGACCTTATAGATGCCCATATCCTTGCCCTTGAATACCTCCTGGCTGGTGGAAAGAGCAAGGTCTTTAATCTTGGTAATTCAAAGGGCTACACCGTGAGAGAGGTTATAGAAACGGTTTCAGACGTAACCGGCAAGGACATCTGTGTAGAGGTGGGACCAAGGCGTTTAGGCGATCCGGCAATACTAGTTGCAAGTTCTGAGAAGATAAAGAAAGAACTGGGATGGATGCCTAAGTGGACATCTTTAAAAGATATTGTAGAGACGGCATGGAAATGGCACAGGATAAGATTTGAACGCTAGTTAAATCCTTTAAAGGTAAGGGGCTAATAAGGCGATAAATGAATTATGAATGCTAGATCCTCTACGTTCATGGTGATTGTTTTTACTGCTGTCGTAGCAACGGCATGTGTGCATGTGGATGGTGATATCAGCCTTACAATGGAAGGTTGTTCAGACAGGATCGCGAGAGATATTGCTAGGCACGCGATAAAAGAAGATAGACAAATGGGCAGGGCGCTAGTAGCAAGCCCGGTGGATGCCGTAAGCCTGAGTGCGGGAAAGCTAGGCATCTCTATGCAGGAATTGCTTACAGATGCAATGGTGGCTACCGGGATACACGTCGTTGACGTGGAATTAAGGGATAGGCCCATTATAAAGAAAGGATCGGGGATTATTTGCCTATCGAGGAACAAGAATAGGCTAAAAAAAGAACTTGCCAAGGCCGACTTTGTTTTAGTGACCACGTATATAGTTGGCACTAGAAAGGTTGTATTCACATCAAGACTTGTGGACTTAAAAACAGGCAGCATAATTGCCTCGAGTACTAGGAGTGTTTATAGATCGTCATCTGTGGATGCCTTGATAGATGACAGCCAAGGTGTTGAAAAGAAGCTCTATGAAAACTAGCTGGTGATTGGTTGGAGCACATGTGAAAAAGAAGATTATATATACCATTGGTACTGTGTTGCTACTCCTTGGCGGTTGTGCCATCGAAAGACCCTTTTCCAAGCTTGATGATGAGACCCTCATAAACTGGGGGATCAAGGGGTCATTTGAAAAGGGTGTGGTAGTTTTACCCTTTGACGTGGGCAGATATAACAAGAGATGGAGCACATATTCTGCAAAGAGAATGAAGGAATACCTCTTGGAATACGATGCATTCAAGAGGGTGGTCTTCAGGGATAAGCCCGTTTCATCAATCCCATTCGTACTAAAGGGAAACATAGATTACATGTGGTATGGTGGGTCATATACACCCTCCATGGTGAGTATCACTATAAGGATTATAAGTGTGCAAGACGGAAGGACAAGATACCTGAAGAGGATGTCCATGTCTTACGAGAGAAGGGGGTTCAAGATATCCGGACCAAGCAAGCTCTATCTGTCTTCACCTATTCCAGAGCAATTGCTAGATGGACTACTCATGCACGTGGCAAAGGACATTGCGAAAGAAACCAACTTACCAGTTAAATAACTCTCCTGACGTTGTAATTAGGTATGCAAGTCCTTCAGGGCTTATCATGCTCTGCTTTATTGACTCTTGTATACCAGTCAGGTCATGCCAGGAGCTTCCATCCCAGTAGTACTTGCCGCACCATACGCGATCAAACAAGTCCTGGTCCAGGGAATCAATTACCTCTGGTGGTTGCTTGTCAAGCTCGGTACTATTAACTGCAATCACCTTGTCACCATTACTGTTTTCTATCACGCTCCATATGTTTCCATCCGCGTCCTGTAGGACTGCGTACGTTGGCGTATTTGTTACCTGCTCTTGAGGACTGATCCAAGTGCTTGTGTCATCGTTCATCCTGTATAAGCCGCTATCCGTTGCCACCATAATACCTGTATCATATTTCTTTATATCATATACGTGTGAAGTAACAGATGTAGCATTCAGTACATTCGATGTAGGATCATACACAAAGAGACCGTTATCAGCACCTATTAGTAACACGTCCCCATCTATGCTTAGCCTTGTTATTCCTTTGCATTCGTCAAATGTAGTGGATGCAGATGTGCCGTTACTGTAGTATGTAAGGCTGTTTTCTCCTGTCTTCGCAGCCCATATCAGCGTTGTAGACTTGTAGCTAGTCTGATCGTACCTATTTTGTATTGCGATGATATCATACCCACCACCCCAGTTAAGACTGGTATTGCCGCTGTAAGAATAGTATAAGGTGTTGTCCTCGGTGGAAACCCAGACACCGCCTATCTTTACGCCATCCTGTTTTGTCATGCCAATGGCGCCCTGGGATAGTAAAAGTTTTGTTTCTCTGTCAGAGACGTCCACACTAAAGGGTACTGTCTTTACGTTGCCTGAGTCATCCCTTATGGTGCACGTTACCGTGTAAGTCCCTGGTTGTTCCGGGCTTACCCAGAATACCCAGTACTTGCTGGTGGTACTATCCTCTATTGTTCCACCTGATGCTGTCCATGTGTATTCTACGGGCGGGTTATCTGCAAGTGTATTTACCTGGAAGAGTAACCTCTGGCCAGTGACAGCCGAGTGAGAAGATGTGTTTGCCCTTGTTATCTCTATGGATGACGACGACGAACCTGAACACGCGCCTAGGAATAATAATAAGATCGCTAACAGTACATGGTAAGAATGATATGGCCATTTCATAGGTGCAGACTCCTACCAGATATACATTGCAAGTTCAAGGTCATAAGAAAGGTAGTCTTACTTACCCTGGAACCTTGGGGGTCTTTTCTCGATGAAGGCCTTTGCACCTTCCTTGAAATCTTCCGATGCCCATGCAATGATCTGGCACATGGATTCGAGCTGTGCCTGGGTCTCCAGGTCGTTTGCCGGGCCTTGCCTTAACAGAAATTTTACCATTTCAATCGTTTTAGACGGTCCCCTCGCGAGTGTCTCTGCTATGCCAAATGTCTCCTTCTCAAGGTTGTCTCCGGGTACTACCTTGTTATAGAGGCCAAGCTCAAAGGCCTCTTTGGCCGAGAGGATTTTACCAAGGTATAGTATCTCGGCTGCCTTCTGATGCCCGAGCTTTCTTGTGAGGAAATAGGAAACTCCGCTGTCTGGGCAGAATGCAATGTTGATGAAGTTCATGGCGAACCTGGCACTTTCTGAAGCTACTATTATGTCGCCGGAAAGTACAGCAGCACCTGCAGCCCCTGCAACAGGACCGTTCAGCATCATAATGACTGGCTTCTTTATGTCGTAGATGCTCTTAACAACGCGTGCGGCCAGATCGAATGTCTCCTTTGCCTTTGCCACGGAATCTATGGAGGCAAGCTCACCGATATCCCCTCCTGCTGAAAAGCCCTTTCCCTTGCCAGTACACACTAGGACTTTTGCCAAGGGATCATTGTTGAATCGGTCACAGGCATCAATGGTTTCCCTTATAAGCACGGAGTTGAACGCATTCATAGCCTTTTCACGGTTAAGTGTTAGAACAACTATTCCATTATCTCTTTTCTCGTACAGGATAGAGGTGTATCCTTCCATAGGATTCTCCTAACTTAACATGATTTCTTATAAGTATAAAACACAAAGGTCCAACCTGTAAAGGTATTATGGTTTTCCCGTGGCCTGGATTTCCAAAGGGATCCTGCGCTACGCATACATATTATTGCCATAATGTAGGTAACCTGATAAAATCGAGGATAACGATTGTTTAAACCCTGGGGTGAAAAAGACATGATGCTTGGAATCGACGTGGGGGGCACTCACACAGACGCTGTATGCATTGACAACGGCTCTATCATATCAACTGTAAAGAGGCTTACACATACACAGGACCTGGTGAGCTCAATAGTGGATGCTGTAGAGGGCCTTGATGTGGATGTGGAGAGAGTGGAAAGGGTGGTTTTGTCCACCACACTCGCTACCAACAGTATAGTCGAAGATAGGCTGGGACCCACAGGCATGATAGTGTCTGGAGGCCCGGGCATTGATCCAAGGGAGTACTTTCTGGATGAAAACTTTTACCTTGTTAAGGGCGCCATTGATCATAGGGGTAGACAATACCAAGAATTGGCTGAAAAAGATGTGATTGATGTGGGCAGACGGTTGAAGGCCCGTTCCATTGAGGGTATAGGAATAGTATCCAAGTTTTCTGTCAGGAATCCCTTGCATGAAAACAGGATTCACTCCATTTTGACCGAAGATTTCAGGTATACTTCTATGGGACACCAGATGAGTGGAAGTCTTAATTTCCCAAGAAGGATATTTACCACGTACTTCAACACGGCCGTGATGCCAGTGCAACACAGGTTTTTGGAATCCGTAGGCATGGCATTGAGAGATATGGGAATATATACAGACATGCTTATTTTAAAGGCAGATGGGGGTACAATAACATATAATAGTGCCTTCAACCTACCTGTCGAGACGATACTCTCAGGACCTGCTGCGAGTATCATGGGTGCGGTTGCACTTACAGGCGAGAGAGGTACCGCACTTGTTCTGGACATAGGCGGTACCACCACTGACATGGGTGTGCTTGCCGGTGGTGTACCATTGATGCAACCTAGGGGGGTGGACATAGGTGGCAAAAAGACACTTGTAAGGGGGTTGGAGTTGTTATCCCTTGGTGTTGCCGGCGATTCGAGAGTGATACTAGAGGATGGAAATGTCCGTATAGGGCCTACTAGGGTAGGGCCACCTGCATGTCTTGGCGGTGAATTACCCACGCCCACGGATGCCCTTTCAGTAGTAGGTCTATTTGATGAAGGGGAGAAAGAAAGGGCAAGGAAGGCCCTTTCTGACATGTCTCGTGAGATGAATAAGAGCGTTGAGGATGTAGCCAGATTAGTAATAAAGACATTCTGCCATGAACTTAAGGATGCTGCCATCAGGTTTATCAACGAGCTCAATTCAAGGCCTGTTTACACCATACATGACATGATATACCCTGAAGTCATAAGGCCCGAAGGCATAATAGTGGTAGGAGGTCCGGCAGGGAGCCTTTGTTCTTTGCTGGAGGACACGTTTGGTATTCCCTGCAAGGTACCCAGATATTACGAGGTGGCAAATGCCGTGGGTGCTTGCTTGGCACGCACTACAGTCAGGATAACACTCCTGGCAGATACCTACTTAGGCAAATTGCTTTGTCCAGAGATGGACATTGAGGAAGATATACCAGGAAATTACAGCCCGGATGACGTCAAGGCCTTTGGCATGGAAAGGCTTGATGAACTTTACGAGTACCTGGGTATGAAGGACAGACCAGAGACAGATGTCGTGGAAGAGCAGAGCTTTAACATGGTAAGGGGTTTCAGGACCGTCGGGAAGAACATTCGGATGAGACTTCAGACCAGGCCAGGTGTTCTACCCTTGTCGGAGATGTGATGAAGGCGACTAATAGTACGGGTCTTATCTTTTTCCCTGCCTATGACTGGGAGATCTCCCCCACTCACCCCGAGAGGCAAGAGAGGTTGCTATATACTCAGGACCAGATTATGGAGGAGGGCCTGCTGGACATAGAAGGCATTCATGAGTTCAAGGCTGGTTTTGCAACAGAACACGACATCCAGAGGGTACATTTCTGCATCCCGGACGTGGCATCCAGGATTACCCCCTCTCATAACATCTCAGCAGGAGGATGCATAGAGGCGGCAAGGCATGTCCTTGATGGTGACGTTGATAAGGCATTTGCCCTTGTTAGGCCGCCCGGTCATCACTCCATGCGCGTGGTCCACGGGGCAAGGGGGTTCTGCAACATCAACATAGAAGCCATAATGGTGGAATGGATAAGGTTCAACTATCCTCACGTAAAGAAAATAGCCATCGTGGATACAGACTGCCACCACGGTGATGGCTCCCAGGATATATACTGGCATGACCCTAATGTACTTTACATATCCCTTCACCAGGACGGCAGGACCCTGTACCCGGGTAGTGGTTTTCCAGACGAGTTTGGAGGACCAAATGCACTTGGTATGACGGTGAACGTGCCTTTACCCCCGAGAACAAGCGATAAAGGCTATCTTTCCGTTATCGAAAACCTGGTGTTGCCTATCTTGGACGAATTTAAACCTGACCTTGTAATAAACTCCGCTGGTCAAGACAACCACTACTCTGATCCCATAACCGACATGGCATTCACCGCAGGTGGCTATGCAAGGCTTAACGAAATGCTATCGCCAGACATATGCGTGCTCGAAGGAGGGTACTCAATAGAGGCAGCACTCCCCTATGTTAATACCGGTATCATATTGGCACTTGCAGGCCTTGATTATTCTTACGTGCAAGAGCCTGACTTGGATATTAAGAGCATAAGGGAGGAGCAGAGGATACTGGATTACATATACCGTCTAACAGACGGTATATTCGAGAACTGGCACAAGAGGAACGAGTTAAGGTCTGAATACTATGCGAAAAAGGAGTATTTTCAGAGAAACAAGTCCATATATTACGACACAGACGGGATATCAGAATCCCAGGTCGAAGTGGTCAGGGTATGTGACAGATGCCCTGGTGTCTTTAAAATAGATTCCCAGGCCTCAACAGGATACAGGATACTTGGCATACATATTCCGAGGGGTGCCTGCCAGGAGTGCAAACACAAGGGTCTTGAGTGGTTCAGCGAGGCATCTGGACCGTACTATGGTGTGTACCTGCAGGACATGGATGCCGATGAATACCAGGTGAGATTGTTGTGAGGTGGAGAAAGAAAAAACGTGTTGCCCTTGCCCTGGGGGCCGGAGGCGCAAGAGGGATTGCCCACATAGGCGTATTAAGGGCTCTTGAAGAGGAGAGGATACCTATTGATTGCATAGTGGGATCGTCCTTTGGCGCGATAGTTGGCGCCATTTACAGCATATCAATGGATTCCAGGAAGGTGGAAACTAGGATAAGGAACTATATACGTTCCCCTAGCTTCAAGGATACAATGGATGAGATAGAATCCATAGAAAACGAGACATCAAGAGGTTTCTTGGAGAGGATACATTCTAGTCTAAAACGCGGTTATTTCTACACCAGGGCATTGAGCAGAAAGTCTATCCTTACGCCCGAGACATTTGTGAAGAATATGAAGATACTCATTGGGGACGAGTCTTTCAAGGATATGCATATTCCTTTCAAGTGCCTGAGCGTTGATCTTATAACAGGTAATCCCATTGGCCTAGACGAGGGCGACCTGAGTCTTGCACTCCAGGCAAGCTCTGCGACACCAGGTTTCTTTCCCCCGGTTAGGTTGAACAATATGTTGCTCGTGGATGGTGGTGTAGCAGAGATGGTGCCTTTATATCTCGCAAGGACATTTAATCCCGACTATGTAGTTGGCGTGGACGTGACTAGGGATATCTTGCCGATACAGGACCCGGACGAGGAGATATCGCACAGTCTTGATATTGTATTTAGGTGTTACGATATCTCAAGGGACTTCATGAATATATATGAATCAAGGGAAGTGGATTGCATAATAAGGCCAGACATAGGTTCATACAGCTGGACAGACTTCGAACTCTTCGACACCTTTGTAAGGGAAGGCTACTTAGCAGCTCGCAGGAAGATGAGGGTATTAAAGAAGGATATTTACTGGACTTGTTAAGTCTGTGGCATAACTAGGTCACCTAATGGATGCAGGCATTGATACTGTGGCTTCTTTAGCAAAAAAACTGAAGGGCTGGGTCATCCTTTCCAGACCCCCATTTCATACAGTGGGCATATTGCCCTTTGTCCTGGGCACGATCATTGCTTGGCGTTCAAACATGATGTTCAGGATGGACGTGTTTCTGGTTGGAGTGGTCGCGGTAGTCTTGATCATGCTTTCTACGTACTATGCAGGTGAATACTATGACCTAAAGGGTGATATCCTCTCTGCAAAGATGGGAAGAAATATCTTCTCCGGCGGATCCCAGGCAATAGTAGTGGGGATGATTAGACCTGAGCATGCAAGACAGGCAAGCTATGTTGCCCTTTTGCTTGCAGTTCTTCTTGGCCTGGTACTCCAGTTTTATTACAGTACAGGACCATGGACCATACCACTTGGACTGCTTGGACTGGTTGGTGGTTTTTTTTATTCAACCGAGCCCATACGGTGGGTAAGAAGGGGGGTAGGGGAGGTCCTTATTGGCATATGTTATGGCTGGCTACCAGTTGCAGCAGGCTGCTATATCCAGGCTTCTTCCTTATCACCCCTTGTCCAGTGGGTATCCGTACCAATTGCCTGTTCCATATTTAACGTTATCCTAATAAATGAATTTCCTGATTACCCGGCAGACCTTATCGAGGGAAAGGCAAACATTGTTGTGAGAACGGGTAAGAAAGTCTCATCTTTGCTATATGTCGTAGTGGTAGTACTAGAGCTTGTTACCTTTCCACTACCTATACTAAAAGGCTTGTCAATAAATTTGCTCTTTTTCTACCCTGTTGTAATTGGTATAGCCTTACCGGCTGGCATAATGGCACTTAAAGGCATGTACGATGACGCGAAAAGCCTTGAGCTTATGTGTGCATTAACGCTATGTACAAACCTAGTTATATCAGGTCTCTATACTATAGTGACCTGGGTATGGGGGATAATTACATGAAGATGAAGGACATACTTTCTTGGCCTCTCAAGTCTATCTTCTGGCCTCCAGGGCTGGTAGCTAGGCAGCTGGGGAGCGTCATCTATTTCAGTTACCTCGTGGGTTGGAGAGGCTTTGGTCCCTGGCTTGTCAGGCACAGCATAGAGTCCCTTCCAATAGCGGCCGGTGCCATTGGCATGGGGTGCATTGGTTATCCTAATCACCCTGCCTGGGAGGTGACAAATGCATGCAACCTGAACTGTATACATTGTCATGTAAGAGCAGACAAGCCCACTAGTGATGAACTCTCAACCTCCGAGGCAAAGAGACTTATCGACGAGTTTGCATCGGTTAACGAATTCAGAATGCTTGTATACACGGGTGGTGAACCCCTGGTGCGTGGCGACATATTTGAGTTGTTGAATCATTCAAAGAAGGCTGGCCTAGCAAATGTGCTTGCTACCAATGGTACACTGATAAACGAGGACATGGCATTTAGGCTCAAGGATGCCGGGGTTGTAGCTGCAGCCGTCAGTCTCGATTCCCCTAAGAGGGATGTGCATAACTATATAAGGCAGAATAACAAGGCATATGACCTTGCCATGAGAGGAATAAGGGCATTAAGAAATGCTGGCATATCTTTACAGATAAACGTAACAGCAATGAAGTATAACCTTGATGATCTGGATGAACTTATTGATATTGCAGACGGGATGGGCTCATCCATCATGCTTATGTACCAGCTTGTACCAGTTGGAAGGGGAAATTCAATCGAGGATGCCAGCCTGAAAACAAGGGAAAACGAGAGCCTGCTGAGACTTCTAAAGGACAAACAAAGGTATATCTCCACCATAGTGGAACCTGTTGCAGGGCCGCAATACTGGCCTTATCTGATGGAAAGCAAAGGACTTACCAATGGGGCATGGCTAACGATGGCAGAGAAAGTTTTTCACGGCTGTGCAGCTGGAAGGGGCTTTGTCTATGTAAAGGCAAACGGTGATGTATGGCCATGTCCATTTGTAGAGGTTAATGCTGGTAATGTGCGTGAAGACTCTTTTGTTAACATATGGCGTGACAGCAAGGTATTCAGGGACTTGAGGAACAGGGAGCAAACATTGAAAGGCAAATGTGGCGAGTGCAAATACAGAACAATCTGTGGTGGGTGTAGGGGTCGTGCCATGGCATATACAGGGGATTATCTTGCAGAAGACCCGTCATGTTTTCTCTCAGGCAAATGATGTCAAGAATGACTTCTCTTTGAAATGTTTAATAAAGCGCTTTTGTTCTCAAGGAACAAACCGGTATCCCTTTCCACGTATGCTTACTATATGTTTCGGATCCGTGGGATCTTCCTCGATGTATCTCCTTATTCGGGATATAAACGTGTCCACTGTTCTAGTCTCCACGTCAGGATCAATTCCCCACACGTGTCTCAGTAATTCCCTACGGGATACTATCCTCTCCTTATGCGCTACAAGATACTGAATCAATGCGGCTTCGTGTGGTGTAATCCTTGCCACGGGCCTTTTTTCTCTGTTTAGTTCCAGGGTGTTGAAGTCTATCTCGGTTTTACCCACGCGTATGCGGGACTCTCCCCTGTACCACTCGTACCTGTCAAGCATCCTCTTTACCCTGATCAGGAACTCGTCCAGGTGAAATGGCTTGGTCATGTAGTCATCTGCTCCTGACCTGAATCCGTTTAACTTATCCTCAATCCCATCCTTGGCACTGAGTATCAGTACAGGTATCTTTATATCCTTATTCCTTATTACCTTGAGTGCCTCTATGCCGTCCATTCCAGGTAGCATTAGGTCGAGTACGATGAGATCAATCTCCGATGTATCAAGTAGATCAATCCCTTGCTCTGCAGACCTGGCATGTAAGACCCTGTAGCCCTCGGCCTCCAGGTTTATTAGTAGGCCCAGTGCCATGGCCGGGTCGTCTTCTATTACCAGTACCGTGCTACTTATGTCCATTTTCTCTTCCCAGTGGAAGGCATAGCAAAAATGTGGATCCTTTGCCAGCCTTTGCTTTTTCCAGCTTTATGCTTCCACCATGTGCCTTCATGGTCTGCTTTACGATGTATAGGCCCATACCTGTCCCCCTACTCCATAAAGAGATGCCCTCTGGAAGCCTCGTGAATAGCTTGAATACATCCTTGGCCTTGTTTTTAGGGATACCTATTCCAAAGTCCTTGAACTCAATGCACACGCGTGATCTATTCTTATAGGCTCTTATCTCAACCCTGGGGCTATTGTCCGAATAATGTATGGCATTCTCCGTAAGGTTGCTAAGTACTATGTCAAAGGCCTGTACATCCACGTTCACCTCGATATCCTTGTCTATGTCCACTAGTTTAATGTCCACGTTTTCGAATAGCACTGGATGCCTCTTTATAAAGTCTTCGAGTACTGCCTTCAAAGGCATGTTTCTGAATATATATGGGGTGCGCCCATGGTAGAGACAAGAACCCTCAAGGAACTTGTCCACTAATTCCTTGAGTCTCTGATTTTCGTGAATCATTCCACCTATAAGCCTTTCTGTTGTCTCCTCTGGGAGGTTCCTTGACTTCATAGTTTCCAGGTATAGCTGGGTTGTTGCGAGTGGAGTCTTGAATTCATGAGTTATTGAGGACATTATATTGGTCTGGGTCTTTGCAAGTGTGACCTGCTTTTGGTAAAGCACAAACAGTATCCATATGCCGGCCAGTATTAATAGTAATAGTACTGCTCCTTCAACCAGGATCAGTATATCCCATGGTCCCAACTTGTGTATCAGTGCATAGTGGCTGTTTACGAACCATGCTATCCACAATACTACTATTGCAACCCATGCCAGCTGGGTTACGATAATTATGAGTATGGAAGGCCATCTTTTAATGCTTTTCATAGTGTAGAAGTCCTTGAAATTAACAGTCTTCATGTTTATAAAGGCATACTAGAATATAAATCTTCTCCAGGATATGCTCAATATAATACCTATGCACATCATGTTTACCAGTAGCGAGGAGCCACCGTAGCTTATAAAAGGTAAAGGTACACCCACGACGGGCATTATCCCCAAGGCCATGGATATGTTGATAAATACGTGAAGTATAAAATATATGGCAATACCGAAACATACAAGTGCACCAAACCTGTCCTTTGCCTTTATTCCTATGTATATAATCTTTGTGATCAGTAACAAGTATAGCAATACGAGTATGCTTGCACCAATAAATCCCCATTCCTCTGCCACGACCGAGAATATAAAGTCCGTATGGTGCTCGGGCAGGAAACGTAACTGGGTCTGTGTTCCGTGTAGGAATCCTTTGCCCAGTAGGCGACCAGATCCGATTGCAATCTTTGATTGTATTGTGCAGTAACTACTGCCCAGAGGGTCTTGACTAGGGTCAAGAAAGGCCAATATTCTTTTTCTTTGGTAGTCTTTGAGAAATAGCCATCCAGCTGGCAGTGATACGCTCACCATGGATAGTATTGCGATAAGTGAAGACCTCTGTATGCCAATTACTAGGAAAATACCTGTTGCAATGAGCGTTATTATACCAGCTGTACCAAGGTCAGGTTCCAAGAGTATCAATATAACCGGTACTGATATTATCAGGAAAGGAAAGGCCAGATCCCTAATGTTGTAACCCTGTATACCTTTTTTTATGGATCCATACGATGCTATCCAAATTATCAGGGTTATCTTTGCAAGTTCAGAAGGCTGAAAGCTTACTTGACCGAAGGTGAACCATCTCCTTGCGCCAGCTATATCCCTGCCGAATACCAGTACGCATACAAGTAGTATCAAGGTAATGAGATATAGGGGCCAGTATATGTTTTTTAGTATCCTGTAATCCATTGCAAAAAATATGATCATGCATATAGAACCCAGTAGAATCCAGAGGATCTGTTTTGTGAATATGCCAGGATTTACTGTGCGTGTTGCGCTGTACAGGCATAAGAGGCCTACTAGTATTATTAAGAGTACGGTAACAATAAGTCCCCTATCTATGTTATTTATTACCTTTTGATATCTTTTCATTATCTAATTCCTTTATGAAATAATATCCCTTTATAACGTCTTTTACGACAGGTCCGGCAATACTTCCACCATGCCCTCCGTGTTCTACTACTGCAACCACGAGTATTTCAGGGTTTTCAACCGGTGAGAATCCCACGAACCATGCATGGTCTCTGTACCTGTAGGGGATATCTTTCTCGTCACTTCGTTTTGAGACTATTTTTCGTACAACCTGGGCAGTACCAGTCTTGCCTCCGATAGAGAACATAGGGTCCCTGACTATCCTGCCTGTACCATGTGGATCCTCAACTACTCCTCTCATTGCGCCCTTGATGATATCGAGATATGACCTGGGAACCGGGAGTTGTTTCTCAAGTCTAGGACTATCTGATGCAAGAATTCTCGGGGTGTACAGGAAGCCGCCATTTACCACGGCACTCATGGCCTTTGCTATCTGGAGGGGCGTAACCAACACGTATCCCTGGCCGATCGCTGTTATGAGTGTCTCACCTTTTTGCCATGGCCTGTGGAATCTTCTTAGTTTCCATCCTTGGCTTGGGATAAGACCTGATACCTCGTTTGGTAGCTCTATGCCTGTAGGCCTACCAAGGCCTAGGATATTTGCAAAGGCCTTAATCCTGTCTATGCCTAAGTCTTTGCCCAGGTGGTAGAAATATACGTCGCAGGATTCAATGATTGCCCTTTTTAGGTTAACATCACCATGTCCTTGCCTTTTCCAGCACAGGAAGCGTTTTGAGCCCAGGTCAAAATACCCAGGGCAGAAAATCTCCTTGCTTGGGTCTATAACGTTATCAGTGAGACCAGCCAGAGCTACAAAAATTTTGAAGATGGAACCTGGTGGGTACTGTCCTCTCAACGCCCTGTTCTCAAGTGGGTGCATTGGATCATTTACTACCTTTTGCCATACCTCAGGGGCTATTGGTCCTAGAAACATGTTTGTGTCAAAGCCAGGTTTGCTTACCATCGCGAGGACCTCGCCAGTACTGGGGACAATCGCAACCACGGCTCCTGTCCTGTCTCTTAAAGCATCACTTGCTATTACCTGGAGACGTTTATCTATTGTAAGCATGACATCCTTTCCTGGCGTGGGGATACTTTCTTCTAGTACCTTCTGCCTGCGTCCAATAGCGTCTACCTCAAATATCTTTTTGCCTTTCTTGCCCCGGAGTTCATCTTCGCACTCGAGTTCGATTCCGCTTTTACCAATCAAATCCCCTATAGCATACTTTTTCTCACCTCTATGAGCATCCAGTTCTTTCTTGGATATCTCTCCCACGAAACCTAGTACATGGCATGCCAGATCCTTGTACACGTAATCCCTTTCAGTAGAGGGATCAATTGAAATCCCTGGTAGCTCATAGGTCTCTGACTCCACACGTGCCATGTTCTCAAACGTGATATCCCTGGCTAGGTATACGGGGGTATAGGGCCTCCTCTTACCCTTCCTTATCTTCTTTGCTGCCTCTTTAGGGTCCAGACCGATAAGTCTGGATAGTTTGGATGTTACATAGTGAATGTTTGGGATGTCATTTGGTATTGCTATAAGATCGTAGGATGGTCTGTTATCTGCCAGCACTATTCCGTTCCTATCCAGGATCCTACCTCTTGGTGCGCGTATTCCCATTATGCGTATCCTGTTGTTTCTTGAAAGCCCTGCATAGTATTCTCCCTTGATTACCTGCATGTACATGAGTCTCCCCAGTATTATAGAAAACAGTACCCCTACGAGCGCCAGGAGCAGGATTCCCTTTTTCCTGAACTCCATCTCTATAGGTATGGATTCTACCCTAGGCTTCATCTTGTCTCCATAGTATTCTTACCATATACACAACAAGGGGTGTTGCTATTCCAGTTAGTAGCGAACTGGCCAGCACGGATGCAATAAATGGCGGGGATACGTAGATAGGTGTAAACAGTCTTGCTAGGACTATTCCAAGGATGTAAGAAAGTCCACCTAGGAATATCTGGCTAACGATATTCTCAAGGTAAACTACATTCTTCGCAGCCGTTAGTCCCAGGAAGGTGATGAGGTATATGAATGGCAGAGATCCCATGCTGGCCCCAGAAAATGCCTGTAACAGGAATGAGAGCACTATGACCAGTATACTTGCAGTGCCAAATGGGATTGTTATTACCATGCCCAGTATAAGACCTAGAAAGAGATCAATCCTAACAAGGTTTGCGATGTCAGGAAAGACACTTGTCTCTATTATTACTACGCTCACGAAGAGACAGCCTATCTTAATTATTCTTATTGTCAGCCTTTCCGATTCCGAAGACATCCTCTATCCTTTGCATGCTGACTGCTGGCTTCAGTATAATCTTGGCAAACATCTCCCTTCTATCTTTTTTAACAGTCAAGACATAACCAAGCCTCAGTCCTCTGGGGAATATGTCTAGTAAACCAGAGGTAACTACCTCGTCGCCAGCGTTTACCTTTTCTGAACTCCTTATGTATTCCAAGTTCAACAAGCCATCGCCTCTGCCCCTTACAATACCCTTGGTTTTTATGGTCTTTATAAGTGCGGGTATTGCGCTGTTTGGATCAGTGATGAGAAGGACCTCGGATGTGTGTGGTGAAACAGATATTACCCTCCCTACCACACCGTTCATGTTCACAATGGGCATATCCTTAAAAAAACCGTCAGAAGTACCCCTGTTTAGGACTAGGGTTTTGAATATCATGCTTATGTCTTGGCCAAGTACGCTAGCAGGGTACAATTTAAATGTATAACTGGCTTTCTTGAACTCAAGCATTGACCTGAGCCTCTTGTTCTCTTCCTCTATTTCTTTTACGTGCCTGCACTGTATCCTGAGTTCTGCCAATTCCTGCTTAAGATTCTCGTTTTCCTGTCTCGTATCTACTAGGTAAATATAGTTATTCCATATTTTGCGTGTGAGGTTTAAAGGTGAGCTCGCTACCCTCTCCATCCAGTAATAAACCTCGCGGGTGGTAGATAACGTGCCATTGAATACCCTGTTAGGGCCGATAGATATCAGGAAGATGACAACAAGTACGGAGATGATTATAAAGAAAATTTTGTCACTTCTATTGCTACCCATTAACTCGTTATCATTACTTCTTTCAATAGGTCGAGGTCATCCAGGAGCTTACCTGCTCCCCGGGCAACTGTTGATAGCGGATCCTCTGCTATGATGACAGGAAGGCCTGTTTCCTCCCTCAATACCTTGTCTAGGTTTCTGAACAGGGCGCCACCACCCGTGAGTACTATGCCCTTGTCCACGATGTCGGCTGCCAGCTCAGGCGGCGTTTGCTCGAGTGCTACCTTGACCGCGTCCAGTATTACCCTTATGGGTGGCTTGCACGCCTCTCTTATCTCTTCTGAGGATATGGTAAAAATCTTGGGTATACCGTCCACGAGGTCTCTACCCTTTACCTCTATGGTTTTCTCCACATCGTCGGCTGCAGCTGAGCCTATCATGATCTTTATAATCTCTGCAGTACGTTCACCTATGAGCAGATTGTATTCTCTCTTTATGTACTGCATTATGGCCTGGTCTATCTTGTCGCCGGCAACACGCACACTGTTGGTGTAGACTATGCCTGATAATGAGATAACCGCCACCTCGGTTGTTCCGCCACCTATGTCAACTATCATTGAGCTCACCGGCTCTGTCACGGGTAGCCCTGCACCTATTGCAGCGGCCATTGGCTCTGCAACTATAAAGACGTCTCTTGCTCCTGATGCCTCAGCAGATTCTTTAACCGCC
This sequence comes from Deltaproteobacteria bacterium, assembly GCA_015486075.1. GTDB lineage: Bacteria > Desulfobacterota > Desulfomonilia > UBA1062 > UBA1062 > B14-G9. The sequence continues at coordinate 104,930 of WFSG01000033.1, forward strand.
CTTTTTTCGACCTGGGTTATTCCACTAGGTACGCATATAATGACCCTGGGTCTCACAAATAGACGCCTTTGGTGCACCTTTAGGATAAAATACTTAAGCATTGCCTCTGTTGCTTCGAAGTCAGCTATTACGCCGTCCTTGAGGGGTCTTATGGCCACTATGTTTTCAGGTGTTCTACCTAGCATTTTCTTGGCTTCAGAACCTACTGCAACGACCCTGTTTATACCACCGTGCTCCATTTTTACTGCCACTACCGACGGTTCTGAAAGTACTATACCTTTATCACGTGCGTATACAAGTGTGTTTGCAGTACCAAGGTCGATTGCAAGGTCGTTGGAAAACATCCCAAAGAGCCATTCGAAAAGCATATAGAGACTCTCCTTTCGGAATTTTATACAAGGTGAAAGCGTTTTAGCAGATAAACCTACCTTTTACAAGTCAAATGAATCATGTGTTCCTAGCCTCTTGTGGTGGATTGACAAGGCTCACAAGGTGGTTAGACGAATCCTCCTGCATCCTTGCAGACCATGTGCTGTGTATGCTAGACCTTAAGCCATGAAAAGACTTTGTACTTTAATCCTGGCTGCTGGCAAGGGTGTTAGAATGAAGTCGGCAAGGCCAAAGGTTATGCACGAGATACTAGGCCTACCCATGGTGTACTATCCCGTTAGTATCTCAAGAGACATAGGTGGTGATGTAATTGCAGTGGTTGGGCACGGCAAGGAATATACTATGCCCTACTTGGAGGGACTTGGCGCAAGATGCGTTGTCCAGGATCCACCCATGGGTACAGGTGATGCAGTGCGAGTAGCAAGAGACATGCTTGTCGAAATGAAAGCCGATGACGTACTCATAATACCTGGCGACATGCCCCTGATACAAAAAGAGTCCATAGATGGCCTGATTTCTGCTTACAGGAAAACCAATGCGGATATGGCTGTGCTTACCTCTGTTATGGACAATCCTACCGGTTACGGTAGGGTTATAAGGGATAGCAATGGCTATGTCTTTGAGATTGTCGAGGAAAGCGATGCTAGTCCGCAGCAGAGACAAGTAAAAGAAATAAATACAGGCGTTTACATCGCTAGTAAGGACTTCATGCTTGATTCTGTGTTTAAGTTACAGGCAGGGAACGCAAAGGGGGAATTTTACCTTACTGACATAGTAAAGATGGCGAGCAACGTGGCTTCCTCTAGGGTGGTTGACTGTGAGGAGGCAAATGGTGTAAATTCCAGACTGCAGCTTGCCCATGCAAGCGAGGTACTAAGGTCAAGGATTAACAGGTCCCTCATGGAGAGAGGAGTTACCATGTACGGGCCCGAGGTGACTTGGGTGGGTCCCCTTGTCAGCATATCCAGCGATACAGAAATATGGCCAGGTACGCATATCCTAGGGCACTCCGTTATAGGCAGAAACGTGAAGATAATGCCGAATGCCTGGATAAAAGATTCCACAATAGGCGATGGTAGTGTGATTGGCAACAATAGCATTATAGAAAGTGCATCTATCAAGCAAGGTAGCTCTATTGCGCCTAGCTCTCACGTAGTGGGCCTGGAAGGTGCTTTGGACAGGTGAAAATAAATCATATAAAAATTGTTTAAAGAAAGCAGATGCAGGTTTTTTGTATATATAATGGTGTAATGCCTTTGCAAGATTCCAACAAGGGCCAAGTTATCACTGATTTTATTTCCCCTCTACTATATAGAGATTGACTTTATGTATTGTTAAACCTACAAGATATTTATGAGTTGGGTAGGGAAGCTCTTCAAGAAGGACGAGGCAGGGGTTAGGGATATTTCACGTGAAGACAACCTGCCGTTTACTGTTCCTGTGTTGCCTTTAAAAGATGCCGTACTAATGGAGGATGCCATATTACCCCTTGTTGTATCTAGTTCTTTCTCGAATACCGAGCTGGTAAAGAGGTTACATGAAAGGAATGATTACCTTGTAGCCGTTGGTCTGACAAGACCGAATGACGTGCGTTTGGAGACATGGGAACAGATATACAGGGTGGGTTGCCTGGCGAAGATTACAAAGATAAGTGATCTTGATAACGGCGAGACATCCATAATGATAAAGGGTCTTAAGAAGGTAAGGATAGAAGAAAAGGTATCTGATAGACCTTACCTTGTTGTACGTATTTCATACATGAAAGACGACTTGGAGGTGGACAAGGACGTGAGTGCAATGGCCCACTCCACCAGGCAGGTCCTGAATCAGCTTGCTAGGTTATCTTACCACAACATGGAGTCTGTGCTTGTATCCCTGTGCAAGCTCAGGGATCCTATCCTTTTACTTAATACATGCACAACTACGCTTCCAATACCCGTAGAAAAGAAGCAATCCATACTTGAAGAGAGCCAGCTCATCTCAAAATACAAAATGCTTTACAGGGCACTTGTTGATGAGCTCGATATACTCGAGCTTTCCAGTAGAATAACAGAGAAAGCAAAGGATGAGATAAACAGCGCACAAAGGGAATACTACCTCAGGCATCAGCTCAAGGCGATAAAAAAGGAGCTAGGTGAGACAAACGATATTGAAAGCGAGGTAGAAGAACTAAGGAAGGAGATAGAGACAAAGGCACTACCCAGGGATGTAAAGAAGGATATTGATAAGGACCTCAAGAGACTCAGCAGGATGCAACCGGGGTCGGCAGAGTACATAACCATACGGACGTATATGGACTGGATACTGGACCTGCCATGGCAGGAGGAGACCGAAGACAACCTGGATATCAACGAGGTCGAACGCATATTGAATGAAGATCACTTTGACCTGAAGACGCCAAAAAAGAGGATACTTGAATTTCTTGCAGTAAAAAGTCTCAAGGGTGATCTCAAGGGCCCCATACTTTGCTTTGTCGGCCCACCAGGCGTTGGAAAGACATCCCTAGGTAGGTCCATTGCGCGTGCCATGGGAAGAAAGTTCGTAAGGATTTCACTTGGAGGTGTAAGGGATGAGGCCGAGATAAGGGGGCATAGGAGAACATACATAGGCGCTATGCCTGGAAGGATAATAAACGGTATAAAGCAAGCAGGGAGCACAAACCCGGTATTTATGCTTGACGAGATAGACAAGCTAGCTCACGATATACATGGTGACCCATCCTCTGCGCTCCTGGAAGCACTTGATCCGGAGCAGAACAACCATTTCGTAGATCATTACCTGAACGTACCCTATGATCTTTCAAAGACATTCTTTATTGCCACTGCAAACATGGTGGACACTATTCCTCCTGCACTCAAGGACCGAATGGAGATTGTGGATATAGAGGGATACACCCAGGAAGACAAGCTGGAGATAGCAAGAGATCACCTTATACCAAAGGAGATAGAAGCCAATGGACTTGAAGGCAGGGATATAGAATTCAACGATGATGCTATACTGCACATAATAAGGTCATACACGAGAGAATCAGGGGTAAGAAACCTGCAGAGGGAGATCGCTGCCGTGTTAAGGGCAATTGCTTCTGAGATAGCTCGCAGGCAGGGAGACAAGTTCCTCGTGGACCGGGATTTCGTGGAAAAAGTGCTGGGCCCGGTGCGGTATATACCTGAGGTGAGGGAAAGGGCTAGCATGCCGGGTGTGGCAACAGGCCTGGCCTGGACACCTTTTGGTGGGGAGATACTGTTTGTTGAGGCGGCCCTGGTTGAAGGCAAGGAAGAGATGATACTCACAGGCCAGATGGGAGAAGTGATGAAGGAGTCTGCACGTATCGCGCTCAGTCTGGTAAAGAGCATGGGACACAACCTTCCCCCTTCTACTGGCATACATATACATGTTCCTGCCGGTGCCATACCAAAGGACGGGCCATCTGCGGGAATTACCATTGTAACATCCATAGTGTCTCTATTGACCAGGGAGAAGGTGAGTGACAACCTTGCAATGACAGGCGAGATTACCTTGAGGGGTGCAGTGCTACCCGTTGGAGGGATAAAGGAGAAAATCCTTGCTGCAAAGCGTAATGCAATTACCAGGGTTATATTGCCTAAGATGAACGAGAAAGACCTCAGGGAGATGGACGAAGATGCCATAAGAGACATAGACCTATTTTTCGTCAGTACTATAGAAGAGGTGCTGGATCTGGCATTTGCCCAAAGCAAGGCCAGTAAGGTCAAGGTAAGCCGTCTAGCTATGGAAGAAGACAAGAAATCCAGATCCCCGGACGTCAGACCCGGGTCATGATATATTCCTTCATGCCATCTATGGTCTTTCCCATGGCATCTTGGGTATGAGCATTGCTTATAAAGAAGGCCTCAAATGGTGATGGCGCAATATAGACACCCCGTTCTAGCATATGATGAAAGAGGCTTGAGTAAGTCTTAGTATCAGATTCTATTACTACGTCGAAACTGTTAACTGGGCCTTCGTTGAAGAACAACCCTGCCATTGAGCCCTTGTGGTTAACACTTAAGGCAATGCCTGCTTTATTTGCTGCACCAGTGATTTCATCTACAAATTCATCCATGGTCTTCTCTAGTATGGGGTACGGGTTTTCCCTTTTTAGGACCTTTAATGTTGCAAGTCCCGCCGCCATTGCAACAGGATTACCAGATAGTGTACCAGCCTGGTAAACAGGTCCATCAGGGGCAAGCATGGACATAATATCACTCCTTCCTCCGAATGCACCTACAGGCATGCCGCCACCTATAATCTTTCCAAGGCACGTGATATCTGGGTTTATACCCACAATATTTTGAAAGCCACCGAAGCAGAGCCTGAAACCCGTTATTACTTCGTCTAATATCAACAAGGCCTTGTGTTCCAGTGTGGATTGCCTTAGTGTCTCTAGGAATCCCTCCTCTGGTAAAACAACACCCATGTTACCTGCAACAGGTTCTACAATAACAGCGGCTACCTTATCACCGTTTTCATCCATGAATAAATTAAATCCCCTGATATCATTGTATTTAAGTACAGCCGTGGTAGACGTGATTTCTCGCGGCACACCCGAAGAATCAGGCAGGGAAAACGTCATTGCACCTGATCCTGCTTTTGCCAGGAGGCTGTCTACGTGTCCGTGGTAACATCCCTCAAATTTTACGATTAGGCTCCTTTTCGTATATGCCCTTGCCAGCCTTATTGCGCTCATGGTGGCCTCTGTCCCGGAATTAACGAACCTGACCTTTTCAATGGAAGGTATGGCATTGCAGATTTCCTCTGCCATGAGTACCTCTAGCTCTGTTGGAGCACCGAAACTCGTGCCTGCATCAACCTGTGCCTTTACTGCAGAGACAACCTCTGGGTGACAGTGTCCAAGTATGAGCGGACCCCAGGAAAGCACGTGGTCCACGTATACATTACCCTCGACATCGAACATGTAAGGACCATTTCCCTTGGCTATAAACCTGGGTGTGCCACCTACTTTCTTGAATGCCCTTACTGGTGAATTAACACCACCTGGAATGGTGTTCCGTGCCCTTGTAAAGAGATCTTCGTTTCTTTTCAACCTAATCTTCCTCCTTGATGTACTGCATGGACGTCTTCTTGAGCTCTCTTTTGGTCCAATATACCCTGTATTTTTTAAACCCAAGCAAGGAGATGGCCTTTTCTATTGTTTTCTCAACATCCTTTTTGTTCCTTCCATGTATCATTGTGAACAGGTTGTAGTCATCAAGACCATGCCTTTCGTAACAATGTGATATATTATCCATGGATGAAAGGGCCTTTGCAGTATCAGACAGCCGGTTATCTGGTACTGACCAAACAACCATGGCGTTGGCGCCCATGTTTATCCTGTAGTGCCTGACAACAGCCTTGAATCCCCTAATGATGCCCTTATCTTTCAGTTCCAGTATCTTTTCAATTAAAGTGTCTGCATCAAGGCCTGTCTCACTTGCCAGTTCGTCAAAGGGCATCTCTTCCATGGGCAAGTCTCCCTGTACGAGTTTTAGTATAAGCTGGTCTGTTTTATCCAGTTTCATGGCCTATTCTTGGCCTCCTGTCCCTGAACTTGGATCAGGCGTGGTTTTCCGGCTTTTCCTTTTCTGTTTAGGACCTTTCCTTGTTTTAACACTATCATGTAAGAGTGCATGGCATATTTATTGTCTCTTTTTCTTCTAGCAGTAACGATAATCCTGTTCACCTTTCTGTGAAGTATTATCGGTCCCTTGCACATAAGTAAGCCGGTTTTAGGATTGAAAAGGGTATTTAGCCTGCCTTTTTCTGAGAGAAACATCTGGACCTGGCCAGGGAAAAAGAGTCTAGGCTTGTCAAGCACTATCCTTATGCTATCTATGCTGTTGCCGTTGATCCTTCCAGGTCCGGGTGAACAGGCATTTATATGCAGCGGGGGTCTTTCAAGTTTTTCCTCGAACATGATCATGTCCACGTTGCTACCAACTATGGCCTGCCTGGGAAGTGCGTCTGGGGGGCTTGACCTGTCAATACTACCTGGGTCGGAGGTAAACATTAGCTCGTAGCCTGCACGAAGGCCCACCTTTCTTATGTAGTTGTCGTATTCCCCGAATGGATAGGCGAACCACCTTACGCTTGAGCCTAGTTTCTTTTCCATCACCATCTTGGAATGAACCAGCTCTTTGACTACTTCCTCGCGGGATACATCCACCATGTGGGGGTGAGTGAAGCTATGGCAACCTACGTCTCCTCCGTGTGCCCGGATATACCTGAGCTGATCCCATGACATACATTTTCTTGATCCAACAGCACATGTTGATATAAAAATAGTATAGGGAAAACCATACTCGTTGAGGATGGGTATAGCCTTTGTATAGGCAGACTTGTAGCCATCATCAATGGTTATCACCACTGCCTTTTCCGGGAATGTTTTTTTGCCTTTAATGCACATTGCCAATTCTGATGTAGATATAACCTTGTAATCGTTAGCCTTCAGATAGGCCATCTGTTTGGCAAACAGGCTGGAGGGTATAGATGTTGAAGGAGAGTCCTTCTCGTCGAACTTGTGATAGAGAAGCACTACCACATAAGGCTCTGCATTTAGTTCCTGGGCGGGAAGAAGACAGGGGAGTAAGGCAATTATAATGGCATACAGGAGTACAGTGCTCCTGGTCTTTGGCAATACTATGATCCTTTCCAATAGTTTAGTGTGAACCAGTTTCCCCTAGGATCGTATTTATAGTACATCCCAGTTACAAGCCTGTCATATTTCCTGAGATTATTAACCCTTATTATCCTTACGATCTTATGCACATAAGTATTACCCTGTTCTGAGTAATTTTTCAATCCCCTTGCTAGAATTAAAGGATCAAATGGAGGATCCATCTCTTGCCTAATTTTTCTGAGCTCCACATACATGGGGTGCGAGTTTATGTTGAGGATATGGTAGTCTATGCACGATTGAAGATCCTTGAACACGGAAATCCTTACACCATCCATTCTCTCGGAAGGCACTATACCCCTGTTAGACAATGTTCTTATGCCAAAGATGTTGTTGGCCTCCAGGGAAAATCTGGACCTTCCCCACCCGGACTCCAGTGCTGCCTGTGCAATAACAAGAGACGGTGGGAGAATATCGACCCTTGATAGAAGTTTTTGTATCCTTTTATCGTAGTCTATGGTATCCACCCTGTACTTCCTTGATAGTCTGAGTATGAATCTCTTGTCTTGTCCACTAGCCTTTGCTTTTTTTCTTGCTATCTCTATAATCCTTGATCTCTCCCATGCCACCTTTTCGTTGGACTTTATAACAAGTGGTAGGATTTTATTTACGAACTTAAACTTATGAGAGCTTGAATTAAGCGGCAAGGGATAACTAGCTAAGTGGAATCTGGGGTTTATTTGTCTTTTATCATGCTTAAGCTGTACCTCTAAAGCAGCAGATATCACAGTACACACTATAACAATGACAGCGATTGCATAAATAGATGTCTTTTTCACGAGAGACCCTTAGTTATTTTCCTTCTTAAACTGCTTTTCGTAAACTCTCATTATATCTTTAATAATTACACTTGACAAGCACCAATAGCGTTATATTTTGATTGTAAAAGTAATGCATGGAGGTAGTGATGAGGCTAGCTATACTCACTGGAGGAGGTGATGTCCCGGGATTAAATCCTTGTATCAAGTCCTTTGTTAACAGGGCGGTGGATGATGGACACGAGATCATTGGGTTCAAGCGGGGCTGGGCCGGGCTTGTTAATTATAACCCCGAGCTATCCCTAGACGATAATTTTGAGCATGCTATCAGGTTAAATAAGGCAGTGGTACGCACTGTTGACAGAACAGGCGGAACATTTTTGCATACGTCCAGAACCAATCCTGGAAGGCTGAAAGCCAAAGATATCCCCAGCGCATTGAAAGGGATGGTAGAGGTGGATGAGAACGATGACAACAGATCCTATGACCTTACCATGCATGTGTTAAGGGTTATAGAAAGCCTCAAGATAGATGTGCTCGTACCCATAGGGGGAGATGATACCCTGAGCTATGCAGATAGGCTCCACAGGGAAGGTGTACACGTAAACGCAATTCCAAAGACAATGGATAATGACGTGTATGGCACTGATTACTGTATAGGGTTCTCAACGGCCGTATCCAGGAGTGAGCAATTTATACAAACACTGAGGACAACTGCAGGTTCCCATGAACGTATAGCAATAATAGAACTCTTTGGACGCAATTCAGGCGAGACGTCCCTAATGACCGCTTACCTTGCGGATGTAGACAGGGCGATCATCTCGGAGGTACCCTTTGATCCGGAGAAACTTGCGGAGTTTCTTTTGAAGGACAAGCTTTCAAACCCCAGTAATTACGCCATGATGACCATATCCGAAGGTGCATCCATACTTGGCGGCAGGCCTGTTGAATTTGGTGAAGAGGATTCTTATGGCCACAAGAAACTGGGAGGTATTGGTTTTATAACGTCAAGGATACTTAAGAGACTCACGAACCAAGATGTATTCTACCAGCAGCTTGCCTATCTGATGAGAAGCGGTGCACCAGATTCGGTTGACTTAATGGTTGGTTTTAACTTTGCGCAGCTTGCAATGGACCTCATAAATAGGGGTAGTTTCGGGCGCATGGTCGCTATTCAGAACGGTATATACACGCATATACCACTGAGCACTCTAACAAGCGGGGTAAAGAGGGTAAACGTGGATGACCTCTACGATGTGGACGAATACAGACCCAAGATACGTTCCATCGAGGGTAAACCCTTATTTCTTTATTGAGTGCAAGTCCCAATGGGAAAGGTGTAGGGTAGATACAGGTTCCAGGTGTCGGGTGTCGGGTTCCAGGTATCGGGTCTCGGGTAAATAACCCTGAGAACTGATCGCTGAAGGCTGAGGGCTAAAGCTTGGTTTGGGAGAACTAGAACCTAGCAAAGCCATTGAAATATTGTAATTAGATTATATCTAGGGAGGTCAATAATGACTGAAAGAATAAGTGCTTTTCACGCGGAGAGATGTGACATTTGCGGGGAGTGCCTGCACAGGTGCCCGGTACTAGAGCTGCCTCTTGCAGAGGCAAAGGAGGAATTCAGGAATTTAGTCGAAGGAAGGAAATCAAGCTACGTTCTGGACAAGTGTACCACGTGCTTTTCCTGCAACCTTTACTGCCCTCAGAATGCGAACCCATACCAGCTTATCCTGGAGAGGTGGAATGATAGGTATAAACAGAGGGGAGCACCACCTCTTTACAAGTTTGTCTGTCCAACCGAGGAACCCAATATATGGCAACTTATGAACATATTCTTTTCGGATAGAGAAAAGCAGTGGGTCTCCGAATGGATGAACTATATCCCTGGTCCTGAAGACGTAGTGCTTCTGGTGGGTAACTATACGCACCTCTTTCCATTTATACTGGGTGGGAGCAGGCTTCTCGACTATTTCAAGCCCATAGACAGGATAGATCAGTGGGAAGGTGGGGCATATTTGTACCAGGCAGGCTACCTGGACCTGGTCAAAGAGGTAGCCGAGAGGACGAAAAAGGATTTCGATACTTGGGGTGTCAAGACTGTTGTCCCCTTGCTTGATGCTGTCTACAGGATATTTACGGAAGTTCATCCCAGGGAAATGGGAGTGGAACATTCCCAGTCCTTTATAAACTTTCACGATTGGCTCCTTGAAAACATAGATTCAGGGGAGATAAGACTGGAGAACAAGCTTAACCTGATGGTTACTGTTCATGATAATTGCTACTCGAAGTCAGCAGATAAACCATACTGGGACGCACCGAGGGAAATACTTAGGAGGTGTGGTTGCAAGATACTGGAGATGGAACATAATAGAAAGGATTCACTTTGTTGCGGATTTGGTGCAGGTGCATCCTGGGTCAGGAACATCTCCATACCGTTCGACATAATACACGAGGGGACAAAGAAGTTTAGGGAGGCAGAGGCAACAGGTGCTGATGCACTTGTGTCTTACTGTGGGGGCTGCATATACCTTCTCTGGGCAGCAAGAGAACTCCTTGGTTCTAAGATAGGGGTTTATCACATGGTGGAGATAGTAAGAATGGCCATGGGGGAGACTATAAACTATCCTAGTGACCACGTGGAAAGGGCGTGGGATATAATATCAATCATAACGTACCAGCTTATTGTGTCCTTGTTTCAGAAGAATTTTTATATAGAGAGGCTTACCTTTGATGAAGGTATGAGTACATTCAAACCAAGGGGAAGATACTTACTTCTCAGGATGATAAGGAAGGTACTTAGCTTCAGCCTAACAAGGAAGGCCTATGCTGCTATGTTCAGGATGATCATGCCTTTAATAAGCACGCGTTAACAAGGTTCATCATAATGCTAGAATTGTGCATGCATGTTGGCTTAAGTCTCAGGGCTTGCCCCCCAAACCCTCCTTGATATTTTTCATGTATTGGCATACCTTATTCCCATGGCTAGATACGATCTTGCGCTTGCTCTAGGTGGAGGTGGTGTAAGATGCATGATGCACGTGGGCATACTAGATGTACTTTCTAGAGAGGGTATTGTACCTGATCTCGTCGTTGGATCTAGCATAGGATCTGTAATAGGTGGTGTCTATGCTTATAGGCCCGATACAGGGTTTCTTAAAAATTTTGCAATAAGATTCTCCAATGGTATTGTAGCAAGAAAGATAGAGAGTTTTCTATCTACCAATCCTAGAAGTTTCGGCTCAAAACTTAGATCTTTCGTGTCGTTTTCTATCGCATTCGTTCATTCATACTGGGATCAAGGCATGATATCACCGGATATGGTAAAGAGAGCATACAGGAATGTGGCAGGCAGGGGGATCTTGGAGAGCAGAAAATTTCTCGTGGAGGATGCAGAGATCAGTCTGGGTATACTTACAACTGATGTGATATCAGGTGACGCAGTTATAATCACAACAGGAGACATGCCAGATGCAATGTATGCATCAAGTGCAATGCCCGGGGTATGCAAGCCCTTGAAATCGAAAGGTATGCTCTTAATGGATGGTGGTATAATAAGTCTTCTACCTGTAATGGCAGCACATATACTTGGTGCTAGGAGGATAATAGCTCTTGATAGCGAAGCTCGTATGAGGGGTCCTGTATACAATAATTCTATAGAGATGTTGGACAAGGCCTCGGAGATCAGGGGATATAGGTGGAACCTGGTGGAGAGATCTCTGGCCGATCTGGTGATATCGGCCAAGCAGGTGAAGGACTTTGAATGGTTCCAGTTCAGCAAGGCTGCAACGTGTATTGTTGCTGGATCTAAGGAGGCTGAAGCTATGCTAGACAAAATAATGGATCTCCTGGATAGGCCGCCTGATTCTGAGTTGATGGAGAGGAGAGCCGCACTAGAAAGATTTTATCCTCATAGGATAATTTGAGACAAGGGAGTTCATATGGGCGATACACTCAAAACCATACCAAAGGTGGACGCAGTGCTTAAGGAAATTGCGTTGGAAGGGCAGCCTTATTCCCAGGATGCAATAAAGCTGGTGGTGAAAGAGGTGCTATCTGAGATAAGGTCCGGTATCCTTTCCGGCAAGTTGAAGGAAAGCCCAGATGCAGCAGGTGTGGCAAGCCTTGCATCCAGAAGACTATCTGGTGTAGTAAACCGTGGATTGCAAAGGGTAATAAACGCTTCCGGTGTTATTGTGCATACCAACCTTGGCAGGGCACCACTTGCCGAAGAGGCCATGGATGAAATAATCGAAGTTACCAAGGGATACAGCAACCTTGAATTCGATCTTGATAAGGGTTCAAGGGGATCAAGGCAGGATCACATCAATAGTATTACAAGGTACTGTTTCGGGTCAGATGCTGCCCTTGTTGTAAACAATAATGCAGCGGCCGTGCTGCTCACACTTTCTAGCCTTGCCAGGGGCAAGGAGGTGATCGTCTCAAGAGGAGAACTCATCGAAATAGGTGGTTCGTTTAGGATGCCCGATGTGATGGCCCTGAGCTCAGCAGTACTCAAGGAGGTGGGGACAACTAACAAGACCAGGCTTGCGGACTATGATGCAGCGATAACAGGAGATACAGCAATAATTATGAAGGTACATAGGAGTAATTTCACCATAGAAGGATTTACCGAGGATGTTGATTTAAAGTCCCTTGCCAATCTTGCTCATAACAAGGGACTTTTGTTCTACGTAGACATGGGTTCGGGTGTTTTCTTGCCCCTTGAAGACGTTGGTATAACCGGAGAGTGGACAATAAGAGAATGTCTTGACAGGGGTGCGGATATAATAACCTTCAGCGGTGACAAGATCCTAGGCGGACCCCAGGCAGGTATTATATTAGGCAGGGAGGATCTTGTAGACAAGATAGCAAGAAATCCCTTGCACAGGGCCGTACGCGTGGGCAAGCTTACTATAGCTGCGTTGAGCGCTACGTTGATGCTGTATCTGGTAGGTCAGTATGACAGGGTACCTGTGCTGAGGATGATATACGAGGATCCATCTGATGTGAGAAGGCGTGCTGTGTCACTTAAAAGGCGTTTGAAACTAGCAGGGTCAAGGGTGTCCCGTACATCAGCTGCCATAGGTGGTGGATCTGCTCCCACCAAGACGCTACCGTCTTACGGCCTTGTGATGGTCTCTCCTCTGTCAAACAAGCTGCATGAAAGGCTCAGGAGGCTGAATCCACCTGTGCTATCAAGGATAGACGGTGATATGCTGATATTCGACATGAAGGCGGTGAGTGACTCAGAGATAGAAGTGCTTGCCGGCAAGATAAGGGAGGCCCTTGGGAATGTCGTTTAGGTGGGCCATTGCCCTGGGCGGTGGGGGTGTCAGGGGCCTTGCAAGCATAGGTGTACTCATGGCCCTGGAAGAAGAAGGCCTAATGCCGGATATTGTTACCGGAACGAGCATGGGGGCGATTGTGGGATCAGTCTATGCCAGCAGTATGAATGCCCTTGAGACAAGGGACATTATAACAGGTTACCTTTCATCTGATGACTTTCTAAAAAAGGCACAAAGGCTCAACCTGTCTTCGGATATGGACAAGGGTTTTCTTGACGGGATATACGAGAAAGCACGGAAGGGTTACTTTTACTACAGGACACTTTTCAGGAAATCTGTTGTATCACCCGAGGCCTTCTTTTCTGGGCTTGATGCAATCATTCCTGATAAATCGTTCTCAGAACTCAGGCTTCCTTTTGCATGTGTTGCACTTGATCTCATATCAGGGTACACGTGGATACATCATTCGGGCTCAGTAAGGCCAGCGGTGAAGTCATCGAGTGCAGTACCAGGTATACTACCCCCTGTGGAGATAGAGGGAAAAAGGTTTGTGGACGGTGGCTGGGTAGAGTCTGTACCCATTTCAGCTGCACGCTTCCTAAAGGCAGACTTTGTAGTGGGCGTTGACGTATCAAGGGATATAACACCCATAGACTATGATAAAGAGATAAAAAACAGCCTGGACATCATATTCAGAGCAGACGATATAGCACGGTCCATAATGAATACGTACAGGGTCAGGGAGGCTGATTTTGTTATACATCCAGAGGTTGGCTCTGCAAGCTGGTCTGATTTTGAAAATCTTGAGGACTATGTAATGAGAGGATATCGTTCAGCAAAGGACAGGGCCACGTCTCTGAGAAAGGCCATGCGTTCGAGAAGGATAAGGTCAGCGTTGTGGAGGAGCAAGTAAATCTCAGGGTAGGTCAAAAAGACTCTGGTATCAGGCTGGATGTGTTTCTGTCTGAGAAGCTTGGGATGACAAGGTCATCTGTAAAAAGGCTCATAGCCGAGGAACGCGTGAGAATAGGTGGTTCAGATCCAAGGCCGGCACTCAGGGTAAAGCCGGGGATGGAGGTGCAGGTCTTTAAACCGGGACCTGCGCACCTGGAAGAAAGGCTTGTAGCCCAGGATATTCCCATTTCCGTAATCTTTGAGGATGAATATATCCTTGTAGTGGATAAGCCTGCTGGCATAGTGGTTCACCCGGGTGCAGGAAACCATGCGAATACGCTTGTGAATGCAATACTCTTCCATGTTCCTGGCGTGGCTGGAGTAGGGAGTCCGAGAAGGCCAGGCGTGGTACACCGCCTTGACAAGCTAACCTCGGGTGTAATGGTATTTGCAAAGAGACAGGATGCCTACTACACCCTGGCAGATGCATTCAAGAGGCATGAGCATGCAAGGAAATATTATGCCTTGTGTTATGGGGAAATGCCTGAGAGAGATGGCACCATCAGAACACTCATAGGTAGGCACCCTGCTGACAGAAAGAGAATGACGTCAATGGTAACCAGGGGTAGGGAAGCAATCACACATTGGCATGTACACAGGCAATGGAAAGGGTTTTCTCTGGTGGACCTGAGCCTTGAGACAGGAAGGACTCACCAGATAAGGGTTCATCTTGCGGACATGGGTAGGCCCATAGTGGGGGATCCTATTTATGGCGGGAAAAGAAGGACTAACAGTATCCTAGATCCCTCTATAAGGACGTACGCAAGGTCCTTGGGACGTCAGATGCTACATGCATACCTGCTCGGCATGCGTCATCCAGGTACAGGAAGATGGATGGAGTTTAAATCAGACATGCCTCAAGACATGCTATATTTTATAGAACTGTTGGATAAGGCGTTATTATAATTTGTTTGACATGTATGCTATAATAAAATAAGGGTTATGGTCTTATGATCAAGGTGGGGTCCATATTAGGCGAGGTAAACCCGCGTCTGACAGTGCTATTGAAGCTTAGGTCAAGGTGGTCCGAAATCACAGGTGATCTACTGGCATCGCATACTACACCAGTAAGCATAAGCAGAAATAATCTGCTCGTACAGTGTGATTCCCCCGCCTGGATACAGCAGGTGGGGCTACTTGAATCAGAGCTCAAGGACAGGATAGAAGAAATTGCCGATATTAAGGTAGAGGGGATAAAGGCAAAGTTGAAGGTACATTCCAAGAGAGATGCCGAGACATATCAATGGCACAGGATAGAGATACCGGAGGTATCAATGGACGAGTCTTTGATAAAAGACATAAAAGACCCCGAGCTCAAGCATGCTGTTCTGGAGTTCATGGAGACTAGCAGGAGAAGGAATGCCTAAGGGTTTAAAGATAACACTTTGGGTATTATTTGCAATCTTCGGTACTGTAATGGTGCTATGGGTTGCTTCCATACTGGGCTATCTCCCGCTTACCTTTACTGATGCACGTTCAGCAAAAGAGTTTATAGAGTTCTTGGATTCTCCCAGGGATGACATGCGTGGGATAAAGATAAATGGACACCTACTAGATATTGGGAAAAGACCGTCCCTCCAGATACTCAAACCTTACAACAGGCCCTTTTACATGGTAAGACCGTACAGAAAGGTGCGGCTCATACCTTTAAACATGACTAAAACAGAGGTCATTGACTTCTGCCTGGGTATAGACGGCAAGGAATTTGAGAAGCTAAGGTCCAGGCCAACATACCCTGATGCAAGCCATGTGTGGGAAGCCTCGATCAACAAAAGAAAGGTGAAGATATTAAGGTTAACCCACTTTACGTATCTAGTATATGGACTGAGACATAAGCCGGTTTTCATTGGACAGGTAGAACTTGCCAAGAAACTCGGTATACCAGATAAAGAGATAATGAGCTACATTGTACCGGTGCAAGATGCCTGGTACGTTAATTTCATGACCATCCTTAACAAGGCTTCTGGCAAGGCCTTCCCTAGGCCACCTGATGCAGAGGACGTTCTGGAACACAGATATGCCGGGCATATACACTAAAAGACTGTAACGACCTAATTTTTCGATATGCATTATCACGCTTGTGGCAGTACCATTAAAGATTAGTTGCTACATGGACAAAAGTAACTTGGTGCCGGGAGAGGGACTCGAACCCTCACAGGCCTACGCCCACTAGACCCTGAACCTAGCGCGTCTACCAGTTCCGCCACCCCGGCCTTGTTTGTCTTGAAAACTCAAGACCTTTCCCATATACTTATGCACTCAAGAAAAGTCAAGGACGGATAAGCAGGGCATATGGAGATAGTATCAGGTGTTAGTAACCTCGACAAAGTTAAATTTACGTGTTCGGTTGTAACTATTGGCAATTTCGACGGCTGTCACCTAGCCCACCAGGAGATATTCAGGAGGCTTAAGTTACACTCGTCAAGATCTGGCTGCATATCGTGCGTTATTACCTTTGATCCCCACCCGGACACAGTTGTGTTCAAGGATCATCACGTGGACCTGATATTTAGCATAGATGAGAGAATAAAGGCGGTAGAGTCTATGGGTATCGATGTCCTGGTAATAGAGAGGTTTACCAGGGAGTTCGCAGATATGCTACCCGGCGATTTTGTCAAGGACATATTGGTAAAGAGATTAAGGACAAAGGGACTGGTTGTTGGCCATGATTTCTCCTTCGGGAGGAAGGGCACAGGGGACATAGAATTTCTGAAGTCCATGTCACGCAGCCTTGGTTTCTTTGTTGACGTAGTAGATGCAATAAAGACAAGGGATATACTCGTATCAAGCTCTAACATAAGGGATATCATCAGGAGAGGAGATGTCAAACTTGCATCAGAGCTAATGCTTTATCCGTACAGGATACCAGGCAAGGTCATACACGGCAGGTCAAGGGGCCTTGACATGGGATTTCCAACGGCAAATATTAATCCTTCAAAGACACTCATCCCAGCAGATGGTGTGTACGCAGCGTTCACCTACGTTGATGGAGACAGGATGCAGAGCGTAGTTAATGTTGGCACAAATCCCACCTTTGGGGATGTGGATCTGTCCGTGGAGGCATTTATATTTGGGATGCATAGGGATATCTATGGTAAGTATATAATAGTAGAGTTTGTGGAGAGGCTAAGACAGGAAATCAAGTTTAAAAACAGGCTAGAGCTCAAGCAGCAGATAGAAAAGGATTGCAAGAGGGCAAAGTATATCCTGGACAGGGTGGTAAGAACATTAACATGAATGTATTTGCCATTGCCGACCTCCACCTTGGACTAGGTATTGACAAGAAAATGGATATATTTGGTCCTGCGTGGCTGGATCATCCCTCCAAGATAAAGAATTCATGGGTATCTCTTGTTGGCAGGGAAGACCTGGTGCTAATACCGGGCGACATATCCTGGGCAATTAGCCTTGACCAGGCTAGGGCTGATATTGATTTTATATCCATGCTACCTGGGAAGAAAGTTATTATACGAGGTAATCACGACTACTGGTGGAGTACGCTTACAAAGCTCAATAGGTTTTTACCAGAAGACATTGTACCAATCCACAATACGTCTTTTGTATATAGGGGTGTAGGCGTTGCAGGTACAAGACTCTGGATTGAGCCAGAGCTTAGGCTTGAGGCTTCTTCTGATAGTGACGAAAAAATATATAAAAGGGAATTGGAAAGGCTGAGAATGTCCATATCCAGTTTACCAGGTGGGCTTGAGAAGATCGTTGTCATGACACATTTCCCGCCAATATCCATACAGGGAGAGCCTGGTAGGGCCGTGCGCGTGGTTGAGGAATATTACACTCCTGACGTGTGGGTCTTTGGTCATATGCATCTGGATGGCTCAGGTTCTAAGGATTATCATGGTTTTAACAGGGTCATCGGTAAGACACGGTATGAATTTGTATCCGCGGACTTTCTGGGGTTTAAGCCAAGACTAATACTTGATCTGTAGACACGATAACATCAAGAGATTTAGCCCTAAACACGTTCTTGAAGGCAAGTTTTCAAATTTGTAACCATAGCATGACCTTGTATATTTTATAATAACTGCTTTTTTTTGTTTATAAAATACAACTCATTTTTATTATATGTACATATTTGTAATTAGGGTTACATTTTTTACTCTTCTTGGCAGGTAGAGACATTTGCAAACCTTGGTATATAGTCATATCTCTGATATGGCACGACTATTGTTAGTAAAAAGCTGGATATGAGGATAGCTAGGGCCGTTGTTTTTTTATTTGTTATTATAGTGCTTTTTCCCTTGGCGCTAAGGGCCGCTGAAATCAGGGTTAGCTGGATTGCTGACACTGATGCTGACCTTGCAGGTTATAAGGTGTATTACGGTACAAGTAGCGGTTCTTATGATAATATCCTTGATGTAGGTCCTTCAACGAGTGTTGAAATAGGGGGACTTTCACAGGGAGAAACCTATTATTTTGTAGTGACTGCCTATGATACCTCAGGTAACGAAAGTGCTTTCTCTGAAGAGAAGAGCATATGCATCCCAGATGGTTCCAGCCCGGTTACTGACAAGGATAACGACGGCATCCCTGATTTCATTGAGAACTCATGGGGACTTGATGCCAGTAATCCCGATGATTCCATGATGGATCCCGATGGGGACGGGGTGGTTAATCTCGTTGAGTACATGTCCGGGACTAATCCCCTTGATCCTAGTGACAGGCCCGATAAGGATGAAATACTGAAGGATCTTATAGGTGAGGTAGAAGAGCCAATCAGCCTATCATCAGTTGATCAGGATGGCTCTCATGTCTTTCAGCCTCTGAGTCCAGAGGCACCCATGCCGGAAAATAACATAGTATACTTGGATTCACCAAGTATATACCTGTACAACGTACTAGACCAGGATAACAACCTCCTGTACAGGCTCAGGGTATCTACTGCAACCGAGGTGTTTAATAGGGCTACCTATACACCTGGGGCGGATCTGGCCCTTGAGAGTAATACAAGTGGTATAAGCGTGCAGTTACCTGCAGATGCACTTCCAAGGTCTGTTCCCATTGGTATAGGCCATTCTGATATGGTACAGGCCGAGGATAAGGGTGCATATAATAGTGATTGCATGGAGTTCGATATACTGCCCTTAGGCCTTAGTCTGGCTAGGCCTGCAGTTATTACAGTGAGTAACAGAGGTGGCTTAAAATCACCTGGAGTACAGAAATGGGATGACCAGTCCCAATCCTGGGAAAGCCTGGATAGCACAGATGCAGGTGATAATACTATCAAGTTCGAGACAAAGGATTTCGGGCACTTTAGGTTGATATCAGAAAGCTCCGGAACAGATGGGCCCAACCCTTCGAATGCCATTGGTGTTAAGGGTATAAGTGCTGGTGGTGGCGGTGGAGGAGGTTGCTTTATCTCCACAGCAGGCATTTAAGTAAGATCGTTTCTATACCTCACCTAGACTTGCCTTGCATCTTGCTTATTTTTGTTTGTACTTGAGGAATGTCCATTCCAGAGAAAGAGCATTACCCTGTTTATCTTTGTGGGTAGCTGTGGTATCTAGTATACTGGAATACAGGAGGCCTCTCATGCCCAAGGTAAAAGAGATCATGCAGACACCTGTTGAGACTATCCTCAGTGATGAACCTATAATAAACGCTATAAAGATTATGAAAGAAAAAGGGTTCAGGAGATTGCCAGTACTTGACAGGGATAATAATTTGGTGGGTATTGTAACAGATAGGGACCTGAGGCTGGCCACAAATTCACCGGTTGTATTTCACGAGATCTCCTATGATGAGTACTTGTTAAACGAGGTAAAGGTAGGATCATGCATGTCAACCAAACCCATAACAATTACGCCTGAAGCCGATATCATTGATGCAGCTCGTATTATGGAGAACATGAAGATAGGAGGTATACCTGTAGTAGATAACACTGGACGCATAGTTGGCATTATCACTGTTTCAGACCTTATAGGTTACCTGGTATCCATTCTGGAACAATAATCTGGTATTACTAGTCTGGCAATACAACATGCCCTGGTAATGAGTTTTGTTTCTCCTATAAAAAATCTTTATGCTAGTAGGGTTATGCCTTGATAGGAAACAAAAATTTTCTTGATAAATCTTTGCAGAGAGATTAGATCTATTCTCTTATGAAACAGAACTTGAGTGTCTTTACCAAAGAGAGTAGGGGGCCCCTAGATATTTTCTTTAATCCTGATGGCATAGCTGTAGTAGGGGCATCAGGTAATACATCAAGGGGCGGTTACTACCTACTGAACAATGTTCTCGAGGGATACAAGGGGAGAGTGTACCCAGTAAACCCAAGGTATGAGACCATATCGGGTATAGAATGCTATCCTGACGTTGCATCCATACCTGATAATTTTGAACTCCTCATATATTTTGCGCCTGCCAAGTCTCTACCAGAGACTATTGAACAGTGCAGCAAGAAAGGCGTCAGGGGGATTATAATAGAATCTGCTGGTTTCTCAGAGGTTGGTGAACAAGGTAAAAAGTTGCAGGAGAGGGTCTCTGAACTGGCGGCTAAGCATGGTATACGCCTGTGGGGCCCCAATTGCATGGGCCTGCTGGATGGTCATTTAAGGCATGTATTCTCTTTCATGTCATGGATGGAATGGAAGGATTACATGAGACCTGGCAATGTCTCCCTCATAGTGCAGAGCGGTATGCTTTCGGCTGGATTTCTCATGATGATGCTAGAAAGGGGAGGCATGGGTATTAGCAAGGTGTGTTCTATTGGGAACAAGTGCGATGTAAATGAAGTAGAGCTGCTTGAATACATCATTCATGATGACAAGACAGATGTTATAGGCCTTTATTTGGAGTCAGTCTCGGATGGAAGAAAATTCCTGGATATTGTTAGGGCAACGAACAAGCCGGTTATAGCATTAAAAGGTGGAAGGAGTGCCTTTGGTGCAAAGGCAGCAATAAGCCACACGGCTAGCATGGCAGGTAACAACGCTATCATTGAGTCGGCGTTCAGGCAGGCAGGGATAGTTCAGGTAAGGGATGTTAGCGAGCTAATGGATTTCCTCAGAGGTTTTTCAAAGATACGCAGGATGAGACCTGGTGGAGGTACGGCCATAGTAACGTTTTCAGGTGGTGGAGGTATAGTAACAGCTGATTTTCTTCATGATTTCGGTCTTGAGCTTGCGGAACTTTCACAAGACACCTTGGCTAGGATAAAAAAAGTTTTCCCAGACTGGATGGATCCATCAAATCCTGTTGACATATGGCCTGCAGTGGAAAAAAATGGACCGTTAAAAGTCTATCCAGAGGTTATAGATGCACTGTTTCAGGATCCCAGCGTAGATTCTGTCATAATTCATCTGTTCGCTGGTAGGGTAAGCAAGGATTACCTTAAGGGACTTGCCACGATGCAGGACAGGTATGAGAAACCTATCCTTACCTGGCTTGTTGGGATAGGGGAGAAATATACAGAGGCAAGGCGGGCCGTAGAGGATGCTGGTATAGCTGTATTTACCGAGATAGGACGTGCGGTAAGCGTGCTCTCTGCATTGAGAAGGCATTACCAGGGCCGAGGTCGGGCATGGTAATTGCCTGTAAGGGCGTTACATGTTCTTGGTCCAGGCAATGTAACCAAGGATATCATTAGTTGAACATAATTTCTTGCTTGAACCTTACATGTGTTTATTGTATGTCAGTCGTTGCTTCCTTGCTCCTTTATGGGGCTAAAAAAACCACAAGGAGGATTAAATGAATCTTTACGAGACCATGTTTGTGGTTGATCCTGAGGTAGTTGACGAGACCCTGGAGAAGACCCTGGATAAATTCAAGAACATCATTTCCAAGGATGGCGGAGAAATAATCAAGGTTGAGGATAGGGGTCTCAGGAACCTTGCTTACAGGATTAACAAGAAACCAAAGGGCCATTACTTTCTTTTTTACTTCATATCAGAAGGTTCGCTAGTGCAGGAGCTTGAGAGGAACATGCGCCTGGACGAAAGTATCATGAGGTTCATTGTGATAAAGTCAGATAAGGATGTCAATGAACTCAGAGAAGCAAAGGACCAGGACGAGGCCAAAGACACAGGGGACAAGGAGGAGAAGGAAGTAATGAAAAAGGGGGAGGCCGAGATAAAGGAGGCTGAGGAGTAGATGGCAAACACTAGAACTTACAGACCAAGGCGCTTTTACAAGAAAAAGACATGTCGCTTCTGCGAGGATAAGAACCTTGTCATAGATTACAAGGACGTGGATACCCTACGGAATTTTATAACAGAGAGGGGTAAGATACTACCAAGGCGTATAACCGGTACATGTTCAAGACACCAGAGGGAACTTACCAGGGCGATAAAGAGGGCGCGCATAATGGCCCTCTTGCCTTTTACTGTGCACGAATAAAGTGTCTATGTATACTAACAACCGAAGGGCCCTGTTGTTTTTCAACGGGGTCTTTATTTTTATGTGCTTATCCCTTGTGCTTTTTCCAGGCCTTGTCCTGCCCGTGGCCTTTTTCCTCCCGTCCATGTACTATATCTGGTCAGGTAGGATGGTTAACAGGCGCTTTCTCCTGGTAAGTCTAGCTCCGCTTTTACTGGCCATTATCCCGGCCTTTGTGCAGGGTGCTATAATATACGGGTGCATGCTAGGCTTCAGCGTGATTCAAAAGGTATACGTAGATAAAAGAAGAATAGGCCTATGCGTGTTGCTTCCCACGCTCTTCCTCGTCATGATCTTTATGGTCTTTCTAGGCACTAAGGCATACATGATCTCCAAGGGCCCGGTGTTTATAGTGAACCAGTGGGTTCACCAGATGATGGACCAGGTGGCAGGCGTGTACGAGCACATGCTTACAAAGGACCAGCTAATGGAATTCAGGATCAACAGGCCTGCCATGGAACACAGGATTGTTGTACTCATGCCCGTACTAGTGACCCTGATGATAAGCCTTGTTGCATGGCTGAACTTGGTTATAGTGAGCAATGTAAAATCCAGACTTGTGTTGAGGAACTGGAGAAGTCCTGAATGGCTTATCTACGTCTTTATTGCTGCTGGCATAATGACACTCGTACCTTCACGACCTGTAAGCGTTGTTGGGATAAATTCAATTGGCTTGGTGCTCATTGTATACTTTTTCCAGGGCATGGCTATAATCGCTTTTTACCTGCATTTAAACAGGTGGAAACTTTTCATAAGGGCAATTATTTACATATTGATTTTCACCCAGGTATATATAATGCTTATAGTTGCGGGTCTGGGACTGTTTGATGCCTGGTTTGACTTCAGGACGAGAATAAGTAACAGAAAAAAGGAGACATGATATGAAGGTAGTTCTTTTGGAAACAATAGATGGACTCGGGGAAGTGGGGAGCGAAGTCAGGGTAAGAGATGGCTTTGCGAGAAACTTCCTGATTCCCGAGGGTAAAGCCATGGAGGCTAGTGACCCTAACCTAAAGGCATTCAGGGATAAGATAAAGGCCAGGATAAAGAAAGAGACCAGGACAAAGAACGAGGCCCTGATGCTTGCAGAGAAACTGGGAGAGCTTAATATCAGTTTTACTGTCAAGACAGGTAAGGATGGGAAACTCTTTGGTTCTATAACCAATGCAGATATCCACGAAGCGCTCATGGAAAGGGGCTTTGAAGTGGACAAGAAAAAGATAATGCTAGCTGAACCTATACGTCACATTGGGTCCCATGACGTGACGATAAGGTTGTATCCCAATGTGGGTGCAAAGCTAAAGGTCGAGGTCAGGGAGGAAGAGTAGAGTTTTTGTGTAAACAGCGGGGAATTATTTTGCCTTGGAATCAGTATTGTTATACGTTTTATAAATAAGAGGGGAGTGATAGAGAGTTGGCAGACCTAGCAGAAGAGATACCCCATAGCAAGGATGCCGAGGAATACATCCTTGGAGGGATCTTGCTTGAAAACTCTTCCCTTGATGAGGTTATCCAGATCATAAGGCCTGAAGATCTCTATTCAGAGAGAAACAGGGTTATATTCGAAGAGATGCTGGAATTAAGGGATAGGGGTATAACCATAGACTACGTGTCCCTTACGGAGTCGCTTGAGACCAAGGGTAAACTAGTATTGGCCGGCGGGGCGAGTTACATATCCCAGCTGGCTGACCGCATACCAACAGCAGCCAACATTGAATACTACGCCAGTATCGTTAAGAACAAGGCTGTGCTCAGGGCATTAATAAATGCAGCATCTTCGATAGTAAAGATTGCAAGGCAACCATACGACGATGTCTCTGATGCCGTCGAGGAGGCAGAACACCTTATCTTCTCGATAAACAGGGATCTTGATGCGAGAAAGAAAGGGCTCGTAAAGATAGGTTCACTTGTTACAGAGGTCTACCATAACCTCACTAAGATATCCAAAGGCGAGATATCACAGGTAGGTGTACCCACCGGCTTCGTTGACCTAGATACGTTATTAATGGGCCTGCATTCCTCGGACCTTGTAATAATTGCTGGAAGGCCTTCCATGGGAAAGACAGCCCTTGCCTTAAACATATCCCAGTACATAGCCTGCGTGGAAAAGATCCCTGTTGCACTTTTTTCACTTGAAATGAGTAAAGAACAGGTCGTTCACCGCATGCTGGCATCAGAGGCCAGGATAGACCAGTTCAGGCTGAGGACTGGATACCTGCATGGTGATGAGTGGAATGCGCTTCTCGAGGCAGCTGGTACTATATCCGAGGCCCCGCTTTACATAGACGATACACCTGCCATTACCAGCATGGAGATGCGTTCAAAGCTCAGAAGACTGGCAATGAGTGAAGACCTAGGCGTGGTTGTAATTGACTACCTTCAGCTTATGTCCTCCAGACGCAGGGTAGATTCAAGGGAACAGGAAATATCGGAGATATCCAGATCGCTAAAGGCCGTTGCAAAGGAATTTGATGTCCCGGTGGTTGCTCTGAGTCAGCTGAACAGGAAGGTCGAAGACAGGGAGAACAAGCGACCTCGCATGTCTGATCTTAGGGAATCAGGTGCCATTGAACAGGATGCCGACGTTATTTGTTTCATATACAGGGATGAGGTTTACAACGATGCATCCCCTGACAAGGGAACTGCAGAGATAATAATTGCTAAGCACCGCAACGGTCCTATTGATACTGTTAAACTAAAATGGTTTCCAGAGTACACTAGGTTTGAAAACTACTCGGGAAGAGAATGATTATTGCCTTATAACCTTTGCAGGATAATTGTAACTGGCTGCAAAATCCTCTGCAAACATGGAATGGCTGCTTTCTAAAGCAGAACGTATTCTCCTGAGGGATCTGCTCTCTATCTGTCTGACCCTTTCCCTTGTGACCCCTATCTTATTTGCAATGTCCTTGAGTGTAGAAGACGGTTCGTTAAGAAACCTCTCCCTTATGATAAACATCTCCCTGTCAGAGAGAAGGGCAGGGTAAGACGTCAATATATTATTGAGGTGGAAGGCCCTTTCCTTCATTACGCAAAGGTCCTCTTGGCTTGGCTTGCTATCCATGACATAATCCATCAGGGTAATGTCTTCATTACTTTCCCTGTTTGGGCCGGAATCCAGCGAGAAAAGCGACCTTGCATGAGTAAGCCTACCTACATGTGGTTGATAGGTTTTATGTATAAAACTCTGAATGTAAGCCCTTATCCACCAGATGGCATAGCATATAAACCTGACTCCCCTCTCAGGGTCAAAGCGCGTTAATGCCTTTATAAGGCCCATGTTACCTTCCTGTATTATCTCTAGCGGCCTGTAGCCCAGATGGAAGTAACCCTTACTTATCTTAACCACAAAACGTAGGTTGGAAGTGATAATCTTGTCTCCTGCACCAACGTCTCCTTGCCTGTACCTTGTTGCTAGTTCCACTTCTTGTTCGGCAGTGAGTAAAGGATAATCTTTTATTCTCTTGATATAAAGATCTAAATCAGAACCAAGACTACTGCTCCCCATGGCCCCTCCTAGAGGAAATTATAATTACATAATTACATAACAAATTTCACACGGTCAAGGATATTTTTAAAAAGATTGTGAACATGATAGTTTCATTGCCCGTATAAACAGCATATTAGACATCACTAGGAGGTATACAGAAGGAAATGTGTAACTTTCACAAAAATGAGGGCTCATTCATAACTGCTTAAAGCATGTGCTTGCTTTGTCGAGGTGATTAGCAAGGAGTGAAAGCGATGTGTAGGCAAAGATAATAATACCTGTTGCAAAATAGTGGGCATGTATTAAGATGTTTCCATATTGCATCCAATATTGTTGCCCAAGCTTATGGAATATAACACATTTGTTTTGAGAATAGAATCCCTATCCTACGGAGGCAGGGGTGTTGGCAGGAGGTCGGATGGAAAGGTTGTCTTTGTACCTACTGTTATACCTGGCGAGACAGTACTTGTCTCTGTGGTAAAGGAACATCCAAAGTTTGTAAATGCTAGGATGGTTGATGTGCTTGATCCTTCACCATTAAGGCAGGCACCCCGTTGCAAGACGTTTGATCAATGCGGGGGTTGTGACTGGCAACACATGCCCTATGAATACCAGATCAAGTGGAAGCAGGATATCCTTTTGAGCGAAATAATGAAGATAGGCAAGATTGAGCCAGAGGAAGTGCAGCCTGCAGTAGAATCTCTATATACATACGCTTACAGGAGAGTTGCGAGGCTACAGTGCGCCTATATTAATGGGCAACCTGTAATAGGGTTTTTCATGAAGGGGTCTCACAGGATAGTGGATTTCTTGGAATGCCCAGTGCTTTCAGGTCCACTCCAGGCGGCATCCACTGGCTTAAGGCATGTTTTGGAAAGATATCCCTTACCATATGTAGTATCTTTTGACATGCAGGCACCTAGTAAAGATGTTCTCATATCAACTAGGCTCAGGGCGGCAAGATGGACCATGGAATCAGAGAAGAAAATGTACAAGATATTTATGGATCTTGAAATGGTACCAGGCATGTCATTTACCGTGGTGGGTGAAAAGAGGAGAGATTACGTATTTGGACAGAGGTACCTTGGGTACTCGGTTGATGTCAAAGGTAAAAGGCTTGAGATGGTAACAGGTTTTGGCAGCTTCATGCAGGCAAACCAGCATGTAAACGCAAGTATGACAGACCACGTGGTCAGCATGGCAGAGGGGTCCAAGGACATTCTTGACCTTTACTGCGGGGGAGGTAATTTCAGTGTTCCTCTTGCCTCACTTGGCGCAAGGGTCACTGCAATCGACAGGAATGCCAGGCTGATTGCACAGGGCAAGAGGAGTGCAAGGTTGAATAATCTCCCAAACACACGGTTTATATGTATGGACAGTCTAAGGGCTGTGCGGCAGATGGTCTCGGAGTCCATGACATTCAACACGGTTATTCTTGATCCACCACGTGAGGGGGCTAGGGATGTATCCAAGTTTATACCTAGCCTTGGGGCAGACAAAATCATCTATGTCTCGTGCAACCCAACGACCCTTGGGAGAGATTTGGCAGCCATAGTATCCCAAGGCTACAGTTTCAAGGGGCTGAGGCTATTTGACATGTTCCCGCATGCATATCATATAGAGAGCGTTGCATTTCTTCAAAGGTAGCTAGAAAGCTAGCCTAGTAATCTATTTGCTAGTTCACTTTCTTCACATAGATCTGGACAAAACATCATGCCTGACTGTATATTTAACATCCATGGAATCTGCTAAAAAAGTTGGTATTGCGTGCAAGGAAGGTAACAAGGATGCATTGAGTCTAGTTACAGGGCTTGTACCAAGGCTTGAGAAGGCAGGCATAAGGGTCCTTTTAGAGGATCACATCTCACGTTACATGGGTTTAAATTCCACCGAAGATCTATGGACTAATGCGGATCTAGTCGTGGTTGCAGGGGGTGATGGCACCTTGCTCAGGGCCGTACACAGGTCCATCACAAGGGAAGTTCCCATCCTTGGCGTACACATGGGCAGGCTTGGATTCCTTGCAGAGGTCACGCCTGAAGAGATCTACACCTTTATTGATTCCGTATTAAAGGGCGACTATGTAAAGGACGAAAGGACTACGTTTGAAGC
Organism: Deltaproteobacteria bacterium; assembly: GCA_015486075.1. Lineage (GTDB taxonomy): Bacteria > Desulfobacterota > Desulfomonilia > UBA1062 > UBA1062 > B14-G9. The sequence goes on from WFSG01000033.1 coordinate 133,007, forward strand.
AGAGATAATAAGAGACGGGATTACTGTATCATCGGACACGGTTCTGAACGATGTTGTTATAAACAAGAGTGCCCTGGCCAGGATAATAGAAATCGAGGTGTGGGTGGATACAACCTTTATCACCCGTTACAGGGGCGATGGCCTGATCCTTTCCACGCCTACCGGTTCTACAGCGTACAACCTCGCGGCTGATGGACCCATTGTACATCCCAGTGTTGCAGCTATAATATTAACCCCTATATGCCCGCACATACTTTCCAACAGGACCATAATATTGCCAGATACAGACTTAGTAAGCGTAGTAGTTGATACCAGTGGTAAGTCAGATGATATATTTATTACCCTTGATGGCCAGAGAGGCTACCCCCTAAGACCCGGGGACAGGATAAGGATAAGAAAGGCGGCACATAAGGCCGTACTTGTAAGATCACCGCAAAGAGACTATTTCAAGGTGCTCAGGAACAAGCTGAATTGGCAGGAGCCATGATTGACCTTATAAAAATTCGTTCTATGGCCATATTCGATGAGGCAGAGGTAGAGTTTGGCCAGGGCCTAAACTGCATAACAGGGGAGACAGGTGCTGGCAAATCCCTCGTAATAGGCGCACTCACCCTTCTTATGGGGTCAAAGGCAAATAAGGACCTAGTACGGCACGGGGCTAGCAAGGCAGTAATAGAGGCCATTGTGACCAGGCATGACAAGGAGTTTCTTTTAAAAAGGGAAATACAGGCCTCGGGCAGAAGCAGGTGCTTTATAAACGGGGAACTTGCCACCATAGAACAGCTCGGGCGCCTGACATCGGGCCTTATTAACATATACGGACAGCATCAGTACCAAGACCTTCTTAATCCTCAACAGCAGATGTCCATGCTTGAGGATATGGCTGGTATAGACAGGTCAGAGGTACTATCCAAATACGAAGAAGTAATCTCGGCGAACGAAAGGCTTTGTGAGTTACGTGACAGGATAGAGAGAGCCAAACAGGACAAGGAAGACCTGGAAGCAAGGGTGACTGAATTAAGACAGGCTAACGTTACTGAGGGCGAGGAACAGGAAATATTGAGGGAATTGGATGTATCCCGTGCAGCACGTACTCTCAAGGAAAAGGTATTGATGGCGCTTGATATACTCTACTCAGGCGCTAATTCTTTAGTGGATCTCTCGGGTCAAGTGGGCAGTGTCCTTGAGGAGATTATTGGCATGGACGTCAAGCTGAGACCCGCGGCAGATAGGCTCAAGTCCATCATGGCAGAGATGGAAGACATAGCGTATAATCTGAGACAAAGGTCTGAGGCCTATGAATTTGATCCCTCTAGGATAGAAGAGCTCGAAGATAGGCTCCAGCTGCTAAGGGACCTCAAGCGCAAGTACCATACGGATGAGCAAGGTCTTAAAAGTGTTTTAACTGAGTTTGAAAGTCGTCTTTCCAATCTGGACGAGGCTAGGTGGTTGCTTGATGAGGCCATGGAAAAGAAAAAAAATGCACTTGATACTTACCATTCCATGCTCGATGCCCTGCTCGGCAGAAGGGGTGAATTTGCAGAGAAGCTATCCAGCCTAGTGAATGCTGACTTGGAGAGGCTTGGAATGCGCGGTACGAGGTTTTCTATAAGCCAGATGGGCCAAGATGAGCTTAATAACCTGTTTAAAAGTCCTGACATAGAATCTCTATCACCTTCAAAGGTGCTCAAGGGGAGATTTGTAGTATCGACCAATACGGGCCAACCCATGCTTGATCTATCCAGAACCGCATCTGGTGGCGAGTTGAGTCGTATTATGCTTGCATTGAAAGTCCAGCAGAGATCCACCACTGGTACAACCATGGTGTTCGACGAGATTGATTCAGGTATTGGTGGTGAAACCGCGTTTCAACTATCGCAAAGGCTAAAGGAGATATCAAAGCATTCCCAAACAATAGTGGTGACGCACCTTCACCAGGTGGCAGCCAGGGCAGATAACCATTACCTTGTGACAAAGACCGTAGCAGACAATGAAACCCTTGCTGGGATAAAGATATTAAACGATAGGCAAAGGGTCATGGAGATAGCCAGGATGATGGGTGGGGCCAATCCGAGTCCCAGGGTTATAGAACATGCCAGAGAGCTCCTGGGAGGGACATAATAGGTATATGATAAGAAAGGCAAAGATGAGAGATGTTATTCCAATTAAAAGGTTGATTGACCCCTTTGCAAGGGAAGGGGTGATACTCCCGGTCTCCATGAAGGTACTATACAGGTCGCTCAGGGATTTCTGGATAATGGAGTACTCTGGTAATATAGTTGCCTGTTGCGCCCTCAAGATATTTTGGGAGGATCTTGGCGAGATAAGGACCCTCGTTGTAAGGAAAGAGGACCAAGGAAAGGGCCTTGGCTCGTCCCTGGTAAATGCATGCATACAAGAGGCAAGAGACATTGAGCTTAAGAAAATATTTGCACTTACATATGTGCCATTGTTTTTCGAGAGGCTAGGGTTCAAGGAGGTAGAAAAATCAAGCTTGCCTCACAAGATATGGGAAGACTGCATTAATTGTCCGTATTTTCCCGAGTGTAGGGAAATAGCAATGACATTGCCCTTGTAGATGTAGACTTGCCAGTGAAAAAGGGCTTGCCATATCCTTATTTTTACTGTTAATTATGTCGCGGGGTGGGGATGGAATGGATCTGGAAGACAAGATAGAGCGGATACTGGACCTGCTAAGGCAGAAAAACGTAGAAGAGTTCGAGATCTTCGCTTCAGCAACAGATTTCATAACTGCAGAGTCAAAAGCAAGGAATCTTAATAGTCTCAGCAGGTCAAGAGAATCTGGCATTGGTCTCAGAGTTGCCCGTGGGAATGCCATTGGTTTTGCATACGGGGATGAACCAGATGACAGCCTTATAGAGGCCGCCATTGCCTCAGCCAAAAACCAGTTTGAGGATCCATACAATGTAATACCGGAGCCTTCAGGTGCGTATGACGATGTTAATGTATACGATGAAGAGCTTATTGCCCTTGATCCCAGGTACTGCATTGAAAAGGCCATTGAGCTTGAGGCTTCGGCCTTTGAGGCAGATCCAAGGATAAACAATGTAAGGAAGGCGTCCTTCTCAAAGGGTCAGAAGACCATTCGTGTTGTAAACTCAAAGGGAATCGATGTGTTTTCGGATACAACTCTAGTACGGGCTTCGATCATGGTAACTGCTGCAGAGGATTCTGATCTCCAAGCAGGCTTTGACTTTGACCAGAGCCACTTCAAGTATGGCATTGACGTGAGAGATGTGGGTAGGCGTGCGGCAAGCATGGCTGTTGGCATGCTTGGTGCAAAGAATATTAATACGACACGGGTTCCTGCACTGTTTGACAGGATTTCGGCAGCGGAATTTCTATCATACATGGCAGGGTCTTTTTCAGGAGAGGCAGTGGCAAAAGGTAAGTCATACTTGGGTAATAAGCTTGGGAAAAGGATTTTCTCCCCGGACTTAATGATCGTGGATGACCCTACTGTTATAGGCGCAGCAGATGCGTGCAGTTTTGACGGCGAAGGTATGCCTTCACGGAGAAATGTACTCGTTGAAGATGGTGTGTTGAAAGGATTTGTATACAATACATACTGGGGCATGTTTAGTGGAAACGAGTCCACGGGAAATTCTCTACGTTCTAATTACAGGGACATTCCATCACTGGGCGTGAGGCATCTTTGTCTGGAGCCCGGCAAAAATGACCTGGAGGAGACTTTGAAGGGATTAAAGAGGGTTTTCAAGATCACCGATATTATGGGTATGCACACGGCTGATCCTATAACGGGAGAGTTTTCGGTAGGTGTAAATGGTTTTCTACTGGAAAGAGGGGATGTCTTATATCCGGTAAGGGAGGCCGCTATATCTGGTAACATCTATGATATGCTCTCAAAGGTGTTGGCCGTGGGCCAAGATTGCAGGGAATTTGGGAGTGTATCCACGCCATCGTTCGTGGTTGACACAGTAGACATAAGCGGGAAATAGTTATGTCGCCTAAATCAAGATGGACAATACTGATCTTCAAGGGTAATGACGGTAGTAGTCCTAGGAAGATAAAATTATCTCCGCTTATTGCTGAAATCCTTTTAGTATGCCTTATTGGTCTCGCTATATTCAGCGCTTATTCCGGGTACAGGCTTGTTACAATGAGAACACAATTTTCCTTGCTTTCCAATCTAAAGAAAGAAAACAAAGACCAGGCGAGACAGCTGACGGTTCTTGCAAAAAAGGTCTCTTACCTTGACCAGGAGGTCAGAGAACTCAGTGCATATAACAGACATCTTAGTCAGGTCGCAAATATCACCTTGAAGGGTAGGGAAGGTATAATAGGTATTGGCGGAGGGGGTGGTGGAGTTAGCCTGTTGAGTATGAATGAGCCCATCAGTGAAAAGATGCTCGCAAGGGCACTTCACTCGCATATCAAGGACCTTGATGATAACGTTAAGATAGAAGAAGAGATATCAAAGAGACTCTTGGCAGACCTGGAAAGAAGGCGGTCCATCATGGCCCACACGCCTTCCATCTGGCCACTTAGAGGATGGCTAACCTCGCCGTTTGGATGGCGCATATCCCCCTTTACCGGTAAGAAAGAGTTCCATGAAGGTGTCGACATAGCCGCACGGTATGGGAGCCCTATATATGCCCCTGCCGACGGGATAGTAACCTTCTATGGCCGCAACGGGGGCTATGGCAACTTCCTCATCATAAACCATGGCTTTGGAATTGTGACCAGGTATGGGCATCTAAAGGGTGCCTGCGTAAAGGTTGGCCAGATTGTTCACAGGGGTCAGAAGATAGCATATGAGGGAGATACGGGCCGTTCTACGGGCCCGCACCTTCATTACGAGGTGCTTGTGAATGGCATACACGTAAATCCAAAAAGATATATGTTGAAATAAACCTAATTCTTCACTAATTAATTAAATAGTTTTCTCGCACCAAGAAACCAAGGAGTTACCATGTTTGGGGTTCTCTTAAAGATATTTGGAAGCAAGAATGACAGGGAGATAAAGAAATTATCCACGCTTGTTGAGCTTATAAACTCCCTGGAGCCACGGTTCAAGGCCATGAGTGATAATGATCTCAAGGCAATGACACCTGTGTTGAGAGAAAAGGTGTCACAAGGTGCCAGCCTGGACGAACTTTTGCCCGAGGCATTTGCACTGGTAAGGGAGGTTGCCTTGAGAACGCTTGGCATGAGGCCTTTTGATGTCCAGGTGATAGGCGGCATTGTGCTTCACCAGGGAAAAATCGCCGAGATGAAAACCGGTGAAGGTAAGACCCTTGTTGCAACCATGCCCGTTTACCTTAATGCTCTCACTGGGAAGGGGGTTCACGTTGTAACCGTAAACGATTACCTTGCAAGGAGAGATGCTGAGTGGATGGGCCACATATACAGGTTCCTTGGCATGGACGTAGGTGTCATTGTGCATGGCATGGACGACAATGACAGGAGAGAAGCCTACAATGCGGATATAACCTATGGCACCAACAATGAATTCGGTTTTGATTACTTGCGGGACAACATGAAGTTCTCCATAGAGGATTATGTCCAGAGAGATTTCTACTATGCAATAGTAGACGAGGTGGATTCCATACTCATTGATGAGGCTAGGACACCCCTTATAATATCAGGACCTGCCGAGGAATCAACTTCCAAGTATTACGAGGCAAACGAGGCCATAGTCAAGCTTCTGAAGAGGAGCAACAGGGAGGAACTGTACAGCAAGGACGAAAAGAGTAACACGGTGGTGCTTACGGAAAAGGGGATTGATGTAATACAGGAAATCCTGGGCAAGGAATCTCTGTTTGATCCTTCAGAGTTTGAGACAGTCCATCACCTTAACCAGGCATTGAAGGCGCACTTGTTGTTCTCAAGGGACGTTGACTATGTGGTCAAGGATGGCGAGGTTATTATTGTTGACGAGTTCACAGGGAGGTTGATGCCTGGTAGGCGCTATTCTGAGGGTCTGCACCAGGCGTTAGAGGCAAAGGAAGGCATAAAGGTAAAGAATGAGAACCAGACCTTGGCTTCAATAACATTCCAGAACTACTTCAGGATGTACGATAAACTCGCTGGCATGACAGGTACAGCAGAGACAGAGGCAGTCGAGTTCAAGAAGATATACGATCTTGATGTAATCGTGGTCCCAACTAACAAGCCCATGATAAGGAAGGATCATCCCGACGTAATATACAAGACCGAGAAAGAGAAGTACAGGAACGTGGTGCGTCAGATAGAGGAGTGTCACAAAAAGGGGCAGCCAGTTCTTGTAGGTACCATATCCATAGAGAATTCAGAAAAGGTCTCCAGCATGCTCAAGAGAAAGGGCATACAGCACCACGTGCTCAACGCAAAGCACCACGAGAGGGAGGCGGAGATAGTTGCACAGGCAGGTAGAAAGGGCGCCGTGACCATAGCGACAAACATGGCAGGTAGGGGAACAGATATAGTACTAGGGGGCAATCCAGAGTTTCTTGCAAGGCAGAAAGCAGAGGCAGATTCAGATGATTACAAGAAACACCTTGAGAAGTTCAAAAAACAGTGTGCAGAGGAACACGAGGATGTTGTTAAGGCCGGCGGGCTGTTTATCCTAGGCACTGAGCGTCACGAGAGTAGGCGGATAGATAACCAGTTAAGGGGGCGTTCCGGAAGGCAAGGAGACCCAGGTGAGTCCAGGTTCTTCCTCTCCCTTGAGGATGACCTGCTGAGGATATTTGGTTCAGAGAAGATTGCATCCATTATGGAAAAGCTCGGCGTGCCTGACAACGAGCCAATAGAGCACCCGATAATAAGCAAAAGCATAGAAAATGCCCAGAAAAAGGTAGAGGCGAGGAACTTTGATATTAGAAAGCAGCTCTTGGAATACGATGATGTAATGAACAAGCAGCGCGAAATCGTATATACCGAGAGGCGTAGGATCCTTTCCGAGCAAAACTCGAGAGAATTCGTGGAAGACATGATATACGAGGTCCTCGACGATGTGATAACGGACTATGTGCCCGAGAAAGGTGCTGTCAATGAGTGGGACATGGATGGTCTTAAATCAAGGCTCAAGAATATCTTCGGGCTCGACCTGGTTATGGAACCAGATAAGGGCATGGCCAGGGATGATCTTAAGGATCGCATATTCGAAGAGGTAAAGGCGCTTTACGACAGGAGGGAAGAACAGTTTTCTCCTGAGGTGATGAGGATGGTTGAAAGACAGATACTCCTCATTACCCTTGATAACCTGTGGAAAGATCACCTTCTCTCCATGGACCACCTGAGAGAGGGAATAGGCCTCAGGGGGTATGCCCAGAAGGATCCATTAAGGGAATACCAGAGAGAAGGCTTTGATATGTTCATGGAGATGATATCAAGGATGAAGGAGCTCTCTGTTGAGAGGATATTCAAAATACAGATACAAACCGAGGAGGATGTAGGTCATCTTACGAAGAAGGAAAGAAAGCAGCGGATGCAGCTCGGCAGGGGGCCTGTTGAGAAAGGGGTCACTGTAAAGAGGCAGGGAAAGAAGATAGGGAGGAACGATCCTTGTCCCTGTGGGTCTGGTAAGAAATACAAGTATTGCTGCGGGAGAAACAAGTGATCCCAAGTGGATTCTCGTTCTCCACGGCAAATGCAGATATAGACGGCAGTTCAAGTGCTAGGGATGACATAGGTCTGATATACTGCAGTACTCAAGCCAGCCTTTGTGGTGTATTCACTAAAAACAGGGTGAAGGCTGCGCCTGTGCTTATAGGCATGGACCTGGTAAAAAGAGGGACAATAAGGGCTGTACTTATAAACTCCGGGAACGCAAATGCTTGCACTGGTGAGGCTGGTGTTAACGATGCAAGGACCATGATGGAAGCTATTGGCTCACGGCTTGGTATAGATGCAGATGAAGTAATTCCCCTCTCAACAGGTGTTATAGGGGTGAGATTGCCTGTTGATAGGATACTAACTAGGCTAGATAGCCTTGTGGGATCACTAGGAGACAACGTGGAAGCGTTGGCAAGGGCTATGATGACAACGGACACCTACCCCAAGGTTGTATCTAGAGGGGTAGGGCGGGCATCTGTTCTAGGCATTGCAAAAGGTGCAGGCATGATAGCACCTAACATGGCAACCACCCTTGCCATCGTAATCACAGATGCAATCATAGAGAGAACAGATCTGGATCGTACAATCAGGGATGCTGTTAAAAGCACATTCAATGCAATAACAGTGGACGGTGACACGTCTACTAATGACACGCTTCTTGCGCTCAGTTCTAACATGGTGAAAGCAGACCTGGATGGTGTAAGAAACACCATAGTCGAGGTCATACGTGAACTAGCCATGATGGTAGTTCGTGATGGAGAAGGTGCATCAAAGCTGATACGTATTGATGTGAGAGGCTGCGCAACTGAAGATGATGCAAAAAAGGTCGGCAAGACAGTGGCCGAGTCCCTCCTTGTAAAAACAGCTGTATACGGTTCTGATCCAAACTGGGGCAGGATTATGGCTGCGATAGGCTATAGTGGTGCGGATATTGATCCAGCTGATATCTCTATACATATCTCAGGCCATCCGGTTGTTGAAGGGGGGGTCGAAGCAGGGGAGTTTAAAGAGGGGGTTGTGAAATCAGCGCTTGAGGGCAAGGAAGTATCCATTGATATCTCTACGGGAACTGGAAAGGGTGCTTTCACTATCTGGACAACGGATCTCACTCACAAGTATATAGACATAAATTCTGAGTACAGATCTTAAAAGCTAATAGAGATATAACGTCCGATAATATATGTTATGTTAAATTAACCCTGGATGGCTAAAAATTGTATTAAAGCTTGGGTTTTTACCTGGCACTTGGAACCTCGTACCTTGCAACCTGAACCTTAAACCTTGTACCTTTTCTTTAATCTTTGTTCCTTTGTGCCTTGTCTTTTACCTTATACCCTATACCTTTAACCTTATACCCTGTTTCAATGCCCTTGCGCCTTATTGCCTTTTTTGCCTTATCCCTGACACCCGTCGAATCACACAGACCCTCTTACTGACTTCTTTATGGTATCCTCTATTATATCGTGTATTCTCGGTGGTATACCTTCTATGCCAATATCCAGGAAGCCCCTTATTATGAGAGAGCGTGCCTCTTCTTCTGTGAGTCCCCTTGCCATGAGATAGCTTAGCTCCTTGGATGATATCCTCCCCACGGCTGCCTCGTGCGACAGGTTTATATCAGGGTGTGCACCCTTTAGCTCTGGTATGGTATGGATGACAGCCTTTTCATCTAGAAGCAGGCCGCTACATTCCATGTGGCCCTTGCAACCAGTCGTGAGACCCTCTATCATCTGCCTTGATATAACAATCCCTGCCTCGCTCACGACCCTGCTTATGATCTCTGCACCTGAATCCTCTCCCTTGAGAACTGCCCTTGCACCCATGTCAAAGTGGGAATTATTTTTGGAGTATATGATGGAGTGAAACCTTGCAGAGCCGCCTGCTTCCACCCATGCAGTAGGATATGCCACGAGCTTCTTGACAGCTGTCATTGCAGCATAGTTGGAGACAAACCTGGCATTTTTTTCCACATGTATGCCGGTTACAGGGTAAACCTCTATGTCTTTACCCCAGTTATGAAGCATGGTGTAGCTGAGAGACGCTCCCTCGCTTACGTAGACCTCGGTTATACCCACGTGTTTTCCTTGGAAGACCTGGCAGGATGTTGTACAGCCGTTTAGAATGTTTAAGCCAGAACCTTGGCCCAAGTCTATGATATTGTGTATTACCTGTGTACCACCTGTGGATGCAAGCATGAATGCAGCCTGCACCGGGTCTTCTATCTTTACACCTGGCTCAACCCTTATGTAATAACCAACGGGTCTTGCCCCTGATGCTAAGCGTGTGTATTCGTTCTTGTCCTTTTTTACAAGACTGAAATAAAGTTCGTCCCGAACACGTGGATACTTTTCGATGGCATCAGATATAGGAATAATCTCAAGGCCACTGGCCGCATACATACTCTCAAGCACAGATGCATCCATCACGAGAAAGTTTCCGCAACTCGGCAGGCCACCACCATAGCCTATCTCTTCTAACCTACTGTTTTCATTAGATATTATCTCATCAAGTCTCTTGTCCTGCACCTGTATCTCTCCTCACCATGTCCCTATAGCACTCCATGCACTGGCTATAACCTTTCTCTCTTATCTCAGCCAGTATCTCAGAGGGTGATCCACACCCAAGTATGTATCCGCCCACTATAACGCAAGCAGTGTCAGCCCTCATGTAGTCCAGGATGTAGCCCGTGTGTGTTATTATAATAGCCGAACGCTTCCTCTTTCTTAAGGGCTTATCCTTTTCAAGGATAAGGTTCAATGCCCTTGATATGATGGATATGTTTTCTATGTCCACGCCTGACTCTGGCTCATCTAGAAGCAAAAGGTCAGGCTTTTGTACCATGAGCTGGAGTATCTCTGATCTCTTTCTCTCTCCACCGGAGAACCCAAGGTTTATGTCCCTGTCAAGGTACTGGTCCATGTTGAGCATCTCTGAATACGTATGAAGATCCTCGTCACCATTCTTAATATTATCCAGTAGCGTTGAGAGCCTGACCCCCTTGACAGCAGGCGGATACTGGAAGGCAAGGCCTATTCCCATCCTTGAGCGCTCATGCACAGGTAGAGCTGTTATATCCCTTCCCTTAAAAATGATGCTCCCTGCGGTGATGTTGAAGCCAGGAAGGCCCAGTATGGCCCCCATGAGCGTGCTCTTACCCGAGCCATTGGGGCCGAATACCACGGTTGTCCTGCCCTCTTCTATCGAGAAGTCTATGCCCTTTAATATCTCATGACTGCCTGCCGATACCTTTAGACCCTTTATATCAAGTAAGCCCATGATACATGAGTAATGGCTAGGCTACCAATTGTCAAGCAATAGCTGTAAGCCAAGGCTCAAAGGTGTCCTAGGCATACTGGAATCTGGTGTTTAAGACAGATGCCAGGCATTCGTGTACTTGGTGAAGGCATGTGAAGAAAGGAGAGTTAGCTGGCCTATTTGTTTGATCCTTCAGGCTTCATTTGCGTGGTCTGATAGGCATGGTTATAATCCATGAAGCCAGGCCGCGTGAATGCTGGATCTGGATATGAATAAAAACCTTTGCCTGTTTTCACACCTAGGTGACCTTTTTTGACGTACTGTTCTAGGAATTTTGCATTGGCCTTGCTCTGCGGATCCTGGGTTGCATTGGCCCAGTAGTTTGTTATGCTCCACACGGTCTTTAACCCGATCTGGTCCATTAATCCGAAGGGCCCGGTTGGCATGTGCATAACCCCCATCCATGAACGGTCTATGTCCTCGATCGACGCTACGCCACGCTCAGCAAGCGTGAGTGCTGAGAGGATAAGCGTGGACAACATGCTGTTAAACACGTAACCGTGATTCTCCTTTTTAAGTATTATGGGGGATTGTCCTATGCTAAGTGCAAATTCGCGGATTAGATTGGTTGTCTCAGACGATGTCTCTGGATGAGGCATGATATCAACCACATTAGAGAATCTCACATCGTGGAAATGAAAGGCTGCAAATCTGTCTGGCCGGCCGGTCTTGTGCGCAAACATGGATGGAACAAATGTTGAAGTGTTAGTGGTAAATATTGTTCTTTTAGGACAAAGATCGTTGAACTGGCTGAAGACTTGACCTTTTAGATCCGGGTCCTCAGGCACGCTCTCACTAACAAAATCAATATCTTTTGCCGCATCAGCCGGATCGTTTGAAAGCTTTACCCTGGTTAGTATATCATCAGCATGTTTTTGCGTGATTCGTCCAGATGATACGAATTGTGAAGCAAGCTGCTGTATGCGATTTAGTCCTGCATCAAACATTGTCTTGTCGATATCATACAAGACTATGTCATAGCCATGCATTGCACATATAAATCCAATCTGCTGCCCCATGGTGCCTGCACCAATAATAAGTACTTTCTTGATGTCTTCTACCTTCATAGAAATTCCCCCTGATGTCTGCAGTATAAAAAGTCTTTCTGGTTCAGGTACAACAATGCATACTTTGCTGTAAAGGCAAAATGTAGTGAAAAAGCAATTGGCTTTCTGCCCCTCTTGATCTTCACTCTGAAACGTAATACACATATTTTCGTGATAGATATGTAAAAGGTAAACCGCTAGTTAGGGATTATGGGGGGAAGAGATCATGCCAGAGAAGAAAATCATGCTATTTGACAGTCCAGGAGAAGATAACACTGGCCATTGCATCAATGTTGTTATCGATGCTGTAAAGGAAGATGGACTCAGGCATGTGGTGGTAGCCTCCACCAGAGGGAAAACCGCCGCGGCGTTTTATGAGGCATTGAAAGGGCTTGATGTAAACCTGGTAATCGTGACACACAGTGTTGGTTTTAAAGGCCCGAATATAGATGAATTCGATCCCAAGATAAGGGACAGGCTCAGAAAAGATGGTATACCTGTCCATACCGGCACAATACTCTCTCATTCCATTGAAAAGTCTCTCATGGATAATTTCAGCGGTATTTATCCTTCCTACATCATAGCGAACACGTTGAGAATATTCGGCCAGGGTACAAAGGTTGCCTGCGAGATAGTAATGGAGGCATGTGATGCCGGCTTCATCCCAGAGGGTGAAGAGGTGCTGAGCATAGCAGGTACTGAGAAAGGATCCGATACAGTGCTCTTGGTAAGGGCAAGGCCGTCAAAGAGGTTCCTTGACATGGATGTGCTGGAAATACTTGCCAAGCCCAGGGGAAAGTAAAAAACCAGGGTATAAGGTTCAAGGTATAGGGTTTAGGGTAAAAGATATATACAGGTAAGAGATACAGGTTCCAGGTATCGGGTACCAGGTGCCGGGTAAAAAAAGAGGTGTAATGAGCCTTCATCTATCAGCTCTCAGGTTATTTACCCGATACCTGGAACCTGGTATCTAACCCTATACCTTGTACCTTATACCTTGTACCCTGAACCTTATACCTGTTTTTACTTTGTGCCTCTGTGCCTTTGTCCCTTTTTTTACCCGGCACTCGATACCCGGCACCCAGCACTTGTGCCCTATGCCATGTTTTTTAATCATTCTATTATTTTTCTCAGGTGCAGGAACTCGTTCATCTTGTCTACCACTGCCTCCCATGACTGGACCCTGTCATCAAATGCGTCGGCATATAAAACAAGGGTCGGTATTCCTTCTCTTTCAAGGTCATTTGCAAGTAGTTTTACCATGCCCCATGTGTTCCTACATCCAATGGTTCCTATGTACACAACAAAATCCGCCTTCAACAGTTTCGCCGCACCCAGGGTGTCATCAAGCCACATGCCTGGTGCATCATAAGGACCCCTTATTGACTTTACCATTGGCCTTCTCGAACCCAGGTCTGCAAGTGAGTCCAGCATGGTATCCAGATTGGTAGGATCAACCTTGTATGTCTCATCCTCTTTTCCTACTGAATATGCAGCACCATCTTGCCAGAAAAGGGAGAGTATGGAGCCCAAATGAGATATATCATTATTATCGAGCCAGTCCCAGAACCTCAGGTCAGTCGTGTAATGGTCAATATAGCAGAAAAGCCCGCGTGCCTTTTCTTTCCCTGAGGCAGTGCCGGCAATGCCCTTGTCTGCGTTCTCCTTTGCCTTGTCAACCATGTATTCAAGCATCTTTGTGTATTCCATCGTCCCACCCATGAGGAAATTGCCACCGTACATGAACAATATGTACACAACTGGAACCGGGTTGGGGACAATGGTCTGGAGTTCTGTGAGCTCTGATATGAGCTCGTCCTGTCGCCTAATCTCTAAAAGTATCTGCTTTAGCCTGTCTTGGTCCAGCTTGTTACCTGTGTGTTCCTCGATAAAGGATATCATTTTCCTGAAATCTTCCCTCTGGTACAGGCTTGCCCTGTCATCGGTTAGCGTTGGCGGGTAATCAAGCTGGAAGAAGGGGATATCCAGGTATGCTGATGCAAAGGCAAAGGAATTTGCGTTTGTATCACATATGCCAGCTGAGTCGCACACAACGAGGTCTGGCTTAACACCAAGCCCAGCTAGGTATGCCCCTAGTGCCCCTCTCTGCGCAGAGCACGAGGTCTCCGTGAATCCTACCTCGCAGGAATAGTCCAGGTATTCGGCCGTACCCCGTTCCAGTATGAATGTGCCGAATACGGTCATGGGTTCCACGGATAAAGGCACCATGTCCATGGCATACAATATGGGAGGTGCATAACAATATGTGGTAAAGGCTACCTTCTTACCTCTTTCGTGCGCTGTGACAATGTTCTTTAAGTAGTCTGCAATCATCTTCAAAAGAAGTATGCCAGGTTCCCCGTGCCTTATTATGGCATCTAATACACCCCTGAAATGGGGTACCTGCTCGAGTAATATCTTGTACTCTTTTAACGTGCCATCATGGCTCTTTGATGCGTTTTCCATTATGGTCCACATGTTCCAGTCATAATCGTATTCCATTACCTCTCTTCTCATGCACTACCCCCGGTTTATTAGCTACTAGCTCACAAGAGCCTTTGCTGGGTTTCGCTTCTCTCAACCCGACCTGCGGTCTAGCTCTCAGCGATCAGGTTATTTACCCGGAACCCGGCACCTGGAACCTGGAACCCGACACCCGATACCCGGCACCTGGAACCCGGCACCCAGCACCTGTGCCCTATGCCTTACGCCTTGTTTTTTTGCTTTGTCCCTTTGTGCCTTTGTCCCTTGTCTTCTAGCTGAGAACTGACAGCTGAACGCTCATTATGCCTTTTCTATCCCTTTGCCTCATTCGCCGGAAGCCTCCTCCACGGGCAGTTCTTCCTCAGGCAAAAGGCACAGGGTGCCTTAAAAGGTATGCTATCTGCAACGAGTGCAATTGCAGAGATGGTTTTCTCGGGTCTCATAACATAGGAGCTAGTCAAAGATACCCCTATGGTCCCTGCATCCACTGCATTAAAGATCACCTCCTGGCCTCTAAGTGGCCAATCACAATATCCAGGGCTGAACCTCCACGTGTATTCGAGGCCATCCTTGATGGCGTCGGCCTGCCATGCAAGCTCGTCTATCCTGTCTGCAGCAATCTCAGTAATCTCTGAAGCCGCTGCATCGGATACCATCTGCCATGCAAGGCTATCGTCCTTGTTACACAGGTCGTTTAGGCTCAGGCCAAGCGTGGTCACTATAAATACCAGGTGTTTTTCCCCTTTACTCATGCTTGCGAGCTGCTTGAACATGCTGCTCTCCACGATACCGGCTTCTGTGATAATTCCTTTCTTGGTTAGTCTGCTAACCAAGAGTTTCCTGTAGGTTCCGCGTGGCCTTGCAGCGGATAGTATGCTTTCTATTGCCCTGTCCACCATGGTCGATATATCCGGATCAAGTCCATCCTGGGTGCTGTATCCAAGCCTGGAGACCACCATGGACCTTGCAATGGAGAATATGTCCCTGGGCAGGTCGTATTTCACTACCCTACTATCCCTATTGCCTTGTATTATCTTGCATTATTTAATGCAGCCTCGGTCTCTTCTATAACGGTAAGCGCTGAGTCTGCATAGCCATCTGCACCGTAGCGCATAGCTATCTCCCTGTCCAGTGGTGCGCCACCTACCATCACCACGATACCAGGGTGTTTTAGCTTTACTTCCTGTATGATGCCCTGCATTGCAGGCATGGTGGTTGACATCATGGCTGAGAGCGCAAGGATATCCGCCTTTGTCCCATGAACTGCGCTAACAAATGCATCTCTTGATACCTCCCTTCCCAGGTCAAGTACCTTGTAACCATAGGCCTGGTAGACCCTTGATATTATGTTTTTACCTAGGTCGTGTGGATCCCCCTCCACAAGGCCTATTACAATAGAGCCCTTTGCCTGTGCTGGACCAGGCTTTTCTCTGGAGATAATATCGAGTGCAATGAACATGGTGTCTATAGACAAAAGAAACTCGGGTATGGACATCTTGTTGGACATCAGCTTTTTTCTTACTACCTCCACGGCGCGTATCAGGGTGGTCTTGATTTCCTGGTGATCCACCTTCTTATCTAGTGCCTGTTTTATCAGTGCCTCTACACCAGAGAGCTTATGTTCGCGTACTGCTTGTTCTATGTTTGCTAACAAGGTGTTTTTACCTTTCATGGAAATATTCTCCTTTCACTCCTTGTCATGGGTATCATCCAAAGATCTCAGCTGCCTTAACCATGGCATATGCATTGAAAAGGTCAGTATTTGGTGGATATTCGCATCCAGGTGCA
>WFSG01000034.1 GCA_015486075.1 Deltaproteobacteria bacterium
CCTATTTGATCAAAGAAAGTTTGTTCACTTTTGTTGGTGCACCCAACGGGTCCTAGGGGTCGCGTCTTCACATTTGGCATTCATTTTCTTTTCTCTTCCATTTTTCCTGTTACCTTTTTAAGCATTTCTGATACCTCAAATCTCTTTCAACTGTTTTAAAAACTCTTCAATAGAAACTTCTGATTGACGCAAAACACCCCTTAAGGTTCCTATAGCAAGTTCTTTATGTAAAGGAATGACGCAGCCTTTATTACCTTTTCTTAAAACTGCATGACTACCCCGTTGCCTGACTTTTTTAAACCCCATTTTCTCAAATGTTTTTTTAGCGCATCCCTACCGGATATAATCGGCAACCTATGCATTCACTGCAACCTTGAATGTGGTTAAAATGGGATTACCTTTAATTTCTACAGAAAATTCCTCAAGATAAAGCTCTGTGGCCTCTTTTAAATTATTTATCGCTTCCTCTATGGTATACCCTTGGCTTACTGTCCCAACATCCGGACATTCAGCCACATATATATCACCTTCCTTATGTATTACTGCAGTAAAAACTCGCTCCGTATGCACCTCCTAGGGGTCCTCTTAACGACAGATCTGTATATCTTTTTTATCAGATACACTGTTAATTGTCTATAAACATTACCCCGTTTTCTTTTGAATATTTCAGATCTGTTTACATTTTGCTTTAAACCAATTGGCATAAGATGTATTGAGATAATGCATACCTTCTGAGATATTTGCAATCGGAGTTTTGAAGACGCGACCCCATAATCTCTTATATCTCAGGTTCCAGCACTGTGCGAGAGATGGTTAAACTGTGTTCTGCAGCACCTTGGCAGTTCGCTGTGCCATAGCCCCATTTTACCAGCTTAAAACCTGGAAGGCCTTGATCCATAGTGATCTCAAGGCCCGTGATGCACCTTGGATGCACACAGGAACCTGTATTGTAATAAAAAGGCCCGGGGTGAAGATCCTTCCTTATTGCAGGGCCTTCCATGCCTGATTCAAGATACCTGCGCTCGGTGAGTGAGAGGTTTTCATACACGGGGCGGTGGGTGTGGCCAGCTATTATGATGTCTATGCCTTTATCATTCTCTCTTGCCCAGGATGATAGTGTCTCATCAATCTTAGCACACATACCCGGGTTGGTCGCTGCCCTTGTTGGGTCCTTTACGCCTGCATGCTGGAGGCGTGGCCAGAAATGGCGAACAAAGAACTTAGACAACTTAGCCACTCTTCCACTGCACATGGGATCTGCCTGGTGACCATGCCAGAGGAGCATGCGCTTTCCAGTTTTATTTGTATCGACTGTGTCGATAATTACTGCTTCGTAGATATGAATACCCTTGAATATCTTTTCGAGCTTTGATTCGCTATGCTCCCACTTCTCATCGTGATTACCCCAGACCTTTATATAGCGGGTAACCTCTGGATCGGGATCATGGAATTGCCTTAACCTATCGTATACTGAGCTATGGGTGATATATATCTGGTCAAAGGCGCCGACCTCCCATAGTTCCTCGCCATCACCGAGCTCTATGTAGGTGAACCCATGGGAGAAATAATAGTCAAGGGCGCATTTATAGATTACAGAGTTATGCGCAAAGTCATCAGAGCCAGAACCATCGCCACGGTGCATGTCACTCATGACAATGATCCTTGTCCCTGGGCCTATGGTAAGGGGCTTGATCCGCGTGGGCCAAAGGGTATCTAGAGTTTTATGAAGAAGCGACCCCATTATCTTGAGCGCACTTCTTCCTTTATTCGCTGGATATGGCCACGGCCTAAGCCCTTTACCTCGCAGCCAAGCTCGAAGTATCTCTTTATCCTTGCATCATCAAGTATGCCAAAGCAGTCTATGATGGCAGCAGGCGATCCTATCATGTCTACAACCTGGTCTGGATCAAGGTCAAGGTAGTGAGTGTGCCTAACGGCGAGCACTATGGCATCCGAGCCCTTGATTGCTGTCTTGATGTCCTTTTCGACCTTAAGGTCTCTCAAGATATCCTGGTTCCTGAAGAACCTTGCCAGGCTCTGGCCTGTGGCCGGGTAGGAATCTTGCTTTTCAAACTCCCACCAGTGATCCACGTAAGGGTCGTGTACCCTTACCTCTCCACCCATCTCCGTGAGTTTGCGCACGATCAGTTCCGAGCCGCTGTAGCGCGTATCTCCAACGTCCTCCCTGTAGGAGGCACCGAGCACCGTGATGATGGACGCGGCCACAACCTTGCCCATGTTCCTCAAGGCATCGCGCACAAGGTGAACAGCATGCAAGGACCTGGTGTCATTGATGTCTATGGCCTTTGGGGTTATCTTGAACAACCCATCTTCAAAGCCCATGAGATGACGATATGCCCACACGCCCAGAGCTCCATCCTTTGGAAGGCAGTAACCACCAATGCCAGGGCCCGGAAATATGATGTTATCATGCGTGGGTCTTACCTTTATTGCACCTATTACCTTAACCAGATCCACCCCGTTCCTCTCGCAGAACGTGCTCCACTCGTCAAGGAATGCAAGGATGGTTGCGCGATAGCTATTCTCAACTATCTTTGCCGTCTCGCTCTCTATGGGCTTATCAAGCACGGTTAGCGGGTACTTGTCCACGTTTAGAACGCTGGAGAGAAAATCCTTCACCCTCTCCCTGCTCTCCTGGTTTATGCCGCTGCACACCCTCCAGAAATCACGTATGGACTTCACGTAGTTTCTACCAGGCATGACCCTCTCGTAGCTGTGTGCAATCAGGGGCTCTTTTTCTATGCCCCTTTTCTCAAAGGCCTTTTTTATCGCTGGGTATGCTATGTATTCCGTTGTACCGGGCGGTACTGTTGTCTCTATGAGCACAAGGCAGGAAGGGTCAATCTTGGAGCCGATTATCCTGAGGGACTCCTCCAGTGCACTTATCTCAGCACTACCTGTTGTGCACTCGCCCAGGTCTTGCTTACTGAAGTCGCACTGCACGTCAACCACGACCACGTCCGAGAGTTTCAATGCATCGTACGTAAACGTGGCTATGAGGTTCTTCTGCTCTTTCACGCATCTCTCTATCAGGGTGTACACCTCCGGGTCCTCTGCCTTGACAGGTGATATCCCCTTGTTAAGGATCGGGATCTTCCAGAAACTACGGCTAGACGGCCTCTGCATACCTATTACGAACTTGGTAGGTTCACCCGTGGCCTTGTCCTTGCTATCTGCCACCACTGCAGCCATGACAGCCCCGACAAAGCCCAGTCCCATTACAACAACTACCTGCCTGCCTTTCTTGCGCTCCGCTGAAACCCTTCTCTTAAGCGTGGCGAATTCTTTTTTATAGTCTTCCTCCCTTGGAAGGGGAAATCTTTTGCCATCAGGGCTTACAGAATAATCCATGCTACCTCCAGTGCTTGGCATGATATATTTACCTATTTCTTCGACCTTGATGATATTTTTATCTCCTGCCCGACCTTTAAGTCCCTGTAGCCAGGACCAAATGCATCCTTGAATGCATCTATCGACCAGTCGCAACTGTCATGAGCAGAGAGCGATACAATGGAAGGATTATAGGATTTTAGTGCAGATATGTTAGAGAGTACCTCCTGCTTGGTAATTGGCCTCCACGGCAGCTTTCCTGTGCCAAAGTGCCTTTGCACCTGCAACTTACCATCCAGGGCAGTCATGCGGGAGCCAGTCACAGGAAAGTGAAGCCCACCTATAATACCGTATATGGGTTTCTTGAAGAGTTGGTCAACCAGTTCAAGTATCCTTGGAAGCCCCTGGTGGCCGCAGCCCACGATAATAACCACGCCCTTTGACTTCACGTCTACCACCAGGGCCTGCTCTGGTGTTATACCCATAGGGAAAAGTGTGTTGCCAAGTATAAACTGGGCGCTGTATATGGGACCCGTGCTTATAACCCCTTTTGCAATCTTTATTGGCCTTACAACCTGCATGGTATTGTAGTCTGGATGGCTCATTCCAGGTGGCAAGAATATCGCTTGCCTAGAGAGGTCAACTGGCCTTGAACTAGGGGAAAAGGTCCTTTTCAACTGGTTGATATCGCCGCCTATATGGTCCGCATGTGGATGGGATATCACAATTGTATCTATGTCTTCAAAACCTACCCCTAGCGACCCCATGTTCCTCAATAGGGGGGATGGGTGCTCCTTGAGCTTGTTGTACCCCAGGTCAAAGAGTATGGTGGAACTATCTGTTTTTACTAGATATGAGACGCCTGGCTCTGTAGCAAGCCCGTCACGCGCAGCGTACCAGTCAATGAGTGGCAATATGCTGAGCCTTGCCACCTGGCCTACATCAGGTGGCAAGTTCCACTTCTTGCACTTGTTTACCCAGTGTTGTTCTGCCTTTTGCCTTGCCCAGTAGAAACTTATAAACGGCCATGCAAGGGATAACTTTGCAATGCTTTTAAGACTCATCCAAACCTCCTTTAGAAATATGGGAGATCCCACTAGTTAAGTTTTTATATTGCCATACCGCCCTCATTGTGTCTTTTCCTTCTCACGCCCAGATAGGTACTCGAGGAAAAGGGCAATGAATATTGCGAGCATAAGGCCTAGTACAAAGCTCAATGCAATCACGAGGCGGGGATTTCTTGGATAGGTTACAAATGAGCGTGGATATTCGAGTACCTGCACAACACTTGAAAACTTGTTCCTAAGGTACTCCTGGTTCAGGTCATTGGCTTCTTTTGCAAGGGACTGCAATTTTGCCTGTATGAAGTCCAGCTTTTTATCAACCCAATTGTATATTGCCCTGTCTTTGGATCCAGGCTTTTCCCTGGTGATTGCAGCAAGATCTTTTTCCAGGTACACCTCGTCCACACCTAAAGATTTTGCCTTTACCTCTGCGTCAAGCGCCCTCTTTAAAAGCAAGGCAACGTCCTCCTTGTCGCTCAGCTTTTCCAGTATGTCAGAATTAAGCATTATGCCAGATATATTGTTACCACCTGCCCTGGTACCGGATGCGATTGACATGTTCCTGCTGCTCTTCTGCCATACCTCTTGGAGTAGTTGCCTGGCAACACCAGCTTCCTGTTCCTTTTTTTCCTTTTCCTTTCTTATCTCCTTTAGCCTGTACTGGTATTGCTTTATAAGGTTCTCCCTATTCCTGGTAAGGTGAGAGATAGTTATTATAGAACCTACCTCTTTAAGATCCGTATCCTTCAAGGCCTCTAGGGATGCCCTTATGTCAACAAAGGACTCATTTGTCGTTGGTGACCTGTAGTGGCCGGCCTTCTTTATCCTGGCATCAAGGAAACTGATGTAAGTGTCCACGCAATCATCCATTGCATTATACACGTCTCCATAGTCATGGCCGGTCACAAAATCTTTCAAGAAGTTCACATCAAGCAGGGGTTGATTAACAAACTGATCCATGAAATCATCCCTGTAGGCATCAATTATACCAAGGAGCACCTGCTTTCTCTCTTCCGGGCTGAATACTCCTCCTTGGCGATGCTGGATAAACCTGAGGTAAAACTGGTTGGGAAGATAGATGTATGTCTTGTGTTCCCTTTCCATTGCCTTCATCTTCTCTCTCACCTCAAATGGTATAAATGGATCTATGAAGACAAAGTTCCTTGGTTTAGCAGTAAAGACCTTCCTGTGCTCAGTATCCGTGATGGATGAAGCTGCTCTTACCATGATATCAGGCGCTATTATGTCATACATGTCAAACTGGCTGCCATCAGGGTACTTGTGCTTCTCCATGCCTGAAAAATTGAGCTGTATAAGGGCCTCTGTGCAATCCCTTGATCCCAGGATGCTCCATCCAATAGCAAGAATAAGGCTGACACTTACAATGCCCAGTATCAGCCATTTCCTCCTTGAAAGGGCTGAGATGATCTCCCCCAGGTCAATCTCGTCATCGTAATATTCTCTGTCCTCCGAGTCTCCCATGACGACCTCCTGTACTAACTAGTTATTCGCCTTGTGATAAGCACGGGCATTTTCGATCCACTCCACGAAAAACGCTGCAAATATACCTGCAAGAAGTCCCAGTACAATGCTGAGAGCAAAGATAAGTTTCTTCTTTGGCCTTTCTGGCCTTACCGGGACAATGGTCCTATCACCCAGAGCTACGACCCTGCCTTTACCTAGCTCTTCAAGGGCACTGCACATTGCATTGTAACTTTCCTTCAGTGTAAAAAGGGATACCTCTGGAGAGTATATTATTAATCTATCCTTCCCATCTATAATCTGTGGCTTATCCATTATCTTTTTGAGCACATCTGTATTCTTTAAGACAACGGCTCTCTCTGATGCTATCCTCTCCCTTACAACAGGCCTCGTGTTTATAAAATTTACAACGGCATCTATGGCCTTCACGCCTGATTTGCCATCAAGCGTGTCCACGTCTATCTTCAGTGCCTTGGCGCCTTTTATACCCGAGACCTTTATATTCCTTATATCTCTCATGACACCGGTATCCAGGCCCAAAAGGCCTGCCCTTTGCGAGGCTGGAAACCTATTAAGGGAATCAACAAAAGACTTAACTTCAGCCACAGATACAAGGTAGACCCTGCTGGGGGATTGCATCCCTAAAACAGCTGCATGGTGAGATATATCAAAGCTCTTTAGAAACATTATGTTTGACACCCTGTATACCCGGGGTGAGAACAGGGCATACGCTAAGCCTACCCCAAGACAAAGTAATGCAACCACCGTTATAATCACGGCCCTCTTCCTAAGGACAAGCCATAGTTCGTAGAGGTCTATCTCATCTTCAGGGTATGGGTGCATACTCTCTTTTTCCACGATCCATCCTCAGGAATAAAGAATGTAGCCAGGAGAGATCTGGTCCTAGGTTCCAGATCTTTCCCTGATCCCGCTCTCAGTTCTTTCGTATTCCTTGCCGCAGTGAGAGCAACGCAGATCATCATCCAGCCTGTTTCCACACTCGCACATCCAGCCTAACTGTTTTGCAGGGTTCCCTACCATGAGGGCATAGTCCGGTGCACCCCTTGTAAGCACCGCACCAGCTCCCACGAAGGCGTGCTCACCTATGGTGTAACCGCATATAATAGTGGCATTGGCACCGATTGTTGCCCCTCTCTTTACAAGGGTGGGCCTCAACTCTTCCATCCTGGGTATATTTGCCCTTGGGTTGTAAACATTCGTGAACACAGCAGATGGTCCACAAAAGACATGATCCTCAAGTGTTACCCCTTTGTAGATGGATACGTTGTTCTGGATCTTGCAGCCGTCTCCTATAACCACGTCAGGACCTATAACCACGTTCTGGCCTATGGTGCAGTCATGGCCGATACGGGAGTTTCTCAGTACATGGCTGAAGTGCCATATCTTGGTGCCCTTGCCTATTGTAACATTGTTATCTATAAAACTGGTTTCATGCACAAAGAAGGGCTCAACCTCATTAAGCCTTACAGCAACTCTCTTTCCATCGCCATTAAGAGAGTCCTGGCTTGCCTTGAGCACGCTTAAAACCCTTATGCCCTCGTCAGCATCTGTTATGGGCCTTTCCCTGGTCTTTATACATTCAAGGAAGTGTTCGCATTCTGTTCTCAAGGGTTCCTTTGCAGGAACATCCACCTTTATGGCCTCTTTTTTCTCGGGTACGGGCACTCCATCATGCCAATCAATGGTATGGGGATAAAGGGTGAGCTTCTCATCCCAGGCAAGGGTGTCGTTAAACACCGCCATGTTCTTGTCACCCACCACGACCAGCTTCTGTTCCTTGAAAGGATGGAGCCAGGATACAAACACGTGGGCCTTGAGACCACTCGGGAAGTCAAGGTGAGTTGTCGTGACATCCGCGATTTTCTTGTGCAAATAGTTCCCCCCAAGTGCCACCACTGATTCCACGGGCTCGCCTGCAAGGCTCAATATCATGGATATATCGTGCGGTGCAAAACTCCAAAGAATGTCCTCTTCTCGCCTTATCTTGCCAAAGTTGAGCCTGTTGGAGTATATGTAATTTACCCTGCCAAGCTTTCCTTCCTTTACCAATTCCTTGAGCCTAATAAACGCCGGATGATACTGCAAGAGGTGACCTACCATGAGTATACTTGACTCCTTCTCGGCAATCTCCTTGAGTTCCTTTGCCTCATCCAGATCCAGGCTGAGGGGCTTTTCCACGTATACGTCCTTGCCTGCAAGTAGGGCCTCCCTCGCAAGGGAGAAGTGCATGGCAGCAGGTACGGCAAGCACCACACCAGTTATGTTATTATCATCCATAACATCCTGGTAACTGGTAATGCACTTTACAGAGGGATACCTGGCTCTGAAGAGATCGATCACCTGCCCACTTGTATCGCATATTGTATCCAGTACACCCAGCTCTGCATAATTCCTCACAAGATTTTTACCCCAGTACCCTGCACCTACAACAGCAATCTTTATTATACCATCACCTTTATCTGCCACTCATACCTCCACAAGCCATAGACATCACCTAATGATTAAAAATGTATACATTGCACCATGTTTAAAATCATACTGAATCCAGTATGATCTCTGCAATAAGCCTCTGGTCTTCGGGCTTCATGTATGGATGCATAGGAATACTGAATATGGTCCTGGAGATCTTCTCGGCCATCGGGAAATCCCCTTTCTTGTAGCCCAGGTGACGGTAAGCACCCTGGAAGTGAAGGGGGATGGGATAGTATATTGCAGTGGGAATACCAGATGCCTTAAGCTTCCCGAGTATTGTATCCCTGTGTTCACTCACAAGGGAATACTGTGCCCACGCACTCTTAAGGCCAGGCTTCACCTTGGGACAACTCACCACGCCACTTTGCCCGAGGAGCTCGGTGTAGCGGGCTGCGACCTCCTGTCTCAGTTCTATCTCTTCAGGAAATATCTCAAACTTTGCAATAAGTATAGCCGCCTGTATGGTATCGAGCCTGCCATTGAGACCGAGCCTTAAGTTCTCGTACTTGTGAGAACCCTTTCCATGCACGCGTATCGAGTAGAGCTTCTCGGCAAGGTAGGCATCAGCAGTGAATACCATGCCACCATCCCCATAGGCCCCCAGGGGTTTCGCAGGGAAAAAAGAGGTGGCTGCACAATCTGCCAAGGAGCCTGCCTTCCTTCCATGGTACTCTGCCCCGAGGGACTGGGCCGCATCTTCAATGACAAATAGCCCCCTGTCCCTTGCAAAGCTAATTATTCTATCATAATCCGCGCACTGGCCAAACAAGTCCACTGCAACTATACCGCGGGGTTTAAGCCCCTCAAAGCCTGCTGGAAGGGGATAGATATCAGGGTCCATCTTCTCCAGGGCATCAAAGGCCTGCGCCAGCAAACCAGGATCTATATTAAACGTATCAGGTTCAATATCGACAAACACAGGGGTTGCACCAGTGAGTGAGATCGTCTCTGCAGTTGCGACAAAGGTGAAGGGAGTGGTGAATACAGCGTCTCCAGGGCCCACGTCATGCGCCATGAGAGCCATGAGAAGTGCGTCCGTCCCTGAAGAGCAACCTATCGCAAACTTTACGTCAACAAAGCCTGCAAGCCTTTCTTCGAGTTCCCCGACCTCTGGTCCCATTATGTATTGGCCATGGGAAAGGACTTTCTTTATGTTTTCCTCTATTCTGTCGTATATCCTAGACTGTTGTGCTGCCAGATCAATAAAGGGCATATCCATAACATTCTCCCTGCATGTTATTAAATGACAAGACCTTACCCCTTGTTCAAGTTAATGTAAAGCTCCGCCATGCAAGGTGTAAATACACCTCAAGTACAAAGTATTCTAATGGGTTAAGATACACGGGTTATCCTAATACATTATTCATTGTTGCAGATCAATCAAGAAAAACTAATAATTCAAACAAATTATATCATAATACGAATGCCATGGGTTGACTTAATTGACGTAAGCAAAAACCATGCATGCACCCCATATAAGAATAAATTTTAATCACCAAGCATGGAGTGCATGCAAGAGTATTTTCTTATATTCAGGCCTCTAGTTTCCCACTCGCATACATGTCCCTGAGCTCTCTCTTGTTAAACTTACCAACGCTCGTCTTTGGTATCTGGTCGAGAAACACGAATTTATCAGGTATCCACCAGGATGCCTTTACCTTGTCCTTCAAGAATCGCTTGAGTTCATCCTCTGTGACCGTCTCCCCGGGAACAGGAACCACGCAGCCAAGAGGCCTTTCCTGCCACTTTGGATCAGGTATGCCTATAACGGC
>WFSG01000035.1 GCA_015486075.1 Deltaproteobacteria bacterium
GAATTTCACCTCTACACCGGGAATTCCACTCCCCTCTACCACACTCAAGACAGACAGTTTCAAGTGCAATTCCGGGGTTAAGCCCCGGGCTTTCACACCTGACTTGCCTATCCGCCTACGTGCTCTTTACGCCCAGTAAATCCGAACAACATTTGCACCCTCCGTATTACCGCGGCTGCTGGCACGGAGTTAGCCGGTGCTTCCTCTGAGGGTACCGTCAATGGATACGGGTATTAACCGTATCCCCTTTCTTCCCCTCTGACAGGGCTTTACAACCCGAAGGCCTTCTTCACCCACGCGGCGTCGCTGCGTCAGGGTTTCCCCCATTGCGCAATATTCCTCACTGCTGCCTCCCGTAGGAGTCTGGACCGTGTCTCAGTTCCAGTGTGGCTGGTCGTCCTCTCAAACCAGCTATGGATCGTAGCCTTGGTGAGCCATTACCTCACCAACAAGCTAATCCAACGCGGGCCCATCCTAAAGCGGTAGCTTTCAAGAAGAGGCCACCTTTCCCCTTTGAACTTATGCCCAAAGGACTTATGCGGTATTAGCTCGCCTTTCGGCGAGTTATCCCCCACTTCAGGGCAGGTTACCCACGCGTTACTCACCCGTGCGCCACTTTACTCTCCCGGGCAAGCCCGGGATTTCTCGTTCGACTTGCATGTGTTAGGCACGCCGCCAACGTTCGTTCTGAGCCGGGATCAAACTCTCAAATAGAATTTTTCGCATCTTTCACTATTCAGTTTTCAAAGATCAATACTTATATTTAACGCTACTTCCCTAGCTTAACAGTACCAAGAAAGCTAACCCCTGTCAAGCGACGTTTTCCTGTCTTACTCCAACAGGGTGTGCTTTCTATTAAAGAACAATAGCCTTGTCAAGGTCTAAAATATCCTCAAACAGCCCTGACCTTCTAGATGAAGTTGTTACCATTGTCAAGGCCATTTATCGGATATCTTAAAGATTTATTTTAACCCTAGCAAAACGCCTTCTACCCACCTTTATGATATAAGTACCAGATGGCAGGATCATGTCCTCATCCTTGATACGCTCCCCATCGAGCCTGACAGCTCCCTGTCGTATCATACGTTTTGCCTCCGAAGTACTGGTGGTGAGATGGCTATCCTTCAGAACTGTGCATATCCATGGTTTATCTAGTCTCAAGGATACTTCTGGCATGTCATCCGGCAGAGACCTTGCACGAAATACCTGCTCAAACTCCTGTCTTGCCCTGATGGCATCTGCCTTGCCATGGAAACTTTCTACTAGTTCACTTGCCAGTTCCATCTTTACCTCCATGGGATGTAACTGTCCGTTTTCAACCCTTGTCTTCATTAGATTTATTTCTTCGAGCTTCTTTGAACTAAGCAATTCATAATATCTCCACATAAGCTCATCTGAGATTGACATCAACTTGCCAAACATCTCGGACGGCTTATCGTTTATACCTATGTAGTTGTTGTAGGACTTACTCATCTTTTGAACACCGTCCAGTCCCTCGAGCAAAGGTAATGTGATAATGACCTGCGGATCTTGACCATAGGCCTTCTGAATCTCTCTTGCCATCAACAAGTTAAATACCTGGTCTGTGCCTCCAAGCTCTACGTCCGCATTCAATGCAACGGAATCATAACCCTGAACAAGGGGATACATGAACTCATGGATACCGATTGGTTTTCGGTCGGCAAACCTAGTCTTAAAATCATCCCTCTCTAGCATCCGTGCAACGGTCTGGGTGGATGCTAGCCTTATGAACTCCGTGATGTTCATTTTCGACATCCACTCTGAATTGAATCTAATTTCGGTCCTGTCAGGGTCGAGCACCTTAAAGATCTGTTGCTGATATGTCCTCGCATTTTCCAATACTTGTTCCCTTGTCATGGGCCTTCTTATCGTGCTTCTTCCACTAGGATCCCCAATCATGCCTGTGAAATCACCTATTAAGAATATTACCCTATGCCCAGCATCCTGAAATTGCTTCATCTTCCTAAGTAGAACCGTGTGTCCAAGGTGAATGTCAGGGGCAGTAGGGTCAAAACCCGTTTTAATTCGAAGCGGCCTGCTTTTCTTCAACCTATCAACAAGTTCCTCTCGGGATACGATGTCAACCACACCCCTTGTAATCTCTTTAACCTGCTTATCAATGTCCATATGTCCCATGAGCACCACCTATACTATTAACAATCTTCTAGTAAGCCTCATTTTGCATACCCAACTGCACGGTTCTCCCTGATTACTACAACCTTTATCTGACCAGGGTAGATCATCTGCTTTTCAATGGCCTTTGCAATGTCCTGAGCAAGCGTGTCCATGTTATCATCATTAATCTGTGATATATCTGCTATTACCCTTATCTCCCTTCCTGCCTGCACCGCGTATGCCTTTGTAACACCCTTGAATGATACTGCTAGTGACTCAAGGTCTGAGAGTCTCTTTATGTAATTTTCAAGCATCTCCTGCCTAGCCCCTGGCCTTGCTGCAGAGAGTGTATCTGCTGCCTGCACGAGAAAACCGTAGACCGAGGTTACGGGCGTCTCGTCATGGTGTGATGCTATTGCCTCGACAACTTCATCAGACTCCCCGTATCTCTTTGCTATGTCTGCACCAATAATAGCATGAGATCCCTCTAGTTCATGATCCACTGCCTTACCTATATCGTGTAGTAGCCCTATGCGCTTAGCTATCTTCTGGTTAACGCCTACCTCAGCTGCCATTACACCGCAAAGGTGAGCGACCTCCAGGGAATGCTGATATACGTTTTGGGCAAAGCTTGTCCTGTATTTCAATTTTCCAATCAATCTTACGAGCTCCGGGTGTATGTCATGTATACCAACGTCAAAGGTGGCCTGCTGGCCTGCTTCCCATATGCTATCCCTAACCTCTTTCTCTACCTTTTCAACAACCTCTTCAATCCTTGCCGGATGTATTCTTCCGTCCGCTACCAGCTTCTCAAGTGCAAGCCTTGCTACCTCTCTCTTTACAGGGTCAAAACAAGAAATTACAACCGCATCAGGCGTATCATCAATAATAAGGTCAACCCCTGTTAGAGACTCGATGGATCTGATGTTCCTCCCCTCTCTCCCAATAATCCTTCCCTTCATCTCTTCATTCGGAAGGTTAACAACAGACACAGTATGTTCATTCACCACGTCTGCTGAAAACCTCTGTATGGTTGTCGCCAATATCTCCTTGGCCTTCTTGTCTGCCGTAGCCTGGGCTTCTTCCTGAATTTGCCTGAGCTTCTTGGCAGCCTCGTGTTTTGCCTCGCTCTCTAGAGTCAACATTAATTCCTTCTTCGCCTCTTCCTGACTCAACCCACTTATCTTTTCAAGCCTACCTATCTGTTCCCTACGAAGGGCTTCTACTTCATGCCTGATCTGTTCAACTTCTCTCAATTTCTGGGTGAGCTTTTCTTCTGTTCTCTTTGCGTCCTGTTCGCGTTTGTCAAGAAGGGAGAGCTTAGTGTCTATCTTGTCTTCCCTTTGAGCAAGCCTCTTCTCGGCCTGAGAGATTTCCTTCATCCTTTCCTTTGCTTCTCTCTCGCCCTGTGATTTAGCGTTGAATATCATTTCCTTAGACTTTAGCCTAGCATCTGCTATCATGTTGGATGCCTCTTTCTTCGCCTCTTCTACCAATCTTGATGCAGTACTAGAGGCATCTCTTACATATCTCTTATCCAGAATTACCTTAATGAGATAACCCAGACCCAGACCAACAAATAAGGACAAAGCTATGTACACTATCATCATGATCCTTCACCTCTTGTCATGTAGACCCCACTTTCTGTCACCACAAAACTTACACGTACATCCCAAGGATCCCGTGGCAAAGCATCAAAGAGAAAGGCCTTGAAACATACGCCCATTGTTGTCATGGAGGGATACTCCCTCATAAGCCGGTCAAAGTAACCCTTGCCATAACCTATTCTGAAGCCACTCCTGTCGAAAGCTAGCCCAGGCACAAGCACAAGACCGATATCTAAAGGATATACAGGCTCGCCCCCTACAGGTTCCATTATACCAAACTTACCCTTTTCAAGATCCTCCAATGAGGATACCTTGTAAAACTTGATATACTCTCCCTCAACCCTCGGGAACACGAAGACCTTGTCACTAATATTTAACAGTGAAAGTATGTTAACCTCGCCTCTAGTAGGTGCATACAAGGCTATTATTGATGCCCACTTGAACCTGGGAAACTCGGCTATATGGGACTCTATCAATCTCTCAAACTTGAGCCGAGTACCTCTACTAAGACCTTCTCTCCGCCTTAGCGCATCCCTCCTTATTTCTTCCTTTGTTAGCATAATACCTTCGCTCGAGCCGATTTTCTTGGGAATAGAGGGTGGATAAAGTACCCTGCCCAGATGCACAGACTATCTTTACAATATTTCTTTTGCACTGAAATCCTCGATCTTTATGAAGATCTCAGCTTGCGCCAGGGCCTAAGAATATTATCCTCTCGTTTATGTGCTTGACGGAAAACGACCGTAGAAGCATGCAAAAAGTAGGGGCGAGTAATTACCCCAAGTATGTGTCTATATAATCTATCAGTTTCTCTAACCGGCTATCTGCTTTCAACTTTAATTCATCCAGCTCTTTCCTCGCCTGGGCTACTTCATCGGCCATGTTAAGCATAACCAATGCTATCAGATCCTTGGTTGAGACAGCAGTCTTTGATCTCTGGACCTCTACTACCTTGCCATCTATGTACTTAGAAAGCTCCTGAAGATAGCCTTGGTCACCCTTGACCTTTACCTTATACTCATGACCTAATATGCTAAGTCTGATAGATCCCGACAAGATTAAAAGTCTTCCACACTCTTGATAAGATGTGTGATCTTCTCTTTTATACGATCCCTCTCCGCCAGGAGGTTTTCCATATCGCTCTTGAGCCCTGCTATTTCACCCTCCCTTTCCTTTAACCTTACCTCTAAGTCTAATCTCTCCTGCTTTAAACCTTCAACCAGTTCCAGCAACTTTTTTATCTTCTGCTCCAGAATATCAAGTTTGTTTAGCACTTACAATCTCCAATAAACTTATTATATATTATACATCAATAATGATGGTCAAAGTCAAGGATAGACTTCTTAGGCTCAACTCCAACTCATGTAAGTACCTCTACGCAACTTTACAAAAGAACGCAAACAAGGTATCTCCATTTACACATGCTCAACCTGAACAAGCAAAGCTCATAGTCTAGCATACAATCTTGCAAAGCCAGAACCTTTCTGATACCCTCACCCTTGGGATTGTCCAGGATAAAATCTGAGACAGACTAGAGTGTGACGATGAGCGATAAGATAGAAAAGATCAGAAAGAAGATTGACTCAGTGGATGACACTATTGTTCGTCTTCTCAAAGAAAGGGCCATGTTATCCCTAGAGATTGGAAGGCAGAAAAATAAGGAAGGCATGGAAATAGAAGACTTAACCAGGGAGTCATACATACTGGAAAGGTTGAGACATAGGGCGTCTCCTCCTCTTACTCCACAGATGTTGGAAGAGATATACAGTTTGATTTTCAGCATATCAAGGTCGCTTCAGTCGAAAAAGAGAATAGCATACCTTGGCCCTGAAGGTAGCTATAGCCACCTGGCAGCATTCAAGACCTTCCGTTTTGATTCCATATTGGTACCCAGACCTAGCATAGACTCTGTTATAAAAGAGGTAATATCAGAAAGAGTAGACTTTGGTATAGTCCCGGTTGAGAATTCTACTGAGGGAATGATAAACCAGACCTTGGATATGATGGCATCATCAAGACTATACGTTTACAGGGAGATAATGTTGCCAATAGTACATCACCTTATGGCAAAGGTTGATATCTCAGACATAACCCGTCTATTCTCACATCCGCAGGCTATTGCCCAGTGTAGAGACTGGATCAATAAAAACCTCCCTGGGGTTAAGATTGTAGACATGGCAAGTACATCGGAGGCAGCAATGGCTGCTGCGAAACATCCATCAGGAGCAGCCATCGCGTCAGAGTATACGGCCAAGATATACGGATTACGTATCTTGGCATCCAAAATAAACGATAATCCTGACAACATAACAAGGTTCTGGATAATATCAAGGCACATGGCAAAGGTACAAGGAAAGGCAAAGACATCCATAATCATCACGTTGGAAAACGTCCCAGGCGCATTATACAAGGCAATCGGTTCCTTTGCGAGTGAGGGTATAAATCTGACAAAGATAGAATCAAGACCCTCAAAGAAAAACCCATGGGAGTATCTGTTCTTCATTGATATTGAGGGGAATCTTGATGAGGAGGGAGTAACAAAGGCCATAGAAGATCTAAAATCGTGCACAAAGGACATCAAGATACTGGGATCTTATCCAGAAGGAGGAATATTGTCTTGAGACCTCCGAAGACAGCTTCTTGGATAAACCACATACCTGCGTATAGACCAGGGAAGGCAAAGGAAGAGATAGCAAAGAGATACGGCATTGAAAATCCCATAAAGATGGCCTCAAATGAAAACCCACTTGGTCCAAGCCCAGCCGCTCTACGTGCCATAGATAATTACAAGTCCAAGATAAATCTATATCCCGACACAGCTGCAGAAGAACTAAGGATAAAGGCCGCGGGCTTCTTTGGGTGTAAAGAGGAGCAGGTAATAGTTGGGAACGGATCTGACGAGGTTATAGACCTAGCATGCAGGGCATATCTTGAACCAGGCGATAATGCGATAATACCCGAATGTACGTTCAGCTATTATAGCATAGCATCTAAAGCATGTGGCGCGGTTATTAGAAACGTACCAATGGATGACGGTCTGAAAATAGATATTGATTCGATCATCTCCAGCGTTAATAACCAGACGAAGATCGTGTTCCTGGCTAATCCCAACAATCCAACAGGCTTACATATAAGTGGCAACAACCTATCTAGGTTACTTGGGTCTTTGCCAGATCATGTACTTGTTCTACTGGATGAGGCATACGGACTTTTCACGAGGGCAAATGATTTTAAGAGTGGGCTTAAATTTATAGAGGATGACAAAAGAATATTGGTAACAACAACACTTTCTAAATCTCATGGCCTTGCAGGGTTAAGGGTTGGTTTTGGAATTGCAGATAATGCCATAATAGAAGCACTCAACCGTATTAAACCCCCTTTCAACGTTAATCTCCTTGCCCAGAGAGCAGGTATTGCAGCTCTTGATGATACCACTTTCCTGAAAGACACCCTAAACACAGTCTGGAATGGCATGGATTTTCTTTGTTCAGGTTTCAGAAAGCTTGGCCTGGAATTTGTTCCCTCGCAGACAAACTTTGTCTTGGTGAAGGTAGGAAAAGGTGCAAGGAGTGTATACGAGGAATTACTGAAGGCAGGTATAATAACAAGGTACATGGACAGCTACGGTCTTAGTGAGTACATCAGGATAAGTGTTGGCATGCCCGAAGAGAACAGGGCACTAATGGAAACAATAGGGAAGATACTGGGATAAAGTTATGAAGATAGGTATAGTAGGTCTTGGACTAATCGGTTCGTCTATTGCAAGGTCAGTGGTTTCCAAAGAAGAAATTTCAAGTGTGGTCGCCATTGACACCAACACATCGAGCCTAGAGGCTGCGGCCAGTGAGAAAGTAATAGATAAAGGGGGCACAGATCTTTCCCTGCTTGAAGACGTGGACCTGGTCATACTTGCCCTGCCTGTTAAAACAGCACTAAAGATAGCACCAGAGGTTGTGAAGCATATGAAGAATGGTTCTATACTCACGGACACCGGTTCCACAAAGGTCTCGTTAGTTAGGCTTATACAACCACTATGGCCAAGGTACGTAGGGAGCCACCCTTTGGCTGGAAAAGAAAGTTCCGGCTACTTATCAGGCGAATCAGCCATCCTGAGAGATGCCATTTGCGTAATAACCCCAACGCCCTCTACAGACAAAGCATGCATCGAGACGGTAAAGATGTTCTGGAGACTGTGCGGTGCAAACACCGTGCTCATGAGTCCCAGCAGTCATGATGCCATCATGGCTGTTACTAGCCATCTACCCCACTTGTTGAGTTTTGGCTACATGCACATTATAGAAAACTCAGTTGTACCACGTTCCCTAATCGGAAAAGGCCTCAAGGATTTCACCAGGATAGCTGCATCAGATCCAAGGGTATGGAAAGATATCTTCTTTGACAACAAAGATAATATAATACCGCTTATAAACGAATATATAAAAGAACTTGAGAAATTACGTTCTTACATAAACGTGGGAAAAACCGAAGCTATAGAGGAACTCCTTAGACAATACAGTAAGATAAGGAGAACACTTGATGAAGGTTAAAGGTGACATAAGGCCTCCTGGCGATAAGTCCATAACCCACAGGGCATTAATACTAGGTGCACTGGCCCATGGAAAAACAAGCATAAGAGAACCTCTTAAATCAAATGATATATTCAGAACAGTTGAAGCACTGAAAAGATTAGGCATAGATGTAGATGCTAATAACGATGATATATGGGAGGTCCATGGTGGTGGGCAGTTTGAGGAGCCAAATGATGTAATAGATGCAGGCAACTCTGGTACTACAGCAAGATTGATAACCGGAATACTATCCTCCATTGACGGTGTAAGCATAATAACCGGCGATAATTCACTCAAGAGACGCCCAATGGCAAGGCTTATAGAGCCGCTGACATTCATGGGTGCATCTTTCATGGCAAGAAAAGAGAGGTTTCTCCCGCTAGCCATAAAAGGAAAAAGGCTAAGGGGGATATCATATAGAACAAAGGTGGCTTCTGCACAGGTGAAGTCTGCTATACTGCTTGCTGGTCTCACTGCAGAAGGTATAACCGAGGTTATAGAGCCGGCCAAGAGCCGTGACCACACTGAAAAGATGCTAGCTTATCTCGGTGCGTCATTAAGTATAGACGGCAACAGTGTGAGGATTAAGGGAGGTCAAAAGCTTGTCGGAAGGGAGATAGTTGTACCCTCTGATCCATCTTCGGCAGCGTTTCCAGCTGTATGGGCAGCAGCAACATATGGCTCAGAGTTGATAATAAGGGATATGTGCATAAATCCCACCAGAACAGGATACGTAGAGGTTCTCAAGAGGATGGGTGCTGACATAAAGCTGACAAATATAAGGTATTCATCGGGCGAGGGGATAGGAGACATGATTGTAAGGGGGGGCAGCCTAAGGTCAACAGTAATGAAGGATGGCGAGATCCCACGGATAATTGACGAGATACCAATCCTTGCCGTTGTTACAGCTTTTGCTGAAGGGGAAAGTGTCATTAGGAATGCAGGGGAACTCAGGCTAAAGGAGACTGACAGGATCGCTGCCATGGCAGAGGGACTTAAATCACTAGGTGCTGATGTGGATATCTTAGAAGATGGCATGGTAATAAAAGGCCGAGCAAGGTTCCATTCTGGCAGTATCAGGACCTTCGGTGACCATAGGATAGCCATGGCTTTTTATATACTCGGTAAGATAGCGGATATCGAGATAGAACTTGACGACATGGACTGCGTGAACGTCTCTTATCCTGGTTTTTTTAATGCCATGGAAAACATCGGTGGGTAACAGGATAATTACTATAGACGGCCCTGCTGGAACAGGGAAATCGACCGTTGCTAAAGGGATTGCGGAAAGGCTAGGTTTCATCTACTTGGACACCGGTGCATTATACAGGGCTGCTGCACTAAAAATAAGTTCTTCCCAAATAAATCCAGACAATGAAGAAGATTGTGCCAGGGTAATATCTACCTCTACTATAAGCATCTGTGGAGATAGGACGTTTATAGATGGCAAAGATGTATCAGAAGAAATAAGATCTAGCTATATCAGTGACCTTGCCTCAAGGATAGCAACCCTACAAAGCGTAAGGAAAGAACTCATCAGTATACAGAGGTCAATAGCTCTGCTTTCTTCTATAGTTGCAGAAGGCAGAGACATGGGTTCAGTAGTGTTCCCTGATGCAGATGTAAAGTTCTTTCTAGATGCGATAGACAGGGAGAGGGCAAGGAGAAGATATCTGGAACTTCTTGACAAGGGTTACAACGCAGAGTTCAAAAAGGTTCTAACAGAGATACGTAGAAGGGATTCAAGAGACAAGACAAGAAAGATTTCCCCCCTAGTTATACCAAAGGACGCAATTGTTGTAGATACAACACACCTTACACGTGAACAAGTGTTGTCCAAGCTCTTGGAGATTATAAGATTGCGCTTATCCGATTAAAAGATTGGACTTCTTTTGTTTATTCCTCTCTGTCTGTTTCTTCTTGATATCCTGTGCCAGGTAGTCCAACAGCTCCTTGGAGAAATCTACAATATCCTTGTTATTAAAACCATTGTTCTTTAGTTCCCTGTACATGGTCTTAGCCAATACTTTTGTAGCCTTTTCAGGCTTCATATTATTCATAATCATGTTTAACGTGCCCTTTCTTCCCATATCTACACCTCGTTTCGTGTATCAAGAGCAAGGTCTGTGCCAAATCTTGCTTCCATAATAAATCTTATAAAATCAACGTGTTATAAACCGGGTACTCTTGTATAACAACATCCAAGTGTGTCTATTTTGCAATGAGCTGTGAATTTAATCCAACTTGATAAATATTGATATACTATAGTAAGAGAATAGATACAATGCTAGAAGATACTAATATATCAAGAAAGATATCAATAATAGAGATTATCATTGTTGTAATCTTGGTCATTGTATGGATTTCTTCAGGCATCATCATATTCATATCGAAAAAAGACCACCTTTTAGCCATGGCAAGTCTGCAGGAAAAGATCCTCGAAATTCCAGAGAATTACTTAAATGCAAGCCTCAACACAGGCCATGAAGAAAGCGTATTAAAAATGTTAGAAAAATCCTGGCCACCAGATAATCCATTCAAACTTTTCATTGCAAGAGAAGGATCCATAATATTCGCGACACCCACATTCACAAAACAGGCGGGTAATAAAGAACGTAGGATGCCAAGGATCTCAAACGAGCTACTAAATATATTATCTAGCAGGGTTCTCAAGGAGAAAAGGGGCGAGGCCTGGATTGGACGGGACAAGAATTCAGGCTTTCTAGCTACGTGGTCCGTGGCAGGTGGACACGGTAAAGGTATTATCATAGGTATTCTATCAAGCGAAGACACACTGCTTAGTATATCTGGCTACTACGAGTATAGACTCCTTATAATGGTATGCGCTGGCATACTATCCGTTCTGATTCTATTCTTACTTATA
The DNA here is from genome assembly GCA_015486075.1 of Deltaproteobacteria bacterium. Lineage (GTDB taxonomy): Bacteria > Desulfobacterota > Desulfomonilia > UBA1062 > UBA1062 > B14-G9. Next base: position 11,196 of record WFSG01000035.1, read on the forward strand.
TGGTCCTTGTCCTGGATACGCATCACCTACCTTTACAGCAAGGCCCTCCAAGATAAGGAATGATAAACTCACACACCCTTTCTTGCTCTGTTTGCAGCTATGAGTATAGGATCCCATGCAGGCGCAAACGGGGGTGCATACCCGAGATCTAGCCTGTATATGTCCTCAACTGTCATACCAGCATATAAAGCTGCAGCAAGTACATTTATTCTGAGAGCAGCGCCTTCCTTCCCTATCATCTGTGCGCCAAGCAGTCTCCCCGAACCCTTCTCGGTTATGAACTGAACAGTAATCGGCCAGCCACCTACATAGTGCTTGGAGCGGGACCTGTGACGTATATTGATGGCATATGCATCAAGACCCTCGTTCTTTGCCTCTTTAAGGCTGAGTCCTGTCCTAGCCACTTCCAGATCGAATATCTTGGAAACTGCAGTACCAACTATCCCTTTAAATTCTGATTTAAGGCCTCCAATATTCTCCCCGGCAATCCTACCTGCCTTGTTGGCGGTTGTTCCCAGTGGAATATAAGCAGGTTTTTTCAGCACCATGTGATAGGCCTCTGCGCAATCTCCGCCCGAGTATACCCTTTCAAGGTTTGTACGCTGGTGTCTATCCACGGCTATCGCACCTGTATCGCCAAGCTCAACGCCTATTTTTTCAGCTAGATCCACATTCGGTAAGGCACCCTTTGCTATAAGAACAGTATCTGCACTGAATTCACCCTTGTTCGTTATAACCTTCTGAACCCTGGTATTGCCTTGGAAGGACAGCACATCTATGCCAGTCTCAATAGTTACACCTTTTGACTTGACCTCCTCTTCCACCAGTTGTGACATCTCTGGGTCAAAGTTGAGCAGCATCTGAGAGGTCTTTTTCAGTATTGTAACATTCTTGCCCAGTTCCACGAAAGCCTCGGCCATCTCCAGCCCTATGTAGCCACCACCACATATAACCACGTCTTTACCGCTCAATGCGCTTTGCTGAATACGAATCGCATCCTCAACCGTCCTGAGTGTATTAACACCATCGAGGCCTTCTCCTGGCACACCAAGACCTTTACCCTTTGCTCCAGTTGCTATCATGAGATAGTCGAAACCATGCCTTGATGTCTTTCCATCCTCCAGGTTCAAGACATCTACATAACCCCTTTCGTAATCGATGTTCACCACCTCGTGCCGTCTGTGAATACGTATTGACCTCTTTCTTTCGAATTCCTCGGGTGTAATCTCTATCAGGTCATCGGGAGTTGTCAACATACCAGACACAAAATACGGTTCAGAGCATGCACCGTAAGATATGTAACCACTCTTTTCGAACACCTCGACCTCAATATCGTTTTTTTTAAGCCTCTTTGCAGCGCTTGCAGCTGACAAGCCTGCTGCCACACCGCCTGCAACAACCAATCTCTCCATAAACTCCTCCTGACTTATATGTTTTTCATGAATATTTTCTTTTCACCTTCCAGAAAATAGACCAAACCAGCCAACAGGTGCACATATAAGCTAGCCCTAGGGTATCCATGTAGTTTATATAGACAGAAAACACGTGTATATTGCTATCGCAGATAGCCAAAACGGTCAACATGTATCTGGATTTGGTTGTATAAGTCTTTTGGAACAATATTTTGAATTGCAGTGACTCACACAATTTAGTATTAACCTCTCATGGAAAAGAAAAGTAGGCGCACAAGACAGATAGAAAGAAACCGGGAGATAATACTAAACGCCGCAAAGGTACTGTTCCTGAGCAAGGGAATAAGGGCAACCACAATGGGAGACATAGCCAACCGTGCTGGTTTTGATAGACGCACTGTATATAATCATTTCAAAAACAAGGAAGACATACTCTCTTCTCTGATTGCTAGTGTACTGGACAAAATGAGCGAAACTTATCAAAGGATAGCAGCTACAGACACGAGTACATTCAACAAGTTGAGATCACTCGTATTGGGACTGCTAGATATATACATAGAAAATTCAGACATCCTTAACATATTTATACCAGAGTACGAGAGTGGTATGAACCAAAGGCCTTCCCGGGCCGTTTCAAGCTTTATGTTGAGGAACATCCACGAATACAAGGAGATAGAAGCAAGACTAGTAGAAATAATTCAGAAAGCCCAGGATGAAGACCTTATTATAGACGTGCACCCATATATACTTGCAGGACTACTTAACGAGCTATTACTCAGAAGCGTGTTTGTCTGGCGTAATCATGGTAAAGATATGAACAAGCAAGATATAATAAGAGACATTATAAGGGTAATACAGGGAAATCTCTTAAAGAAACCTATCCAAGATAGTCTTCCATAAACGAGCATATTATGTCTAACATAGCGCCGAGATGCACATGACAGATAACAAAATGGGCCGGCTTTAAACCGGCCCATTTTGTAAAGAACATTCTGGCCACCTTACATGCCAGCCCCGTAATCAGGAGGCATACCTCCTCCGGGCATTCCTGTTTCTTTCTTTTCCTCTGGAATCTCCGCTATCATCACTTCGGTAGTAAGCATAAGACTGGCCACTGAGGCAGCATTCTGCAAGGCAGACCTGGTAACCTTTGTTGGATCAATGATGCCTGACTTGATCATGTCCTCGTATTTCTCATTCGCAGCATTGAATCCCTGGTTACCCTTCAGAGACTTTACCTTGTCAACCACTATTCCACCTTCAAGGCCGGCATTGACAGCTATCTGCTTAAGCGGTTCCTCAAGGGATTTTTCTATTATCTTCACGCCAAAGGCCTGGTCACCATCTAGCTTCAGGTCCTTGAGCTTGCCGATACACCTGATCAGAGCAACACCTCCACCTGGTAGAAAGCCTTCTTCCACGGCTGCACGGGTAGCATGCAAGGCATCCTCCACCCTTGCTTTCTTTTCCTTCATCTCTGGCTCAGTTGCTGCCCCTACCTTAATCACAGCAACTCCACCAGCTAGCTTCGCAAGCCGCTCCTGGAGTTTCTCTTTGTCATAGTCCGAGGTCGACTCCTCGATCTGGGCCTTTATCTGCTTGATCCTGGCCTGTATCTCACTGCTCTGGCCCGCACCCTCAATTATGGTAGTATTGTCCTTGTCTATCACCACCTTCTTTGCCCTGCCGAGATCTGTTATTGTTACTGAATCCAGCTTTCTGCCAAGCTCCTCAGATATAACAGAACCATTGGTGAGTATTGCTATATCCTCCAGCATGGCCTTGCGCCTGTCGCCGAACCCAGGTGCCTTTACCGCTGCGCATTTTAGAGTACCTCTAAGCTTGTTCACCACAAGAGTTGCAAGGGCTTCTCCCTCTACATCCTCTGCTATTATGAGCAGAGCCCTTCCTTCCTTGGCAATCTGCTCAAGGATGGGTATTATGTCCCTCATGTTGCTGACCTTTTTGTCATGTATCAATATATAGGGATCCTCTAGTACGGTCTCCATCCTGTCTGCATCTGTTACAAAATAGGGCGAAAGATAACCACGATCGAACTGCATACCTTCGACTAGTTCCAGGGTCGTTTCCATGCCCTTGGCTTCTTCTACCGTTATCACGCCCTCTTTTCCTACCTTATCCATCGCATCTGCGATCATCTCGCCCACCATCTTGTCACCGTTGGCTGAAATTGTACCAACCTGCTCTATCTCTTTCTTGTCCTCTACACTCTTGCTCATCTTCTTGAGCTCTTCGACAATCACATCTGTTGCCCTGTCTATACCGCGTTTCAGCTCCATCGGGTTCATACCAGCCGCCAGGTACTTGACTCCCTCATGGTAAATGGCCTGTGCAAGCACAGTAGCGGTTGTTGTACCATCTCCAGCCACATCAGAGGTCTTTGATGCCACTTCCTTCACCATCTGCGCACCCATGTTTTCGAACTTGTCCTTTAACTCGATCTCCTTTGCAACAGTAACACCATCCTTGGTCACTGTTGGGGCACCAAACATCTTGTCTAGTATAGCATTCCTTCCCCTTGGCCCAAGGGTGGCTTTAACCGCGTTGGCAAGCTTATCAACACCTTTGAGAACCTTTGCCCTAGCTTCCTCGTTGAATATAATTTCCTTTGCAGCCATTTTCTTACCTCCTTCCTAGTCTCATTTCTCTATGACACCTAAAATGTCATCTTCTCTCATTATAAGGTATTCCTCACCCTCTATCTTGATCTCTGTTCCAGCATACTTTGAAAAAAGCACCCTGTCCCCTTCCTTGACATCAAGCGAGACAACCTTGCCTTCATCTGTCTTCTTGCCTTTACCAATGGAAACAACCTCCCCCATCTGGGGTTTCTCTTTTGCTGTATCAGGAATAATAATGCCTCCCTTAGTCTTCTCCTCCTCTTCAATCCTCCTTACGAGGATCCGATCCTGTAAAGGTCTTACCTTCATAAGCACCTTCCTCCTTTGTATAGTTAGTAGCACTCATCTTTATTGAGTGCTACTAACTTTATAGATTTTTGTGTTTTTTTTCAAATATAATAAAAGACTACTAGATACAACTAAGTCTATCCAGGCGAGATTAGGCTATTATCTCTTGATATAGCTCTTAAATATATTATTTTACAACATCTTAATCTTAATTTCAATCTGTTATCATGGGTTAATGTTTGTATGTCCAAGTAAAACCGCCTTTATAAGTATGGCCTGAGTCCAAGGGGGGGCTCTAGTTGTTGTCATAACACACTAAATGTTTTAGATTTTAGACATGAATTTTGTCACATCAATGCTAATGGCATTTGCCCTTTCCATGGATGCATTTGCCGTCTCTATCTCGAGCGGCATATTGCTACAGAAACCGAAAGTGTGGTTTGCACTCGAGTTATCTCTATTCTTCGGGGTTTTCCAATCCCTCATGCCTCTGGCAGGTCATGTGATTGGTGACAGTGTTGCAATGCTGACCTCAAAGGCATCCAGATGGTTAGCATTTCTTGTCCTTGCTCTAATTGGGCTAAAAATGATCTATGAATCCACGCTGCCGTCTGAGAAACGTATGGACCCCAGCAAGATAGGCATAATAATTTCTCTTGCATTCGCCACAAGTATCGATGCCTTTAGTGCAGGATTCAGTCTGTCACTTGTTGGTTTACCGGTGATGTTAATTGCCGTCATGGCCGGGACTGTAACGTTCGCCATGTCATTTTCAGGGGTATACATAGGTAGCCTTGCAGAACGTAGCTATGGCAAAAACATGGGTATATTAGGTGGTATAATCCTTATTGCAATAGGCATAAAGATCCTCTCAGGGTCTTCATAGAATATTCCAGTATCATTAATATTATCTCCATAAGGCATCACGGAGACCCGAATTTCTCTCAATCCGTTTTCCCACGGCAGCCTTGAACACGTCCCTTGTACCCCATATGGCCACCCTTTTCTTTGCCCTTGTTATTGCTGTATAAATCAACTCCCTTGTAAGAACGGGCGCATCCTTCAAAGGTAGGACAAGGAGTACGCTATCGAATTCAGAACCCTGGCTTTTATGAACAGACATCACATAGCCATGTTCATACTCTGGCAACCTTGCAGGTGGCACGTGCCTGAGTTCACCCCTGTCAGACCTAAATAATGCCATAAGCCTTTTATCTTTATCACCTATGGGCATGATTATTCCCACATCACCGTTAAATAGATGAAGGTTGTAGTCGTTCCTGGTTATTAAAAGAGGTAGATATGGATATATGGCCCTTGATGTTTCTATCAACCCATGACCCGAGAGGATGTTTTCAATCATGGCATTTAGCATTTTAACGCCAAATGGTCCCTCCCTTAAAGGTGTCAAGATCCTGAACGTATCAAAAAGATTAAAGGCATCATAAGGGTTCTCTGAATTTAGGTAAAGGCTGTAACCTGCTATTACCATAGGCTCCAAGATATTCTCAAGCGATCTCAGATCATCAATGTCTTTCCACTCCACATCTTTAAAGCCTTCCGACAAAAGAATCTTCAATGCATCCTCGCTTTTCCCCGTTATAACTGCCCTGCTTAGGGCTGCTATCCCGCTTCTGCTAGAAAACCTGTAACTCTTTTCAAGGTGAACTATGCTATCCTGGATCCCTGGTTTTACATTATCATCAAAACCTATGTTCTGGCCTGAAATGTTGCTGACGAGCGAGGAGAAAGCACGTGAATAAGGATGTGAGATCCCTGTATCACATATATCGCCAAGCACTGCACCTGACTCCACTGATGCTAGCTGGTCTTTGTCCCCAATCAGTATGAGCCTTGCATCAGTCTTCATTGCCTGCACCAGTTTTGACAAGAGAGCTATATCCACCATTGAGGATTCGTCCACCACCACAACATCATGAGAAAGAGGGTTGGTCTGATCATGAATAAAATAAGGAGATCCTGGTATGTAGCCAAGCAACCTGTGGATAGTAGTAGCCTTGTCAGGGATACCTGGAGGCACCCTGTTGCCTTCTACAAATTCAGCTTTCACCATGTCAATGGCATCCTTTAACCTTGCCGCAGCCTTACCAGTAGGTGCGCACAAGGCTATCGATGTATCCTTTTTTCTCAGTCCAATAAGCATCGCCATAATCCTTGCAGCAGTCGTAGTTTTACCCGTTCCAGGTCCACCTGATATTACGCATAGGCCTTTGAACATGGAACATACAATTGCTACCTTCTGCCAGTCTACCTGTCCGGCCAGCTCACCCCCAGATGAACCTCTCAGCATTTCCTTGGCAAGAATGGGATCTATGTCATCCATATTTTTCGAAACCCTTAGCCTTATGGACTCTATCAACCGGGCCTCATAATCCCAGTAGCGCCACATGTATAACCTGAATGATTCATCAAGTATCAGGGGCCTGAATTCGCCTGGCCTGCCCACAACGCTGCTCGAGACAATATTTTCTACCCATTCCCTCAGGCCCGGACATTCAAAACTGTTATCACCCGCAAGCCTTTTTCCTGCATACTCTTCTAGTTTCAGGCACACGTGGCCTTCCCTCGTAGCCTTGCTTACCAGTGCTGCTGCGAGGAACAGATGGCTGTGTTTATTGCTGGATAGACTCTGTATAAACCTTGCAAACTGAATGTCAATGGCCTCAAAAGCGGCAATATCCTGGCCTGTCATTGTAACATGTGTTACATCAGCTCTCATCCTGTAACCCTTGGAACCTTTCCTTCCATTAACGCAGTACCGAATTGATATATAAACTCCATGCTAGGCCTTGCACTGAAAATACCACAACCAGGATAATCAGGGTTAACACCTCTCAAAAACACATAGTATATCCCTCCAAAGTGCCTTTCGTAGTTGTAATCGTCGAGCTTCATCTTAAGGTAGTTGTGAAGTGCAAGCCCATATATATGGTACTGCAACACGTAATAGTGGTTCTCCATTACGCTTCCGAGCTTGGACTCCCTATAGTCCTCTATCCTGTCTCCCAGGTAGTCAGACTTCCAGTCTATCAGGAAGAAACGCCCTTTAAATCTGAATACCATATCCATGTAACCAAGCATAAAGCCACGCGAAGGCTTAAAGCCAAGGCTAGATAGTCTCCTGGCAAAGTCATCGTGGTTGTATGTCCCAAAGACATTACCAAGAATCTTGGCATTGACCATCTTGATTGGAAATAAAAACTTGACTTCATTCAACCACTCGCCCCTATTAAGCATGGAAAGCTTCAGGCTACCCCCTGCATATTCTAGAGGAACATTTAGTACATTATCTACCATTGAACATACAGGAGTTACCCATCTATTATCAAAACCATACTCAACCAGCTTCTTCTCAACAAGGGCCTCCACGTGGTTCCTGTTATTATTCGAATAATCTAGGCATTCCATTATCTTATGAAGACATATACCTGGGTGCGCCCCCCTGGGAAAGGAGAACATGTCAAGAGTTTCACCACTCTCTTCCTTCAAGGACCAAGTCCTTCCTGTAACATCCTCCTCAATATCTGTCTCTCTATCAAAAGATATGGCTTCCCTGGCTTCCCCGGAAACCAGGTATGTATAGCTTGCTATTTTCCAGTCACTACGTATATGCCTGGAAAGCATCCTGTAAGCTAGGCCTTGACCTTCCAGACCCGAAGGATTGTACCTGGACAACTTATTTTCTGCCTGCACGATTGAAACCTGTATGCTGCCATTTGATTTCTTTTCCAGATCCTTAAGATCATCCAAGGCTGCATCGACGTCCATTTCCTTGAACATGTCCTCTGCCTCATACTGCGGGAACTGGCATTTTGCTCCCCTCAAGTGAAATAGATATGCAGGCGGCGAATTTCCTGAGTTTCTCACAAGTCCCCAATAAAGGTAGCACCTGCTTTTTGCCCTTGTAAGGGCAACATACATAAGCCTAATATTTTCTGCAAGTATCTCCCTTTCGGCTATCTTCCTGTTCGGATTCGACCTGTCCGCGTCCAGATCAATGTTCAAAACCATGTCCTGATCATGGAACATAAGGAGATCCTCCTTGATGGATCTGGAAAGCCTCCAAAGGAACGGGCAAAATACTACATGATATTCCAGTCCCTTGCTCTTGTGTATCGTGGCTACCTTGACTGCATCCGCATCGCTTTCTAATCTTATCTGGTTTTCATCCAGCCTTACTGTGGAAGGATCCATCTGGATGCATAGCCACTTCAAAAGCCCTCCCACACCAAGTTTATTTTCAATGGAGGCCCGGTGTAACAGCTCTGCCAAATGAAGGACATTCGTCAACCTGCGTTCACCGCTCTTCAGAGATAATAGTTTTATGGATACTTCTTCCTTGGAAAGGAAGGTCCTAAACATTCTGAAGAATCCATCCCTGGCCCACAATTCACGGTAGTCTCGAAACTTTAACAGAATGTCCTCCCATTGTCTCTCATCCTCCATGACTCTTTCAATTGCCTGGCTGTTGAATCCCATGATATCAGTTGCAAGAGCCGCTTTCACGAGGTTCTCATTCCCTGCACTAGCAATGGCTGAAAGTATTCTTGAGATCTCAGAGGCCTCATGAGAATCAAACACATTGAGATCACTGTATATAACTGAAGGTATGCCAAGGTCCTTGAGCCTATCTCTTACCTCTCTTGCTTGGGCGTTGGTAGACACTAGGACGGCTATATCCTCTGGCTTAAGCACCCTATCTCCAACATGCGCCTTGCCCGCCAGCGCAAGATTCAATAGCCTGGATATCTCTGCCGCGACTGAAGAAATAACTACTTTCTCCGCCATTTCCTTCGTTAATGTCCTGTTATTGATATCATCCTTAAAAAAGAGCAACTTCAAGGCAAACCCTTTATCTCCTTCTACTCTGAGTGGATCAGATTTACCGGCCGCAATAACAGGTGAATACGTTATATCCTGGTACACGAAAGGATTGTCTGCGTTCATGAAAATAGCATTAATGGCATCAACTAGGCCTGAATAGGATCTCCAGTTCTTAGAAAGTGTGTATTTATTATCTACGTTCTTCGAGGCCTTGATGTAGGAAAATATGTCAGCTCCCCTGAAGCTGTATATTGCCTGCTTTGGATCACCTATTAAGAAGAGTATGGTATCCCTGTTAAAAAGCTTGTCAAAGATGGCGTACTGAACTGGATCGGTGTCCTGAAACTCGTCCACGAGAACAGCTCTATACCTATTTCTTATTGACTGTATAAGATCACCCTTTTCCTTGCTATCTAGTACTTCCTTCACTCGGCTCAAGAGGTCATCAAAATACTGGACATTAAGTCTCTGTTTCATTAGCCTTAACTCTCTTCTTGCGTAAGCTATAAGCTCACCCTTGAGGTAAAGCTCGTACTCCTTTGCAATGTCAGCAAGGATCAAGGCCTTTTGGTATACCCTTCCGCACAGGTCAAAGATTTCATGCCTTGGTGGCGCACTACCTTTCTTACATTTTATCCCATCTGTGGTTAGTTTATCGAAATTCTTGAACAAGGGAAGGGCCATACCACCTGATGCCACATACTCGTCCATGGCCCGTATAAGCTTATCTCTCTTGCCATCCCCGTATACGCTCCGGTACAACCCGGGATCACGTAGTATGTCCTCAACCTCTTCTCTGAATACCGGCCACTTTTCCTTAAGACTTTTAAATACCTTTCTGTATTCATCTACTGCCTTGTTTACTTGGTCCATTGATGGGTAATCACAGGGAATGACTACCCTTGCGTCTTGATAGGCTAGGGCCTTAGCAAGAACTTTTGGTAGCCTGCCAAGTGTGTTATGAATGTAGGCTACCATTTCTTCCGGAAGGTTAGTCGCTATCTTCTTCCGCCAGAAGTCATTGAGAACCTCTCTTACGAGCTCTGACTGGTCAGTGATCAATTCCGTATCAAAGAATGCCTTGCTCTCAAATGCCTTGTCTCTGAGCACTCTCTGGCAAAAGCCATGTATTGTATATATGTTTGCCTGGTCAAGCGTGTTGATGGAGTCCCGTAAAAGTTCCATGGACCGCTTACTTCTGCCATGGTTCTTTTTCACAATGCTATCTAGAATAGCATCGTCACTACCACCTTGGGAAAAGGCATTTAATGCATCATTCAATACTATCCTGATCCTGTCTTTCAATTCCTGGGTAGCGGGTACTGTAAACGTAACAACAAGTATCTGGTCAACGCCAAGTTCTAGTTCCAGCACCAGTCTAAGAAAAAGTAGTGATATAGCATAGGTCTTACCAGTCCCTGCACTTGCCTCTATTAGGTTACGACCCACAAGGGGTGAGGAAGATATTTTAAACTCCGTTACCATACCTTTTTACCCGCCCTTATTATAGGTAATAATATGTCCCTTGACACTGCGGTGAATCCTTTATCAAGAGGAAGTATTGAATCAAAACAAAGGCCAATGTATGGGTCATCTTTGTCCCCTTTTATGTGTTCATTTCCCTCCCAGTTTTTAAGGGCAGCTGCCACGGCATTGGTATCAGTTGATCCCCTTGCCAATTGCTTTGCGAATTCCCATGACGATTTTGGGAAAAAGTGTATAACATTTGAGAGCCCCTCCCAGTAATACTTTAGAAGTAACCTTAGGTACACGTTCGGCTCAAGAACTGGACCATATTCCCAAAGACCATCACTAGCAAGCACATAGCTTTTAATACCCTTGCCCATCACGCTTAGGCTGTAGATCAGGTGATTTATCCACAGATTCAAGTGATCTTTTGAACGCGCCTTTGCATACCTTGATACAAACACTCCATTCCTCGAGATCGGTCCAACCTGACCTTCAATCCTAAACCCATCCAGATCTAGTTTAACCTTGATGTATTTGAATGGTAAATCTAATGACAGTTTCTTCGCAATATTTATCAGTCTTTCTGCTCCAGCTTCTATATTTCTATACACGTAGTGTCCTACCTTACCATGTGGAAGTGTGCCAGAAGCCTTTAGAAGGGGGTAAATCCCCTCACTTGGTATTCCCTCCATAAGCTTGTTCAACATAAACTGACCAACAATGTAGCGCTCAAGCCCCCCTAGTACAAATGGCTCCTGTTCTTCCAATACTGCGTCCCCTCTATCAAGTACAATCCCCAGTCTCCTTTGTACAATAAACTTGGCAGGGTTAGAGAAAAATTCGCTAAGCATTCTAGGCGTTATAATGCGCCATTCGTCTCCGGGTTCCTTGAGTTTACCCCTGAAGAAAGGCCTAATCTCTTCAGCATGTTTAATAATACGCTTCGCAGCTTCCATGTTTCCTTTGGAATAGCTAAACAGCTTTTTATTACGAAAATACTCGGGGCTAAATGCCTGCAACCTGTGTTTTACACTTATATGGTCCGAGATCTTAGAACCACCCGGCAAGATAAAGCACCTATCTAAATAATCCATGAGTTCAGAGACCAGTACACTCGGTGGCACATTGGTGTTGTCTTGCATTGACTGGCCAACATAGCTTATGTAAAACTTCTCTCTGGCCGAGACCAGGGACTCCAGGAACAGGTACCTATCATCGTCCCTTGAGGACCTGTCCAGCGGCATGGGGTGCCTTGAAATAAGGTCAAATCCGGGCGGTCTTGATATTCTTGGATAGCTCTCGATATCCATACCTATAAGACATACAACCTTGAAAGGTATGCTCCTCATGGGAAGCATTGCACAAAAAATAACGCCACCAGTTATGAAAGAGCTTGTGGACACCTGCCTGTTTAAATAGTCGCTCAGACACGCCTTTATAGCCTCTAGCCCAACATCCTCTTGGAAAGATGCAAGCGTTTCCTTTTCTCCAAGTCCATATATTGTGGACCTTAACAATTGCACGTCTGAGAATATGCCTTCGTCAGGCTCAAAGAAGTTGTCCAGAATGGAGACAAGCGTATTTGACCATGACTTTAGTGATCTTGGCTGATCAAGATGCTTGACCGTTGCAAACAAGCTGTCTGTAAAGTCCAAAAACCTACCCAACAGTAGAGCCCCCTCTCCTTCTATATGGTCATATGGTAAGATGCCATTGTATAATCTTTTATCTTCTCCGGGCATTGCATAACCAAGCAACAACCTTTTTATCCCGTGGGACCACGTATTTTCTTCGAATCCTGGAAGTCCAAGAGATTCTCTAAACTCAGCATCTAGCCCCCACCTGACACCAGAGTCCATGATCCATCTTCTTATTGTACCAAGGTCTGCCTCCTGTATGCCAAACCTCCTCCTTATGAACGAATACTCAAGGAGATCCAGGACATCTGATGCCTTTAACCTTGAACGAGGAAGTTCGAGTATATCAAAAAAGCCACTTAACAACTGGCTCTGCATCCTTACGGTCCTATCTGCTATACTGTAAGGTATGGCTAAGGATTCATCTTCTGGAGTACCAAAGACCGCGTGTATATAAGGGGTATATTTTTCAATGTCTGGAGTCATCACCAATATATCCCTTGGCTCAAGCGCAGGGTCCTCATCGAACATTGCAAGGATGTTGTCATATAGGATCTCTACCTCTCTCATGGGTGAATGGCATGAGTGTACTTGTATTGACATATCACTTTCACTGACAAGTCTCTTATGTTCTGAGGGCTCTTTGAGATTTAGGATGTCTGACTGTATGGATGTAAGCAGGTCTTTTTCTTCAACATCCTCGAAGAGATGCGTCTCCTCAGGATCATATCCGTAAACTAGGTCAAGGAAATCCCTGCCAACAACGCCCATGGAAGCCAAGAGCGTATTTCCCCTTTCGAGGAGAAGTTCCTCCCTAGAACGGGCCTCTTTTCTTTTCAACCTTACTATCTCCCTTTCAGGCACGATATCTCCCCAGAATTCTCTGGCAGGGCTCATAAGAAAAAGATTGACCTCCATTAAGGAAGACATGGCCTTAAACGCCTCCATGTGATACCTTGGTAAGGAAGATATGCCAAATATGCATACCCTCCTGGGTAGGCACCTGAGTTCCTGAATACTATCTATCCTTTCCATAAAGGTCTTGAGCAGGTATGACCTGCTCATGCCTCCTATATGCTTTACCATTTCCCTGAACAGGATGGCCTGCCATGTTTCCACGTCCCTGTCCTCTTCTCCAAGGCTCAGGACACCCCTTTCCCAGTCTAGTATCATCTCTGGTCTGTAAACCATGTATTGGTCGAACCTGTCTGCTATATGACGGGCCAACTGGTACTTCTTAAGCTCCTGGGTATCATCTGAAAGGTAGGTCTTGATACTTCTGAATCCATCCGCGTCCAGCAACCTATTGATGACTCCTATTATCTCCCATGTCATTATATCTGGTTCGAATAGGTCAAAGTACTTGTACTCAGGCACTAATAAACTGAACATCCTGTTGAGAAATGTATTGGGGAAAGGAAATTCATAGTTTGCACATATACCGTGGGCTTCGGCAAGCTTCAAAGAAAGCCACTTTTCCATACCCCTACTCTGCACAACGATTATCTCCTTTTCAAGGGGCGTACTCAGCGGCCTAATTAATACATCGACAAGTTTGTCGGACAAAACTTCGAGACGGTTACTTAAAAAGAGTCTGAAGCCAGACATCAAGGTTTCTCCAAAAGGATTATCATTATAGAACTGTATAACTTATAACACGAAACTGGGAGATTAATACAAGTCTTAAAATACCCATCAACGCAAAATCGGCATCTTGAAGGCAAGGCCTTTATTAGAACAAACTTGACATTTAAACACTCATTAACATATGAAGTGTCAATCTGCCAGCACAGGGAAAGCTGATACCAGAGGAGGGTTCGTGGAATACGATTACTACGATGTTCTTACAATAGGTATGGGGCCTGCAGGCATGGCCGTATCTGCCATGGCCGCTGAGATGGGACTCAAGGTATGTGCAATAGAGAGAAATAAGATCGGTGGGGAGTGCATGAACGTGGGGTGCATTCCTAGCAAGGCCCTGCTCAGGATAGCAAAGACCAGGAGTACGTTTGACAAGCTTGATATGATGGCACTCTCGAGCATGCCAAAGCCTGATCTGAAGAGACCATTCGAGAGGATCCAGGAACACATTGACTACATAAACAGGAACAAGACCATGGCTATGTTCACCAAGGTAGACCTGCTGCTGGGAAAGGGGGATGCCACTTTCGTTGACAAGGACACGGTTAGGGTGGGTAACAGACGGATAAAGGCAAAGAGGATTTTCATTTGCGTAGGTACAAGGCCTGCCAAGCCGCCCATTCCAGGCATAGAAAACGTGGATCTGCTTACAAACGAGAATATATTTCACCTGGACAAGGTACCTGATAGCATGACCATAATAGGTGGTGGAGCAATAGGTTGCGAGATGGCACAGGCATTCCAGAGACTTGGTTGCAGGGTCTCCATTGTCCAGATGGATCCATATCTACTTCCATTCGGAGAGGAGGACGCGGGCAGATTACTGGAAGATGTATTCACAAAAGAAGGGATAGATGTCTACAACTCAAGGAAGATAACAAGGGTGGAGAAACACGCTGACGGTATCGCCCTATACACATCAAACAACGAAGAGATCGTCTCTGAAAAGCTTATGGTGGCTGCTGGAAGAAGAATGGACTTGTCTCCTCTCAACCTGGAGAATGCAGGCATTGAATATTCAAAAAAAGGAATAAAGGTAAATAAATATCTCCAGACAACGCAGGCAAATATATATGCCCCGGGCGACTGCAACGGAAACTATCTCCTATCCCATGCAGCCATGCATCAGGGCATGATAGCCCTCATGAACAGCCTTCTTCCATCGGGCATGAAAAAAAATTTCAGGAAATTCGTGGTACCGTGGACAGTCTTTACTGAGCCTCAAGTATCACATGTTGGCAAGCTTGAGTCACAATTAATAAAGGAAGGGAAAAAATACGAGGTGGTGGAGTCCAGGTACGAGGATTACGGTGCTGCGATAGCGGAAGGTGTTGACACAGGCTTTGTCAAGGTATTTGTAAGTCCTATGGGGAAGATATACGGGGCCAAGATAGTAGGGGAAGGCTCTGGCGAGATGATAAGCGAGTGGGCAATGGCCATACAGAAGAACATCAGGATGCATGACATACTTTTCCTCCAGCATTCGTTTCCCACCATGTCATTCTTAAATAAGCGGGTATCGGAAAACTGGATGATGAACAAGATGAAATCAAAGATGATAAAACGTCTTATAAAAAGATTTGCAAGGAGAGATCTACCCAGTCTATATAAGGGGATTGCAGCATGGTTCTAGACTTGCAAATGTAAATCCGGCCAGACTAACAACCGCTTTGAGGCTTATTTCCCTCTTTATGGGGACCTAGTAAGAATATTATCTTGATATCTACCACTGAAATCATGCATAAGCGCACAGGATATCTCTTCGGACTTCTTTGTGCCGGCGTATACCTTCTAAATCCGATTAACATAAATCACTCTCAGTG
This sequence comes from Deltaproteobacteria bacterium, assembly GCA_015486075.1. GTDB lineage: Bacteria > Desulfobacterota > Desulfomonilia > UBA1062 > UBA1062 > B14-G9. The sequence continues at coordinate 26,954 of WFSG01000035.1, forward strand.
CCGAGAAGATAATATATTATAATAAGGTTGCAAGTGGCGTAAAGATGAGAGAACAGGCTTACGATTTCAAGGGAAAAGATGAGAACGTAAACAGCGTATATGTAGCCAGGCAACCTATATTCGACCGAAACAAGAAAATTTTCGGCTATGAACTACTTTTCAGGGAAGGCATGGAGAATATCTTTCCCGGCATAGACGGTAACGTGGCTACATCCAAGCTGCTTTCCAATACGTTTTTCAACATTGGACTTACAAAGATTACCGCTCGGAAAAAGGCCTTCATCAATTTCACCTATGATCTGTTATTAAGAAGGATACCACTCTTGTTTGACAATAAAACCACTGTGGTCGAGATCCTCGAAGACGTGGAGGCAGATAGCAGCATAGTCTCGGCGTGCAATGAAATAGCAAAACATGGGTATACGATTGCCTTAGATGATTTTGTATACAAGAAAGACTTAGAAGAACTGATACGGATTTCTAACATAATAAAGATCGACTTCAGGGCGACACCGAAAGAAGAAATAAAGGCGCTTATCAATATGTTGCTATCTTACAACGTAGGCCTTCTGGCTGAGAAGGTCGAAAATTACGAGGAGTTCAATATTGCCAAGGACATGGGATTCTCGTATTTCCAAGGGTATTTTTTCAGTAAGCCACAGATCATAAGGGGAGAGGATATACCTAGCCTCAAGGTCAACTTCCTACAGATAATGAACGAGGCAAACAAGCCTAACCTAAGCTTTAGCAGTCTGGAAAAGTATATAACCCACAACGTGGGCATATCGTATAAGTTGCTACGCTACATAAATTCTCCCTATTTTAGAAGACTGGAGAAGATAGCTTCTATAAAGCAGGCAATAGTAATGCTGGGTGAAAAGGGGATAAGACAATTTCTAAGCCTGATAGCACTATCCGAACTGGTGTCTAATAAGCCTCAGGAATTGTTACGTAATTCTGTAATAAGGGCCAAGTTCTGCGAACTTATGGGCAATAACAGATCATCCGGTGTCGACTCTTCAGAACTGTTTACGCTTGGCCTGTTCTCCAACATAGACGCAATACTGGACGATACCATGGAACATATAATGGCAAAACTCCCTCTGTCTGAGAACATAAAAGGAGCACTCCTCAAGGGCGAAGGAAAACTTGCTGAATACCTCAGGCTTGTGATCTCTTATGAGACAGGTAACTGGGACGATGTATCGGCATTATCAGAGGTTATCGGGATTAGTGAGGAAAAATTACCTATATTTTACCTTGAGGCCATTATATGGGCCGACGCCATTGCTGAATTCTGAGATCCAGTAAGACGCATACCACCTTATTAAAGCCTGCCTTATAAATATAAACAGCAGCCAACCAGCACCGCATTGTGCAAGGCAGGATTTTATGCTATTATTAAGGTATATTTTCGATGGTTAAAGGAGGTCTCTGATGAATCCAGAAGAAATAGGCTATATGTCGGCAACTAGAATGTTGAAGGCATACAGGGAGAAAGAGCTATCACCCGTGGAGGTGATAGATGCCATCTTAAAAAGGATAGAAGAGATAAACCCCAAGATCAATGCGTTTGTCACGCTACTTGGAGATGAGGCAAGGGATGCTGCAAAAAAGGCTGAGAAGGAAATCCTTGAAGGCAAGTCACTCAGGGCACTGCATGGTATACCCATTTCTATAAAGGATAACATATTTACCAAGGGTATAAGGACAACTTTTGGCTCAAGACTTTACGAAAATTTTGTTCCACAGGAGGACTGCGCCTTTGTCGAGAGACTGAAAAGGGAAGGCGCTATTCTGATAGGCAAGACCAACCTGCCGGAACTGGGCTTGATAGCCATGACAGATAATCCGTTGTTTGGACCGACTAAGAATCCATGGGATATGACAAAGACACCAGGTGGGTCTAGCGGTGGTGCGGTTGCAGCTGCAGCGAGTGGACTAGGACCAGTTCACCTAGGCAATGATGGTGGGGGATCCATTCGCATACCATGCAGTTTCACCGGCGTCTACGGCCTTAAACCACAGTTCGGAAGGGTACCACGGTACCCTGCTTTACATGGTTGGGAAACCCTAAGCCATGAAGGTCCAATAACAAGGACGGTAGAGGATGCTGCCTTGCTACTTACGGTGATAGCAGGTCCTGACGAAAGGGATAGGTTTTCACTACCTAATCAATCTATGAATCTTATCAATGCAGTCAAAAGGGATGTAAAGGGACTAAAGATAGCATGGAGTCCTGATCTTGGCTATGCAGCAGTAGATCCTGAGGTCCGAGAGATTGCAAGCTCTGCGGCGCTCAAGTTCAACGAGCTTGGTTGCATCGTGGATGAACTTGATACGCAGTTCATAAACATAGAGTATGACTGGCTGGTAATGGTGGCGAGCGAGACCTTCGCAGCTATTGCAGACCGTAGGCAGGAGTGGGAAAAAGTCATGTATCCACTTTACAAGCCTTTCATACCGATAGCAGATAGCCTAACTGGAAAGGACTTTGCCCTTGCACAGTTCCATCGGGAGGATAACTGGGTGAGGATAAAATCCGTATTCGATAAGTATGACTTACTCCTTACACCCACGACACCTGTACCTGCGTTTGAGATAGGTATCCTAGGACCGGAAAAGATAGATGGAAAGGATGTACTTCCTACTGGTATCGCCTGCTTCACCATTCCGTTCAACTTTAGTGGCCAGCCTGCTGCAACTCTACCCTGTGGCTTCACGAGGGACGGGCTTCCAGTGGGATTACAGCTCGTCGGTAGACGCTTTGACGAGGCAACAGTCATCAGCGCATCGGCTGCTTTTGAAAGGGCCTTCCCTTGGCATGGTAGGAGACCCAACTTGGGCTGACAAAAGGTGCGTAGGGCATCCTGAGATCTGAGAGAATAACGGGAATTAAACCCGTGGGAAAGTAAGCAAACAGGCTGTTAAGGTATATTGCCTCCAGGCCTTAAGCCTTATTGGGCGTACTGTTGTTTTATTCTCAGAAGGTTTTCCAGGTAGTAGTCCGAATAGGCAAGGTCCTTCCTTGCCTTTATTTCACTTATAAGCACCGGAATGACAGGCCTTATATCAACTCCAAAATGGTTCCTTTTATGCTTATCAGCCTTGCTAATTAACAGCACGGAATAGTACTTAACGAGTGTTCCCACCTTTGTATTTCTCCTGGATATATATGCCCTGCCCGATAGTGTGGAAAGAAAGAAACAGGAAAACCTGTACAGGTCCTCCGGTGATAACAGCATATCACCTGGGTTCTCTCTTTCCTGCTCTTGTACCCAAGCGTAAAACAAGGCCATTGTCTGTTCCATGTTACCATTCTCTTTATCCATGATGTCTTTGACCAGGCATATATCCCTTTTCCCCAGAACCCTGTAAAAATACGCCATGTTGTGCATTAAGGTATACATGTCCCTTGTCTCACCTGTTATAACAGGTGGATTTGCCTTTAATCTGGATAGGATTTCCTGAAAATGCCTGTAAGTGCCTTCCTGCAACCCATATGCCTTTATGTATGGCCTGTTATCGAGAGTTGAAAAAAACTTCATAACTTCTTGCTTTATCTCATACAAGTTCATCTTCGCATAAGGATACTCCCCACCAGCAATCTCCCTGAGTGAGGTCTTGTGTTTCTCTCTTGTCTCTTGAACTGGTTCAGGAACTGTTTTTCTGCGGATTACCTTTTCTACCTCGGGACCCTTCACCTCGACTACATTATGATGTACAATCGTGTTCCAGTCCACAAGTACAAAGACCGCAATAACGGCTATTACTATAGTGATTATAACGAGCCTCTTTCTTTGACCCATATCTTACCTCCTGGTCATAATCAGGTCTTAAGGGCCCTGCCCACCTTCTGCTCCACGCTCTTAAGCTTTGAAACGAGTCTATTTGTATCACCTTTCCTGTAATCCACCTTTATCTGAAGAATAATACGGCCTGATTCCTCCTCAAGTTCGTGGAAACATTTGTCTAACAGCTTCCAAAGATCCTCCCATTCACCTTCCAGGACAGTACCCATGGGGTTTAACTTGTAGTTAATCCCGCTTTTGTCCACTACATCAAGTACGCGTGCCACGTACTTGCTCACGCTTATACCCTTATCCAACGGAAACATGGAGAACTCCATGAGTGTCATAGTCTAACCTCCTGATTGATGAATAGAGAATAACCTAATTTAGCAAATAGGTAAAGATCGCTTAACAAGTTTTTCTAGGACAGGTATTAGTGGCCGGGACAAATGTATAAGACAAAGTTCTAAATGTTATAAGGTGCAAGATTCAGTTAACAATAAGGTTCAAGGTTTAATTATCAAGACATGTATTATCCTAATGAATTTATCTGGCCGGTCAGCCATTGCTGCTGTGCCTTGAGCTGGGATAGGGTTGTCTCCATCTCAACGAATTGGTTTATGAGAATCTCTCTCCTGGTATCTAGCCTTTTATTTGCAGCCTCGATCCTCTGGTCCATATTATCCATCTGATCCTTTAGGGCATCTTGCTTGCCAGCCACATATCCCGAGTAAGGATCCGTCATGTAGTATAGTGCCCTGTCCATTTCTTCGCCTACACCCGTGGTAAATGTAAAATCGAATGTACCTGTTGTGGTGCCTGTATACTTTATTACCAGGCCTGCAACTGATTGATTGTCATCACCTGTCAAGGTCTGGCCGCTACCCGTCATGGTCATCCAAGAGCTGGAACCGGATGTCTGTATCCTTCCTGCCACGTCCTGGCCCGTGTATGTTCCATCCGTGATCCCAAGATTACCGCCTGAAACAGATACGGTAAAACTCGAACTCCCGTAGGCATTATTGCGTATCGTGAGCTGTCCATCCGAATTCAAGGCTGTCAAATCCATTGAATACCTGCCCTCCTGAGAACCATCTGCACCTGTAGGGTCAACGTCTATTGTCCCGAAGTCGAGGTTCTTTACTGACCCGATGGCGAGGGTAAGGTTAGAGTCCCCTGCAGTGGTATCCTTGATAGCTATCCTGCCTTGGCTGTCAATATAGGCATCATAGCCTGTACCAAATGCGCTCTCTATTGCATCCAGCAGGCCACCAACTGTATCAGTGGATGTATCACTTATGGTGTAACTACCTGATACAGCAACCCCTGACCTGTTTGTGCCATTAAAAGTTATTGTATCACCATTTGCAAGTCCGGCAGATGTGCCTGATGAATCGTAGACAGAGTTCCAAGTAGTGGAATCTGTGATGGGAGTAGTTGCACCTGCATCGCTATAGTAAGATTTATCACCTACCCTTATCTCGTTGTACTCTTGCGATAGTTCCGAGTTTATGGCATTCACTATGGATGTTATGTTCCAGCCTGCACTTAAGTTTACCTTGGCTACTCTTGACTGGTCGTCCGTGATTGTAATGGTGGCATCCGAGTCAAGGGTACCCGAAAAGCCCGATCCAGTGGTACTAGCCCTCGTTGCCGGTTGGGTTATCTCCACGTTATAGGAGCCTGCCGTTGAATCCCTGGTGGAGCTTATATAGGTTAGATTGCCGTTCGTGCTTGAGCCCTGGGCCACGAAAAGGTCCTCGACATCGGCAAAATTTGTCCTCAGGTATCCATCCAGCTTTGAATCATCAATTGAAAGTTTACCATCAGTATCTATATTTATCCCTATGAGGCTGAGATGGTCGAAGTCAGAGCCAAGACCTGTAATACCAGAAAGTATTATATCCCTTATGTCACTCTTAACTGTCAAGAGAGAGGAATCTCCAAACAGTACAGGAGTCTTACTTGGATCATTCTCGTTATAATCAAACTGGCTGTTGATATATGTTATTATATCATTATACTTGTTTACGAAGTCCTGTATTTTAGACTTTAAAGCATCATAGTCTCTACCAACATTGAGCGTCAGTGTTACGGATGAATCTGCATTTTTGAGATCAAGGGTTACTCCTGGAATAATATCTGTTATCTGGTTTGATGATCTGGTCATGGTTACACCATCAACCTTTATGGAAGCATCCTGGCCAGCAATTATCTCCCTTTTCCTTACTGACGAAAGATTGAATGTTCCGAAATCAAGTGTTGAGTTGGAATCCGATATTGTGGATGTAAGACTCAAAGAAAGGGAGGATGTCCCTGACTGGTTATCCTCAACAACTATCTTTCCATCAGAGTTTACATACGCTGTCACCTCGTTATTATAAGCGCTCTCTATTGCGCTCAAAAGGTCTCCCACAGTGGACGAGCTTGTAATGGAAAAATCTGTAGATGTGATGGTATTTCCATTGTGGTCAGTACCACTTATCGTGATCTTGTCCCCACTTGTAAAAGTATTATAACCATCTATATCGGTTATAAGTGTGTCCGATGTTATGGCACTCCCGTTTGCTGTATTTGCAGTGCTCCCTGTTACCCCATATACATCTGAATGCCCCTGTTTTATAAACCCTAGGGTCTCAAGTATATTACTTGCATCAACAAATGTCTGGCTACCGTCTATCTGGAGTGTGTACGTGGTTGTTCCAGATTCCGTGTCAGGAACAACACTTGCGCTTACACCTTTAGACTGCAGGTTTGTGTTGTTGTTTATCTTGTCCCTTATTGACTGCAAAGAGTCAGTGGACAGGTCAATACTGATTGACTCTCCATCTATGGTCACATTCCCGTTCTGAGTTGTACTTAGGCCTAGTAGATCTTTTATATCCTGGGTTGAGCTTGTAAACGAGCGTGACCTTGCGCCTCCTGTTATGGGATTACTTAAGGTGGTTGTATCATCGGAAATGCCTAGCTGAGTAAGTATATCGGTTGCAGATGCATTTGCTATGTCAATACCGTCGGCACCTGTATTTTGTGATGTAAGGGTCAGCCTATATTCACCGTCTGCCACTGTAACAATGCTAGCGGTAACCCCTGCAGGGTTGTCACCAGAATTAAGTGCATTTATCTTGTTCTTGACATCAGAGAGGGTGTCTGTAGAACTAAGAGTCAGAACCTTGCCGTTTATAAGGATATCACCCGTTATTCCCAGACCACTACCAATAGACTCAAAGCTCTTTGTTGAGAGTTTCTGTGCCTGGGCAAGGCTGTCTATTTCGACTGTATACGTACCCTCGGAAGCATTTGACCCAACGGCAACATCCATAAAGTTACTAGCGTCAGAAGTGGTTCCTGATGCAGTCATGCTGGATGTAAACACATTAAAATCATCGAGTTTTGAGAGTGAGTCTGCAGCACTCTTTAATGACAAGAGCTTTGTATTAACGTCTCCCCAGGCTTTGTACTTTGAGTTGAGCTTGTCCTTGTCAGACTGCATCAGCTCAATTGGTTTACTCTCAACTGCCATGAGCTGGTTTATTAAACTCTTCCAATCTAAATTGGATGAAAGGCCTGAGAGATAAAGCGTACTGTCTGCCATAACTTTACACCTTTCACATGGATCTGAGCGCAGGACAATAAATACTTACATAAGCAAGATACCAGAAACAAAACCCTGGCATGTCCATGCTAATCTATGTCTTCTCCTCAACAAGCAAGCCCACCATTTCTTTCATCTTCTCCCTGAACTTAAGCATGTCAGCTGGTGGTATCTGCTTAATAACCTTGTCGGTCCTGGTATTGACAATCTTTACAACCAATTCTTTCAGCTTATCGTCTATGGAAAACCTTATGGAATAATTCATGCTTTCTAGCTGCTTGTTTATGTAGTCGACTTCATGCCTTACAAGTTTTTTCGAGACAGGCCCTTTTATTCCAGTCACTGTTGGCTGATTACCCTGTCGTATTTCATCGGTGTGCTCAGACGTTGTTTGTGACCTCGCGCTATCCTCTCCTCTTGGAAGGAAGGCCAGACTGCTAAGGATTGCGTTATGATTTATGATTTCAAGGTCACCTGAAATCTTCATCGTTCCGTCCACCTTTATCCGGTTCTAGCCCACGGGATGCTCCCGTGGGCTAGAACACTTGGTCTCAAGGATACATTACCTCATCAAGGTAAGAACACCCTGTGAACTCATGTTGGCCTGTGCAAGCATGGCTGTTCCTGCCTGCTCTAGGATCTGGTTCTTTGTAAAGGAAACCATCTCGCTTGCCATATCCACGTCCCTGATAACGGATTCAGAGGACTGGAAGTTCTCAATCGTAACCTGTAGGTTTGAATAGGCATAGTCCAGACGGTTGATCGCAGCACCCATGTTACCCAGTCTATTGTTGACCGTATTAATGGCACTGTCGATCGTCGAGAGTGCAGAACTCGCACTTGACCTGTCACTTAAGCTAATACCGTTGACACCCAACGCAGTTGTACTCAGGTTACCCAGCGTGACACCTATTGTGTCTGCACTGTTATCATTGCCTGAACCCACCTGGAACACACCACCGCAGGCACCTGCAGTGACGGTTATGGTATCATTGTCCAGGCCAGCTGCGCTGAAATCTGAATCAGCGTTTATGGTGATGCCCAGCTTGTCAAAGTGTATGGTCTGGGCACCTTCAGAGGTAACCGTCACTGTCTGAGTGATGTTATTACCTGTTATGGCTAGGCTTGTTCCGCTAACGTTGAAGGTGTAGGTTCCTGCAGCAGCACCGCCAACGCTGAAATCACTTGAAACAAGGCCAGACCCAGATACACTTACCGAGCTAAGACCATTACCGAAGTTACCTTTCAGAAGGATGGTGCCCTGATACTCGGTATCGTTTACTATCCTGTCTATTTCATCAAGCAGTGTTGATGACTCTGAATTGATCTTGTCCCTATCAGTAGAAGCATTATCAGATGCTGCCTGTGTTGCAAGTTCTTTCAACCTCTCAAGTATGCCTTCTACTTGGTTTGCAGCTCCCTCCGCCACGTTTACCATTGACTTGGCCTCGTTCACGTTTCTTGATGCAACGGTAAGTGAACGTACATTTGTACGCAAACGGTTTGCAATGGATAGGCCTGCTGCATCATCTGAAGCATGGTTGATTCGATAGCCGCTTGAAAGTCTCTCCATGTTGCGGCTTAATCTGAAGTTTGTTTCAAGTAGATGCCTGTGGGCGTTAATGGCAGCCACGTTTGTGTTAATACGAAGTCCCATGATTTATCCTCCTTGATTTGTTTTTTTTACGACCTTCCTTGGCCGTCTTTATCTAGCTGATCAGTATTGTTGGCCCTGATCAGGCCTTAGAGATATTCACCTCCTTTCTTTCTTATTTTCCATCTTATCCCTTAATATCGACAATCCAAGAAAAGACTTTAATATTATTTTTTAAGAGATTAGATAGGGGTCAAGAATTTCGCCCTCCCAAATGCAAGCTATCTGAGGTATCCCGACTACAATATTTATGATATTACCACGGAATCATGGATTTACTATGTTTAAAAGCAAACTTTAAAGTATCTAGGTAGGATCAAGTATAATATTATCTATAAGTCTTGCCTTACCTATCTTTACTGCAAGTGCTACAACTGCCCTCCTCTCGATCGTTTGCAGTCTAGATAGACTGTTCGCATCCACAACCTCTATGTAGTCTATATTACAGCCATGTTCCTGCATTATCATATCTGTAAGGATATTCTTAATCCTGTAGACATCCCTCTCCCCCTGCCTGAACATTTGCTCAGCCCTCTTGAGCGCCCTGTTCAAAACCGTGGCTCTTTTTCTCTCCTGAGCCGAAAGATACCTGTTCCTAGAACTCATGGCAAGTCCGTCCTTTTCCCGTACTATGGGATGACTCACTACCTTGACCTTCATGTTCAGGTCATCTACCATGCGCTTTATTATAACAAGTTGCTGGTAATCCTTTTCCCCGAATACCGCTATGTCTGGTTCAACTATGTTAAAAAGCTTTGCAACCACAGTGGCTACACCCCTGAAATGGGTAGGCCTAGAGACACCGCATAGAACATTGGAAAGACCTTCAACGCTGATGTAAGTCGCATAACCATCTGGATATATCTCTTCTGGACGTGGATGAAATATGCACTCGACCCCGACAGAGGATGCCAGCATCATATCCCGCTCAAAATCCCTAGGATACCTGTCCAAGTCCTCGTTAGGACCAAACTGCGTGGGATTTACAAATATGCTTATCACAACATGATCAGACAGTTTACGAGCCATCCTCATTAGATTCAGGTGACCATCGTGCAGATAGCCCATCGTCGGTACCAGGCCTATGGTCTCTCCCCTTGCTTTTATGGCAGACACATATGACCTAATACCGGCTATATCATCTATTACCTTCATGTCTAATATCACTCTTCAAAAGAGTGAGAAAGGTCAGGGAACGTTCCCTCTCTCACTTCCTTGCAATATGTTTCCAGTGCCTCTTTTATCACGCCGAAAAGCTCTGCGTACTGTTTGACAAACTTAGGCTTAAATTCCTTGAACATGCCAAGTAGATCCTGTAACACGAGCACCTGACCGTCACAGAATGGGCCTGCGCCAATGCCTATTGTAGGAATATCCAGCTTTTCTGTTACTATTTTGCCCACATCCGCTGGAACGCATTCAAGAACCAGGGAAAATATCCCTGCATCCTGTAGCCTTAATGCATCTTCAAGCAGCGCCGTGGCCGCATCTTTACCCCTACCCTGCACCTTGTAGCCTCCAAAAGCATGAATCGACTGTGGAGTAAGGCCCAAGTGTCCCATAACCGGTATGTCTGATGCGATAATGGCTTTGACCTGTTCGATGACCCTCTTCCCGCCCTCCAGCTTTACTGCCTGAGCATGGCCTTCCTGCAGGAATCTACCCGCATTTCTTACTGCTTGCTCGGTACTTACCTGGTAGGACATGAAAGGCATATCACCCACAACGAGAGCGCTAGGCTCTGCATTTGTAACACACATGGTGTGATATACCATCTGGTCCATGGTTATGCTAAGGGTGTTCTTACCTCCTGCCATTACTACGCCTGCCGAGTCACCCACGAGTATTATATCAATATCTGTGGTGTCTATAATCCTGGTCATGGTGAAATCATACGATGTCACCATGGTTATTTTTTCTTTACCCTTTTTATTTATTACGTCCTGCACTGTAACCGATTTTCTCATACCTTGCCTCCCATGCAACAACAGGATAGTAGATCCTAGGTAACCGATCAAGTCAAAATGCCATAACCATTATTTTATCAAGGGTTTCCTTAACTTGCTAGGACCGTAACTTAGCAAATAAAACCTAGAGCCTGCTCTTTCGGAGGGCACTATCAACGTCCTCTATGATGTCATCAACATCCTCGATGCCGACGGCAAGTCTGAACAGGGTATCGGTAATGCCCAGTTCGTATCTCTGTTCCCTGGTATAGTTATAGTAGCTTACTGTTGCGGGGTGGTTTATAAGGGTCTCTACGCCACCAAAACTCGGCGCAATGTAACATAACTCAAGTGAATCCAAAAAGCGCCTGGCCCTTTGCAGATCGCCCCTTATGTCGAATGTCACAACCCCACCGCCTCCCTTCATCTGTTCCTTAGCTATAGTGTAATGCCTGTGGCTCTCCAGTAAGGGGTAGTAAACCCTATCTATGTCAGGATGCTTTTCCAAAAACCTGGCCACTTTAAGTGCAGATTCGTTCTGCCTTGCCACCCTTAAAGGGAATGTCTTCAACCCCCTCAAAAGCAGGTAACAGCAATGAGGGTCAATCACTCCACCCAGGGATCTGTGCAAGTCCTTTATCTCTTCTATCAACTCTGACCTGCCAAGCACGACACCTGCCAGAATATCGTTGTGCCCTGCAAGGTACTTAGTGGCACTGTGTATCACAAGGTCCATACCAAACTCCAATGGCCTCTGGTTCAGAGGAGTGGCAAAGGTACTATCAATAAGGGTAAGAAGGTTATACTTGGTTGCTATCTCCTTTATCTTCACAAGGTCAAATACATTCAGGTATGGATTGGTCGGTGACTCGGAGAATATAAACCTGGTATTTTCCTTTATCGCTCCTTCTAGCGCATCGTAATCACCAAAAGGTACGATGGAACACTCCACGCCGAAACGCTTCAGGTATAACTTGCAGAATTCCAAGGTCTTCTTGTAGCTATCGTCAGTTATAACCATATGATCGCCGGAATGGACAAGTGCTAGTATGGTTGTTGTTATCGCGTTCATCCCAGAAGAAAACAGCACGCATTCTTCGGCTCCCTCGAGATCAGCGAGCCTTCTCTCTGCTATCTTTTCCGTTGGATTGCCATACCTACCATACTCGTACCTTTCCTTGTTATTCTTCGTGTATTCCTCTATCTCCTTGCTATCCCTGAACGTATACGTGGACGTCTGAAAAATGGGGGTTGTAAGGGAATCCGCATACCTTTTGGGATATTCCCCTGCATGAACAGCCCTGGTAGCCAGACTTGATCGTGGCTTAAATTTATCTTTTCCTTTACCCATGCTCACGCCTTTCTATATCTATTAATACATAATACTATTAAGATAGCAATATCAATGAGGCAGAATTCAAGCAGGATTAGAAATGGTTCTATGCCCTTCCAGATCCTTTTTATAAAGATCCGTATAATGAAAAGCTCTATATGCAATAATCACAATGACCTAACCCATTATCTCTTTTTTTTCCCTTCACCGCTAAGGTACAGGACAATCGGGCTTGCTACGAATATGGATGAATATGTACCTACTATTATGCCAACCATCATGGCAAAGGAAAAGTTATGTATGACTCCTCCGCCAAATATAAATAGGAACAGAACAACTAAAAACGTTGTAAAAGAGGTAAGGAGCGTACGGCTTAAGGTCTGGTTTATACTATCGTTGACGAGGTCGGTGAATTTTCTTGCCCTGGCATTTTGCTTTTTCATGTTTTCCCTTACTCTGTCGAAGACAACAATGGTATCATTAAGAGAGTACCCTATTATTGTAAGTAGGGCAGCCACGATGGGAAGATTAACCTCCTTATACGTAATAGAGAAAACACCGATTGTTATAAGGACATCGTGTACAAGAGCAAGTATGGCACCTAGGGAAAATCTAAGCTCGAAACGCCACCACACGTATATAAGTATGCCTATCCCTGCATAAAAAAGAGAGAGAAAACCTTTTTCCTTCAGGTCCTTGCTCACCTCTGAACCAACCATCTCTACCCGCCTTATATCTACCCTGTCCTTCCCAAATGCCTTGTATAGGCTTGAACGGAGGACCTTTGATAGCTGCTGTGGTGTGCCTTCACTAACAGGTATCCTTATGAGAAAACCATGGTCACGTGGATTGCCGTAGCTCTGTATGCGTGCATTGCTGAAACCCACGGGCTTGAGGGCATTTCTGACATCCTGTGTCTGCACGTTATCATGGAACCTGACCTGTACAAGCGTACCACCTGCAAAGTCTATTCCGTAATTGAGTCCCCTGAAATAAAGGGAGATAATGCCTATTACAATAAGGGTGCATGATACCAAGTATGCATATCTCCTTACGCCTAAAAAGTTGATATTTGTATCCGGTTTGATGAATTCCATCTATTATCCTCCTAGATACTGATCCTTTGAACCTTCTTCTTGATGACAAACCATTCCATGATCCATTTGCACAGCACAAGGGCGGTAAACAGTGACGACAGGATACCAATGCTAAGTGTTACTGCAAATCCCCTTATGGGTCCGGTCCCGAACTGGAATAGTACAGCTGCCGCGATGAGTGTAGTTATGTTTGCATCAAGTACCGTGGACAGCGCATTTGCATAACCAGCTTCTAAAGCCTTTGCCGGGCCCCTGCCTAACCTGATTTCTTCCCTTATACGTTCGTATACAATGACATTTGCATCAACCGCCATGCCAATGGTCAGCACTATACCTGCCATGCCTGGAAGTGTGAGTACTGCATGGAACATGGCCAGTGCTCCCATTATAAGTATTATGTTACACACGAGCGCAAGGTCGGCCAAGAGCCCAGACCAATTGTAATATAAAACCATGAAAAGTATCACTGAAAGTCCACCTATCACAATAGACACAAACCCCTTGTGTATGGAATCTCTACCAAGAGAAGGGCCAACGGTGCGGTTTTCAACAATCTCAACCGGTGCAGGCAACGCACCTGCTCTCAGTACAATAGCCAGATCACGTGCCTCCTCAAGTTTGAACCTACCTTCTATAACTGCCTTCCCGCCAGGTATGGGCTCCCTTATGACAGGTGCGGAATACACCTTGCCATCAAGGAGTATGGCCAGTCTTTTGCCAACGTTCTCGGTGGTTATACGCTTGAAAAGACGCGCTCCCTCGTTATTGAAAGAAATGGCCACATAAGGTTCATTGTATGTGCGTGCAATCCTAACGCGTGCATCTTCCAAGTAATCTCCTGTCATGAGTGTACGCTTCTTCAGCAATATGGGTTTATGACCAGTCCTGTAATAGGCAATATAACTGCCGGGCGGCACGTCTCCCTTGAGTGCATCCTCCAGCGAATGATCCTCGTCAACAAGCTTGAATTCTAAGAGAGCTGTCTTGCCTATAAGCTTTATAGCCCTCTGTGGATTTGTTATGCCCGGAAGCTGAACCAATATGGAATCCTTGCCTGTGGGTACTATTGTCGGTTCCGTAACCCCGAACTGGTCAATACGGTTTCTTATTGTTTCAAGGGCCTGCGAAAGGGTGAACTCCTTCATCCTCTTAATCTCCTGTGCAGAAATCTTGAAAACTACCGAGTTGTCTGTTTCCTGCGCTGCTAATGACTCCTTAAGGTATGGGTAGTCACTGCTTACTGTATCCATCAGGTTGTCTCTGTCATCGGGGCTTCTCAATACGATCTTGATACTATCAGGAGGAATGGCGTCAACCTCGGTGTAATGTATTCTCTTCTGTCTCATCTCGGTCTTCAGGTCTGAAACAATGCTATTAAGCCTGCTTTCAAGCGCTTTCTCTGTATCGACCTTTAGTATCAGGTGCATACCCCCTTGAAGATCTAAGCCAAGTCGTACCTTGCTTTTGGGACCAATCCACTCGCTTGGCAGCTTGCCAACGAGGCTGGGAACCGCAAACAGAACACCTGTTACGATCACTGCAAGGATGACAAGGCCCCTCAGATTGAATCTTGTCATATGAACACCCCCTTAGCTCTTGTCTTCGCTTGTCTTCTTGTAAGCCACAAATTCCCTTGACACCTTGATCTTCACCTTGTCCCCAACATCTAGAGTTAGTACCTTGTCTGTAATACCTACAACCCTCCCATGTATACCACCGCTGGTAACTATCTCGTCCCCTTTCTTTATGCTTGCTAGCATCTGCTTGTGGTCCTTTGCCTTCTTTTGCTGAGGCATTATCAAAAGAAAGTAAAAAACAGCAAAAATAAGGACAAGGGGCATTATGCTCATAAGGAATCCCATCGATTGTCCCGCAGTATTACCTGCTGCGTAAGCCAATGTCTCCATCGTAAATCTCCTTTACTCTTATTCTAAAGTCATCAAGGCTCTTGTTCTCTATGGCATGCCGTATATCAGACATTAATTCAAGATAGAAATGCAAATTGTGTATTGTATTGAGTACAGAAGAAAGTATTTCCCTGGATAGGAATAGGTGCCTCAAATATGCCCTGGAGAAATTTCTACACGTGTAACAAGAGCAGTCCTCGTCTGGAGGGCGAGGGTCATCCTTGTACCTAGCCTGCTTTATGGATAAGGTGCCGTGTTGCGTGAAAAGCATGCCGTTTCTTGCGTTACGGGTCGGCAGCACACAATCAAACATGTCAATACCTCTGGCCGCCGCCTCCAGAATATCAACTGGACTTCCCACGCCCATCAGGTATCTTGGCTTCTCCACTGGAAGATAACCAACAGTAGTATCCAACACAGCGAGCATTGTCTCTCTGTCTTCGCCCACCGAAAGACCACCTATTGCCAAGCCCTCAAATGGCATACTTGAAATCTCCTTAGCACTCCTCAGCCTTAGTTCTGGATACATACCTCCTTGCACAATACCAAAGAGTGCCCTGTCATCTGTCCTTGCATCCAAGGATCTCCTGGCCCAGAGAATTGTACGGTCAGCTGCCTCCTTTGCATGGTCCTTACCCGCAGGGTATGGGATACACTCGTCCAGGCACATCATTATATCCGAGTCCAACTCCTGCTGAATAGTAACCGCCATCTCCGGGGTCAAATCATGTCTAGATCCATCTATATGCGAGGCAAAGCTTATTCCTTTATCACTGATCTCCATGAGCTTCGCCAGACTGAAGACCTGGAACCCACCGCTATCCGTCAGTATTGGACCATCCCAGGACATGAATCTGTGAAGACCACCAAGCTTAGATATAAGCCTCTCCCCCGGTCTTATATGAAGATGGTAAGTATTGGAAAGCACAACCTCGGCCCCTATTTCCCTCAGTTGCTGAGGTGTTACTCCCTTGACCGTAGCCTGAGTTCCAACAGGCATGAATGCCGGTGTATTAACCGCACCGTGAGGTGTTATCAACCTTCCCCTCCTTGCAGGCCCGTCCTCTGCAAGAAGCTCAAAGCTAAAGTATGAGCATTGCATCACCATAACTAAAAAATCTGTATCTCCTCTCGATTGCCTGACTGTATGCATTCATGACCAGTTTATATCCCCCGAACGCACAAACTAACATTAACAGCGTGGATCGTGGAAGGTGAAAATTTGTAAGAACCGCATCTATTCCCCTGAACTTGAATCCCGGGTATATAAAGAGATCGGTTGAACCCTTGCCTGAAACAATCTTTGACTCTGTAGCTAGCAGATGTTCAATCACGCGAGTTGTAGTAGTGCCAACCGCAATTACACGCCTGCCTTCGCTCAAGGCGGTATTTATTCTCTTGGCTGCATGTTCTGAGACAAAGAAGTCTTCGCTGTGCATACGGTGTTCTTCAACCTTCTTGCTGCGCACAGGGGCAAATGTACCTGGCCCGACATGCAGGGTTATGTAAACAATATCAACACCTTTTTCTTCAAGACCCCTAAGAAAAGAGCTTGTAAAGTGAAGTCCTGCTGTTGGCGCAGCAACTGAGCCTGCATGCCTAGCGTAGACGGTTTGGTATGTTTGCTCGTCGATTTGTTCAGGCATTCTCTTTATATACGGTGGTAGGGGAATACGGCCTGCATCAAGCACACGGGGAGAAGAAAACCTGACCCTGAATACATCCCCCTGTCGTCCCTCTACACGCGCCCTCATGCCTCCATCGAGGTAAATCTCCGTACCTTCCCTTGGTGTTTTGGATGTCCTTACAAGACATTCCCACTCCTGATCCTCCAACCTTTTTACCAGTAATAATTCGACCTTTCCACCGGTCTTCTTCTTGCCGGTGAGCCTTGCTGGTATTACCTTTGTATCATTTACAACAAGGCAATCGCCTTCGTGAAGATATCTATCTATATCTCTAAACTTCCTGTGCTCTATGTCTCCGGATTCTCGGTACAAGATCATTAGCCTTTCTGATCCCCTCGGAAGTGGATACTGGGCTATAAGCTCAGGAGGCAATTTATAATCAAAAAGTCTCAGGTCCATATCTAGAAACACCTAACTACGGGTACATACATCAACACCGGTCTCAGGTCTCTCATAAAGTAAGAAACCTTGGCTTGGAACCCTCCTGCACGGTTAGCCAGGGGCAAGTTACATCGACCATATGCATAATACACGTTATAAGAAAAATATATCTCATATAAAAAGAGAACTTATATCCAAATCTACCTGCTAAAGTCAAACTGATAGCGTCTCAGAATATCATCATTTGCAATCCTGGCATCAATGACCCCGTTCATACTCATAGGACTATCTCCCCAGTAGGCTTTTACACCCCCGGTCCCTCTAGCCTTAGAGTAACGCAGGCATATGCTAGCTGCAATACCCAGGTTTTCCTTGGTCATTTCTCCCCTCATGACGGCCAAAGGACCGGGGTACCCAGAGATCTTAATAAATATATTTCCGGGGAATATCATCTCTGACAATATCTTGTTTTCCTCTTCATTTCTTGCAACTGTGAATATAGTGGACTCGTCTAGGACAAATTTCCTGCCCACTACATCCATAAACAGATCATATCTCGTTGGGGGTAAGGGGTGACACCTTTCTATTGTGTGTCTCACTTTTGATGCCACCTCTGCATTTGTCAGGAGACAGCCACCCGTTGGTGTTGGAATGTACTGGGGTTTTATGCCCATGGATCCGGCAATCCCGAGCTGTGTCTTTCTTCCTCTTCCTGTTATATCCAGCAAAGCATCCCTATCGACAATACCCGAGAGCTCAGGCTCAGTAGGAGACAAATGTCTCGCGCAAAGTGGCCTGAGAAGGATGTCTTTGCACCCTGCTTCCCTTGCAATGATATTCATGGTATCTCTTCTCTGGGACATGGGCCTCTGGCCCAGAACCTCCCCTGTGATTATGAAAGATGCATTGAACGGTTTGAGTAGATTCCTAGCTTTTCTCAACATGCCTATCTTGCAGTCTATGCACGGATTTAACCACCTCCCATAGCCATGTTTCGGGGTCGAGAGTATTGGTATGAAGTCATCGGTATAGTCTATGACATGCACATATACACCGTATCTTTCTAACTGTTTGTCCCTGTAAGACCTAGGGTCCCTTATTGCATCGAGTCCAAAGAAAGGAGTGGCGAAAAATAAAGGAATCACGTCGATGCCCTGAGACATCATCAATTTCACTGCTATTATGCTATCCAGACCACCGGAATACAGTGCTATGCAACGTCTTCTTTCCATAACTATGAACCCGAGGTTTCTTGAACTTCAATATAAAACACAGGTTTACCACGAAATGCAAAGTGAAAACCTAGATCTCCACGCCATCTAGGTGCCCTGTATACTTGAAATGCGTCGGCTATGTCCAGGATAAGTTTCCGAAGCTATGCTGTCACTAAATGCACTTATGGTTCACCTGCTTACAGGGAATCTGCAGAAAAAGATGTTGTGTTTAAGGAAATGTGGCGGGAGCGACGAGACTCGAACTCGCGACCTCCGGCGTGACAGGCCGGCGTTATAACCAAACTTAACTACGCCCCCGCGGAAATTAACATGGTAGGCGGAACAGGATTTGAACCTGTGACCCCCGGCTTGTAAGGCCGGTGCTCTCCCACTGAGCTACCCGCCTGATTCATTAATATACCTACTTACTTGTTTACAGCTTCTTTTAAAACCTTACCAGCCTTAAATCTCGGAGCCTTGGACGCCTTTATGGTGATAGGCTCCCTTGTCCTCGGGTTAACACCCTTTCTGGATGCCCTCTTAACCACCTCAAAGGTCCCAAATCCAACCAAGGTTACCTTATTACCCTTAGAAAGTGCCTCAACAATTGCCTGTGTGGTTGCATTAATCGCCTTCTCTGCAGCGGCCTTTGGTAAACCTGTCTTGTTAGCAACAACTGAAATCAACTCTGTCTTCGTCAAAACATACCTCCTTGGATATATTTGTGCTCGCCATAAAGGACTCCCAAAACCTAACAATAATTATTTTCACTGTCAATACATCAATTAAGGGCATAACTGATAACCTCGTCCATGTGTTCAACCATGCGTATGTCAAGTCCCCTAGTTATACCCTTGGGTGTCTCTGCCAAGTCTTTTTCATTCTCAACCGGTATAATTACCTGCTCCATACCGGCCTCCTTTGCTGCCAGCAATTTTTCCTTCAGGCCACCTATCGGCAATACCCTCCCGCTCAGCGTCAGCTCTCCTGTCATTGCCACCACAGATCGGGCCGTTCTCTTGGTAAGAGCCGAGATAATGGAAGTAGCCATTGTTATACCAGCTGACGGGCCATCTTTCGGTATTGCCCCCTCCGGTATATGTATGTGAATATCGATCTTTTCATAAAAGTCCCTTTCAAGACCAAACTCTTTTGCCTTGGAACGCACGTAGCTCATGGCAGCCTGAGCAGACTCCTGCATCACTTCCCCGAGTTTGCCTGTAAGTAAGAGGTTACCCTTGCCTGGAAGAACCGTTGCCTCAACCACTAGCAATTCTCCACCCGCCTCTGTCCAGGCAAGACCGTTGACCATGCCTACCATGTCTTTCTTTTCTCTTGAAGGCCTCCTATACTTGGGTACACCGAGTAAGCTATGGACCCTAGTTGGGCTAATGCTTACCTTTTGTCCATCTATACCCTTTACTATACCTCTTGCTATCTTTCTGCATATTGAAGATATCTCTCTCTCCAGGTTCCTTACCCCGGCTTCCCTCGTGTATTCATGTACAATAGTATTGATGGCCTTTGTCGTAAAGGATACATGCCTGTCTCCTAGACCGTTCAGACTCAACTGCTTGGGAATGATAAAATGCCTTGCTATCATGAGCTTGTCGTAGCCGGTATACCCCTCGATTCTCAGTATCTCCATCCTGTCCTTGAGAGGATCTGGTATTGCATGCATGTTATTTGCGGTCGTTATGAACATAACCTTTGATATATCATAATCAATGTCCAGGTAATGATCGTTGAACGCATGATTCTGCTCAGGATCCAGAACCTCAAGCAGTGCAGCAGACGGATCTCCCCTGAAATCGACGCTCATCTTATCCACCTCATCGAGGAGAAAGACCGGGTTTGATGTGCCTGCACGTTTTATTCCCTGTATTATCTTGCCAGGCAGTGCACCTATGTACGTACGCCTATGTCCTTTAATCTCAGCCTCGTCCCGTACACCCCCAAGGGATACCCTCACGAATTTCCTGCCTGTTGCCCGCGCAATAGAGCGGCCCAGGGAGGTCTTACCAACGCCAGGGGGCCCCACGAAGCATAGTATTGGGCCCTTTAACTGCCCAACCAGATGCTTTACGGCTAGGTGTTCCAATATCCTTTCCTTGATCTTATCTAGCCCGTAATGATCCTCATTAAGGATTCTCTCGGCCTCTGATATATCATACTCCTCAGGTGACATGGTGTTCCACGGTAATGTTATGAACCAGTCAACATAGTTCCTTACAACAGTGGCCTCAGCACTCATGGGCGGCATCATCCTGAGTTTCCTCAATTCTTCCAGTGCCTTTTCTCGCGCTGGCTCTGGCATATCCTTGGTCTTCAGCCTTTCCTCGAGCCCAGATATGTCATCCTGGAAGGCAGACCTGTCTAGTGTGTCCGAGTGAGCAGTCCTTGATTGGCTACCTAGCAGGGTCTTTCTGGATGAGCCCATGCGTTCGGCTATCTTTTCCTTTATCTGACCTTCTAACTTAAGTATCTCTATCTCCCGGGAAATGTACTCGTAAACTTTCTCCAAACGCTCATCCGGTACTGTCTCTTCAAGAAGCTCCTTAAGCTCTGCTATCTTGAGACCAAGGTATGAAGCCACTGTATCAGCAAGCCTGCTAGGATCCTCTTCCAAGGAGATCTCGGTTACAGATTTCTTATCCACGGTATTACCTTTAAGGCCTGCATATTCTTTAAATGCCTCTATTACGAGTCTCCTCAGTGCTTCAGTCCTAGCCTGGTTTACCACTACTTCCTCAAGTAACTCCACCACGGCATGAATGTGACCAGATTCATAAATCAAGTCCTTTATGTAAACGCGTGACTTCCCTTCTATAAACACCTTTAGCGATCCGTCCGGAAGCCTGACTAGTTCAAGTATAGTTGCCAGTATACCTGTACGCAACAAGTCCTCAAGATCAGGTCTAACGGCCAAAGAGTCCTTTTGGAGGCACACTACGAAGTCCCCGGATTTCTCGTAAGCGGCCTCTACAGACACAATGGATTCTCGTCTCTCTACAAGTAGTGGAATCACGGAGTGTGGAAGGATCACGATATCCTTTAGGTAAACCAAGGGAAAGATGCCTTTGCTAGCCTGCTCTGCCATTCTATCTTCTTGTTTTATTCAGGTCCTACTATACCTGGCTTTTTTTTCTCTCGTAAACAATGATCGGTGCATTCTCGCCCAATATCACATCGGATCCCACAATGCATTCCTTGACTCCTTCCATATCAGGTATATCGTACATGATATCCAACATTGCACCTTCCATGATGGATCTAAGACCCCTTGCCCCTGATTTCCTTCTCATTGCCTCTGCTGCAACGGCCTTGAGGGCCTCGTCCGTAAAACTGAGTTCAACCCCCTCTAGCTTGAAAAGTATTTGGTACTGCTTTACAAGGGCATTCTTGGGCTGGGTAAGTATAGTCACCAGTGCGTCTTCGTCCAGCTCGTGCAACGTGGTAACCACGGGCAACCTCCCAACAAACTCGGGTATCATACCGTATTTTATCAAATCCTCAGGCTGCACTCTCTTTAGTATCTCACCAATATCGTCGTCCCTCTTACCCTTTATATCAGCCACAAAACCGATGGTCTTCTTATCCAGACGCCTAGATATTATCTTGTCAAGACCAACAAATGCACCGCCACATATAAATAGTATATTAGTTGTATCTACCTGTATAAACTCCTGATGTGGATGTTTCCTGCCTCCCTTAGGCGGTATGGCTGCAACTGTACCCTCTACCATCTTCAAAAGCGCCTGCTGCACACCTTCACCTGACACGTCCCTGGTAATGGATGGGTTGTCTCCTCTTGATGCTATCTTGTCTATCTCGTCTATGTATACAATGCCTTTTTGGGTTCTTTCGACATCGTAATCCGCGTTCTGGAGAAGATTTGCTATTATGTTCTCAACGTCCTCGCCAACATACCCTGCCTCTGTTAACGTTGTAGCATCGGCAATGGTAAACGGCACGTCAAGTATCTTTGCAAGTGTCTGCGCCAGCAAAGTCTTTCCACATCCGGTTGGGCCTATGAGAAGGATGTTGCTTTTGTTTATCTCCACGTTCCTGGGATCCGCGTTTGATTCTATCCTCTTGTAATGATTATACACCGCAACAGAGAGTATTTTTTTTGCATACTCTTGACCTATTACGTACTCATCGAGTATGGCCTTTATCTCCGAGGGCTTAGGTATCTTTGAAGAGGAACTAAATTGCTTATACTGACCGTTCTCCTCGGCCAGGATCTCGTTGCAGAGGGCAACACACTCATCACAAATGTATACATCAGGACCTGCGATCAGCTTTCTTACCTCTTCCTGGAATTTACCGCAGAAAGAGCAACGTAAGCCAGGCCTATAGTGGTCATGAATCTTGGGCATTTATTCCCTCCTCCCCTGTCTCTGTTTTTAAAACCCTTTTGGTTATCACCTTATCTATTATACCATACTCCAAGGCATCTTTTGCAGTCATATAAAAATCCCTTTCTGTATCCTTTTCTATCTTTTCCACTGGCTGATTTGTATGCATTGCAAATATCCTGTTTATCTCTTCCTTAAGCCTTAGTATCTCCCTTGCCTGTATATCGACATCGGTTGCCTGTCCCTGAACTCCACCAAGGGGTTGGTGTATCAATATTCTGGAATGGGGCAACGCATATCTCATACCTGCTTCCCCGGCAGCAAGCAATACTGCGGCCATGGACGCAGCCTGGCCAAGGCATATCGTACTCACCTTTGGCTTTACATACTGCATTGTGTCATAAACCGCCATTCCGGATGTCACGGACCCTCCAGGTGAATTGATATAGAAGAAGATATCCTTTTCAGGGTCCTCTGACTCCAAGAAGAGCATCTGTGCAACAAGCAGGTTTGCTATGTCATCGTTTATCTCTCCGCCTAGGAGTATAATACGGTCCTTCAACAATCTGGAGTATATGTCATATGACCTTTCGCCTCTATTCGTCTGTTCCACCACTATCGGTACTAGCGTCATCCTTGTTTTCCTCCGTGTTTTCTGAGCTCTCATCCACTTCTTCCAGGTTTGAGTTGTCTATTACGTAATCAAAAACCTTTTTCTCGATTATACTAAATTTAATGTCCTCAATGCCACCTCTTTCCTCTAGGGTCTTCCTCACCTCTTCTGAGGGTACATTATATTTCTCAGCCATTAGGGAAATCTCCTTGTCTATATCCTCACCCTCAACTTTAATGCCAACCTCGTCTGCAATGGCCTCCATTATAAGCGATTGTCTTACTATTCGTTCAGCCTCCTTCAAGGTATCCTCCTTGAAGGCATCTGGGTCCGGGTAGAGATCCTCTAGGTTTATGCCCTGGCTCATAAGCCTCTGGGAGAGCCCTCTTATCATCAGGCCTGCTTGAACTTTTACCATAGATTCTGGAACTTCGATGGGATTTGCCTCTATCAGCTTCCCTGCCACGTCTCTTACCAGTGCTGACCTTGCATTATTCTCCATCCTTTCTTCCAGTTCAGACCTGATAGTGGATTTGAGCTCGTCCATGTTCTCTATCCCATCCCGTGCCTTCTTTGCAAAGTCATCATCGACTTCGGGCAGAATCCTGGACCTGATCGACTTTACAACAAGGCTGACAGTGGTCTTTATGCCCCTCATGTTCTCCATGAAATGATCATCGGGGAATTCAACCTCAATATCCTTCGTGTCCCCCAACTTCAGACCCACTACAGCGTTTCCAAGGTCAGGTATAAAACCCCTATCGCTAGCCGCTTCCACTGTTATGTTCTCCCGGGACAGGTCTGGGTAATCTTTACACGTTATATCAAGGCCAACAAAGTCTCCTTCCTTGACCAAGTATTCGTTGTCTTCAACATTCTTGATCTCCCCGAGGTTTTCCCTGAGCCTTTTAATCACGTCATCAACCATTTCATCGGTTACGTTTACTTTCTGTTTCTTTAGGTCAAAGCCAGTGTATTTTTCTAGCTTTACTTCTGGTTTAACATCAAACTTGGCCGTAAATCTGAAGTCCTCACCCTCCTTCGGCGAATCATTAGTGAACTCAGGTGCCGATACCACGAAAAGACCCTGTTCTTTTACCGCCTTGTCAAAATATTCTGATATAAGACGCTTAGACAGCTCACTCACCACATAATCACCGTAATACATCCTTATGACATTCCTTGGTGCCCTTCCCTTTCTAAAACCCTTTATGGTGACGCTCTTTATTATATCGTCATAGATCTCAGAGACTACCTTGTTGACATCTTCCTTGGGAACAACAACCTCCATCTCCTTAGCTGTACTGGCATTTTCCGAGTCCTTTAAAACAACCTTCATTCTCCCTTACCTCTTTCTCCTTTTCCTTACATACATTTTATCCGCTTAAGGCCCTGTGCTTGTAACACTAACACATTTACAGAGCCTTACTTATTCATCTATTATCTACCTTTACCTCTTTTCAATTAAAGGTCAACGGATTTTTGCTCATGCTGAGCCTCTCAAAGACACCTTTCATCCCGCGCGTGTATCCTGACTTCAAATTATGTATAAAAAAAGAAGGATATAGAACTAGCTCCTTGCCAGCACCCTTGGCACCCCTCACCAGGCACAATTCAGCCCCTTGTCTCACGTTGGGGTAGACCATCTGGATGGCCTTTGGCTCTATCCTGCTTTCCCTCATGTAGTATACCAAATCTACCATCCTCCACGCAGGGTAAATTATGTAGAACCTTCCACCTGGTTTCAGAACCTGGTATGCCTTTGCAAGCAGACCCCTAAGATCAACCAGGATTTCATGACGTGCTATTGCCTTGGATCTGTTAGGATTCAGCCTGCCCGTTTTTACCGGTCTGTATGGAGGATTAGTTACAACCGCGTCAAAACCATCTTCATTGAAATCTTTTATATCGCTATGCACTATTCGGATACGATCTTCAAGCCGGTTCAGTGCTACAGAGCGTAAGGACATCTCTACCATGTCTGGCTGCACTTCGACCCCGGTTACAACGAGCCCCTTGACACCAGCAAGCATTATAGAAATTACACCTGAACCTGAACCGATTTCCAGTATTTTCGATCCAGCATTCTCCTCAACAAAGGAGGCTATAAGGTAAGCATCTGCAGAAAACCTGTAACCACGCTTTTTCTGGATGACATACAGATCTCCGCACTTTAGGCAGTCAAGGGTCTCACCCGCCTTTGGAATCACGCTACCTTTCATCTGGTGCATATATTATCTTTTCCAACATTCTCTCGTAATCAAAGATTTCGTCTTTTTCAAAGAACCTATTTATCTCTACCTCAGCTGTATCCTTGCTATCAGAGGCATGAACCAGATTAGATTGTATGCTCATACCCCAGTCACCTCTTATTGTACCAGGTGCTGCCTCCCTGGAATTGGTCACACCACATAATGATCTTACCACCTCCACGGCATCAAGTCCCGCCACGCACATGGCGATTATAGGAATAGTTGTCATGAATTCCTTTATCCTTGGGAAAAAGGGCTTATCTTTCAGGTGAGAATAATGTTCCTCTAAGAGTTTTGTGTCCGCAGATAACATCTTGAAGCCCACTATGGTCAAGCCCTTATCCTCAAACCTGGATATGATTCTTCCTACCATGCCTCTTTCAATCGCATCGGGCTTTATAAGAATAAGCGTTTTTTCCATATTTTGTCATCCTCCGATCCTAAGTTATAATGAATGCATCTGTTGTGCTACACATCTTTAGATAAGCAGGTAACTTCTCCCAGAAAAATGAATTATATACCGTGAACCGATAGCCTACTTCTTCGCAAAATCCTCAAATAGTGTAGGGCTTATCTCCATGACCTTGTTAAACATGATATAGGCAAGTCTCCTTATTTCCCACTCTGCCGCGTATGCAAGCCTCAACTTAAAGAAATGTCTTAATGCCCTTGCATTTATGTATACATACGCTGAGGTAGACCAGCCCACTGGCATGAGCCTCCTTAGTTCCTGGTTGTTCACACCCTTTGCCAGCAACTTCTCATATACTTCTAGGGCATGCCTGTGTTCCTTCTCGTAAATCCTGTATACTTCCTTTACCGTGTCCTCTGAGTCAATGTATTCAAGGGCCGGGTAGACAAAGGTGTTTAAAGATGCCTTGACGTACCGGGTGGAGCGAAAGGTCCAACCAATGCCTATCTTGTGTCTCGTCCACTGGCCGGCTAGAGACTTGGATATGCCTGTTACGTGGTACACGAACTGCAAAGCCTGCAAAGGGGTGTCGTGGCCCCATTCTATCAATTTCCTGTTCAACCTGAGATCGTCTTCATGTGTCCCCTTTGATTCATGACTCTGCCTGGCGGTAAATGCTGGAAGTGTTTCACTTGTAATATCCTGGGCCACGTACTCCTGGACAGGCCTTGTCACGGCAACTAGTTTTACCGAGGGCTCTTCGTTTCTGAACAGGCCCTGCCTCAGGTGCTTCCATCTATCTATTGCCTCAAGCTCCTCTTGGAAATAAGTCAAAACGGTCTCTCCTCTTTGCCATCCGTAGATACCCTGTCTCCCTGCCAAACACCTCTGTAGGGCACTGCTATGCCATCTATCGGGAAGAAGGCTATGCAGAGTATGCGGAAGCCCATCTGTATGTCAACCCTTTCCTTTGCCTGATGCTTCATTCCAACCGTTAGTTTGCCCTGGTAGTTGGGTGATATAAAGGCAGTCTCAAGAGGTATACCAGAACGTATCAAAGTGGTTCTTGGCCTTATGTATGCAAATAGATCAAAGGGCAGATTTACCTTTTCGATGGTCTGGAGGAGTAGATATTCTCCTCCTTTCACAGAGTAAACACCATCAGGATCTGATTCTATATCCATCACCTTTTCTACCTCGGGGGTTATTCGAACGTCTCTCATCAACCTCGCAACACCCCTCGGCCTATAGATTGCACCAAGCCTCAGATCTACCGTGGTACCCTCTATACCCTCCAGCTGCTCATCTCCTATATTCTCTATCAACGGCCTATGTATGACCTCATGCGTTAAGGGATCTTCTACATCAACACCATTCTTTATCATTTCTACTATCTTGTCCGGACCGATTACCAAGGTTATAGTCTCCTTCTGGATGTGTCAGGTTTTAGAAACTCAATGGCATAATTAATGGTCTTCTCACTAACCTTTAGTTGTTCCACCTTTGCTCCGCTTGATGTTAACACTTCCTTCCAGTACCTATCCCTCTCTGGTATTGGCGAATCATACTCGTACTCATACACTATTCTCACTATGCCTGATATTATTATCAGTTTGGTGCATGTTATGCAAGGTTCCAAGGTACAGTAAATGGTGGCCCCTTCAACGCTGACCCCTTTTTTCGCTGCAAGTGCTATGGCGTTTGCCTCAGCATGTGCAGATCTGCACATATCGTACTTCATGGCCTCGGGCCAATCAAGAGACCTCCTGAAACACCTGCCCTCGTCTATACAGTGGGGTTGACCAGGCAGCGACGCGTTGTAGCCCGTTGCAAGGACCTGCCTGTCCTTGACAATGACAGCACCTGTTGGCCTGGAGAGACACGTAGACCTCGAGGCAGCCAGTTTTGCGAGCATCATAAAGTATTCATCCCACGAGGGACGTATAGAACCCATTGTCTACTTCTTCTCTCTATTACCCTGGAGCATGGCACTTACATCCTTTGCAGCATCAAGACAACGCTTCAGATCTTTATTGTCCGCAAGATAGGTCGAACTTCCACACCTAGCATAACCCCCCTTATAAAACGTGATCATCAAGTTTCCATTGTCATGCAAGGTATAAAGTTTAATAGTACATACATCCAGGGGCCCATTAGGAATATTCCCCAACACTTTCTTGTACTCAAGGTCTTCCAATGATAACAACAACTCGTCTACCTTCCACTGGTCCCTTACTTTCTTGTTATTATAAAACCAGTCATCACCTTTCTTTACAAGTACGCTCTCATTTTTGGAGCCGTAGGAAAGGTTTATCTTCCTTGTGTCATCCGTTGCAAAGTGGATAAATGTCCTATCCTGTATGTCTTCTACTTTGCCTGGTATATCATCAAGTATATCCCTTGAAAGCTCTACTAGCCCCTTAGTGTTACTTGATACCATGTACAGGTGTGATCCTCTATCCCAAAATTTAAGGGTCTCGGATTTCTTGCCACTAGATATGAAGACTATTGTACTTGGCCTAGACATGTCTACACCCTTTACGTGGCCTGGGAAAGCCTTTGCCTCAAGCCAGCATAACCTTCTTACAAGGGAATTTATCTTGTCCTGCTTTACCTTGAGGGACTTATGCCCGGCTAGTGACCAAAGCCCGTTCTTATCCTTCTTTATGTTTAGGGATACGTGTTCTCTCTCTATCCTAAGTCCATCTACATCGCCCGGACTTAGTTCAACAACACGTTTATACCGAAGAGTATATAGTCCCTTGTCAAGGCTTGCCTTTTCATATGCATTCACTAGGAATATGCCTTTTTTGGTTGACGACGTAGCATACCTATACATACCTGTCGGAGTCTTGTCACCGAGCACTAGCTTCCATTGCTTTTGACCAGACTTAAGAATAAGCCTTAATCCAGGTCTATCTAGGCCAAAGACTGCCCTGTCCTTTCCGGACCCTATTGACCTTACCATCTTAAGCCCAACAAGGTCTGCCAACAGGTTTCCAACCGTAGCCTTGTCTGCCCTGGTCAGAAGCGGCTTGGTTATCATCCATCCGTGATCTTTCTTTTCCAGCACAACGTGCTCTGTACCTTTTATATCTAGGTAGTCTATCTTGTCTTTGTCGATGGCAAATACCCTAGATGCTTTTTCCTTTAATGCCTTTTTCTCGCTTGGGACGTGGACCTCGTAATAATAGTAGTAGCCAAGCAGTAATCCAAGGATAACAATATAGATGGCGACTTTCCTTAACTTCATGCTCTCCTCCTTACAAGGAACACGCTTATCCCTATAAAAAGAACGATACATGGTACTATCACTACAGGTATCCAGAACATCAAGCTCGCCTGGGACGGAGTCAAGGGCGTAAGGTGGTTACTCTCTTTTTTCCTTATCACCACCAGTTCCTGCTCGCCGAGGAGTACATTCATACAATTCATGGCAAGGTCCTCGTTACCTGATGTCATTATGTATGCATTGGAGAGAAAATCCGAATCACCGAACACGACGAGCCTTGCTCGACTGTTTCCTTTTTTATTTAGCTTCTTCACGAACAAGGCTATGTTAACAGGACCTTTCTTGTCCTTGCTATCAAGCTTGGCCTTACCCTGATTCCTAAGCCTATCCAGATTGGTCTCTGCCCAGCTCTGATTTGACGTCCTTGCAAGCCATTTGATGACGATATCTTTTGGCAAGGGCTTCTTTATCCCAAGAGAACGAGCAGTTGGGAAAAATGTTGCATACCTAAAGCCCTTCAATGCCTCTACATCACCATATTCGCTCACAACAGGTATAAGGTAATCACCCCCAAGTATCCTGCTGAACTTGTCTATAATCATGTCATTTCCCACTACGACACCATAGGCAGCCAGGAATCCTTTAAGTCCTGTATCTTCCATGGGCTCCAGGGCAATAAAAATGTTTCCACCCTTTTTAAGGTAATCGTTGAGTTCTCTTGTCTCCACGGGCAGAAACGGCTTTTTGGGCCCAACTATCGCAACAAGGCTAGCATCTTTAGGGATGGCTTTTGTCCTCACAAGCATGAGTTTCTTTATCTTATAATTGTCACTTTCCAAGGCATTCCTTAGTGTATAAAGTCCATCCTTTCCAGTATCGCCAATATCTCTCTCACCATGTCCTGTGATAAAGTAAATCGTTTTTTCCCCAGGCTCCTTTAGTTTCAGTATAGCACTGTCAAGATTCTGCTCGCTCACTGAATCTATCCTCTGTTGCTTTCCATTACCAATCACGACTGCCTGGCCATACCTCTGTATTGCATATTTCTTTGCCTCACCTGGATAAACGTCAGGATCTATTATCTTGTATTTCACGTGCCTGGTTGCATACGTAAAGAGATCCAATATATCCTTTGCCTCTTTTCTCAAATTGTCGTTCTTACAGAAGGCAATGACATTTACGTCGAAGTCCAAGGAGTTCAAGATGTTTCTGGTCTTCACGTCAAGTGTGTTTCTTCCGTTAAGTGTGAGATCGTATACCTTGGGGTGGTTCAAGGCGATCATGTACATTATAACCAGTATACCAATAAAGACTACTATACCTATCCCGGTGCCAGACATATACCTGATTGTCTTTTTTCTCATACAGCTAGCCCCTCCATGTATGTGACTCAAGAACCCTGAGGCTCATGAAAAGGAAGAACAGGGAAAACAAAAGGTAAAACACCGCATCCTTTACGTTCAGCATGCCCTTTAGGAAATCATCTAGATGTTCCATGAGACCTAGCTCACCTAGGACCTTTGCAATTGAGCTACCTGAGAATACATCAGAGAACCATCCTATGGCCCAGAATGCAAGTATAATCCCCAGCGATGACGTGGCAGCTATAATCTGGTTCCTTGTGAGGCAGGATGCAAATACGCCTATGGCAAGAAAAGATGCAGCCACCAGGAATAGGCCGAGATATGAGCTTAAAACCAAGCCCCAGTCAGGGGTTACAACCGTTCCCTCAAGCAACATTAAGACCCATGTCATACCCAGGAGTATACCGATTATACTAATGCCAGCAAGGTACTTGCCAGCCAGAACATCTACATCCCTGATAGGATACGTAAAGAGCAATTCTATGGTTCCGTTTGCCTTTTCTTCAGAATATAGCCTCATTGCAATTATGGGCACTATGAACAGAAGAAGTATGCTCATGTCCGAGAAAAGCGGCCTTAATACTATCTTATCCAGGCTTAGGCCTGTTGACAACTGGTACTGAGCAATCCTACTTGCAAGCATGCTCATGTATGTCATGTCGTTGTAAAAAAAGATTCCCAGCACGCATAAGAAAATGAAAGAGACAGCGTAAAATATAGGTGAAGTGAAATATATCAACATCTCCTTTGCATATACACTACGCAAATTACACCTCCTCTTCAGTCACAAGTTCCATGAATATGTCTTCCAGGCTCATCTCCTTTGCATGTAATTCCATAAGGGGTATGCCTGCTTCCACTATCTTCTTTGCTATGACTGGCCTTAGATCCATGTCCTTTGGCGTCTCAACCTGTATGTGAGAATTGAACCTCGATGCGCTCACCACACCTTCCAAGTCTTTTAACAGCTCTAGCGTTTCATCCATGCGTTCTCCAACGTAGACTTCAATTATCCTGTGGTCTGTGAGCTGGGCAGTGAGGTTGGAAGGGCTATCCACAGCTATTATCTTACCCTTATTAACGATCGCGACCCTGTCACATAACTGGGAGACCTCGGGGAGTATATGGGAGGAAAGTATTATGCTCCTTGAGCCGGAGAGGTCCTTTATAAGCTGTCTGATCTCGTATATCTGTCTGGGGTCAAGGCCTATGGTCGGCTCATCCAATACTAAGACAGGCGGATCATTTATCAATGCCTGTGCAAGACCTATCCTTTGTCTGTAACCCTTTGAAAGCTGGGCTATGATCCTTCGCCTAACGTCATGAAGACCACACTCCCCTACCACGGTATCCACAGTGGCCCTGATATTCTTTCTTTTAACGTTCTTTGCAAAAGCGGCAAACCTGAGAAAACTTTCAACCTTCATCTCAGTGTAAAGGGGATTGTTTTCAGGGAGGTATCCTATCCTCTTCCTCACCTCCAGGGAGTCATCCACTGTATCATAGCCCATTACTCTCACCCTTCCTGAAGTGGGCGGCATGAATGCAGTTATTATCCTCATTGTCGTGCTCTTTCCAGCACCGTTCGGGCCAAGGAACCCCAGGATTTCACCCTGCCTGACCTCGAAGGAAATGCTGTCAATTGCAAGCTTGGGTCCGTAATACTTGGTGATACCCTCAACGGTTATCATCCCTTCACCCCCTGCATCCCAAGATTAATACCGAGCATCAAAAAGCACAAACAGGATTAAAAGTCAAATATGTATGGCAAGATTACGTGTTCCTTCCATTAAAACCGGGAGAAACCGGTGGAGGGGCATGGCTAATCAACGCGGATAATCCTAAAGGTATCTGTTCCACCTACCCTGCCCGGAAGCAGGCCTTCAGTAAGTATGACCTTATCGCCTTTTTTTGCTAGGCCATTATTCTTTATGAACTGAATAACCCCATCAAGAATATTTCCCCTTCTTTCCATCAAGACTGGATATACACCGTATGAAAGGGAGAGGAAATTACATACAGATAGACTATCGCTAAAAGATATTATCCAGCATCCTGGTTTGAACCTGGACACAAGTCTAGGCGTACTTCCACTGTGAGTTGGTGTGAGTATAAAACGTATGTCAAGCATCCTCAACGCATCCACAAGGGAAGAAGAAATCACGTCTTCAATACTTATGGCACGAAGTCCTGCCTTATAAACACGACCCTGCGTATCCTCCAAGACAGGCCTATGTATCCTGTTCTTCTCGGTGACAGCAGCAATCTTTGACATCATCCTCACGGTATCAACTGGATAATCCCCTATGGCGGTCTCTTCCGAGAGCATCACGGCATCCGTACCATCAAGTATGGCATTGGCAACGTCGGTCACCTCTGCTCTTGTTGGTCTTATATTGGATGTCATGGATTCCAACATCTGGGTCGCAGTGATCACTGGCTTTGCCATCATGTTTGCCTTGCGAATAATCATTTTCTGTACAACAGGTACCCTTTCTATGGGTATCTCAACCCCTAGGTCACCACGCGCAACCATAATGCCATCACAGGCCTCAAGTATTTCGTCTATATTTTCTACTGCCTGCCTTCTTTCTATCTTTGCCACCACGTAAATATCTTTGCCTTTGTCCGACGCAAACTTCCTGACCTTCTTTATATCGTTCGCGCTGCCTGCAAACGATACGCTAACAGCATCGACACCATTCTCCAGGGTAAAGCTTAGAAGTTCCATATCCCTATCTGTTACAGCATCTACTGCGAGCTCTGCTCCAGGTACATTAAGGCCCTTGCGCGATAGCAACTTCCCTCCTATAACAACTTTACAGAGCGCACTGTCATCCCTTGTTTCCAGCACCCTTAATTGTATGAAACCATCGTTTAAATATACCTTGTTCCCCTTTCTAAGGCTCTTTACAAGACCCTTGAACTCCACCGGTATCACAGATTTGTCCCCAGTGACATCACGCACCGTTAGAGTCACATTATCACCCTTCTTCAGCATAATAGGTTCCCTCGCAAGCATTCCCACACGTATCTTTGGACCAGGGAGGTCTGCGAGGATAGCAACATCCTTACCCAGTTCTCTCGAGAGTCTCCTTATGAGCCCTATATCCCTTGCATGCTGTTCCAGACTCCCATGGCTCAGATTTAGGCGGGCAACGTTCATCCCGGCTCTAACAAGGCCCTTGAGCACTCTCTCTGAACGCGATGCAGGCCCTATAGTACAAACAACCTTGGTCTTATGCGATGGTAGCCTAAATGACATATTCTTCCTCCGCTTACTTTAGTATAGAACCCCCTTTTATCAAGGTAAAACCAGATGAGGGAATCTTTGCCAGTACCTTAGGCCGACATACCTCATCCACAAAGCTCCAGTCTTGCACACTATAACTGCATAAGATCTCTTTGTTCCATCTTTTCTTAGTTCCCTCATTCTTAGATAAACTACTTTGTCCGCTGATATCTTGGGGCTTTTCATTAGTAGTGCTTCCTATCTTCTTCTGGTACGGATGGCAATCAAGGACTACATCTGCTGCCAGTTACCAATCTAATAATCTAACTGGTCGGGAAGCGGGGATTTGAACCCCGGACCCCAGCGTCCCGAACGCTGTGCTCTGCCGGACTGAGCCACTTCCCGGACCGCGATTCAATATAGAAAGGATACCTAGCCTAAGTCAAGCGTATTAACACGGCTGGCCTTAATCAGGACAGCATCAGTAGACATACCATGGCATTGTCTTTTTTTCATAAGTAATAAAATGCTGCCTTACTACCCGGTTATCCATATAGGAACTAAGATCCTTGGGGTACGTGCCTGGCGTGAAACGGAACAGATCCTTTCCGAGCTTCTTCATGGGCATCTTTATTTCAACGCTTAAGTATACTTCGCTCTCGTCCTTGCCAGCGCTCAAGGCATCGTTTCTTGCACCTATCTTAAATGTGAGCACCTTCATCGGTTGTACATGGACCTCAAAGCTCATACCTTGCATATCTGACTCATCTTCCCCCCTGAAGTAATAAAAACTAGGCCATATGGACACGTACGGGGCATCCTTCAAAGATATGGGTATGCCCAGAGTGAAATCCATGCCAGAGAGTGCCTCTTCTCTTCCTTCCCTACCTGATAGAGGTAAATAGATATTGATATGAGCGGAGAAATTTTTAAAATACATCTCTGCACCTGTACCTATACGTTCATGGTTGTTGTTATCCGTGTAATCATAGAATAAATTATATCCTGCGATAGCCTGTCCTCCCATAACAGGTACCCTCATGCCTGCTCCTATACTGACACCCAGTTCACCCTGCTTCAATGTTAAGGCAGGCTCTGAAAAAAGATACATTCCATTGTAGGAACCAATGGAAACGAATGAATCCAGGGTATAGGCAGGGACGTCCTTGTCTGATACCCTGTAGCTGCCACCAGTCCATACAAGCTCAGGACCAGAGGCAATTAAAGGACTGGGGAGCAAGAAATATGTAAAGATAAGGGCAATAACAAGCCACCTTTTAAAAGGCCAAAACTTATAACCACGATATATACCGCAACCGATAGCAACCTCTGGAGAAGACTCCGAGTCGTAGAACCTGTTTTTATCAACCTTATTCCTGGCATCCATAACAAACCCCGGTCTCACTATCTTTATCTCCACTTTTGCACAACAGAATGGACTCTACTTTTCCCAGTCCCTGCTTCATACATGAACCTCCTCCAATGTATTTATAATCTACTGACAACCTTCCTTATATTTTATATCATTTAGCATGCCAGAAATCGCCTATCTTTGAGCATATGTCTTCTGGCCTCAGAGTTGTCAAGGTCTCATTGTGGAGCATTCTCATGTAATTTATCTCGCACGTATCAAGCGGAGGTAGGCTCAAGCGTGGGCATATGCGGACATGGGGAAGGAACAGCGAATTACTGGTAAAGAAATACATGGACATGTTAAAACTGTACATGTTTAAAGAATCTATGAAATGCAGTATATCTAGTATACCTGTTACAAGGGAATCCATTATCTCTCGCTTTATGTCCGAAGGCCTATGCACATTTTCCAGTATGCCAATTATATCAAATGCCCCCATGGGTGCAAATGCAACGCCCCAGAAGATACCACCAGAGCGGGATAAGAATCTCTCCTTTAGCCTGAATTCAGCGTCTAGAAAGTCTTCCCACAGGTCTCTCTTGGTTTCTTTCATATACCTTTCAACCGAAGTTATTACAGATGTAAAATAGCTTGTTGGGGTGGACGATGCTATGATCTGTAGGTGGGGGTGTATAATGGAACCGCCAGCCAAAGGAAAGTAGTTCCAATTGATGGATTGATATACAGCGTCTTTCTGCATCTCGGACAGGTCATTCAGGTAATCTACTGAGCACAGTAATGCATCCTCAAGAATTGCAGGTGTAAATTCGGTTAATCCAACATAATGCCGGGCTGTCATCACGGTGACCGCAGAGTTCTCGTCATAGGGAAACGCATTGGGTACGCACAGGGCTTCTCCCCTGGAATACCTTTCCTTGCTAACGACCTGAGAACTAAACTTAGGGGTCACCTTTTCAACAATCTCCGGGCAAAAAGGGCATATACTCTTAGACTTCTCAATGATAGGTTTGAGATCGACCTTCTCAAGGACCTTTATGGGGAAATCCAGAATCCTCGCCTGGTGCCCTGTGAGTGGATCTGCCCTTACCTCGCTCTTCTTCTCAACCTCTGCAAAACCCTGAAACGGATCACAGAACTTAGATACCTTTGTAATCCTGGTGAAATCCATGGATCCGGATGTTACTACAGTAGAACATCGGGGTCAAGCTTGTATGAAGCAGCATCCTTCTGCATTGGACAGTTACAAATCCCGGACCTATGGAAGATTGTCGTTCGGGTTTCTGTAGGTCACCAGCATCCTGGTAATGGTAGCTGCTTTCTTGGGTTCCATGTAAGGAAGTATAGTACCTGCTATGTCACCCTTCATGTTAAGGAATACCTCCACAGCAATCTTTAGATCAAGCTTGTTCATGAGGCTGGCTGCTGCCTTGGGCTTCATCGAAGTATACATTTTTACCAAGTACTTTATCCTACCGTTGCTCTCGATCCTGTATGCATCCACCGCTTTCTTTACCGACGCCCTTAGTTTCTTCAGCTCTTTTATCTTTGCATCTACCTTTTTTTCAATCTCCTTAAGTTCCTGTTCCTTTAGGTCGATATCGTGTTCCTTTTCCTTGAGCACATTCCACTGTGCATTTATATCTTCCTTATTAACAGTTTTCATATCTGCCTTGGGTGTCAAATCCTTGCTCGGTTCTTTTTCCGGGGCGGCAAGTATAGATGGAGCTATGTAAAGATATGAAAAGCCAAAGGTCAGATTTACAAGTATAGCCAAGACAAGCAGCTTTATGGAGTTTCTACCCATTAGCAGCCCTCCTGTTAGAGATAACGGCTATTTCGTCTATAAACCTCATCTCGGAACGTTTCTCCTCCTCGTTGTATCTCTCCAGTTCTATCTCCTTTAGCCTTTGGATTGCTTTGTGGTCCTTCCGTGCCTTTATTAACTTCCCTCTTTTCTCCTCGACGTCCTTAGACGCAACGTAGATTTCATGGTCCGAATCTTTTATCCTTCTATCCAACCATTCATTGTAGGCACTTATTGTCATTAGGTCGCTTCCCGAGATACCCTTTTCCAGGCCATCCTCAAGTTTTGACGCTAGATTGAGCACCTCATCTATGTATTTCTGTCTTTTATTAACCAAGCCAATGTAGTTCCGCTGCGAGTTTGCATAGGCCTGAAGTGCCATCTGCTCCCTTAACTTCCTTATCCTCATGAGTGTCTCAAACCTGAACCTGAACATATTTATCCCAATCCAGTTTTATTCTTTATCCCTGTTGATTATTTGCTTCATCATATCCACGGACTCTCCCAGGCTTACCTTCTCGTCGATACCCTGCCTTAAGAAGTCATTTATTTTTTCTATGTGTTCTATTGCACGGTCTATCCTGTGGTTATTACCAGCCACGTACGCACCGATGTTTATGAGGTCCTCCGCATCCCTGTAAACTGCCACTAACTCAAGTATCTCCTTTGCAGCCTTCATATGCGATGCATCGACAACGTCTGGCATGACCCTGCTTACG
Organism: Deltaproteobacteria bacterium; assembly: GCA_015486075.1. GTDB lineage: Bacteria > Desulfobacterota > Desulfomonilia > UBA1062 > UBA1062 > B14-G9. The sequence continues at coordinate 64,924 of WFSG01000035.1, forward strand.
CTTTTTAGCACGTCAACAGCCGGGTAGTGGTTCCTGGCCGCAAGGTCTCTCGAGAGGACTATGTGCCCGTCGACTATAGACCTTACGGCATCTGCAACGGGCTCATTGAAATCGTCACCCTCAACAAGCACAGTGTATATACCGGTAATACTACCCCTAGAGGATGTATTACCAGCCCTCTCTAGTAACTTGGGTAGGCTAGCAAAGCATGAAGGTGTATACCCCTTTGTGGTGGGGGGCTCCCCTATAGAAAGGCCTATTTCCCTCTTAGCCATGGCAAAACGTGTTATTGAATCCATCATTAAAAGTACGTTATCACCCTGGTCCCTAAAAAACTCTGCAATGGTTGTTGCTAGATATGCTCCCCTTATCCTTATGAGAGCAGGCTGATCAGACGTGGCAGCAACAACAACAGACCTCTTCAGGCCCTTTTCGCCAAGGTCCTTCTCTATAAATTCCTTTACTTCCCTTCCCCTCTCCCCGATTAAAGCTATTACACTAATGTCTGCCTCGGTATTGCGTGCCATCATGCCCATTAGCACACTTTTCCCCACGCCTGAGCCCGCCATTATCCCTATCCTCTGTCCCTTACCTATCGTCGTGAATGCATTGATGGACTTTATCCCAAGGTCAAGGGGCTCCGTAATACGTTTCTTTTCTAGAGGATTTACCGGATTACCGTATATTGGCATCTCTGCATCAACGTCAACATAACCCTTGTGATCTAACGGCAAACCTAGACCATCAACCACCCTACCTATGAGACCACGGCCAACCTTTACATGTGGACTCGATTTCCTAGCCACAATAGAACTTCCAGGTCCTATACCACCAAGGTCACCAAGTGGCATGAGAAGTATTCTTTTGTCCCTGAAACCTACTACCTCCGCCATTATGGAAGTTTTCATGTCCCTAGAGTATATCTCGCACATACCACCCATGGTACTACCTGGACCATGGCCTTCTACCACCAGGCCAACTATGTTTGTGACCTTGCCCTTTACCATTATGGGATCAACCTCTTTTACCCGTCTTATGTAATTCTCCATGTCAGTCTTCTTCTACCAATGCATCCCTTATTTGCTCTATCTGGGATCTTATTGTTGCATCTATCTCTCCAAAGGATGTTTCAAGGATTACCCCTCCCCTTTCAACACTGGGATCTTCAAGTATGGTTACTCCCTTTATATCGGTCACGTGGTGCCTCAAGATTCCCTCTATCTCCCTCAAGTATTCGTAGTCAGAAGGATGGAGCCTGAGCCGGACGTCATCATGGTCCATCAGGTGTTTGCATGCATCCCTTACCGTATCCAGAACGATTTCAGGAGATAGGCTGACCTCCCTATGCACGACTTTCTCTGCAATAAGGCATACCAGATCTATAATATCCTTCTCATGCCTTTCTACTAGTGCCTGTCTGGTGCGTGTGAGTTCTTCAATAGCATTCTTAAAGGTTGAAAAAAGGGGCTCCAGTCTCTTTGCCACCATCTTCTGCCCCTCTTTCTGACCTTGGGTTAACCCCTGGTTGTAGGCATCCATCTCTATGGATTCTTTCTTTATCCTTGCAGTCTTTACTATCTCTTCTGCCTGCTTTACCGCTTTCTCGTAGACGCTAATCCTTCTGTCGCCACCTGCCATGTCCTTGGGGGTATAGCTATCTACCAATGCATCTTTACCCCTCAAGATTTTATACAAGGACATCCCCTCCTCCCTTTCCACCTATAACAATCTTGCCCGCTGCCTCAAGTTTCCTGACAACTCTCACTATACTTTGCTGGGCGCTTTCCACGTCTGATAGTTTTACTGGACCCATTGCCTCCATATCCTCCATCAGCATCTCTGAAGCCCTAGAGGACATGTTGGAAAGTATCTTTTCTTTCAAGGGCTCGCTCGCTGTCTTCAAAGCAAGAATCAGATCCTCGTTGGTGATTTCCTTGAGTATGGCCTGTATGCCACGGTTGTCTATATTGATTATATCTTCGAACACGAACATCTTCTCCCTGATCTTCTCGGCAAGGTCGGCATCCATTTCCTCAAGGGAGGAGAAAATATTGTTTTCCGTGTTTGTATCCAGCTGGTTCATTATCTCTGCAACGGTCTCCACGCCTCCTAGCTTCTTGCTGTCCGTCGTTCCCATGTTTTCTATCTCTTTCCTCAGGACGTCGTCCAGGTCATCAATTACCTCGGATGGAACCATTCCAAGGTTAGTTATCCTCAACACGATCTCAGATTGTAAATCCTCTGGCATGTTCGCCAGCACCTGAGCCGCCTTTAAATATTCCAGGTGTGCAAGTACTAGGGCTATGGTCTGGGGATGCTCCCCTTTGAGGTAGTCAACCAGGATAGAAGTATCCACCTGCCTAAGCGTTGAAAACGCCGACTTGTCACTTGCCATGGATATGGTCTCCAAGATGGGCTTAGCCCTTTCTTCACCGAGGGCCTCTATGAGACTGCTCTTTATGGCTTCAACCCCCTTACCTGTTATACCACTTATCTCGCTACATTTCTTCTTGAACTCATCCATGACCTCATTGACGGTAGCTATGGGAACAGTTACATTCTCTAGGCCTGACATGCTTTTCCCAAGCAACTCTATCTCCTTGTCACTGAGTCCCTTGAACACCTGCTTCATGAAACCTTCACCCATGGTCATGAGAAGAATAGCTGCCTTCTTTATACCATCCATCTTGCCGGACGTAGCCACTACGCACCCTCCTTCAACCAAGACCTAATAACAGCAGTGGCGCTTTCCATGTTGTCCTTGGTTATTGCCTCTATTTCATTGCGCCTTCCGTGCACTGCCTGTTTCATCTCTTCGCTCTTTGCCGCGGCTTTCTCTATCTGAGGTCTTTCCTCTGACTCCAGGGCACCGGGCTTTTCTCCTTGAATCGATTTGGGTGTCTCAGCCATGCCTTCAAGTACTCTTACCGGTGATGTGAGCCATTTCATGGTTGGTCTCACTATGAACACGAATATCAGGATGGTTACAAGCAGAAAGACCACTGTCTTTATAATTGTCCCAATATGCTCCATGAACTTTGTCTTGGTAGATACAGGCTTCACCTTTGTAACTTCCCTTGTAAAGGGCATGCACGACACGGCTATCGAATCATCTCTGTCAACATTGAAACCCACAGCATGCTTTACTGCGTCCTCTATCTCCTTCATCTCCTCTTCGCTTCTGGGGACAAATATCTTCTTTCCATCCTTCGAGGTCCTGTAGTTACCATCCACGATAACCGAGATGGTAAGCCGCTTTATCTCACCTGGAGACTGAACCAACTCAACCTTGCTTCTGCTTATTTCATAGTTACGCACGATGTCGGACTTGGCTGATGCTCCTCCTGGAGTTATCATGCTAGATGTACCCCTGCCAGTTGGAATATTGGACTGGACACCTGCTATACCACCAGCACTTGGTCCCTGGGGGCTTGACTCCTTGGTTATCTGTTCGCTCCTTACCACCTTGCTGTCAGGGTCATAGATATCTTTCACGCTTTTTAGCATGTTCATGTTGACATCGGCACTTACCTCGACAACTGCATTGCCAGGTCCAAGTATCTTGTCCAGCATATCCTGGGATCTTTTTTCAAGCCTGGACTCGATCGCACGCCTTACCTCTATGCGATTATTTGCGAGTACTGCATTGTCCTGAGTCTTGCCCTCGTAGAGAACCCTGCCTGTGTTGTCTATAATGCTTATGTTCGCGGGTTCAAGACTCCTTACACTCTTGGCCAAGAGGTATACAATACCTTGTACATGCTCAGGCGTCAGCACAAGCCCTGGCTTTGGTCTTATCATCACAGATGCCTTTGCTGGCTTTTCATCCTCTACAAACACACTATCCTTTGGAAGGACCAGGTGAACCCTGGCATAATCAACCTCGTTCAGTGACATTATCGTCTTGGCAAGCTCATCCTGCAGGGCCCTTTGGTAGTCTATCTTCTGGATAAATTCCGATGTGGAAAACCCTGTCTCGTCGAACAGGGAAAATCCCTTGCCACCCTTACCCTTGGGTAGCCCCTTGCCAGCCAATTCAATCCTTGTCTCATAGACCTTGTCCTCTGGTACCATAATCGCGGTACCGCCCTTGGTGAGCCTGTAAGGAATCCTACTTTCCTTGAGATCCTGAACTATAAGAGATGCATCCGTGTCCGTGAGGTCAGTAAATAAGTACTGGTAATTTGGAGCCAAGGTCCACATAAGAGTGACAATAAACACAGCCATTCCAAGACCAATGAGCGATAGTATACCCACCTTCTGGCCCATGGTAAGGCTTGCCAACTTTTCCTTGAGCCCGGAAACAAAGTTCTTCATATTCATCTGAGCCTCATGAGTTCATTGTAGCCTTGGATAAGCTTGTTGGTTGACGTAACCAGTAGCCTGAGCATTATGTCAGCCTTTTGCATCTTTATCATGGTCTCGTGTATGTTGACTGACTTACCCTCAGCCAGTTTGAGTGACGCCTGGTTGGCATCTTTTATAATCTTGTTCGTTTTATCAATAGCATCCTCCAAAGTCCTCATAAAGTCTGTATCCTTACTAGTCGCTCGTTTTACGTAGTTATCACTCTCCAATATGCCCGGACTTATAGGTAATGACGGGATACGCATCATTGCCTCCCGATATCTAGTGCTTTAAGTGCCATATCCTTTGCTGCCCTTATTGATGTTGTATTTGCTTCAAATGCCCTCTCGGTACCGATCAAGTCAACCATCTCCTCCATGATATTAACATTGGGCATGGTGACGTAACCGTTCTTGTCGGCATCAGGGTTAGAGGGATCGTAAACGCGCTTCCCAGGTGACGGGTCTTTTACAATACCCTCGACCTCGACACCGGACAGAACCCTTTCAAATGGCACAGACCTCAAAACAACATCCCTTCTCTTGTAAGGTCCACCCTCCCGGGTTCTCGTTGTTTGTGCATTGGCTATGTTGGACGATATAACATTCATTCTTGTTCTCTCAGCTCTCAAACCACTAGCGTTTACATCCATTGCTGTAAATAGATCCATTATCTAATTCCTCCTATGGTATTTTTTATCCATTCCAGCTTCTGCTGGACTATGCGGGCCGTTGCATTGTAAAGAATATGATTCTCGGTCAATTTTACCATCTCTCTGTCTATGTCAACCGTGTTGGAATCATTGCCTATCCTGGAATAAGGGTCCCTTACCACCTTGTAACCAGCATCCAAGAGAGATGATCCAATATGACGCGGGTTTGTCTTCTCAAGTGCCACTCTTGAGCCCTGCATGGCAGCGTCCAGTTCCTCAGAAAATTCTAAGTCCTTGGCCTTATAACCGGGCGTGTCAATGTTGGCTATGTTGCTTGACAACACACCCTGGCGAAAAATCCTGTAATCCATCAACCTCTTTAATATGGACAGGTCTTTTCCAAATATCATAGCCACTATCTCCTCGTTTTTTAATAAAAAATAAGCAATACCTGTACCAACGTTAGAATGGCTCAATACCTAGATTATCCTGAGATATTCTGAGCTTTTGCCTTTTCCCTATCGTCATAAATTTGACCTTTTTCCTTGTATTCGTTAAGCTTGTTTCTCAGTGTCCTGATACTTATACCTAACAGTTCTGCCGCCTTTGTACGATTCCAGCTCACAGAGTCCAGGGTAGAGATTATTAATCGTCTTTCCATCTCGCTTATAGTCATTCCAGATGCTAGGAAGATGTTTCCTTGAGTAGAGCTCTTGTTATCTATCAATATGTCATTTTCTGTTATTTCGGGGCCCTCTGTTAGTATCATTGCTCTTTCCATCACGTTTTCGAGCTCCCTGACGTTTCCCGGCCAATGGTATTCCAGCAAAAGTTTCTTCGTGTCCTTGCGAAGAGCCTTTCTGGGGACACCTTCCCTAGTGGCAACAATACTTATAAAGTACTCTGCCAGAGGTATGATATCCTCCTTCCTGTCCCTGAGAGGTGGCACATCTATTGGAATCACGTTCAACCTAAAGAATAGATCCTCACGGAAGCTACCGTCTCTTATGCAGACCCCGATATCCCTATTAGTAGTGGCAATCACCCTGAAATCAACCGGAGTGGAGGACTTAGATCCTATGCGGTCTACCTGTTTTTCCTGCAATACCCTTAGCAGTTTTGCCTGGAGCCCTGGGTGCATCTCACTTATTTCGTCAAGTAGGATGGTGCCCTTGTTTGCCTGCTCGAACTTACCTATGCGTGCCGCGTAGGCACCTGTAAAAGCACCCTTCTCGTATCCGAACAGCTCACTTTCGACAAGGGTCTCCGGTATGGCAGCCAGGTTTATGCCCACGAATGGGCCTTTCCTCCTCTTGCTATGCACGTGTATGTAACGGGCTATGACCTCTTTGCCAGTGCCTGATTCCCCCTGAATGAACACAGGTGCCTGGGTCGGTGCAACCTTGTTCAATATGTCCACGATACGTTTCATCTTGGGATCCGCGTAGACAAGGTTACCCTGCTTCGCTTGCCCGGTCGATGTAGGTCTACTCAGTAATACGCCGAGTATTTCTTCGAGTTCCTGCACCTTGAAAGGTTTTTTTAGGTAGTATGTAGCACCGATGTTTATGAATTCCTTTCCATCCCCATCGCCTATTACAACCACCTCTATCTCTGGGTATACCTGTTTTGTACCCTCTATCACGTCCCTAAAGTAATCATCTATTATGGCTATAGAATGCACTTTGGGATCTATTACCTCTAGAAACCTGTCCTTATCGGTTGTACCATCTGGAATCTGATCCATTTCCTCTATGATACTGGAAAGTATATTGATAAGCTCGCGATCGGTCCCTAGGACAGCTATGCTCACTATATTTATCTCCCCTTGAATCTTTCTTTTAGTGCAACAAACTCCTTGAAATCTGCCTCAGCACCAATGGCATCAAGGTATGCCTCAGAGGCATTGACCCAGAACATATCATTAGAAGATTTTACCACCGAGGTAAGAAGCTTTCTCGCAAGATCGGCCTTGCCTTGCTTCACGTCCATATCCGCAAGATAGTACAACGTACCCCAACGAAATTTGGTGTCAGGGTACATCCTCAAGATGGAATTAAGGAGATCAGCAGCATCTCTGGTGTGTCCTTGGCCTATCATCTGTAAGGCTCTCAAGTACATTGCCCTTGCAACAATAGTAGAATGAACGCTATCCTTCATGGATATTATTCTCTCAAGGGTACGTACCTCCTGGGTTTCCATGGACAGATCATGGTATACATCCACGAGCAATCCAAGGGCATCCAAGGTCCTATCACTATTCATGGCACAGGCCTTTTCAAGCCAGTGCACTGATTCACTACCCCTGCCTAGACGCAGCAGGAGCTTACCGCGCAAAAACGCCATGTCAGCAAATGCATCACCTCTAGGATACGACTCAATATACAGGGTATCCCATTCGAGCGCCTGCGTGTATCTACCTCTTTTAAAGTCCAAGTTTACAAGCAGTGCTAGCGCCCTGGGTCTCCAGGCATTATCGGTGGATACACACCTCAGAAGGTATCTCCTGGCATCATCACCACTACCTAGCTTGAACTCTGCGGTGGCAAGGTCGTACAGCAACTCTGGATCTGTTGCATCCCTTAAGAAACTATCCCTGTAGGCCATGTACAGGCTGTACACGCCATTGTAATCTCTCTGTGCATCCAGTGTTTTGACTTTCTCGAGGATGTAGGACTGTGCCTGTCTTGAGACATATACGTGGATGGGACTACCCACCTTTGTATTTTCCCAGGCTTTATGGTAGGTCTTGAGTGCCTGCTCTATATTCCCATGCTTTGCGTATACCTCGGCCTTCCTGACCATTACTATGCCGAGTAGGGGTGCAGGCAACTCATCAGAACTTTCCGTGATGGTATTATATATATCCAGCAACCTGTAGTACGTATTGTCAGAGAGTGTCTTATTCTTCTTGAGATCCTTTTCCATGATGATCCTCGCAACCCTGAGTTTAGCTATTATACTTGTATCACCCTCGGGCGAGAGATCCTCTACCTCGGAGAAAAACTTGACCGCACCATCAATATCCCCTAGCCTGTAAAGGCAATCCCCCAGTTTCACCATGTACATTAGCCTTTGCCCAGGATTACCAAGGTTTATTGACTTTATCATGTATTCCTTCGCCAAGGTGAGGTCCTTGGCCGCAAAGGCCGCATCACCCACGCGTCCGTATAAAGATGGGTCCCTTCTGAATATGTCTGCATCTATCTTGATAGCCTCTTTGTACCGTGCGAGTGCCTTAGAGTACGCGTTCAGACCAAGGTAGGTATCGCCCCTGAGAGCAAGGTAATAGGCTTTAAGACCCTGGGGCATTGGCAAGGATTTAAATGCATTCATAAAACGCTTTTCAGATACATACGCATCTCCGTAGAAACCCTGCCTGTTCTGAGATGCAATCTCCATCAGGTATGCCTCCATGGCAATATTATCATCAGGTGAATCCTTGAGAAATTCTATATACTGCATCGCATCGTTGAATTGTGAATCAGCCATGAGCATCTTCGCATAGATAAGCATATCCCTATCTCTTTCAATACCCGGACTTATCTTGCCCAGACCCTGTTTCATCAACATTAAGGCCCGCTCATCCACGCTACGGTAACTGCCCGTTGCTTTCCAATAGGCCTTTGCAAGGAGTACAAGCCCCTCTGGACTAAGTTTTGTCTCTTCTCCTTTGAGCAGCTTTATACAGGACGCCACGTCTCCCTTCTCGAAAGCTGACCTTGCAAGCTCATATCTCTTGCCGGCATCCATCATGGACCTAGTACCGATGTGCAAGGTTACTTTTTTTGATATATCATCAAAACTTGCATTGTCGAACTTCATACCTACATCGTCCACACTGAGCACGATTACGCTTCCGCCTAATATCTTAAGCATTCCTCCGTACTTGAGGTATGGTATGTTCGAAATGCTTTCCTCTATAACATCGCAATTTAAAACCTTGTTAAACATCAGGTAGGCCTTTCTTCCATCTTTAGACATAAGCACGCCAGGTATGCTATCTACATAAACTACCACTGATATGCCATCCAGGTAAGGCACATACCCGATTGACTTGATGGGACAATACATCTTTTGCTTTAACATAATGTCAATGATAATTGTGGGTGGCTTTTCCACCTGCTGGATACTATATGCAAACGGGCCATGAATGGATATGTCACCACTCAGGCCATCAAAAACAAATCTCTTGATAATAAACCTGTTAGTTAGAGAAATCTTTGTCCCTATGTTGAAAGGGAACCTTATAGAGAGTCTGTCGGGGTACTGTTTGATCTCTGGCTTCACTGGGTGGTCCAGGTCAAAGATAATCCTTACCTTGTTCGATGCCCCGCCTAACCTTATGTCAGATGCAAGTGCTTGGTAGCTTGGTACACCAAGCCCATAAAGCCCCAGGATGGACACACATAATAACCTGACTGTAAATGCTGTAATACCGAGTGTTTTCTTCACCTCTGCTACTATTACAACTTCCATGCCACCATGCTTAGGCATACTAGGCTTAGCAATATATACGTGTAACAATTATGAAAGACGGCAATGTGATTAAGCGCTAAGATTTCAAAAGAGATGTAAGATCAAGGGAATATAAACATTAGGACAGGATAAGACGTGACAACATTCTTATCCAGATCCCGACAAATGTATCAAGAGTTAACCAAGCTTATACAGCTGAGTAATGAAACAAGTATCATGAGCGAAAGTATGCCGTCACAGAATTGACGTTTGTTTATTAAAGCGATATCTCGGCAGGTTTCTGTAATTTCTGTTTCTTTATTTTTTCCACAAGTGTTGTGCGATTTAGCCTCAATAGCTTGGCTGCCCTGTTCTTTACCCAGTTACTCCTGTTGAGCGCCTGTATTATAATGCTCTTCTCAAATTCACTCACCGTGGAGGATAGGTCAATACCTTCGTCTGGCAACTCAATGTGTGGTATTATCGAGGACACGTGGACCGAGCCACTCAGTATCTTGCTTGGCAGATCTTCCACCTCGATCACCGGCTTGTCACACAGGACTGCCATACGCTCGACCAGGTTCTCCAGCTCCCTTACATTGCCAGGCCACCTGTAGCGGAGTAGCACGTTCATAGCGTTACGACTGAACTCCCTTATTTTACCTGATTTCTGAACACTATATTTCTCTATAAAGTACTTGGCGAGAAGGGGTATATCCTCTTTCCTCTCTCTCAGTGGTGGGAGGTTTATGGGAATCACATTGAGCCTATAATAAAGATCTTCCCTGAATCTCCCCTCCTTCACCTCCATGTCCAGATCCCTGTTCGTAGCGGCAATAATCCTGACATCTGCCTTTATTGACTTTACTCCACCAACGCGTTCAAACTCTTTCTCTTGGAGCACCCTCAGCAATTTAACCTGGAGGTTAGGACTCATCTCGGATATCTCGTCAAGGAATATACTGCCGCCCTGCGCAAGTTCAAACCTTCCCATGCGCATCCTAAAAGCGCCGGTAAATGCCCCTTTCTCATGGCCGAAGAGCTCGCTTTCAAGCAACTCCTCTGGTATAGCACCACAGTTCACAGGCACAAAAGGCTTTTCAGCCCTGGACGAATTGTAATGTATTGCCCTTGCAACCAGTTCCTTGCCAGTACCTGATTCTCCTAGGACGAGTATGGTGGCATCTGTGTTAGCAACCTTTTCGATCAGTTCGAAAACCCTAAGCATCCTGTCAGAGGTACCTACTATGTTGTCGAACCTGTATTTGGTCCTGAGCTGTTCCCTGAGCTGTATGTTTTCTTTCTTGAGTTTCAGGTGATCAATGGCCTTTTCAATAACCACCAGTATCTCTTCAGGCTTAAACGGCTTGGTTACGTAATCAAAAGCCCCTATCTTCATCGCCTCAACTGCTGTCTCAACCGAGGCATATCCTGTATAGATGATGCCTATACAAGCTAATCCATGTCTTACTATGTATCTTATTATCTCTAGCCCATCCACCTCGGGCATGTAAAGATCGGTAAGGACCACGTGGTGAGCATCCTGTGTCAGCTTTACAATGGCATCCTTTGCAGAAGGTGCAATATCCACGTCGTAGCCTGCATCTGAAAGTATACCCTTAAGAAATTCCCTGTTCTGTTCTTCATCGTCAACAACGAGGACCTTGTACATATCCATATTCCACCACCCCTGGCTAATTTATACGAAGTTTATACAGCATTAACAATAGAGCGTCAATATCTAGACGCTCAAACAAGAGGCACTGGGAATTTTTTTGCAAAGATTGTATATGTACGCAAGGTTATCTCTTGGAGTTTACCCTGTCCCTTATATCTTTTCCTGCCTTAAAAAACGGTAAACTCTTGGCTTTAACCTGGATCTTCTCACCGCTCTTTGGGTTTCTTCCTATGTACGGCAGATAATCCCTCATGACAAAACTTCCAAAACCTCTTACTTCAACCCGTTCACCCTTCTTCATAGCATCCACAATACTTCCAAATATGGCGTTCACTATCTTGTCTGCTTTCTTATACGGGATATCAAGCTGCCTGGAAAGTTCATCTATCAATTCAGATTTATTCATAAATGCCTCCTAATCGTAGGGTATAATTATGTATAGAATATAAAGGCATACGTCCATAAGTCAAGTTTCTTTATGTCTTTCTAATAGGTTATATATATCACTGAGTTCTCTCCGCCTAAGGTGTCTGATATCCCCTGGTTTCATGCCTCCTACGCTCACTGGCCCAATGGATATCCTTTTTATGTCAATGGCATTCAGACCCACAGCATTTGACATTCGCTTTATCTGGTTTTTCATTCCCTGATACAGCACCAACTGAATTTTTGTACCTCCTCCACAATTGCACAGAACCTTTACTTGGTATGCCCTTGCCTTTCTTTTACTGTCAAGAAATATTCCCTTCTTCATCATCTCGATGGATTCCCTGCTGGCTTCTGGCTTGAGAAATACCTGATACTTCTTTGGAACATGGTAGGATGGGTGATGTAACATATGTGCAAAATCTCCGTCGTTGGTAAGTATGATAAGACCTCTTGCATCAAAGTCAAGGCGCCCTACAGGGAAAACGCCTTTAAACCCTGAAGGGATGAAATCCTTTACACAGGGCCTTGATAGTGGATCATGCATGGTTGTTATAACAAACCTAGGTTTGTAGAAAGCAAGGTAATACTTCTCCTTAGGGCTTAATTGCCTGCCATCAACGTTAACTTTGTCTGCGCAAGTATCAACTACGTCACCTAGCTTGGCAATTCTATTGTTTATGGTTACCCTTTGTTGCTTGACAAGCTCATCCGCCTTCCTCCTGGAAATCAAGCCTGATGCCGATATAAACCTGTTAATCCTCATCTTTGCCATTTCACCTCCATTATAACCCATATGCAGTGACTTCCAAACATAAATCCAGAGCCTTTGCCTACTGCTTTGTCACTATATCAATATGGTGCTTGATATATATGCCTTGTTTAAGTAACTAGATCCTATCTAGGCAAGTCCTTGCACTCTACTATGATGGGGACCGGTACTTGGGTTGCGGAACTTACAGTACAAGGCAGGAAAAGATCACACAGGTATGGGGCTGCGCATGAGAAAAAAACATGCCATGACAGGTGCAATACTAATAGGTGGTGAATCCAGGAGACTGGGTACAGACAAAGTGGTATTACGAGTGGGTGATGATATAATGGTAAATAGGGTCCTTAAAGTCATACAACCCCTGTTTGAACACGTAGTGATGGTGGGACACCCCAGGAAGGAGTTAAAGACGTACAGTGTAATCGAAGACCTGTTCAAGAGCTGTGGACCTCTAGGCGGTATCTACACGGCGCTCAGCATGGCTAAAACTGACTACGTGTTTGCCTTTGCCGCAGATATGCCGCATGTAAATGCCAACCTAGTTAAGTACATGATATCCATTGCCATGTCCCAGGACACACGAGACATAATAGTACCAGAGTGGTCAAAAGGCATAGAGCCTCTTTGCGCAATATACCACAAGAGACTAGCACCTTTAATGAAATCCTCTATAGATAAAAACTGCCTTAAGATAGGTACTATCATCGAGCATGCATCTGTTCTAAAGATCTCGGAGCAGAAGATAAGAGAGTTTGGGGACCCTGAGATTATCTTTACAAATATCAACACGACATCTGATATAAAGGCACTAGAGAGATAAGTGGTAAAAGGGATAGGCTTTAAGCCTTTTCTCCTAGGATTGATTACGAATTGCTCAGTGGCTACTAGGCCAATGGAAAACTAGAGCAGAATAGCACATAGTAAGGAGACATGCCATGGTGCATACTTTAGGAAAAGATGCCATAAAGGGTTTGCAGCCCGAATCACTCTGGAGATATTTTCTCGACATATCAGCAATACCAAGGGAGTCAGGCCACGAAGGCGCCATCCGTGGTTACATAGTATCCACGGCAAGGAAATTAGGATTGGCCTACAAAACGGATCATGCAGGAAATCTCCTCGTGGTTGTACCACCTAACACAGGTGCACAAGGAAATAGATCAGTGGCACTGCAGGCACACATGGACATGGTCTGTGAAAAGGAGCTCGGTTACAGCCATGATTTCACGAAGGATCCACTAACAGTGGTGCGTGAAGGCAGGTGGATAAAGGCCCACAAGACAACTCTAGGCGCTGATAACGGTATCGGCCTAGCCGCGATGCTTACTATAATGTCCTCTAAAGAACTAAGGCATCCCGGGTTGGAACTCCTCTTTACCATTGACGAGGAAACAGGCCTTACAGGTGCAAGATCTCTCGAAGAGGGGTTTCTCAGTGCACGCACCCTTATAAACCTGGACTCTGAGGAAGAAGGTTCCATATACATAGGCTGTGCAGGTGGGTGCAATACAGAGATATACTTAAAGATAGGCAGGACAAGACCACCTGCAGGCTATGTACCAGTAGTAATAACCCTGGATGGCCTAAAGGGCGGCCACTCAGGTATTGACATCCATAGGGGAAGGGGCAATGCCATAAAACTACTCGCAAGATTCCTGTTTAACGCCATGGAAACAACAGACATCTTTCTCGGGGATGTATGGGGTGGCACAAAGCATAACGCAATACCAAGGCAGGCATCAATGACCATCTATATTGAGCCTAGCGCATTGACCTTACTGGAGGCAAGTATAGAGCAATTCAACAAGATACTAAAAAACGAGCTTAAAGAAAGGGACGAGGATGTAAAAGTTACCATGGATCATGCAAGGCCAGATAGCGTGGACGTACTCACCAAGACTGACACCAGTATCATATGCCACATGCTTTACGGCTTACCACACGGCGTTGTAAGCATGAGCAAGTATCTTGAGAACACGCCCGAAACATCTACCAACTGTGCCTTATGCACAATAGACAGGGCACAAGATATCTTTACTGTGCTTACTAGCCAGAGAAGCATACTACCCACTGCAATTAAGGACATATCAGACCAGGTAAAGTCAATCGGCCTTATCGCAGGTGCAGACATAAAAAAAGACAACGAGTACCCAGCATGGGAACCGAACATGGAATCAGAAATCCTTGCGGTCTCGAGAAAGGTTTACAGGGAACTCTTTTCCAGGGATCCAGAGGTAAAGGTCATACATGCAGGCCTTGAATGCGCCGTATTGGCCGAGCGCTATCCAAGTTTGGATATGGTCTCTTTTGGTCCCACAATAGAAAATGCACATTCACCTTCAGAGAGGGTAGATATAGACTCTGTAGAGCGCTTTTATAGATACCTCGTAGGAATCTTGGAATATTTGACCCACTAGATGTACTCGACTAGGAATAAGCCGGATATAATAATAGTTTTATTTATGTACAGGAGAATCTCAATCCTGTAAAGCAACGCTACTTTTAAACGCAAAGGAATGATGCTATACTGTACGACTGATTGTTATTCGGTACGAACACACCACGATAAAGTAAAGCGAACATCTGGCGAAAGGAGTAAGGTTATGGTTGATAGAGGTTATGAGCACGATGTACAGAAAACAGATTTTGATAGGATATTTAACCCTGAGAAGATTGCAATCATTGGTGTATCCTCGGCAGGGTTTGGTTTCGGTAGCGGTATACTTCTCTCGCTCCTGGCAATCGGCTACAAGGGTAAGATATACGCAGTTAACAAAAACGGCGGAGAATTCTTTGGATTCAAGCTGTACAAAAGTGTTCTGGACATACCCACTGACATAGACCTTGGCATAATCTCGGTTCCGGCAGACCTTGTGCCCGAGGCGCTGGAAGCCTGCAGGTCAAAGGGAGCGGCTGGTGCAGAGATCCTTTCTGCAGGTTTCAAAGAGACAGGAACAGCAAACGGTGCAATGCTAGAGCAGAAGGTAAAGGACATATCAAAGAAAGGCCTACGTGTAATAGGCCCAAATTGCTTTGGCATATACTGTCCCAAAAGCGGCCTCACACTCTTACCTGGGCCCGACCTCTCTAGGCAGGAAGGGCCAGTAGCTTTCCTATCGCAGAGCGGCGGTATGGCAATAGACCTCGCACATATAGGCAAGTGGATGGGTATAAGGTTCAGCAAGGTTGTTAGCTTTGGTAACGGTGCTGACTTGAGGGAGACAGAACTCCTTGAATACCTTGGGAATGACCCGGATACACGTGTTATATGTATGTACATAGAGGGGGTGGAGGACGGTAGACGCTTTTTAAAAACGCTAAGAAAGGTTGCGTCCATAAAACCTGTCATCGTGTACAAGGGCGGTCTTTCAGAGGCAGGACATAGGGCAGTTGAGAGTCATACCGCTTCCATGGGAGGAAGTAGGATAATATGGAAATCAATACTAAAGCAGGCCAATGCAGTAGAGGTAAATGACCTGTTCGAGATGGCGCATGCAGCCCTTGCGTTCTCCTTGGTCCCACCGGGTATATACAATGGGGTTGCAGTCACAGGAGGAGGTGGTGCTCTAGGGGTTTCATCGTGTGATCATGCGGAGCGCTTTGGGCTCACGCTTCCAGAGCTTGAAAAGGGATTGAGCTCTAAGATAATGGAAGCACTCCCTAAACCAGGATCAAGCGCAAGGAACCCAATAGACGTGGCAAATCCAATGGTACACCCCCACGTACTCAGAAAGGCCCTACTCGGTGCTGCACAGGATAGCAAAATAGATATACAGATCCTTATCCAGCTCTTGTATCACTACAAGCCCATGGCAATGGGCATGGGAAAGCCTATAAAAGAGGTGGTCCCGTACCAAGAGCTAGTGGACATGATACAAGAAGTAAGCTCAGCCACTTCAAAACCCGTCATACTGGTACTTCCCAACCTTAAGCGGGATAATGAAAACATGGATGTTGAGGAGGTGATAAGGGAGACAAGGTCAAAGGCTGCGGAAAGGGGTATACCTGTCTTTGATGACATAAAGGATGCCTTCAGAGCCATATCACTTGTATCCAGGTACTATTCACGCACCAAATGTACGAAGGGGACCCAAGAAGGGAAATAAAAAAGGCTAGATAGATCTATATTAGCTTCCAGCATGAACCAAGGAAGACATCTTGATGGTACACATATTATCTCCACAGTTAAAACTTGCCGTGTTTTCCTATGCCCCGTATGAATCTTCTTGCACCAGAGACAGTCTCTCCGCTCGATATCACGCTCAACCCATTTTTGAATTCAAGCTCCATTGCCTTATGGAAATCTAGGTCAAACCCCCTGTAAAGAGCATCCCTGTCACTCCTCAGACATCTTTGCGGAAAGAGTGCAATTTGAGAAGCGATCCTCTCTGCCTCCTCCCTTGCCATGCCCTTTTGTACGACCCTGTTTACAAGGCCCATATCATAGGCCTCCTTGGCACTGACTGGCCTACCTGTGAGTATCATATCCAGGGCACGACTCATGCCGATAAGGCGGGGCAACCTCTGAGTCCCACCATCTATGAGAGGAACACCGAACCTCCTACAGAATACGCCAAGAATGGCGTCTTCATCAGCAACCCTCATATCGCACCACAGTGCCAGCTCCAAGCCTCCTGCAACCGCATAGCCTGATATGGCAGCAATCACCGGCTTCTTGAGCATCATCCTGGTAGGACCCATGGGACCGTCTTTCGTCATGTCATGGTCCAGGGAATTGGGGCTTCTATGGGATTCTCCTGCTAATGCCTTCAGGTCTGCACCAGCACAAAAGGTACCTCCCTCACCACATAGCACAGCCACATACAACTCGTCATTCGCATCAAACTCCCTAAAGGCGTTAGATAGGTCAAGGGCGGTTTCCCTGTCCACGGCATTCTTTACCTCTGGCCTGTTTATCACGACAGTGAGCACCCTATCTTTTGTCTCAGTGTATACGTTCATATTGCCTCCAGTCTTTTACTCACATTCTAGGCATTACGCTCACCAGTCTCATCCACCGGTGATACGAGCTTCCATATGTCACCATCGCGCATGATGATCCGTGATGGTTCATCATGCCTAGGTTCCTGCTTATAGTCTTCAATGGTGTAATCAGGGTCATGTGGCAGTTTCACACCCATATAGGCCCCGGAGAAGAATGGCTCGGGAAGTATGGGTAGTATAAGTCTAGTCCTGACATAGGTAAAAAGTTCTTCTCTAGAGGAATAAGCACCAAGTTCCTCCATGGTCTTCAGTGTAGGTGGCATAAGCACTATCTTCTTCTCCATGTGTTCAGACAACGCTACGCAAGGTTTCATCCACATGGATTTCACCAGTTCCTGGTTATCCTGAGATGCCGCCTGCATTAACGGGACATGCGTAAGAAAAAAGCGGGTATCAAACCTCTTTCCCTCTATCCTAGGTGTTATCCAGTGAGAATAGGGTATAAGGAGTTCCGGGGCATAGGTTATCTTCTCAGTAGATGCAAGCTCTAAAAGCGTTATCTCGTGCCTATGCAGCATGGATCTGTAGGCGTAAAACCTTTTCCTCATGCCATGGTCCTGAAATCCAAGAAGCTTATGATCACCACCGTAGGCGAGTAATATTCCTGATTCCTCGAAAAGCTCCCTTATGGCGCCAAAAAACAAACCAATGGCAATCTCATCTTCTAACTCGGTTTCCTGCAGAAGATCCCTCGCCATTACAGGTGTGAAACCGTGGCAATGCTCAAGGAGCCTGAGGTTAATATCCATTGTATCAACCTGACCACCTGGGAACACGTAGGCACCTGCCATAAAGGTTTGACTGGCTGCCCGCTGCATAAGGTAAACCTCAAAAGGGCTATCCCCAGATACAAGAATCACTGTTGACGCATCTTTTGTTCCCAAGGTATTGGCATGCATGCAAAGATTATCCACTGTATTTCAAGAGAGGTCAAGAAGCTTTGTGTACCCTTGTTTCAAGTTAAAATCGACAACTGATGATAGCTTTGTGTGTTCATTAAGCACCATGCTCATAAGAATACTTTTAAATACCGATATTATCTCTTAATCCTTGCCAGGGCCAGGGAGAAAGCCTGCATTGAGAAGGAAAGGTGATGATACAGTTTATTGAAGACCACATAGCAATGTACATTGTTACCATGCTACTTGCCCTGCCGGGGACGGCCTACCTTATCAAAATACTCATACACCAGGACTCTCAAGATACGCCCCGGGTAAGGCGCAGCACAGGTAAACTGATAAGGTCTACAGTCATACTCACCTACATTATGCTCATACCTTTAACCGCATGGGTATTAAAAGACTATAGCCTGTCTTACATAGCTGAAAGGGTGGTGCCATACGGAATCCCAGCCCTTTTATCTTTCATATGTGCAACCTTCCTGGCCATACTTGTTCTATCAATTGAATACAGGAAAACAGAGGCCATCCTTTTCTGCCTAGTGAGTATGGGGTATAGCTTGCTCAATCTCGATATCCTTCTCGTGGGCATTGTACCTGACATTCATCTTGCCCTCGGCATATCAAGGTTGGACCACCTTTACCTTGCCATGTTCATGCTAGGGGGAAACCTCCATCTTACCTACCTAGTGGTGAAAAAGACAAGGGGTTGGTGGCTTGTATACCTATCATACGCGTTCGGCCTTGTCATAGCGCCCCTTACACAGACAAAGTACTACTTAAAGGGTATGTACTCCTACTACTGGGGATTCTTCGCACACAAGGCAGTCCTATTTAGTCTTGTAAGCGCCCTGTGGTTTGCTGCATTCATTTATGCCATATACCTGTTCTACAAGGCATATCACAACAGCCAGGAGCCCAGCGAAAGGACAAAGCTAAAGTACGTGATGATAGGATTTGCTGTTGCTGCTGCACTAAGTCTCACTAATACTCCAGCCATGTACGGCCACGAGGTATATCCACTGGGAACCTTCACGTTCATTCCTTTAATCCTGGTCTCATACGGCCTATTTAAAAACAATATCAGGATAGCACTACAGAATCTCAGGGTCCTTTCACTATGGTCTGCAACCACAATCGTATTAATGGCCGTGGGGTTAATAACAACATGGTTGGCAAAAAATACCGGAATCTACACGAGGCTATGTGTTGGCATAATCTCTGTGGTGTTATTATACAGTCCTGTAAAAAGAGTGCTAGATAGCATATTCAATCTCATCTCAAGAAATCCCTCAGACTATTTGGCAGAGGAATACTATATATTAAGTCAGAAGATTTCCATGATAAAACGTCCAAGGGAGGCACACGATACAATAAGCCAATGGTTTTTCAGTGCGCTTATGAGTTCAAATTATACATCATTGCTTTATGACCGTAAAAATGAGCTATTTGCAGGCTGGAGCACGTGGAATCCTGACTTCGACTCAGACCTGTTCATGGAGGCGTCCAACATAGCCAGAAAAGAGGAAACCATACAGTTAGACAAAAATCATCCAGTTGTAATGGCATGTAACATGGAGACCGGGCTTATAACCCGTGTAAAGACATGTGCCTGGTCTGACCTCATCAATGAGGCATCTACCAGCTACAGAGAAAAGGATATCATTGATATAATTATACCCGTAAGGTTCAAGGGTCGTCTCCTTTCTATCTTGCTAGTAGGTCCGAGAATAGACGGTTTATCTTACACAAAATCTGAAAAACAGGTGATGTTGGACCTAGGAATGATGATGGGACCATACATAGAGAATTCGCACTTATTGGAGGAACTAGAAGCAACCATCGAAAAAAGGACACAAGAACTAAACAAGGCGCTCGTTGAATCGTTACTAAAAGAGAAAGAAATAAGCCACATAAACGAAATCATCGTGAGGCAGAACCAGATCTTTCGTGCCCTATTCCTGACAAGCACCATGATACATCAGGCGCACGATCTAGACGAGTTATTCGGATTCATCCTAGACCAACTACATTCCCTATTTAACAACCATGGCTTCTGCATAATCCTTGAGGGAGATAGGCCTGGTATACTGGACTCAGCCTATTTCAAGGCTATATCGGTGAAAGAGAAAGACTTTCTACTGGAAAACAGGGCAAGACTCACAAGCGAAGATATAAACAAACTTATGGAGTCACCGGGTTACCTAGATGCTAGGAATTCTATCTCACAGTACTCCAAGGACCTCCAGACAGCAAGTTGGACAGTCATACCCATGGTCATGGGAGATAAAAGGACAATTGGGAAAATAATCATAAAGGGAAAAGAGCTTGACCAGACATCAAGGGAAGTGATCAACATGTTCATATCACAGGTAACAGCAGTGGCAATGAACAAGCTCCTCATGAAAGAGCTTGAGAAGATTGCAAATACTGATGCACTGACAGGTGTGTTTAACCGTTTTTACTTCAATGCAGAATTAACAAAGGCTATCAAGAATTCAAGGCGTTTCCCAGGCGTTGTTTTCTCGGTTATAATGGTGGATATAAATGGGCTCAAGCAAGTAAACGACGACCTTGGGCACGTAAAAGGCGATGAAATGATAGTAAAGGTCGCAAACCTGCTGAAATCTGTATCCAGAAAATCAGACGTAGTAGCAAGGCTCGGTGGTGACGAGTTTGCTATTATATTGCCATCCACAGGACTCAAGCAGGCATTGACCCTGTGCAGCCGCATAAGGGATATGGAAAAAGAACTTCATCTATCCTATACAGGTCCTGACGGTAAAGATAGGGATATACCCATAAGTATAAGCATGGGTGTTTCCAGCTCAGAGGGTATAGAGCCTGAGAACGTGCTGAGAAAGGCAGATAAACTAATGTACAAAGATAAATCCGCATTCTATCGCAGAAGGGCCTTAATGGCCAATCACAGGGTCTACTAGGTAGGTCGTGCCACCAGATCAGGTCTCCTCATCTATATTTTTCTATTGCCATGGGATAAAAATTCGTATATTATTGTTTTTATGCAGAACGACTTGGCTGACAGATATTATGGCTATAGCTTTTATTACTTTTGGTTTAACCGTGGGGGACCACCTGTCGGCTGAGGTATATCTGAGAAAAAAAGGCCGTGGGTGGTTGAAATCCCCACGGCCTTTTCATTTCCCGGCCCTGGGGATTTACACCTCCGGCAAGAAAATAAGGAAGGAGGTGCAGATGATCGTGTCAATGCAAAAGGGAGCAACCAGAGAACAGATCGACCGTGTAAAGGAGCTCATTGAGAAGTTTGGCTATAAGCCCTACATGATCCAAGGCACTGAGAGGACTGTTTTTGGGGCTGTTGGTGATGAGAGGGGCAAGCATAGACTGAACGTGCTAGAGGCACAGCCCGGTGTTGACAAGGTGATACCCATCCTCAGCCCATACAAGCTTGCCTCAAAAGAAACCAGGCCGGAGCAAACAATCGTTGATCTTGGCCTAGGTGTGAAGGTGGGCGGTAAAAAGGTAACCATAATAGCAGGACCTTGCGCAGTGGAGTCCCATGACCAGGTATTCGAGGTGGCATCGGCCATAAAAACGGGTGGTGGCCACGTGCTGAGGGGTGGTGCATTCAAGCCAAGGACGTCGCCGTACTCCTTCCAGGGGCTCAAGGAAGACGGTCTAATCCTACTTGCACAGGCAAGGGAAAAATACGGTATACCTGTGGTTACCGAGGTAATGGATATCAAAAGCATAGAAAGCGTGGCAGAATATGCTGATTGCCTGCAGATTGGTGCAAGGAACATCCAAAACTTTGCTCTTCTAAAGGCTGTTGGTAAAACCAACAAGCCAGTGCTCTTGAAACGTGGCATGGCAACCACGATAGACGAGTTTCTGATGTCTGCAGAATACGTACTCTCCGAGGGCAACAAAGACGTCATCCTCTGCGAGAGGGGCATAAGGACGTTCGAGACAGCCACGAGAAACACCCTGGATATAAGCGCGGTACCCGTGTTGAAGTCAAGGACCCACTTGCCTGTTATTGTTGATCCGTCTCATGGGACAGGGCACGCAAGTTACGTGGCTCCCATGGCCTTTGCTGCAATAGCAGCAGGTGCTGATGGTGTCATGGTAGAGGTGCATCCAAGACCCGAGGAGGCATTATCTGACGGACCCCAATCACTGAGGCCAGAAGAGTTCAATGACATGATGAAAACATTGGAACGTATAGCCGAGGCAATAGGCAGGGAAGTCTAGTATGCACCCAATTTACCTCGTGGGATAAATTGCGTGTTCCAGAGCACGTACCATTGGCAGGACTTGCTTTCCATGGTCTGATGCACTATATAAAAAAACATGGGGTATTTTCAGCCTATTCATAGGTCCTTGATTGTAAGGGGCTCCGTGATAGCCGAAGAGATCGTGCACAAGGGCATAAACGATCCTATAAGGATGCCCTACGACGTCAAGACCCTTAATGAACTGGAAGGCATTGAAAGAGAACAGGGTGTATTCGCCAAGCTGGTTTATGTCCAGTCCAAGGATGCAAAGGATCACGCGCACTATAGCATATGCCTCCAGGACGATGAGATCCTTACATTCCTGGACAAGAACAAGGATATCGATCTACTTACGTTCCTGGTCTTTATATTTACGCACGAGTTGATACACATTCACCGTTTTTCCACAGGCAAGGCAAACTTCTTCGACGTGGAGAAACACAAGGAAGAGATACACGTAGATAACCTCACCAGGATCTTACTTGCAAAACACCCGTTGTGTGGCATGGGAAATGTACTCAAGACCCTTGACAGAGTTTCTCCACCACCACTATATAAAAATAGAATACTATTAGACAATGGAGGACATATCCATGCCTATCTATGAATATAAGTGCATGAATTGTGGTTACACCTTTGAGAAATTACAGAAGTTCAGCGAAGCAGCAGTTTCAAAATGCCCCAAGTGTGGGGGACCTGTTAAGAAGCTGGTATCTCACTCAACGTTCCAGCTCAAAGGATCGGGCTGGTATCTAACCGACTATGCTAGGAAAAACACGCCCAAGTCGAGTCCTGAGCAAGGAAAATCCAGCACTGGAGATAGCGGCAAGTCTAAAGCTAAATCTAGCAGTTCAGACAGTTAACACCCTAAAAGGGGCCAAGATGGACTTTACCCACCTTGACAAGGATGGCAAAGTAATAATGGTGGATGTCGGCGAAAAGACTGTCACCCACAGGCTAGCCCGGGCCAAAGGCACTATCCGCATGTCGAAAGAGGCCTTTGATGCCATCAAGAACGACGATGTTAAGAAGGGTAATGTATTCGCAACAGCAAAGATTGCTGGCATCATGGCTGCAAAGAATACATCTTCTGTTATACCTCTGTGCCATCCCCTTCCAATAGAACATGTTTCAATAGAGTTTTTACCTGATGAGGCATCATCAAGTATAGATGTGTTTACAACTGTAAGGGTGTCGGGAAAAACAGGCGTAGAGATGGAAGCCATCCATGCCACGTCAATTGCACTATTAACCATATATGATATGTGCAAGGCCATTGATAAGGCCATGACCATAAGTGACATACAACTTATCGAGAAGTCAGGCGGAAGAAGCGGCCACTTCGTAAGAAAAGAGACCAAGGCCAGGTAGTGGAGCGTCCACAGCGCCTGATGTTTCCACAGAGTAAATGTCTTATTGAACAATATGCTCAATCTTCACAATATACGGGTTCAACCATGGCAGGAGCATGTGTTTATAGTATAGGGCAGTGCAACCAGTACCATGCAACTTATTGATATAATGCGAGTATAAAAATGAGATCTAGGCCATACCGACTAATATCCCTATCCTTGCTTTTGATTACTATACATGCGTTCACAACGCACGCAGAAGACCTAAGAAAAATTATTGTTGCGACCGATGCATCACTTCCCCCAATGGAATTCATGGATCACAGAGGAAATATCAAAGGCTTTGACATAGACATCATGAATGCAATAGCAAAAGAAGCAGGCTTCAAGGTTGAATACAGGAATACCAAGTGGAATAGCATCTTCCCGGGCATTGATTCATCAAGGTTCAATGCTGCCATATCGTGCATCATAATCACAAGGGAGCGTTCAAGGATATATACCTTCTCGCAACCCTATGCTGACATGGGACAGGTACTGGTGGTCCCTGGAGACATTGTTGTTAAAGGCGTAGGGAATATCAAGGACATAAAAGATATGGTAATAGGCGTGAAACTCGGTTCCACAGGTGCCTACATGGCGGAAAGATTAGGTTTTATTAGGCCAAAAAAATACAGGAACTTATCAAAGGCATTCAGGGACATGAATAATGGTAAGTTACACGGGATAATCTGTTCACTTATAAAAGCTGGCTACTATGCAAATTACAAAAAAGCCTCAAAAGGTAAGTTCGTCATCCTAGGCAAACAAATTACACATGCACCCTGCGGCATTGTGGTAAGAAAAGGAAATATACGCGTGTTGAACCTAGTGAACAAGGGCATTGAATCGATCAAGAAAAAGGGTATAGATAAACAGATTTATGATAAGTGGTTTGGCACTGTACCTGCTGGTAGACAAAACTTAGTTCCAGGCATTCATTAGCAGACAGCGTTGACAACGGCATCTATCTATGTAAGGAAATAGTGCCATGCCAGCGTAGCTCAGTGGCAGAGCAGCTGATTCGTAATCAGCAGGTCAAGGGTTCAAGTCCCTTCGCTGGCTCCAGTGATCTAAAAATATTATATAATATATTTTGGTAAACGATCAATTATATGCAACTAACATATTGTATTGCATTCTGTCCTAATGGAATTTAGGGATAAAAGGTATAGTTGGGTACAAATGTAGATGCAATGTAATTAACGATCATAGGCAGTAAGGCATACAGTATGATATATGGGTAAAGGAATTAAAGTAAACGCAGATATTACCCAAAGACTACAACATCGAAGTTGTTAAGCAAGCTTTTGACAAAAGGATAGTACTGTTCATGCACTTGAAAAAACAAGACAAATCTTAAGGAACTGCACAGGCTCAGGAAGGAAACTATGGAAAAACCAGGTTAGCCAAGCATTTAATGACCTACACACCTTGGACAATGACAAGGTCTTGATGCAAAGGATATAGAGTACACGGGGGTAGTACAAACTATTGTTATAACGGAGGCAATAAGAAAGGCATGAATTCTGGGACCACCCTGAGACATATTAGGCAGATACTGACTATTATCTATTCCAAGGAAATAGCAAAAAGCCTCATGGGGACTCTTAAAAACCGTATGGATGTGTATTCAAGAAGCGAGCTCATCAGAGCTAAGGTAAAGAGATATGGACGAAGGCATGTTATAAGCGAAAAAGATTCCATACTTATCACGTATGCAGATACAATATACAGGGAAGACGAAAAGCCTCTCAAGACCCTCCATCATTTCCTGAAAAAGTACGTAAAAGACATAGTAACAGGTATCCACATCCTGCCATTTTTTCCGAGCAGTTCTGATGGCGGATTTGCCGTTGTAGATTACAAGGAGGTGGATCCACGTTTCGGGACCTGGGAAGACATACGCAGGATCTCAAGGGACTACCATCTAATGGTTGACCTGGTGCTCAACCACGTGTCAAGCCAGTCAAAGTGGTTCCAGAGATTTCTTCGCGGTGACAGGCGTTACCGTGACTATTTCATATGGTACAATAGATATATCCAGATGCCCGAGGTCTTCAGACCAAGAGAGGCACCGCTACTCACAAGGTTCAAGACAGCAATGGGGGAGAAGTACGTTTGGACGACATTCAGCCCTGACCAGATTGACCTGAACTACAAGAACCCTGAGGTGCTCATGAGGATAATAGATGTCCTTCTATTCTACATCTCCCATGGGGCTGAGATCATCCGTCTTGATGCTATAGGTTACATATGGAAAGAACCCCACACCAGCTGTGTCAATCTCTCCAAAACACACCAGATAGTAAAACTCTTCAGAAAGATCCTCCAATACGTTGCCCCGTATGCCTTACTACTAACCGAGGCAAATTTTCCTTACAAGCAGAACGTCTCATACTTCGGTGAAGGTGATGAGGCCCACATGGTATACCAGTTTTCACTACCCCCGTTGGTATTGGACGCATTTGCCCGCAAAGACGCGTCACATATCCACAGAATCACCAAGAAGACCAGGGAAGACTTACTGTTCTTTGACTTCCTTGCATCACATGATGGCATAGGACTGCCAGGGGCAAAAGGAATCCTTAGTAAAGAACAAATAGATAACCTCGTGAGGCTCACTATAGAACACGGTGGACTTATCTCCTACATGAAGAAAGGCGGTAAAAAGGAACCTTACGAACTTAACATCACTTACTTTGACGCTATAAACGACCCTAAGAATCCAGCAGACCCACTACAGATAAAAAGATTCATAGCGTCCCAAGCCATTATGTTGGGATTAAAAGGGGTACCTGGTGTCTACATACATAGCCTTCTTGGTTCCCGTAACTATTATGAGGGTGTAAAAAAGACAGGAATTAAGAGAATGATCAACAGGCAGAGGTTACACCTAGATGATATTGAAAATTCTCTCAAGGATATTCGATCATTGCGGCACCAGGTATTTGAAAATTACCTTGCGCTGCTTGATTCCAGGAAAAGAATACGCTCGTTCCATCCAGGTGGATCCAAGAGGGTAGTGGATATAGACAAAAGGCTGGTTTCTATTGAGCGTAGATTTGGCCGGGAAAAGATACTTGCCATAATAAATGTAAGCGATGAAACCATAGATGTTCCACAGTACCAACTGAGATTTGACCTGATTAAACGCTCATTATTTGACGGCAAGGTTGAACCGTACGGAGTTTATGCAATTGAGTAAACCCGGACCACAGATTACCTACCTCCTCCCATGCCCGGGTATGGTTTTCATGTAGCGATAGAAGTCAGAATCTGTGCCAATGATGATAATACTATTCTTGAAAGACATTGACCTGTACACATCCAGGGTTTTAAAAAACGCGTAAAACCTTGGCGCCTTGTTGTAGGCCTCACCATATATCTTTGTTGCCTGGGCATCTGCCACACCCCGTATTTCCTCGGCCCTCCTGTATGCATCAGACCTTATTAACTTCAGTTCCTTTTCCATCTGACCCAGAATTTCTGCTTTTTTGCCTTCTCCTTCTGACCTGTATTGAGCTGCCTTTCTTTTCCTTTCCGATATCATCCTTTCATATACCTTTTTTCTTACCCCTTCCACGTAATTGAGCCTCTTTATACGGACATCCACGAGCTCTATGCCGAATTCCGGCATAGCCTTTGACGCCTCCTGGAGTATTGCGCGCGTAATCTTTTCTCTGCCCAAGGTTATCTTCCCACTTCCAACTTCCTGAGAGAAGGGATACCCAACATTACTCTTCTCTTCCTTCTCAAGGACCTGTGTAGAACTCCTTACAAGTTCCACCAAAGGATTAGCAGATACATAGTCCCTCACCACTGCATCGATAGTATCATCCAGCTTTATGTATGCCTGTTCATATGTACCTATTACCTGCAGGAACTTGAGAGGATCCTTGATTCGCCACCTAGCAGTAGTATCAACCCATATGAATCTCTTGTCACGTGTTGGAATCTCCTTTGGATCACCGTCCCACCTGAGCAGCCTTTTTTCATACCTGTGGACCTTCTGTACAAATGGGATCTTGAAATAAAGGCCAGAGCTAACCTTGGGCTCACCAACAGGCTTTCCAAACTGTGTTATGACCACCTGCTCCCACTCCTGCACCGTGTAGAACGAATCGGTTGCCAGGAATATCAAAAGAAAAATAAATATGCCTATTATAAATAAAACAAGTTTCTTCATTTCGTCCCCTCCCCCTTTACAAGATCCGTACCTAGCTGTAACAAGGGAAGGATGGACTTCTGAGTACTGTCCACAACATAGATCTTGCTTGCTTGGGGCAAGACCGACTGTAGGGTTTCGATATAGAACCTTGTCTTGGTGACCTCCTTGGCCTTTTTGTATTCATTAAGCACGTCTAAAAATCTTGCAACATCTCCTTTTGCCATGTTTACCCTTTCAAGTGCATACCCCCTTGCCTTGTTGATAGTTCTCTCGGCCTCGCCCTTTGCTTTTGGTATCTCCCTGTTGTATGTCTCCTGTGCCTGGTTTATAAGCCTTTCCCTTTCCTGCTGGGCCTCGTTTACCTCGTTAAATGCCCCTTTTACAGCATCTGGAGGCACAACGTTCTGGAGCCTCACATTGGCAATCTTTATCCCGCTATCATAGCCATCTAGAATATTCTGTAGTTCTTTACGAAACTGCTTGTTTACCTCTTCCCTGTTCTGGAGGATATAATCAAAAGTATGGTTACCAACGATGCGCCTTATTACTGACTCGCTTATGTCCCTGAGGGTCTGTATGGGGTCCTTGATGCTAAACAGGTATTTCCTGGGATCCTCCCTGCGAAACTGGACTATCCACTCCACATCTATGACGTTGAGGTCACCCGTGAGCATGAGAGACTCACGTTCAGTTGCCTGAGTTCTTTCAAACTCGCTGCGAATACCAGGGCGCACACTCTTGAAACCGAATGTCTCGGTATCTATCTTGTCTGTATAAACGCTGTAGACCTTGTCTACACCAAAGGGTAACTTAAAATGAAAGCCTGGCATAACAGTAGCCTCGTACCTTCCGAACCTCAGCACAACTCCGCGGTGGCCCGTGGAAATCGTGTACATAGATGTTGAAGAAGCCACAATGACCAAGAGGATTACAAGCAAGATAATCCAGAACCTTCCATTTCCAGCCCTTGATTTTCCAATCCTGGCAGTGGCCATCTTTACCACATTTCCTAGTCCTGGATATTCCTTTTGCCATTCCCCTTCATCATCTGGGCCCCAAGGCATGAAAGTTCTCCCTTCTTTTTCGTATAACTAGTAAGAATAGGGATGTCTTGTGATAAGTCAAGCTAGCCCGATAATAACCATGCTTTACACTTGTCCTGGCTGCAGAAAAAACTTGCGATAGGTACCTATGTTTATTAACGACTTCTTAAAATTCCATCCCCCATTGTCAATCCATAATTTATCCTGGCATGACGCATAGATTTTTGGTAGCACCTTTAACAGGATCTTTGGTCCCTAAAAGTCCGTGGAAACATGATTGTGCGCTAAGGAGGCCTTAGAGTGAAAGAAAAGGTATATAAAGTATACGCATATAGATGGGTGGTTCTTGCGGTCTTCATGTTCATAAACGCTGTTCTACAGATGCAATGGCTTGTATTTGCACCGATTGCAAAGGCAGCACAGTCATTTTACTCTGTGTCTTCACTTGGCATAGATATGTTCGCTATGGTCTACATGGGCATGCTTGTAGTCACCTTTTTACCCGGTGTATTTATAGTTAACACCTATGGCATACGTATAGGGGTGGGAATAGGCGCTGTTCTAGTAGGCGTATTCGGCCTCCTGAAGGGTATCTACGGATCGAATTATACCATTGTACTTATCTCGCAGTTCGGGCTCGCTGCAGCGCAGCCGTTCATCATATGTGCCATAACTGCAGTAGCGGCCAGATGGTTTCCCCTGCACGAAAGGGCAACTGCAACTGGGCTGGCGTCCCTAGCCGTGTACCTAGGTATCCTCTTTGTCATGGTAGTAACGCCGCACCTTCTCGCAAGGCACGTGGTGGCCGGTATCGAGACCTATAATATAAAACACATATTGATAATCTACGCTATTATATCGCTAATCAGTGCCATCGCAGTACTTATCTTCATGAAGGAGAAACCTCCAACACCGCCAGGGGTCTATGGCAAGGACGAAAACCTCTCGGATTTTATAAACGGACTTAAGAAGATGTTTGTACTCAGGGACATGGTAATGCTTATTATATTGTTTTTCATACTACTTGGGATATTCAATGCGCTTAGCACGTGTATTGACCAGCTCTGTAAACTCAGGGGCCTCAACTTTGACCAGACAGGCTTGGTCGGCGGCGTGATGCTGTTGGGCGGCATACTGGGTGCAGTAATATTACCCTTGCTCTCGGATAGGTACCGCAAGAGAAAAATCTTTATTGTCCTCGCCAGCATACTCATTATGCCAGGTATTATTGGATTAACCTTTACCAGTACTTATATAGGCTTGCTTATATCATCTACTGTTTTTGGACTTTTCTGCCTAGGGGCAGGGCCCATTGCTTTTCAATACGCTGCAGAGATAACCTATCCGGTTGCAGAGGCCACATCAAACGGATTACTCCTGCTCATAGGCCAAGTCTCCGGTATATTGTTTGTCTTCGGTATAAACTGGATAGGGATATTCCACTCCATGATACTGGCCTGTCTCCTTATGCCGCTGGTTCTGTTCCTGGCCGTCATGCTGCATGAATCGCCCATGGTTACTATAGATGATACAGTCCCTAGTACCAGTGGCAAAGAACAGAAGGAAAAGGAAGGTAGGACCATTACCTACGGATAATCTTGGGGTAACTGAGGTTATTTCACTTATGGTAACATTTGGCTAACTACCATCCAGGGCTTTTCTTACCTTTAATGCCAATTCGCGAAGCATGAAGGGTTTCATGATAAAACCCTTTATACCGGCTTTGCCTGCATCCCCGCTGCTTATTTTGTCATTATATCCCGTGCATAGTATAATTGGCATATCAGGCCTTATCTTTACAATCTCTTTTGCCAGAGTACGGCCATCCATTAAAGGCATGACCATGTCAGTTATAACTAGGTCAATGGTACCTGGCTCAAGTCTGAACACATTAAGTGCATCGTTACTGTTTTTAAAGGCCTTTACTTTATAGCCAAGTTTCTCCAACATGTCCCTACCAACTTTCAATATAATATCCTCGTCGTCCACCAGGACTATGTTCTCTTTACCTCTTGGGAGTGATGTCATATCATCATCGGTATGAGAGGGTTCATCAACAGTACCATCCGTGAGCGGGAGGTAGACGTTAAAGCAAGAACCCTTTCCAGGCACGCTGTCAACAGTTACTGCACCATTGTATTTTCTTACTATGCCATGCACCATGGCAAGACCAAGTCCTGATCCCTCGCCTACATCCTTGGTGGTAAAATAGGGGTCGAATATCCTGTCCCTTATGTCAGCAGGTATGCCTGTCCCTGTATCTCTCACCTGGAGTAAAACGTACGATCCAGGCATAAGGTTGTGCATTAAGAAAGGAGAGTCATCGCCAATAAACAACTTTTTTAGCCTTATGCCAAGCACACCATTCTTATCATCCATCGCATGTAAGGCATTTGTGCATAGATTCATTAGGACCTGTTCCAAAAGTCCTGGATCAGCCTCGACCATTCCAGCTTCATAATCTATGTCTTTATGTATCTCTATTGTAGCCGGTACTGTTGCGCTTAGAATCTTCAAGGTCTCATCCACAAGCTTGGGCATGGAGATAGGTTTGCGTTTGCCGATGTCCTGCCTACTGAAACTTAGTATCCGCCTTATCAGTTTCCTTGCCTTCAGCGCTGCCTTTTCTACCTCTGATATCCTCTCGTGAACCTTGTTGTCACCGACATCTGAATATACTTTCACAAGACTGATGTTACCGAGTATGGCCGTTAATATGTTATTAAAGTCATGTGCAATACCGCCCGCAAGTGTACCTATTGCCTCAAGCTTCTGGGCATGCAAAAGCTGATGTTCCAGTTCCTCCATTCTCCTGCGGTCAGTTACATCCCTTACAACACTCCTGAAACCAACCTTGCGGCCATTGATATCCCTTGCAAGAGAGATAGATGCCTCTATAAATCTTTGTGTCCCATCCTTTCTATGTATCTTACAATCAAACCTTTTCTCAGTTTCACCCGTGGTATAAACTTTTCTAAAGGCCTGTCTTATCCTATTTAGATCGACTTCATCCAAGAATGTCCTTCCACTCTTACCCATGATATCATCCATGGAACACCCAAGTATATTACACAAAGAGTTGTTCACAAAGGTAGTCTTGGCCCAAATATCTGTCTCAAAGTAACCATCCGCCATATCCTCAACTATGTTACGGTATCTCTCCTCGCTCTCTTTCAATGCCTGTTCCATCTGCTTGCGAGAAGTTATGTCAAGCACGGTTATGATACCGGCAGATTTACCCTTCCATTCCACTGTGCTACCTGTAAGATACACCCACTTCTCGTTACCATCTCTTGATATTATCTTAAACTCGTAGGATGTCTGGGCAGAGTTACCGAGCTGCCTTCCCTGGCCCCTGCTTTTCACAATTTCCTTATAATCAGGGTGCACGACATCCCAGAAATCCATGCTTAGGAGTTCATCTGCAGAATATCCGCTTATACGCTCTGCAGCAGGATTTACATATACCCACTTGTTGTCCTGGTATATCATTATGGCAATAGGAGCTGACTCGGCAATGCTTCTGAATCTCTGCTCGCTTTCCTTAAGAGCTGTCTGGATATGTTTGCGATCCGTTATGTCACGAACGATATGAACACATCCAGTCAAAGAGCCAGAACCGTCTATCATGGGATCAACAGTTACCTCAAACCATCTACCGTTCATAAACAACTCTGAGGATTCCCTCTTGAGGGTCTTTTTCATCTTTATAAAAGGACAGTTAGCTATTGGACCATCTGTCATGTGAACAATTTCCCAGCATTGTTGCCCGTTCATGTCTCTCACATCCTTGGAGACAATTTCTGCCATGGCCCAGTTAGAACGTAATATCTTCTGTCCTGCATCCAGTATCATGATCCCGTCTGGAATAGAGTTAAATGTTAACTCCCAGTGTGACGCAGCCTCCTTTACCTTGTTTTCATACTCGTTACGCCTGGTTACATCCCTAGCAAAGCACCTGAAACCAGATACCTTTTCCATGACATTGAGGACAGGATACACGAAGAGATCCAGGGCCATGTTTACACCTTTATTAGTGGTAAAATTGAAATTCAAAGCTGAAGCTGGTCTGCCTGTCTGATATACGCGGTGAAACAGTTTGAATATCCTGTCTGCGGCCTCAACCTCTGCCAGATCCCTGTAGCTTTTACCCTTGAGTTCTGCATGGGAATAACCGGACTTCTTGCAGGCAGAATCGTTGAAAAAGGTAATCTTTCCGGTAAGGTCTGCCTCGAAGTATATCTCGTCAATGCCTTTAAGTATTGAATGTAGCCTCTTGTTGTAGAGCGTTAGTACCCTTTCCTCCTCCCTTATCTTCCTGGCATCCCACTCCTCAATGGCCTGTTTTGATACCAAGGGAATCCTGAGAATATTTTCCTTGGACGTCTCAACCAAGTCAGTTGCTCCTTTCTTCATGGCCTTGACTGCAAACCTCGCATCATTTTTCTCCGTAAGGATAATAACTGGATACTGATATACGTCATCTTTACCTGGTAGAAGCTCTAAAGCATCACCGTCAGGCAGCTTGTGATCTGTTATCACGACGCCATATTCTAGGCTGTTTATTCTATCTTTTGCCTCCCTTACCCCATGTGCTATATCCAGCACAAAATTGCCATTATGACTCTCAAATGCCTGCCTCGCGACCTCTATATAGTTGTCATTAGCCACTACAAAGAGCACTCTTCTTGGTTTAACTGCCATCAGTCTCCGCCTCGGTAATAAATGGCAACCAGATAATACTCTATACTACTCGATATTCCCCTTTGCATGTGACTACTTTATCCCTATCATCTCAGTTATGGACCAAGCCTTACATCCCGTGCAAAATCCCTATAAGTCAAGGCAAGGCCATGGTTCATATCGGTAGATCTAGATCATATAATTAGACTTAAAATAACTTGTCATTGCGTGCCTCTTGCCAAGGTAGTTCACAGTCTCGCCACTTTGTGTAATTGGAGAAATCCTGCCTGTTGTTTTCGTAATCATCATGCCAGCCTTCAGATACTGGTAGTTCTCTATAGAGCACATCCCTTTGTGCCTCGAGCAGGCACCTACGAACCCTCATAAAGTCTGCACCGCAGGCAACATGGCCTGGAACTTTTTTCCCTAGGTAGTCAAGCCAGTGTTCTCCTTCACTAGAACGCAAAAGGTGATGGTCTAGTATCAGGGTGTCTACGTTATGAGCAAGGTAGAGAGCCTTTTCCATGGCATCCCTGGCAAAAGAGATGCTTGAAGAATTGCGATAGATAGGGGGCCCTGATGCAATAACGATATCGGGATCCCACTCGAGTATCTGCTTAACGGGTGACCATTCAAGCAGCTGGATATCCGACGCATGTACAAAAACCGTACCATCAGCCTCAATCCTAGTCATCATCACATTCCCCAAGTTATTCCCCACCTCGCCATGAGGCATGGGCATGGAAAAGGAGAACGGACCAGTAGAAATCCCATCTGACGGTACAAAATCCATACCTAAAAAGTGCGAGATTGCACTTTGTCTATGCTCCATTATGTCGCCCAGATTTGCTACGCTCGGGCTCCACAAGTGCCTAAGATACTTGGGTCTAACAAGCGAGTTCATGGACAACTGATAGGGGTTGGCTTCCTCCAACGGCACGTGGTCACCATGAAAGTGACTTATAATAATATCTGTTGCTGAATTGAAACAATCTACAATCCTATTCCTAATTATTCTCCCCATAGCTATTTGGAACGGGTGAGGAAGAAGACCGTGACGCTTGTATCCCAGAGCTATGCCAGGATCGAGCAGTATACGAGATTCTCCGGTCTCTACATAGCAGCTAAGCCCCCTGACACCAAGAGATTCTGTTCCTAGTATGAAGATTTTCACGGGCCTACCATATATACCTTATGCTAAAAGGATGGTATTAAAAAATCCCCCTGAGCTTGACATGACCCAATGGCATGAATCCATCCTAGGCCATTATAATTCTTAGGGTTTATTATTCTGGAATTTCTTGCTTCATATGCATGTACTGCTCACACTTCTTGCACTGTTTGTACCTGCCATTTGCCTTTCTCCTGGATTCACAAACAGCCAGACATGTCATGAAGTTATAACTCCTGCAGAAAAACCATTCCCTGCTGGTTTCTCCCTGGTTTGAGACCGCTGTTGTTGCATTCTTCATAATCAACCATCTCCTCTTGACAAGTTTATAATATTTACGCCCTTTGCCTTCTTTGCATACAGTTCAAGATGTGCATCTGTCGTGTAGATTGCTTTGCACTTTGTGTCAGCAAAACTCGCAAGTACAAGGGCATCCACCACGGGTATTCCAAGATCATTGGCTAGCCTTGCGCCTAGAGTTAGGACCCTAGCGTTATCCAGCCACTCTACCCTGCAAACAGCCATGATCGCATCGACAAGTATACCTGTTCTCTTTATAGTACCAAGCCGCTGAAGCCTCTGCAGCTCAAGAAGCGTGATGCAGCTAACCACAGCATTTTGCTTGCCATCCACAAGCATCTCCCATACCTTGATTGCTTCTGGGCTCCCCTTTAGCAAGGCCACGAAAAAACCAGTATCAAGCCCTATCACCACCACGACCCTTTTCTATTAACTTAAGGGCTTCTGACGATACGTATGCCTTGCCCACGATCCCAAGCAGCTTCCCGCCCAAAGCCTTTCTTCTTTTCTGCACCAAGTAATATTCTACTGCCTGCGCCACAAGGGAAGATACAGATTGGCTGCTCTCCTTGGCTGTTCTCTTGAGGAGACCAGCTAAGCTGTCGTCAATATGTACTGTGAGCCTCATAGCATGACACCTTCTTCATCTTAGGCATACTTTCTTATATGCTCATAATTTATGAGCATACATATTTAGCATACTATAATCAAGGATTTTTTTCTTGTAATAAGCAATTAAGATTAGTTTGCCCTTGCCAAGGGAAGCTCATCCCAAGAGGTTGTAAACCTGGGAGATCTCCTT
The DNA here is from genome assembly GCA_015486075.1 of Deltaproteobacteria bacterium. GTDB lineage: Bacteria > Desulfobacterota > Desulfomonilia > UBA1062 > UBA1062 > B14-G9. The sequence goes on from WFSG01000035.1 coordinate 100,980, forward strand.
GCTTGGCGCATTTTCCAAGGTCTTTCTATACCACCTGCAGCAAACGTAATGGTACCTCTACCCCACCTTTGGTTGAGGCTATCCATGGTCTCCATGAGTCTCTGGCTAGCCGGGGTCTCCCTTGAAGGGCAAAACAGGCTTTTCTGTACCTTGCCTCTGTCCACCAATCCTGAGAGTATTACTCCTGCCTTTTTATACACAGTACCCGACCTATAGAGCCTTCCTACCATCAGCTTTACCATGCGGATTATCTCAGGTGTATATGAGGTTGCTTCGGGGAGCTCCACGGAGGATGATACAATGCCATGGCCAGTCTCCCTCAGAGAACCACTTGCAAGGAAGATCTGTATACATGAGGCCGCGGAACCCTGTGCCCTTATCTTCTCCGCTGCTCTCGAGGCATATGCTGCAACAGCCTCTTCTAATTCACCCAGATCGTGCACATCCCTGCCAAAGGATCGCGAGCACATAACAGATTTCTTAGTGAAAGCCACATCTCCCAGCTGTATGCACGCGATACCCTTAAGCTCCATGACTGTCCTAAGGCCTGTACTTCTCATATGCCTCTTTATCCAGTTATCGGGCAGATCCTTAAGTTCAAGCGCTGTACGTATACCCATGGCCTTTAGTTTACGGGCATACTTTACGCCTATGCCCCACACGTCAGCCACGTCCACATCTTTTAATACGGCATCGGCATCAGCACCTGTATAGACCACACCTTCAGGCATAGCCTTGGCCACGTGTGCAGCCACCTTTGCAAGGGTCTTTGTAGGACCTATGCCTATTGATACGGGAACACCTGTCCATTTCAACACTGTTTTCCTTACACCCATGCCCCAGGCAATGGGATCAGGGATACCTTTATCTAATGACAAGAATGCCTCGTCTATGGAATATATCTCCATGTCTGGGCATAAAAGGCCGAGTGTCTCCATCACCCTGGCCGACATATCGCCGTAGAGGCTAAAATTTGAGGAATATACCCTTACGTTGTATCTTTGTATTATTTCCCTGCACCTGAAGAAAGGCTCTCCCATCTTTATACCAAGGGCCTTTGCCTCGTTTGACCTAGCTATAATGCAACCATCGTTGTTGGAGAGTACCACAACAGGTTTACCCTCAAGACCTGGGTTAAAGACCTTCTCGCAGGATACGTAGAAATTGTTGCAGTCAACAAGCGCGAAGGGCATTTTCTCGTACTTAGACCTTGTGAATCACGTATGTAACCACGCCCCACACTTCAACTGTCATGTCCCCTGATATCTCGATGGGCTCAAGATCAGGGTTCTCCGGCACAAGATAACACCTACCTTTCCTTTTCCTGATCCTCTTTACGGTGAACTCACCGTCGAGAGCTACTATTGCAATGCAGTTATTATAGGCATCCAATGACCTGTCGACAACGAGTATATCACCCGGATGTATGCCTGCATCAATCATGGACGTGCCCTCCACGCGCACAAGGAACGTGGCAGATGGGTGTTTTATCATTAACTCGTTCAGATCTAGTCTCTTGTCTATTAGGTCTTCTGCAGGGGATGGAAACCCAGCGGCAACTCCAGACATGTAAAGCGGTATGCCAGGACTAGCATTAAGATTGCACCACCATATCTCACTGACATTTACATGCAGACCTTTCTCCATGCATACCACTCTACCACTTCCATCACCAAGTGTAAACCGCATGTAAATCATGAGCCGCGCACGGTCTAACCAATGCAGGGCCAGCGAGTGAAATTTTGTTCCATATTATGTGGTAATTTTTTACACTGTTCCGGTTGTGTAATATGTCTATATTCTCACAACTATTTGAATTTACAAGCATATTATTATGGTATAATTTTTGCGTATAAAAAGATGTACTAGAAGTTTTATAGCATCATACTTTATGACCGCATCCCTGGAGGGGGTGTCACTTACAGCGGGAGTTCATCGATGAACAAAGCCAGTAGACGCACCTATGATCAGGCCTCAATCCTGAGGCAACTGGATATAAGTCCAAAACTCTATGACAAGCTTATGGCCCTTGGCATTAAGGGAGAAAATGCATTTGATGTATATACACTCTACAAGTCAGCTGCAAGAAGGCATCTTTCCGAGATTGTGCGAATAGATGATAGTCTGGACATTAGGTGCCTTGCATGGATGGGAGAAGATGAATTTCACGAGGCCAAAAGGCTGTTAAAAAGGCTTGGGTATATCATGGAAATCGTGGACCTTGGAGACCAGGGAAGACCCGAGATACACTATATAAAGCTGGTAGAGCACAGGGCAAAGACTTCTAGTAACTTAACCACCTAGCCCATCTGGGCATCTTCTAGTAAATACTGATTCCAGTCCCTATCCCTAGGCTCAAAGTCTCCCAGTCCGGAATCTTTAATGGCTCAAAGACAAGGATGCCAACACTTGGATAAGGGATCTCAAGATGTCAAAGTTGTTATTAGAATAAAGCATAGCTGGAATGCGACGTTTAAGCCCGGTATCACATCGCACCCCTTGCAACCTCTCTTGATATGACTATCCTCTGCACCTCTGAAGTACCCTCGTATATGGTTGTTACGCGCGCGTCCCTGTAAAGCCTCTCTATCTTAAAGTCTTTTATGTAACCGTATCCACCATGCACCTGGAGTGCCTTGTACGCAGCCCTGTTAGCCGCCTCAGAGGCAAAGAGCTTTGCCATCGAAGCCTCTTTTGTGAACCTGAGTCCTTTGTCCTTACGATCAGCAGCAGATAACGTCAACAACCTTGCTGCCTCTATCTCGGTCGCCATGTCTGCTATCATCCATCTTATAGCCTGGAACGAGCCTATGGCCTTCCCGAATTGCCTTCTCTCCCTAGAATATTTTATGGCCTCATCCAGGCATGCCCTAGCAATGCCTATGGACTGTGATGCAATACCTATGCGACCGCTATCCAAGGCAACCATGGCTATCTTGAAACCCTGGCCCTCCTTTCCAACAAGGTTTTCCTTGGGTATCCTACAGTCATCGAAAATCAGTTCAACCGTGTTGGATGCCCTGAGCCCCATCTTGCTCTCTTTCTTGCCCACGTGAAAACCAGGGAATCCCTTTTCCACGATAAACGCAGATAGCCCCCTGTTTCCTTTTTCAGGGCTAGTTTTTGCTATCAGGTTTATCACCCCTGCATAAGCGCCATTTGTTATGAACGACTTCGTGCCGTTCACCAAGTAATAATCCCCTTTGTCTTCTGCACGTGTACCCATGCCTCCAGGGTCAGAACCAGCCCCCGGATCTGTCACGGCAAATGCCCCCAGCACCTTGCCAGTGGCCATAGGAACCAGGTATTCCCTCTTCTGTTCTTCGCTCCCAAACTTGAGCACAGGCTCCTCAGAGAGGTTTGCGACCGACATTGTAACCCCTGTGGAGGCGCATGCATATGCAATCTCGCTCAACGCAATGGAATAGCTTACGGCCCCGGCACCTGACCCACCGTATTTACCGGGCACCATCATGCCCATGAGTCCCAACTCCCCCATCTTTTTTACTGTGTCTTCCGGGAAAATTTCCTGCCTGTCTCTTACCTCTGCGTACGGTTCAAGCTCCTTCTTTGCAAAGTCCCTCGCCATGAGCATGATCATCTCTTGTTCGCTTGTAAGCTGAAACATCTTGCATGCCCCCCTATGGTACGTAAATCACTACCAGAAGCTCTGCTACCTCATCTGTCGGATTGCTTAACCTGTGATGAAGTGCAGAATTGAAGTGTATGCTCTTCCCTGGAGCAAGATTTTTTGTGTTCTGGCCCACCTGGATCTTAAGGCCACCTGATAGCACGTAGATAAATTCCTCGCCTTCGTGGTGATACTCCACGCCCTTGTGCTCTGTCCTGGGATCAATTGTAACGAGGTATGCCCTAAGGTGTTTGTCTTTGCCGGGTTGTGTAAGCGGTGTGTACGCATAGGACTCAACCCTTTTCTTGTGGCTTGCCACCCTTCTTCTCAAGGCATCCTCCTCCTCGGTCTCCATCTGTTCCATGTCCACCTTTAAGGTCCTACTCAGCTGAAGTATCAATGCAACAGGTGGCGCGGTTTCCCCGCTCTCCACCTTTTCCAGTACATCCGCGGTATAGCCTGTCTCGGCCGAGAGATCTTCAATACTCATGCCTTTTTCTTCCCTTATGGCCTTAAGCCTCTGGCCAAAATTCTCCCATGTCTTTTTCTTTCTTGCCACGTCATGCCTCCATCTCAATGATCATGCTTACGGCTTCACCCCCGCCCAGACATAGCGACGCCTCTCCTATGGAGAGGGAGCGCCTCTTCATCTCGTGTATCAAGGTGGTGAGCACCCTTGCTCCTGAAGCACCTATGGGATGTCCCAGTGCAACCGCGCCCCCATTCACATTGACTTTTTCCTGGTCAATAGCAAGTTCCCTGAGTATTGCAACCGTAGAGCCTGAAAAGGCCTCGTTTATCTCGTGGAGCTCTATGTCGGACATCTGCATGCGTGCCTTTTTCAATACCTTTGGTATGGAGTATATGGGTGCCATGAGCACGTACTTAAGCTCTATTCCGGCAGATGCAAAGGATACGATCCTTGCAACAGGCTCTTGCCCCAGGTCCAAGGCCTTTTGCCTAGATGTGACCACAACGGCAGATGCACCGTCACTTATGATGGAAGAGTTACCTGCAGTTGCATAGCCCCCCTCCCTGAATGCCGGTTTCAGCCTTGAGAGCGCTTCCATGGTCGTTGGCCTTGGGCCTTCGTCGGTATCTACCCTTATAGTGCCTCTCTTCCTGTCAGGCACATCCACTGGAACGATCTCTTCAACAAACCTCTTGTTTTTAATAGCATCAAGTGCCCTTTCATAGGACATGAACGCATACTCGTCCTGGTCCAGCCTTGAGACGCCCCACTTCTCAGAAATGAGATCATTACTTATACCCATGTGAAAGTCATTCACCACGTCCCAAAGACCATCGTGTATCATGTGGTCAATCAAGTTGGCCTGCCCCATCCTTATGCCATTTCTTGAATCAGGGAGATAATGGGGGGCTGAGCTCATGCTCTCCATGCCTCCTGCAACAACCACCTCGGCGAAACCCGTTTCAACATACTGGGACGCGAGCATAACAGCCATTAGTCCTGAACCACATACCTTGTTCACGGTAATAGCACCCTTTTCAACAGGTACACCTGCCTTTATTGCCGCCTGTCTCCCGGGATTCTGGCCGTAGCCACAGGGAAGGACCATGCCCATTACGACCTCGTCCACGTCTTTGAGCCCTAACCCTGCCCTCTTAACCGCCTCCTTTATCACCACTGCCCCAAGGTCTGTTGCACCCACACCTTTGAGTCCACCCTGGAATGTGCCAAGAGGTGTCCTAGTTGCGCTCAAGATAACAACATCATTTCCTGCCTTCATATGCCCCTCTCTATCAGTACATAATTAATTATCCAAACACCTTATTATACCATGCACACAGCAGGAATGCCATGCAATTTACGATAGATTACTTATGTGACCCAGCCCAACAAATATAAGGTAAAATGGCAATACCTTAGGTTAGAAGATAAGAGTAGTAGCCGGGGCCAAGGTCCTAAACACGCTCATTGAGCCATTTCTCGAGCCTGTCCAGGGAAAATGTATTCAGCACGTCAGGTGGTGTAAGCCATGCCCTTCTGGCAACACCCACACCCAGCCTCATCGAGTTCATCATACCTAGGTTATGTGCGTCCGAGCCCAGACTGATCTTTACGCCTGCATCCCTGGCCATCCGGGCATTCACGTCTGAGAGATCAAGCCTGTCATAGTAGCAGTTTATCTCAAGAGCGGTTTTCGTCGAGGCAGCGCACTCTATGAGCCTTGATATATCAAGGGGGTATCCCTGTCTCCTGGATATGAGCCTGCCTGTGGGATGCGCTATGATATCCACGTGGGGATTGGAACATGCCTTTACCATAGCATCTGTCATGTCCTGGTTACTAGACGTATGTATAGCGGCTACTACTATATCGAGATCTTCAAGCACCCTATCATCAAAATCAAGCCTCCCATCCCTGAGTATGTCCACTTCACTACCCCTTAATATCCTTACACCTACCTCTTCCTGGACCTTTGCTATCTCTTCTGCCTGTCGCTTGAGTCTGTCTTCGTCTAAACCACCGGCATACCTTGCAGATTTCGAGTGATCGGTTATTGCTATGTATTCATAGCCCATGGCCTTTGCCCTTAGTGCTATTTCTTTTATCGAATTACGGCCATCAGAATAAATGGAGTGCACATGGAGATCCCCCTTTATAGCGCTATAATCCACCAGTTCAGGCATCTCCATTAGTTCTATCTCTCCCCTGTCCTCCCTCATTTCAGGAGGTATCCACGGAAGCCCTAGTGCAGAATACACATCCTCCTCTTCCTTGCCTGCAATCTTAGTTTCCCCTTTGAACACGCCGTACTCGGAGATCTTGAGCCCTTTTTCCCTTGCTATTGTCCTCAACTTTACATTGTGCGCCTTTGAACCCGTAAAGTACTGTAAGGCTGCACCAAAGCAATTATCCGGCACCACCCTCAGATCCACCTGGTATCCTTCCTTTATGATAATTGATCCCTTTGTATCTCCCTTGGCAAGGATCCTCTCCCTTCCTAAAAAATTGGTGAAGTGCTCTACTATTGCCTTCCCATCAGGGGCGGTGCATAGTATATCTATGTCACCAATGGTCTCCTTCATACGCCTCAAGGAGCCAGCTGCCATGATCCTGTTCACGTCACCCTTTTTCATCCAGGCAATGATCTCATCCGCAATCTCGAGGGCCAGGCCTATGGAAATCCTTTTTTCTTCAGCGCTGAATACATTTAGGCCTTTTCTTATGTTATCCACCTTCTTTTGACCCATGCCTGGTAGCGATGCAAGGCTACCGTCCTCCACTACCCTCTTGAGGTCCTCCATTGACCTGACACCAAGCCTGTCAAAGGCAAGCCTCAATGTCTTGGGACCCATACCTTGAATATTGAGAAGATCAAGGAAACCATCTGGAATACCTTGCATTGCCTCCCTGTATTTCCTCATCTTACCTGTTTTAAGATACTCATCTATCTTCTTTGCAATACCAGAGCCCACACCCGGTACAGAGGTAAGCCTGCCTTCTTTCCATATATCTTCTATATCTTCAGTAAGGTCCTCAAGGACCCTGGCTGCCTTTCTGTAGGCCAGAACCTTGAAGGGCATCTCTCCTTTGAATTCCAGAGCATCGCCTATCCTGGAAAACATGCCTGCAATTTCCCTGTTTTTCACGCATCACCTCCCGAACTGCCACACTGCCAAAACCCTAAGTTAAACCTATATAAAGTTAAAGATCCCATCTTGGTGGTGTCAAGCTCTTATAGCTAAAATTTCATCTTGGACTATCGGTTAAATACCTCTGAAACACTTGGGGATTACCACTACAATAATTGTCTGTATCTAGACCACTTAGTCTTACGGTATGACCAATACAAACAATTATATATTGAAAGTAGAGGCCAGCTATGGTAGCAAATCTCCATATACAATTTAAATGTTTATAAAAATAAGGAGGATATAATGAGAAGGAGATTTTTCAGTATCTTTGTTCCTACCTTGTTTTTGATAATGGCACTTGCATGCACTCCGCAGGTAAAAACTACTGTAGAATCAAGTGGCCCAACAATTGAACAAGCAATAACCTACCACGGGCCAGGATTGCAGTTGCGAATTTCAAGTGCAAGGCAGCAAAATGCAATGGTGAGATAGGAGATGGTGTTGCAGATATGCTTTCTACCGCACTATTTAGGACAGGCAAATTCGTTGTCCTGGAGAGGGGCTCAGGTCTTAAGTCCATACAGGAAGAATTGAACCTGGGCCAGTCTGGTTATGTACGCCAGGGTGCATCTCCCCAGATGGGCTTGATGGAAGGTGCAGACATTCTCGTAATAGGATCAATTACTGCGTTTGAACCCAATGCATCAGGGATAGGTGGCGGTGGTATTGCTGTTCCCCTTAATCTTCCCATTGTGGGTGGCCTAAGGGTAGGTAAGAAAGAGGCATACATTGCCGCAGATATCAGACTAGTGGATGTTGCAACCGGCAGGGTCATAAATGCAACCGAGGTAGAGGGAAAAACAAGCAGCTGGAAACTCGGCGGCCTAGGCGGAGGTATCATGGGTAACGTGGCACTTGGCGGTGGACTTGGTGCATATAAAAACACGCCCATGGAAAAGGCAGTAAGGGTGATGTTGGATAATGCCGTGGATGCCATAGCGAAGATGACGCCTGAAAGTTATTACCGCTACTCTGCCAAGGGGCAATTACTAGGTATGACAGGTGCTGCAGCCGGTTTGAGACCAGGACCTGCCACAGGGACCATAATAGGTGGAGGCCAGAGATTTACACCCGGAAGCAAGGTCCTTTTCTCGGAGAACTTCTCATCCTATTCAATAGGCGACATACCAACTAGCATGAAAATAAAGAAAGGCCAGGTGGAAGTAGCTTCATTCCACGGCAAGAAGTGGCTCAGGGCTCTCAGTAGCGATGTCCATGTATTCAAAAAGATAGCACTACCCAAGAACTTCGCAGTTGAATGGAAAGTGTACTTCAACAGGGGAGAGCTGGATTTCAACCATTATCTTTATCTCGGAGGAGAGGACAGTCCTGACAGGTTTGAATATGTAAGCTGGAGAGGGGGACAGTATCCATTGTGGTCAGGTATTGAGCTAAAGACCGTACCAAAGTTAAAGGTAGGTGTTATCCACCATATTGCAGTACAACAGTTGAATGGCATGATGAACGTCTTCATAGATGGGAAAAGGGCATACCATGCCCCACTCAACGAGGGTATAATGGGCGGAAGCCTACCCAACCGTTATGGCATAACCATGGTCTTCAAAAAAGCAAATCCTGCAAGAAACTACAACGTTCTTGTGACCGACATAAAAGTAACCAAGTATACCGGCTCCAGTAAAAAATAATCTAAGGAGATAACATGAAGAGTATTGCAAAATATCTAATAGCATCCTTGTTCGTGCTTACAATTATCTTGCCTGCCCATGCCTATAAATTACCGGCGTACTCTAAGCTGTGCAAGCAACTAAAAGACCTCAAGGGCTGGGAAGCAGAAAAATGCACTGGGATGAACATGACTGCTTCCCCTATGGGAGAAGTAGTCAGCGCCAGTAGATCTTACACCAAGGGAGAATATAGTATAAATGCAGCTATTGTATCCGGTATGCAGGCGAGCTCTTACTGGGCGCCATTTGCATACAACATGCAAATGGATAGTGATGACCAGTTCGTCAAGATAACAAAGATCAAGGGATTCAGTGTGGGCATTATCTACAACAAGAAAGATAAAAGCGGTAACATAGCCGTGCTCTTGAAGAAATCTAGCAATAACACACCAGCAGCTCTGTTTAACCTTGGTTTCGATAACATGGACTGGAAGAAGGCCCTTGATATCGCCAAAACCTTTGATTGGAAGGCCATAGAGGCACTATTTTAGGTAACTAACCTAGCTAGGGACACAGAGCATAAGTGTCCCTAGCCTTGACTAAAGAGAATCACTATCATATTTAAACGGGCAGTTCCTTCTGTTTGAAAAACTCGTGAAATTCACTTGGTAGATCGTGAAAGTCTACGGAGCTGACCTCACTCGAAAGATCCACAGAGTTATAGGTATGCCAGTAAAGAATCGGCTGATCAGGATTGGCCTTTGCAAGGTCTAACACGGCTGCAAAGGTCTTTGACGTATATGTTGGGTCAAGTTCTATACCGTGATTTTGCTTCATGAATTCAGCAGCAGCCAATCCTTTTGCCGTTGGATATCCGTAGCCATCTCCAAAATAACCATTCATCACGTGGGGGCGGTCTGTAAGATTAAGCTCGGGTACATTGCTGGAGGTCCTTTTCAACAGCCTATAGGTCTTTAGCATAAGGTCTCTTACGGCATCAGGAGATGCAATCTTTATGGGACCAATGTGAGAAGCAGCAACCCTTACCCCTATCACTTCGGTATCAAGACCTGCAAGCATACAACCAAGGCTCAGGCCGGCCATAGTTCCATTGGATCCCAAGGCACAGACTATATACCTAGGTTCTGGAATCATTCCCATATCAACTTGGCTTTTTAATTCAAAGGCTGCATCCACGAACCCAAGGCAACCCAAGGCTGTTGACCCGCCTGCGTAAAGAAAGTAGGCACCGGGGTACTTGAGCCTTGCCGTTGTGTAGAAATCTATTCCTGCCAAGAGCATGTTCTTGGCATAGATAAGTTCTGCCCCATATCTGTGAAACAAGAGCAGGTTTCTCCTTACATACGATGTGACAGGTTGATAAAAAAGTATCAATGTGCACGACATACCCAATCGCTTGCAGAAAACAGCAGTGGCAAGCCCGTGGTTAGTACCTATCCCTCCCATGGTAACGACCCTATCCTTACCTTTCCTAGTGGCATCAGCCAGGACAAACTCAAGTTTCCTTACCTTGTTGCCTCCGTAGATAACGGAACTCTTGTCATCCCGCTTAATCCAGATGTTTCCCGGACCTGATCCAGTTAGCGGTTCAACGGGTGTGGGGAATCTCCCAAGCGAAATCCAGCCTATTTTGTTCTTAATACCAGGATACTCACCAAATATCAGTGGACGCACTCTTCCCTTCAATCTTTAACCTCCTAGCCTGATTCCTCTCGCAACTTAATGTCCTTGCCTTTCCATCATGCCCCTCTTCTTTATATCCCCAAGGTCAATACCATTTCGTAGTAAATAGTGTTTCCTTGCCATGTAAAATAAGCCTCCGGATGCGATAAAAACCAAGAATAGACCTATCTTTACAGGAGATCTCATATCAAGGAGGATGATGGTACTAAAAAAGATAACCATCAAGAGACCGACCGAGGTACAAAACCACAACCAGAACCCCTTTAATGAAAAGTCTGAATTCAGATACTCTTTAGGATATCTTCTTGGTAATACCGTGGAGGCAATTAGCACCGGGAAGAATATTATCATACCTCCAAGCGCAGCATACGATGCAAAGGTCTTAAGGGAGAAACCGGATAGTACTCCCATAATGGAAAGTAGCCATATAAGCGTTAAGAGAACGTGTGGCGTGCCGAACCTCCTATTTACTTTTCCAAGAAAAGAAGGAAGAATCCTGTCATCTACCATTACCAGTAAAGACTTAGTACCTACTATGAACAGTGCATTAAGGGTAGTGGTAAGAGCAAGTATAGCACCTCCTGCTATGAAGAAAATAAAGCCCCCTTCACCCAGGATATGCTTACTTACCGTAATCATAGCTTCTTCGCTTGCATTGATAGACGTCCAGGGTAGCGGGGCAACGGTTGCTGTCGAGACAAGTAGATACACAACGGTTACTACACCAAGGGCCACAAAAATGGCCTTTGGTATAACTTTTCCAGGGTTTTTTATCTCGCCTCCAAGTTCTATTATTCCGTTTGACCCAAAGTACGTAAATGTAAGGAGTGCCACCCCAAGTGCCAGGTTGCCCATACCTTGCCTGAAGAGGCCAGAGAAATTGGCCGGGGCCATAATCATCAGGCCCTTAAAGGAATATAATAGAAGAGCGGATATAAGAATGACTACCATCAGTCCCTGCACTATGGCAGCGAACCTTACTCCAAGTAGGTTAACAAGGAAAAATAAAGTTATCAGACCAATGGCAAATTTATCCATAGAAAGCGACGGTAGAAATACGCTGGCATATCTAGCACTCCCTATGGCATACAGTGGTAGCTGACCAAAAAACGTGGCCAGGGCATAGGTCCATATACCTGTAAAGGCCAGACCCGGTGATACCATCCTACTTGGATATATGTAATTCCCTCCAGTACTTGGCAAGGCAGATCCCAGCATGGCAACAGGCATCATGGATAATAACACCGGTATCATGGCTAGAGCGTAAGCAACAGGAAGTGCTGGTCCTGTTATCTTCAGGACAATCCCTGTGAAGACAAATACACCACCACCTATGGTAAAACCAATCGCAATAAAGCTCAGTTCGGTAAGGCCGAGAACCCGCTTAAGTCCGTAAGTACCCACCTGACCAGTGCACCTCCCTCCTCGATGGAGCTTATCTCCCATTGCAAGAAACCCAAGGTGTATTACATATACACATACAAATTAAGAGCTTATCAAATCAAGAAAATTAACGCTATTGTAGTAAAAAGCATATTCCGATAGATATCCTTTATATGGTACAGTACAATTACCTCTTATATTCTTTTATAGTATTGTTTGGCGCAAGCACAATCCTTAGATGGTCACTTGAAAGCACAAACACCACATACCTCAAAAAGCACGGCAGGATTATTCCCAAGGCATTTGAAGGTGAACTAGATAAAAACACATTATACAAGATGACGGAGTACACACTTCAGTCATCTAGATTAGAATCTACCGAGGGTATACTAGGGGATGTCGCAATACTGGCCTTGCTATTAAGCGGTGCACTTAACTGGCTGACTCAGCTTATAGAAAACCATACGCACGGACCTATACTTAACGGAATATTGTTCTTTGCCATTCTCTTGGTTATAAGGTTTATTTTTGAGATACCTTTTAATATCTACAGTACGTTTGTCATCGAGAAAAAGTATGAGTTCAGCACCATAACGCCAAAGCTATGGCTCTCAGATCAGTTCAAGGAGATGCTTATTTCCCTTGTTCTCATGGTCTTACTTCTAGGACCAGTACTACTACTAATATACCATGTAAAGAGCGACTGGTGGTTACCTGCCTGGATATTCTTTGTATCTTTCCAGGTATTCTTGCTCTGGATCTATCCGGTCCTTATAATACCTATTTTCTACGAATACAGGCCGATCGAGGATAAGGAACTAGAGACAGGTATAATATCCCTTGCAGAGAAAGCAGGCATCAAGGTTTCAGGTATCTACCAGATAAACGCTGAAAAAAGGAGCAGGCATACCAATGCATTCTTTACGGGCATGGGGAAAACCAAGCGTATAGTCCTGTATGACACGCTTTTAAAGTCACATGCAAGGGACGAGATATTGTCTGTCCTCGCCCATGAGATCGGACACTGGAAGAAAAGACATGTTACCAAGCAGGCCCTACTCATAGCAATCACATCCTTGATTGTCCTTTATATATCTAACCATCTTGTGAACTGGCCAACTATGTACAGCACATTTGGCCTAAAACAGGGGCTGAGGTATGCTGGCCTGTTCCTGGCTATAATGCTATTAAGACCGGCTGCATTCTTTTTAACACCTATTGCATCTAGTGTATCCAGATGCTTCGAGATACAGGCAGACTCATACTCTTGTCATTTAATGCAATCAGCAGATCCCCTGATAAGGGCGCTCAAAAAGATTGCAAAGGAGAACCTGACAAACCTTTTCCCACACCCTGTATTTGCATGGTTTTATTACTCTCATCCTCCCATAACTACAAGGCTTAAGCTCTTGGAGGAAATAGGTAAGGTTAAAAGGTAAGACCCTAACTTGTAGGTCACCCAAAATGACAACAATCGCGCATCTTTCCCTGCACCCGGGGCAAGGGGATATAACAATATAAAAGCCAAGTAATAATCTTAGTACTGGAAATGCTTACCTGAGAGCTATATACAAGAATTAGCAGATTACTGTGAACTACTTCTTGATAACACCAAGCTTAAGTGGAAGCCACCAGGTAAAACCAAACAAAAGCGTCTTTGCAATGGTCCTGGTTCTGCTGAGGCCCAAGCCCTTTCCTATTCTGGTAGATATAAGCAATTCAATCGGATGACCTAGTGCCCACGTGGCAAGAATACTCTTCCATACCTTTTTGAGGTTTTCATCCTTTAGGGGCTTGGCAATACCGTATATGGAGAATATCCATCCGCCAATGGCCCCAAGCATCATGCCATACCATAAGAGTTTGCTCTTAAACATGCTATTTCCTCCTCAAGATACTATTTTATGCAGGATTACCTTTTAGGTATAACACGCTCGGGTACACAAGGTAAATACATAATTATACACGAACAGATCATACCTTGCCAGAGTCCATGGTAAGACTAAACCTATGGTATGGAACTATGGTCCAAGGTTTTCTCAAGCATGTAATTGTGGCATACACCGAAAAATAGCGGTATTATCCTTACGACCCTGAAACCGCATGTCTCCATAATACCCGCAAGCTTTCCAGGTGAAGGAAATCTCATAACAGAGTCCCTAAGGTACGTGTACGCACCCATCTTTCCCGATATAACACCCCCTATCCATGGAAGCATGTATCTGAAGTATATGGAGTATGGAATCCTGAACAGCCAGTTGCCTGGCGTAGATAGCTCCAGCACGCTGAAAAGGGCCCCAGGCTTGAGTACCCTGTGCATCTCCTCAAGGAAGGGCACAATATCCCTCATATTTCTTATTCCAAATGCAACCATTGCCTTGTCAAACAAAGCATCTCCAAAGGGCATGGAAAGGGCATCTGCAAGGCATAGAATATACCTGCTATCCAACCCCATTGCCCTAGCCTTGCTTCGTGCAATGTCTATCATGCCCCTAGAGATGTCAATACCGTGAACCATTGATGCAGAGGTCTTAAGTGCGGAGATTGCCATGTTTCCCGTACCGGTCCCAACGTCAAGTACGGCATCATCCCATTTAATATCTAGGCTTCTGATAGCCTGCTTTCTCCAGAGTCTGTCCATGGACAGGGACAGCACAGAGTTAAGAATATCGTAGGTAGATGCTATGCGATCAAACATGCTCCTTATGATATCCGGGTCTTTCACAAGAATATTCATGTAACAAAGCAACGGCCTATATCAATGGTCTTCATCGACCGGGGGAGCTTTGTGCATCCTGAAATAATTCCTTTCCTTTATCAACTCCCCCACTAGATGGCTGAATCTCCAGTCTATAGAATGCTGCGTAACCACAGCAAATATGGGCCTCACAAGATCTCTTCTGGACCTTATAGAACTTACCACCTTCTGTACTATGTCTGCCTGAACATTGTAGAAAAGAGCTACTTTCTCGTCTGAATCGAATTCCTCGTCTGAGACCTTATCCGTAAACAGGATATCTCTAACTAGGAGATGGCCTTGTCTCTTACCTATCCTCTCCACCTTTGGACCGCCCATTTCTCCCAAAAAAAGCTCAAATGAGCGTAATTCCTCATCACTGTAGTTCCAGACTAGTATTCTTGGGCTTGTATCCATTTCACATCCCTTGTGTCTATTAACCCATGATTTAAACACCGGACCTTGTAAGAAAAATATAAATCAAAGCCATTCACGATGACAACAAGAATCTTTTACGTCACATTGGTACTACCATGTCTATCTGCCATTCTAAGCAAAACTTTTTAACATAGACACGGCAATGGAGAGCTGGCAAAATGTCCCGGTTGAAAGGTAGACATTGCTAACACGCTGATTTCCTTGCACAGATCTGCATTTAACACTTGACATAACAGCTAGTTTAGAGTGATAGCTGAATACATGGGCATAGATGCAGTTATCACCGCAGGTGACGGTAGAGCAGCAAAAAAGGTCTTCAGGAAAAACAAGGCACTACTGGATATAGCTGGAAAACCCATAATAAGACACATAGTAGAAGTACTGCTTGAGAGTAAAGATATAGATCAGGTAGTGCTCGTTGGCCCAAGGACGGCCTTCCTAGAGGTACTGGGTGATCTTGACATAATGATAGTGGAGCAGGGACGCAACTTGTGTGAGAACGCAAGGGAGGGGTTCCTGAACACCTTGCCTGAATACAGGGATAAACATGTTTTAACAGATGATATAATAAATAAATACAGGGATAAGTATGTTATCTTTGTACCAGGTGATGTACCTTTATTAACCACGAGAGAGCTTGAAGAGTTTGTCTCTCTGTGCGACATGGATAACTGGGATTATGTTATAGGTATAACCCCTGAGGAATCCTTGGAAAAATTCAGTCCGAGAAAGGGTAGGCCTGGTATAAAGATGGCCACGTTCCATACAAGAGATGGTAACTTCAGGCAAAACAATCTGCACATGGTAAAGCCTTTTTACGTGATGGATAGTATGGACATTGTTTTAAAGGTCTATGACTACAGGTACCAGAAAGAATTCTTAAACATTCTGAGATCAATGATCGAAATAGTGAGGCTAAGAAAAGACATTGTTCTTAAGAGCCTGTTCTATTACCTATGTCTTCAGTTATCCACAAGCCTTTCCATGCTAGGCATGGAACCGTTTGCGTGGATAACAAGTTATCCCGTGACTGTATCCGAATCTGAGAAACTAATATCGCGTATACTAAAGGTACGATTTAAGAGCGTGTGCACTACCCTGGGTGGGGCAGCACTAGACGTAGACAATGAAAAAGACTACTTAAGCCTGAGTGTCATGTACAAGGACTGGATGAATATGCTACAAGGGAATCACCACCTCGCAAAGTGATCCTCAGCATACCCCGGGCATCCTTTTAGCTCTATTTCTTCACCGCTGGCTGTCCTTAGTCTACCTTCAAACGTACCTACAAACTGGGAAAACCTCGACGCCACGATAAATGCATTTATCTTCTCTGCCCTCATCGTCTCTGGACTGAATTCAAGGTCAACCCTATCATCAAAGGAAGAGATATGCCACTTATCGAACAGATTGTTGTAATCGAAGTCAAAAGCAACAGTATCCACCTTTGTCATTTCCCCTTCCAACAAGAAGACATTCTCGGTGAAGCTTGTTTCATTTACCCCCAGGGAAAGGTTCATGCCAAATATACGTCCATCAGGAAGTGCACATGCCGTGGCAGCCCAGTTCCAGTATGTATCTCTCCTCATGTACCCGCATGTCCAGTCGTTAAGACCCATGTAATCACTTGACTCTAACCTGTACTCGGCATCTTTTACTAAGAGAATACCACTTACTGCAATAGGCATTGTCTTCTGGGTGTATGTCCAGCCCCTGTAGCCACTCCTAGTGCATATCCTCAGGGGCTTCGTGCCTGACATGTCAATATCCAGTCTAAGCTTCATGTCCCCTGCCAGGGCTTCCACAGTCCTATCTGTAAGCTTCATGTAGAGACCACTAACCCTTGATACACTCTCCGGCCTCTCTGGCCTCGGAACTATGTCAACACGGCTGTTCCCAACGAGGGTTTTCTTCACCTCCCTCATTTCTTTGCTTTCCCTGTCGTACACGTAGAAGAATACGTTCGAGAGGTACCTTAGGTCCACGATTGCCATGCCCATTATAAACCTAGGTCCCACCAGGCCAAAGAAATGAAACTGGTTTGGAAAAAGTCTCTTGAGAAATCCCGGGACCTTCAAACCTAGTGGAGTCTCAAGGTTGTAATCCCAGAAGTTTAACAGGTCCAAGGGTTCCTCAAAGATACCAAACCTAGCCCTCCCCCTCTCATCAATAAGATTCATATCCACACCCCTTATAATGAAATTAAATCAGACAAGGTGGGTATATGCAAGGTAATAAAGTAAAACCCAAGCAGAACTGATGCTTTACATCAGTTTCTCCTGTGTTAATACCATAGGAATCTCCATAAGAGAAACTTACAGGCTTGCTAGTCTTTTTTCCATGGCCCCAAATTCTTTTTTCAAGGATTCCAACCTTTCCTGCTGTTCCTTGAGCTGTGCCTGGCGTTTCTCCATCTCAATGGCACTGTTCTTTTTCATCTCCATTGCCTTGTTCAAGGCCTGCCTTATACTTTCAGTAGTTGCATCTATCTTGGAATTCAGATCCCACCTGAATTTCAGAAAGCTCTCTCTAATACGATACATAAAGTCGGCCCGTACACGACCACAGTTCGCATCTATCCTCTCGGGCAGCTTCTTCATGACATCCCTCAGCACCTTTGCCTGGGACAGTCCCTTGGGCAAAAACGTCCTGGAAAAGAAGTCTATGGCACCTGCCAGATCAAAGAAACGAGGGGGATCACCAAGGAGATAGTAAAAACGTTTATCCGTACTCAACTCCTCCTCGCCTTTTACATACTCTAGCTGTATGTCAAAGAGCTCGGCAGAGGCCTTGACGAGTATATCAATAATTTTGTTTGCCCTATCTGAATACTGGCGAGATATCCTTGAATAGTCCTCGTTAAGCTTCTCTTCCTCCTTCATGATCCACTCGTCAAATGTCTTAACAATGCCCTTTCTTAAAGCATCCTCTATTACTTTTATATATTCCTTTATATCAAGATTCCTGTGGGATTTCCCGATATCGTTCAACTCGTCGTAAAGCTTTGGTAGTACTCTCTTTCTCAGGCGTTCCAGATCCCTGTCCAGTCCATCCATGATACGTTTTATCTCAACCTCGAACATGTAGGAATTGCTCTGCTTTTCATCCTGTATCTCTTCTATCTTCTCCTCGAACAGCCTTATTTTATTCTCCAGCTCTTCAAGCGGGGTTGCAATAGCCCTCTGTTCCAGTTGGATTGCAAATTCCTCATCAGAGAGAAGCTTTCTTGCATTCTTGTATATAGACTGGAGCAGTATCTTCCCTTTTTCCCTGGTTAGAAAGTCAGCCAAGAGGCTGTCTAGACGAGGTAAGTAACTAGCTTCTATAAGTTCCGGGTCCTTGTTAAGTTTACCTGTAAGAGCCATCTTTGCTGACAGGGGGTATATCTCGACCTGGGATCCCAGGGCATCCTCTATTACCTTCCTAGAGAACATCATGGATTCATTTCTATCATCCTCGTCCGGTATGTAATCTATCTTGTTCTGTATAAAGAAAATCTTGTTTACGTACTTGGATACATCCTTCAAGAAATCTAACTCTGCCCTGCTTATGGGTGGATCGGCTGATATCAAGAAGAGGGCAGCATCAACCTTTGGCAAAAAATCATAGGTGACCTTTGTATTGTCTTCAAATATGGACCCCACACCAGGGGTATCTATGATATGTACACCTCCCTTGAGATAGTCTGATGGATACGATATCTCTACGCGTTTTACCTTCTTCTCGTTACCTGGGTTACCCTTTTCAGTCACATAGTCAGGGAGGCCTTCACGCTTGGTTTCCTTTCTAGTATCATCCAGAAATATTACCTCTATCTTTTCCCTCTCACCGTAGTAGAGTATTGTAACTATGGAGGTAAGAGGCACCACGGATGTGGGGAGAAGCTTTGTTCCAAGCAGGCTGTTTATAAAAGTACTTTTGCCACGTTTGAACTCACCCA
Source organism: Deltaproteobacteria bacterium (assembly GCA_015486075.1). GTDB lineage: Bacteria > Desulfobacterota > Desulfomonilia > UBA1062 > UBA1062 > B14-G9. The sequence continues at coordinate 120,101 of WFSG01000035.1, forward strand.
AGACAACCAGGTAAAAGGAATTGCTTGCAAGTTTCTCCGCCAGTTCTGCTACGGTCCTTGTTATACCATCGTCGCCCCTGAGCTCAGAAAGTCCCTCAAGGTCTTTGAGACCCTCGAGAAGATCCCTTGAATGGGCCTGGAAACTATCAAGCATCACCATATTTCACCTCCAAATAAAGAGACCACTTACCTTAGCAAGCAAGATCTCTTGCCTGTTATTTTTACCGTCCCGCAGTGTATGGGCCGGTAGGGCATAACATGCCCTAAAATAAAAAAACTCCTACCTCCGAGAGGTAGAAGTCATTAACCCGACCCTAGGCCGGGAGCTTCTGGCAGACTTCATTGCCTTTCTTTTTTGACGTGTCGAGAATACTAGAGATAGGGTGAACCTGTCAAGCAGATTCTGTTCATAGTAGGACGTTACGGGTAATGCCATGGATAAAACAGCTTTGCACCGACGTAAGCGAGCTTATATACCAAGCTTCCAAGATGCCACTACTATCTTCAAAAGGAACGCGCTTATGGTATTACATATGATACCCTGATTGACTGCTTGGCATAATTAGGGTAGATATGGACTGTATGAAAGAGTTGCATGGAGGTATGCTAGTTGGAAAGTGACACTTCTGACAAGCCTTTCCTGAACAGGCTTAGGGTACTCTTCAAGAAAACTACAAAAAAGCCCACTAGAGAAGAGATATACGATATCATCGACGAAGTTGAGCAAAAAGGTTTCATTGACGAAGACCAGGGCGACATGATTCACAACATCATAGTGTTGAAAGATACCGAGGTACACGAGATAATGGTGCCGAGGGTGGACATAGTTGGCCTGAATTCTGATGCCACATTGGATAACGTGGTTAAGACCATAATCGATTCAGGTCACTCCAGGGTGCCCATATTTGACAGAAATTCAGGTAACATCGTGGGCATAATGTATGCTAAGGATCTGCTTCCTTTCTGGCATAGTCCATCTGAAGACATTGATATAAAAAACATCATGAGGGAGCCCTACTTTGTACCAGAGGGCAAGAAACTCATAGATCTGCTTGACGAGTTCAGGGAAAAGAGGTTGAACATGGCCATAGTAATAGACGAATATGGTAATGTAGACGGCCTGCTGACCCTGGTTGATATTATCGAGGAAATCGTGGGTGACATACCCGGTGATGATGAAGAGGTTCGGCCTTCTGTCGTAGACCAGGGCAGCGGTGTCTATCTGGTTGACCCCAGGATGCCAATAGATGATTTCTGCAAGGCATTTTCTATTGATATACCTGAGGGGGATTACGATACGATAGCAGGTTTTATCACTTACCTGATGGAGCGCATTCCAAGTCCAGGGGAGACGCTCGAATACGGGGGCCTTGTCTTCAAAGTAGCCGGCGCCGAAAAGAAAAGGATATCAAAACTCATAGTATATGCACCTGAAGGTCCCAAGGATTGAAGAAACTCATTCTAGCAATACTCTCCGGGTTACTATACGCATTCTCCTTTCCTAATAGTAACGCATGGCCTTTTATACTGATCTTTGCCCTACCCCTTTTCTTTATAACAGACCATTCTACCTGGAAGGAGGCCTTGCTCTTCGGCCTAGTCGCTGGCTTAGTGGCTTGGGCTGGTATCATATACTGGGTAGCATATGTCATGTACTTTTTCGGGGGCCTAGGTTTCTTTTCCTCGTGCGCAATACTTATCATCTTTATCCTGTATCTTGCACTTTACTTCTCTATCTTTACATGGTTCTCATGGTTGGAGAGAGATTCCGCTTATGCCATACTCACTTTACCAGGTGCATGGGTATTGCTTGAGCTAATAAGGACATATGCGCTCTCAGGCTTTCCGTGGGAGCTAGCAGGCTATGCCCTATTCCCAATGAAGCCTGCCATACAGGTCTCAGAGCTGGGTGGAGTATACCTGGTCAGCATAATCATCATGATGGTGAACGTGGCCCTGCACCGGGCGTTGAAAAAGGATTACATGGCCGTTATAATAGCCATGGCCGCCTTCATCGGCACATTGGGTTGGGGATACTGGCGTATGGAACATATCAATTGCGCGGGCATTCCCTTGAGAGCGGCCGTGGTCCAAGCCAGTGTACCACAGGAGCAAAAGTGGCTACCAGAGATGGTGGGGCCAACTCTTGAGACCTATTCGAGGCTTACCAGGACAGCTGCTGCTAAGGGCGCAAAGGTTATCGTATGGCCTGAGTCAGCCTGTGACTTTTTCCTTTTTAGGCAATGGGACCCTACCATGAAGGTCATTGATCTGAGCAAGGAATGTAATGCATTATTGCTGGTAGGGAGTCCTGCCACTGAAGATGGAAAATACTTCAACAGGGTGTGGGCATTGAAGAATGGTTCTATCTATGGCTTCTACGACAAGACACACTTGGTGCCCTTCGGAGAGTACCTGCCGCTTGCGTACCTCCTAAAACCTGTCTTTGGCACACTCACCCAGGGTGTTGGAGATTTCTCGAGCGGGAGTAAAATCCACCCCGTGGGTGGTGCCGGGATATTAGTGTGTTTCGAAAGTATATTCCCAGGACTCTCAAGGGAATTGTGCAAAGAGGATGCCCTTTATCTGGTAAATGCATCCAACGATGCGTGGTTCAAATCGTGGTCTGCACCTGCACAGCTGTTAAGAATGAGTGCATTTCGTTCAATCGAAACAAGGCGTTGGCTACTAAGATCGGTAAACCATGGCATATCAGCTATTATAGATCCCATGGGCAGGATAAGATGCCTGATCGGTTTAAACAAGGAAGGAATAAGGGTAATGGATATCGAAGAAATACACTACATAACGTTCTACTCAAGGTATGGGCCTGTTATCGATTGGCTGTGGGTACTGGCAAGTTTTGTTATATTGACAATAAAAATACTCAATGATACCTACTTGAGACATAATGCTAGAGTATAAAGAACACCTGGAAGATCTTGGCAAAAAGATTGAGAGCATAAGGGGTTATCTTTGAGATACCTGAAAAGGAGAAGAAACTAGAAGAACTGGAAAGGAAACTTTCTAGTCCGGACATCTGGAAAGAACCTGACAGGATAAGGGAAATCCAACTTGAACGATCAAGGATACAGGATATAGTTGAATCTTGGAACAGGATTAGCCAGCTCAGAGAGGATCTGGATGTACTCCTTGAACTTGCCCAAGAAGACGAACACGAGGTGATACATGAGATAGAAGAGATCATGGGCAATCTACAGGAAGAGATTGTCTCTGTTGAGCGTGCCCAGGTGCTCTCCGGTTCGGATGATAAAAAGAACGCATTTCTCGAAATCCACTCGGGTGCTGGCGGCCTGGAAGCCCAGGATTGGGCAGAGATGATACTAAGGATGTACCTCAGGTGGGCAGAGAAAAAGGGATTCAAAACTTCGATTATCGATATCTCCTCGGACGAGGAAGCGGGGATAAAGAATGCCATAGTGGAGGTAGCAGGTGACTGGGCCTTTGGCTATCTAAAGGGAGAGACCGGTGTCCATAGGCTTGTTAGAATCTCTCCATTTGATTCCAACAACAGGAGGCATACATCCTTCGCATCTGTAATGGTTACACCCGAGGTCGATCAGAGCATAGACATAAAAATAGACGAGAATGACTTGAGGATAGACACGTTCAGGGCATCCGGCCATGGTGGACAGCATGTAAACAAGACGGATTCAGCCGTGCGCATAACACATATCCCCACAGGCATAGTTGTTCAATGCCAGAATGAGAGATCCCAGCACAAGAATAAGGCATTTGCCATGAAGGTACTCTTGTCAAAACTCTACAGGTTGGAAGAGCAAAAGAAAAAGGACCAGGTAGAGGAATTTCACAAGGGAAAGAAAGAGATAGCCTGGGGTAGCCAGATACGCTCTTACATACTACAGCCATACCAAATGGTAAAAGACCACAGAACAAACCTCGAGATAGGAAACGTTGCATCTGTCCTCGACGGCGACATAGACCCATTCATAAATGCCTATCTCCTAATGCAAAGAGAATAAATGTTTGTGTTCACCATGCCTTGCTTTTAAAGCTAATCAGTATAAATACCCCGCTTTATTAAGTACTTATAGTGTTGTCTCCTACCCTCGCGCATGCCAGCCACTTTTCCAAGATGAAAACCGAAAGCTAATAGCTTGAAACTTTTTAAGAGTTTGCTTTACTTGAACATACGCCTCTCTTGTGATAACTTTCCAAAGCGTGGGTATGAATTCAGTGGTCTTAAGACTTGCAAGGAAGGATATAGCCTACATGAAATTTATCCTGGAAGGATATGATGGTTTAGGCATAATGAGGACCCTAGATCCTTACTTAGCTACAGTCGTCATTGAATACCCCGAGGCACAGCATGATGTCTTGGCTGGCCTTATTCATGCATTAAAGAAAGAGAGCATTGTGGAGGAGGTGTTATCATGGCACGTGTAAATAACAGGTACCTATGCACATTGTTAGTGGTCTTTATCATGCCATTCTTGATGGGCATGTCAGGCATGGGCGGCAACCAAGGGAGACCAGGGGAGATCGGTGTATACGACGCCAAAATCTTGGATACATCCAATACATCGGTCAAGATATCGTGGGTAAACATTGATGGAAAGTTCATGTTCAAGGGCTTTCTTGGCAAGGGCAGGGTCCAGGTCCCATTCAGCAACATCTTGTACATTGAAATATCAAAGGATGAAGCCTGCATACATCTTAAAAACAACAAACAGCTCTGTGGCCTAAAGATAAATCCACTTTCAAGGATATATGGTAAGACCGATTACGGGAACTATCAGATTGCACTTAAGGACATCAAGAGGATCGAGCTAATAAAAATAAGATAGGCAAACAAGTAGGGATGAGCGCACTAGATATTACGGTATATCTATTACTAAGTCTGTTTTGCGTGTCCGGCATAGTAAGGGGCTTTATAAGGGATCTATCTTCCCTAGTTGCACTATTCGGAGGACTCATCTTATCGAAAAGGTATTATTATCTTGCGTCAAGGCTGTTTTCTTTTTTAAAGATATCTGACTCCACGGGGATATTTGCTTATATACTTGTGTTTATAGTGATCTATGTGAGCATAAAGCTCCTTGCCTTTGCCCTACAGCACATATCCAAGGCTTCAGGCCTATCCCCCCTTGATAGGATTCTGGGCGGTCTACTAGGGATCCTGAAGGGCGTAATAATAGCTTGCGTAGGTATAACACTTCTGCAGATGGGCCTACCAAAAGGTAGCGCGATACTTAAACACTCCCACACCCGGCACTATTCTAACAGAATAATCTCCCATGCAAAGAATGTTATACCTGATAGCTTCTACAAGAGAATAAGAAAGATAACAGATGAGATTCATTGATATCACAAGGCGCATATGGAAGGCCTTCCAGGATAATAACTGCTTTCTGTGGGCTGCATCGCTTACGTACACAACACTCTTTGCCCTAGTACCACTTCTTGCCGTTGCCCTGTCACTTTTCAAGGCATTTGGTGGATTCAAGGAATTACAAGAAACCATACTCATGCCCATAATCTCGGAGATACTGGATCCAACACATAAGATGGAGGTTTTACAACATGTGCAGGCCTACGTGGACAGGATAAACGTGGGGACACTTGGCATATTAGGAACTAGCATCTTCATACTTACCTTTATTCCCTTATTCTCGTCCCTTGAAAAAGCAATAAACAATATCTGGGGTAGGACGGAGAACAGGCCATTTTGGCTCAAGTTTGCCATGTACTGGGCTGTGACCACGCTTGGTCCTGTAGCTGCAGTAATAATCTTCGGGTCTGTCTCCTTTCTATCAAAGCTGATGCCCGAGCTCTCCTTTCTACACACGCTCAAACCGTTACTGGTAATCTTCATAGTATTCAGCTTGTTTATTATATACAAGCTGGTGCCAAATACAGAGGTAGATAACGGCCCTGCATTAATGGGCGCTGGTATAGGTGGCCTGATCTGGCTTATTTCGAGCTTCCTGTACCAGAGTTATATGAAGGTAGTGACAACGTCCTTTACTATATATGGGTCTCTAGGGGCTATACCGGTATTCCTGCTCTGGATATACATAAACTGGCTAGTCATACTCCTAGGGGCTGAGATCGCATTCTTTGTACAGTTTCCAGATTATCTTAACGGGAATAGCAAGGTTACCCCAACCAAGCTGTTCAAGGCATCTATAGATATACTAGGTATACTATTTAGAAATATAAAAAGGGGCAACTTTCTTGGAGAAAAGGAACTCCTGGAAAACTCCAATTATTTACCAGGTATTGTCTCTACTGTAATAACTACGCTTACCTCGTCCGGAATACTCTCGGCAAAGGAAAACATACTGCTACCCAGCAAAGGAGCAGACGAGATTCTGGTATCGGACTTGATAGGCCTCTTCATTGGGGATATTAATGAGGACGTTCTAGCAGGTATCGGCTGCGAGAATTGTAATGACATAGAACCCTTCGTACACAGGGCCCTATCTGAGATAAAGCCCGGTATCAGCTAGTTATCTCATCATCGTCACTAGTCTCTTCCAGTACGATGTCTTCCATATCAATAACATACTCCCCCATGTCAACGTCCGAAGTCTCTAAGCCCTCTGCAACCGATACTGGCTTGGCCTCAGGCTTGGTCCTTGAAAACACCCTTCTCTTCCTTCTCTTCAATAATTTCTTAGTCTCCTCGTTGGCCTGGTCCTCTCCGCACCTCGGGCAGATTGCCCTTGGCTTATTTAGATCATAGAATTTGCATCCACACTTATAACATCTGTACTTTTTACCAAGCTCTTTCACATGATTCTCCTTATGCAGGGTATCTTAAGGATTGTCTGTATAACACATATCGCAAGGTGTTATACATTTTGCAATTACGGGTATTTGTCAAGTAAAATCTTTTCTTACCGATCTTCTCGTTGGCTTTGCATATTGACTTTGTATAGACATATTATCCTAATGATCAAAAAGCGAAGCCAGCTCTTTCCTCATGATGTCAAGCTTTTCTTTTTTACGTGCGTATTCTCTCTCCAGATCAATAACCTTCTTTTTTAAATGACCCATCTCTTCTCGTATCTGTTCTATCTCCTGCCTGAGTTTCCTGATTTCTGCCTTGGAATCTATCTCACCAGAGAGGCCTTCCACCATGGATATAAGATCACTGACCTTTTTTTTTGTTTCAGAATCCATAAACTTCTCTTTTTGCCTTTATGCGGAGGTGAGCCAGGGTGGTATATACCTTGTCCAGGGCATCCTTAAGCTCATTGACCTCTCGAACCAATGGGGTTTTCTCCTTTTGCTCCCTCTGCAGTAATTCCTCAAGTTCTTTCATCCTGTTGTATGCAACATTGAGATCCTTCTCCAGTATGGCCGCCTTTACCTCAAGCTTTGCCTTCTTATGTATCTGGTCGCTAACCTTTACCAGTCTTGACTCGAGTTCTTGTTTCTCTTTTGTTAAGATACCTAGCTGATGTTCCTTATCATACAATATACTGGACAATTTCCCGATGTGAAAGTCAGCATCCTCGAGCTGCTCATTCAGAAACTGTATTTCTGTTTCAAGGGAATCCTTGGCTGAAGACTCACGCTCAAGATCAGATAACCTATCTCTAAGTCCCTTGTTTTCCTCTTGTACTAGCTGCAAGGTGTCCTGGCTTTTCCTAAGCCTTATCTCCGCATCCTTTTTCTGGAAAAGGATTTGGCCAATCTCTTCGCTCAGGTCCTCTATGGCACCTAGATCCACTTCTTTCATCTCGATCCTTGAGTCATCTGCCCACGTTACAGGATCACCTTCGACATCTCCATTATCCGATACTTCTTCCTGTACCTGCCTTGTAAGCAATACAGGATCAACGTTCCAGGGCCTATTGTTCCTATTCTTTTGCCTCTTCGGCATCCTTGCCGCAACGCTTTTCTCAAAACCGTCCTTCATTACAAAACTCCTCTTTATCCAAAAGCCAAGTTTAGTACACTCGGGATTATCACCATTACATCCAAGGCCTATCCTCACCTAGCATTAACGCCCCGTATAACATAACCATGCATATTTATCAAAGATGAATCGGAAGCTCCGGAAACACCTCCTTTATGAACGAATCTATGTCAGATGCACCCCTGGTCTTGGGTGCATATTGGTGCAAAGGCAGCCCCAAGCTCGCAGCCTCTGCTATCTTTGTGTCCTGCCTTATAATAGTTTTCATAAGGTAGTCCTTATAATGCTTCTCAAGTGCTGCCTTGGCCCTTTGGCAGATATTATGCGAGGCATTGTAATGATTCAGGAATATGTAAATATTGTCAAGTATAAAGTCAAAGTCTTCCTCGATTGTTGCTATGGTTTCAAAGAGTATCTTCAGTCCATGATATGAAAGAAAGTCAGCAAGAACTGGTACAAAGAGCTCTTTACTTGCAAGTATGCCATTGAGATTGAGAAGGCCTATCGAGGGTGATGCATCCATGATTATCACGTCGTAGTCCTCCCTAACTGGTGCAAGGCTCTTCCTGAGGCGTAATTCCCTGGCATTCATGGACGTAAGCGCAAGTTCAATAGGGGACAAGTCTAGATTGGCCGGTATCACCTCCAGATTTTTCATAGGTGTGGAGATGATTGCATCCCTGACGTCCATCCTGTCTATAAGCACGTCGAAAAGTGTTATATCAAATGTTGAGTGGTCTATCCCTAGGCACTGCGTCAAGTGGCCCTGTGGATCTAGGTCTATCAGCAGCACCTTCATCCCAATCTGGGACAGTCGATAGGCATAAAATGCAGATATGCTTGTCTTGCCTGTCCCACCCTTGAAATTTAGGAATAACTGCACACGCTTCGAGTTAACAAGAGGTCCTTTGTCCATAAGCTTAAGATAAGTAGGGATATTGTGTGGCATATAATGCCTTACACCATTTACTATATTAGGAGGTGGGAACTCACCACTTGCTTCTTTTTTAGACAATTCTGACCTTGCTATACCAAGGAGATCTGCAAATTGTTTGGGTGTATAGTACGTCTGCTTCACCTGGATCTTTCCTCTTTTATCTCCCACCAGCCCTTCCACCTAGCGGTTATCCAATCAAGTTCTTCTTTCGAAGCACCAAGAGGCTCTCCAAAATCCTCGCCGGTCATCTCCTCCAGGGTCTTGATTGCCTGAACCTTGAGGTCCGGGTTCTCTTCCTCGAGGAGTTTTATTACATGGCCTGCATCTTCCTTGCTGCCGTGTACAGCCAGAAGCCTTAGGGCTTCCATCCTGACCAATAAGTCATCGTCATCCGCAGCAATCCTCGCTATGTGTTCCTTCACAGACCTATCAGCCACCCATGCCATGTACCTTAAGACACGCCTTCTTACGTATGGATCACTATCCTTGAGCCATCTTATAGCATCTTCTATAGTGAACCTTGACCTCCTGAACAGATAGCGTATGGCCATCCGCCTCACTCTAGGATCGATATCTTTCGTTGCCTTCAGAAAAATGGAAGAAAAGTCCTGGTGGGCATCGTACAGAGTCTCATAAACCAAGAAAGCAGTGACCCTGTCCCCATCTTCCAGGATGGATTCAAAGATTGACTCTGGATTGGCTGAGTATCGAAGTATGGCCTTTGCTGCCAACTTCTTTACCTCGGTGTTATTGTCTTTAATATCACGAATGGCCTTTTTAAGCCTCTCCTCTTCCTGCAACATCACCTCCAGAAAGACAACCTTCTTTACTGAGTACCTCTTTTCTTATAAATGTTATCTTTGCATGTAGTCAAGCCGTTCTGTAACAAAAGACATGTTATGGCATGTAAAGGCTATTTGCTTTTGAGAGCTAACTTGTACGAAGACTTTCCCAGAGGAAACAAGGATTAGAAGTCATCCCTTAAAGCGGATAAATCCAGGTCCTCAACCTCAATGTCTAGATACAGGTATCCATCTCTAGAGGATACTTCCACGGGATCCGTGACATCCTTCAGTACTATCCCGGGTTCAAGGTCCTTCAGATCTATGGAGAATATAGGGTCTCCTGGAGATTTATCTATTATCTTTGGGATGTTATCTATCATTTCTTCCACAACGTCTGAATGGTCCATGAGGCCGAGGCTACCTGTGTTGTCCCTCATCACGTGAAAATGGCATAAGGATGGTATTGACTCGAGAAACACGTCGATATTGTCGCCGTTTACCTTGAGATCGACCACCATGTCAACATCTAGCGATACCCTCCATTGGGCCACGCCATTCACCATGTATTCCAGTATCACGTCGTCTGCTATAAGCCTTACCTTTGAAGCCCTTAGGTCAAATACCGGGGGCACAGGGAAATACATGATGGTCTTTTCCCCAACCTTTTGCTCGGGTATGAGTTTCTTGAAGTCATCACCCATGAGTGTGGAGAGGAAATCCTCCACTTCCCACTCTCTACCACCTCCCAGCAAGCGGGAGATCAGCTGGTTAAGATTATACTGGGAGATCGCGATCCTCGCATTGTATCCTTGCTGCATGGTAAAATCCCATGGAGATGAGGATTGGAAAACAGATACATCTGGGAACACGGGGGATAATAGACCAAGGCATTCTGACATATCAGGAGGTTCAACCGTTTCCGGTACAAGGTCCATTGTATTCAGCGTGGTTGGATCCATGTTAGCAATCTGGTACTCGATTAATATCTCGACAAGTCTTTTCTCAAGGAAACCAGGGGTAAACTCCGGCGGGAGAGGATTCTGCAAGAGTTGTTCTATCTTTGTCTCATAGTCTTTAAGACCATAGATGTCTGGATCCAGCTCATTAAAATAGCCATCCACCAATCCTTTTATCCAATCAATGCAGTCCTGGAGATTTGGTATGTTAGAATCAAAGTTTTTAGCAAACCGGGCATCAATATCCCATATCCCGTCCCCATCAAAGTCGTCTATAACAGATATAACTATAGAGCCGTCTTTGTTATCTACCATCTTAATATACATATCAATGGTGAGATCGTTATCGTGGGTGCTTACAAGGTAACCATAACCCAATAGATCCACTGCCTCGATGTCCACGGCCTTAACCGTGAAGTTGAGATGGAAGTTCAAGTAGGTACAGCCGTCCCCCCCTTCTTTTTGCATAAAATTCACACTCACATCACGGGTATCAGGATTGTCGTCGCCATAGGTAAGTTCATGAATGAACTCAGAGTATTTCTCCTTTGTAGTCTCCATTATACCCCTAACCATGTCGTCCAAGAGACCAGTGAACATGTCATCCATGTCTAATTGCAGGAAGGTAGATACCTGACCGGCTTCAGGCCACATGAGATCGTCCTGCTCGGCAAGGAAAAGCCCTGATCCCATGGCAAGCGCATCCGGGCCAGTATCTTCAGGTATGCCGTATGCGTCCACAAACAGGTACTTCGTGAGGTCTATGCCGTAGTCCTTTGTGATGCCTAGATCATCCATCAACTTGCCCAATTGGAACGAAATCGGTGGTAATTCTATCGTGGTGATACTTTTCTCAAGTGCATCCTCTACAAGACCCCTCAAGAAAAAGTCATTTACAAAGCTCACCTGAGCAGAATCAAGAGTATCCAGGACTAGGCATCTATTGTCACCCTTACCCTGATCCCATATTTTAATGTAGAGGTCAATGGCGAGATCGTTATCATGGGTCTCAATGAAATCCTCGGAAAACAGTTTCATGGTAATACTGACGTCCTTAATGGTAAAGTTCACGTGTAGCACAGCGTCTGGATAGGTGCTGGAATCTGCTATATCGAGTGTATTCACAACAACATCCACGGTATTGGGATCACCATCCCCATAGTCGAGTTCATCTATGAGGGAAGGCTGTTGTTCCTTGATGCAATCAAAGACCCTGGTGAATGTGTTATCCAGCATGTTTGCAAGATCATCCTTAAGTTCGTCAACTACCTCTTGCGTCATAATAACACCAATTCCTTGCCTTACAAGCTCGTTATCAGATGCAAAGGGTATGGTCCTGAAGACGTACTTCTCCTTTGTTGCAAAACCACCTGGATGGAATACCTGTACAAGCACGGTTTCAAGCATGTTCTCCTCGTTAAAGGTGTAATCGCACACATATAGATCGCCTTTTTTTCTCGCCTCAACCTGATTGGATCCACCATCACTTAAGAAAACCCTGTCCACGGGATACGTACCACCTTCGACCTTTACCGCCATGGTATGGGTTCCAGGATCCATGTATTGACCATTGGATACGGTACTGAACTGACCATCTTTATCAAGGATACCTAGCTGAACATGTGATGCATCACCAAAACTAACGGCATCCACAGATGCACCAGGATCATACAAAGATTCACTGCTTGCCAGAATAAGCCCACCACCTGAACCGCCGCCCCCTCCTGAACACGAGGTAACGGCCAATAAAAGCCAGGGCAATAAAAACAGCAAGATAATACGTGGTAAGTGCTTTCCCTGTCTCATTACTCCATGTACTCCCAGGACCATTGCCAGCTTAATTATACTTCTATGCTAGAATATGCTACTTATGTTAAGGCAAAAATTGTACCACAAAAATACTTGGATTTACAATATGTTATAATTCGTTCTACCTCGGGTATAGTCAGATGAGAAATAATTTTCACAAAACGTGGAAAATTTTACACTTCTTTTAGAAACTAAATCAAAGACTGGCGAGTTCTTATCGTCCATAATATCCAAACACCTAGATGGGAAGCAAGGGTGATAGATGTTGACTTTTATGGCTATGACAAATTAACTATAACCCATGTCCATTAGGATTTGTGGTGGTCTCTACAGGTCAAGGAGGATAAAAGGTCCTTCAAAGGGTGTAAGGCCTACGTCTGATCGGGTGAAGGAGGCTATGTTCGCCACCCTTTCAATGTATGTAGAGGGAGCAGACGTTCTCGATCTCTTCTCTGGGAGTGGAAATCTCGGACTCGAGGCAATAAGCAGAGGAGCAAGGAGAGTGACCTTTGTTGACAGATCCAGGAGATGCATGCATACCATAAAAGCCAACATAAGGGATTTGGAAATAAGTGTTGAGACAAAAACCATTACATCGGATGCCTCTGCGTTTGTAAGGAAGTGCACAAAGACCTTTGATATTATTCTTATGGATCCGCCTTACAATAAAGGTCTTGCCCGATTGCTAGCTCCTAGTGTATTTAGGTTATTGAGGGAGGGTGGTTTACTGGTAATAGAACACTCTTCTAGGGAAGACATTGGGGTGGAACCATGGAAGCAGGCTTTCTACGGGGATACGTGTGTTACTTACGTAAAGAAAGAGGTGGATTAAGGTGAGCGAAAGGATAGCTGTTTGCCCCGGCACTTTTGACCCAATAACAAACGGCCATATGGATATTGCAAGAAGGGCACTTACCGTATTTGACAGGGTAATAATCGCTGTAGGTACAAATCCCTTGAAACAAGAACTGTTTACCCTGGAAGAGAAACTAGATATGATAAGGGCATCTGTCGAAGACGATTCAAGGATAAGCGTTGATAGTTTCGATGGTCTATTAGTGGACTACATAAAAAGCGTACATGCATGTGCAATAATAAGAGGACTCAGAGCCGTGTCCGACTTCGAGATGGAACTCCAGCTTGCGCTCATGAACCGCAAGTTAAGTAATGATATCGAGACATTCTTTCTCATGACAGACTATAGGAATACGTTCGTGAGTTCCACTATCATAAAGGCAACAGCAGCTGCAGGCGGGTCTGTAAAGGGTCTTGTGCCTGAACCCGTACTCCTAAAGCTGTATGAGAAATTCCCATCAATGAAAAGAGAGTAATTAACCTGTAAGAAAACAAGGAGGGAAAATGAAGATATCGACAACTGTATCCAGTATACCCACATCACCCACGCTAGCGGTTACATCAAAGGCAAAGGCCCTTAAGGCACAAGGGAAAAATGTTATAGGGTTCGGAGCAGGAGAACCTGATTTTGATACACCCGAGCATATAAAACAGGCAGCTATACGTGCCCTTGAAAACGGCTTTACAAAATATACACCCGTAGGAGGTATGGTCGAGTTAAAGGATGCAATCGTATATAGGACGTCGGAGGACTACGGAATCGAGATAACACCAGAAAACGTGGTAGTATCGTGCGGAGCTAAGCACAGCCTGTTTAACCTCCTTCTTACGATTTTATCGCCTGGCGACGAGGTTATTTGTCCTTCTCCATACTGGGTATCCTACCCACCAATAATAAGGATAGCTGGCGCCGTACCCGTGATAATAGATACCACGGAGAACAACATGAGGTTAGAGGCAGCACAATTGAAGGAATCAATAACGAAAAGGACCAGGGCCATAATAATAAACTCACCGTGCAACCCCACAGGTACTACTTACACTAGGAAAGAGCTTGAAAAAATAGCCGAGGTCTGCCTTGAAAACGACCTCATGATTATATCAGATGACATTTACCACAAGATAGTCTACTCTGGCTCAGAGTTCTCGAGTATTGCGACCCTATCCAGGGAGCTCACAGAAAGAACGTTCATAATCCAGGGTGTCTCGAAGACCTATGCCATGACAGGTTGGCGAATAGGTTACTGCATAGGGAATGCCGAGGTTATATCTGCAATGACCAGGCTACAGAGTCAGAGCACATCAAACCCGACTAGTTTTGCACAGGCCGCCTCAATTGAAGCGCTTAAAGGTCCACAGGACACTGTGGAAGATATGAGGAAGACATTTGAAAAAAGAAAGGCCATAATGGTATCCATGCTAAGTGACATACCTGGTTTTGAGCTCATTGAGCCACAAGGCACCTTCTACTGTTTTCCTTCAGTTAAGGCACATCTAGACAGGTTTAAGACCACATCAGGCCTCGCCGACTTCCTCCTGGAAAAGGCCCTGGTGGCTGTTGTACCTGGTGAGGGCTTTGGCTCTCCTGACCATATACGGCTTTCTTTTGCACTACACGATGAAAACATAGTGGATGGTCTAAACAGGATCAAGCAAGCCCTGTCGTGAGGTAAGGGTTTCGAACAAGGCATAAAGTTTTAGGTGCCAGGTGCCAGGTGCCAGGTGCCAGGTGCCAGGTGCCAGGTGCCAGGTGCCAGGTGCCAGGTGCCAGGTGCCAGGTGCCAGGTGCCAAAAAGAAAGATAAGATACATAGTCTAAAATGCAAGGTTTAGTGGGCAAGATTTAAGGTAAAAGATGTGCGCCAAGCAAAATAAACCGGATATGTCCGTTGTCCGTTGCTTTAGTCCGTAGTCTGTTGTAGAAACGGTATAAGGTGAAAGGTACAAGGTGAGAGAAAGGTGCACGGAATTTAAGCTATATATCTCCGCAATCCCCTGTGAATGCTTCTGTTTCCTCCCCTTACCTTTCACCTGTCTCCCGTACCCTGTATCATTTTACCCTGAACCCTGTACCTTATACCCTGTACCATATACCCTGTTTTTCCCTGGCGCCTGGAGCCCGACGCCTGATGCCCAGTTTTAATAAATACACGCAGCCATGTAGCCCACTACAGAAGACCTGTCCCCTGTTACATCGGCTGAATTGGCATATTTCAAGACCTTAACTGAACACCTTGATATGGACCTAGCATAAAGCAGTGCTGTAAGTATTGAACCTGCACCGCAGGCCTCACTGGCTCCGCTCGAGAGGTCACTATGAAGACCTTCAATATCGCAGGCCTCCACACGGCGTGCAAGTTTTGTATCCATATCAACCGCTGTTTTATACGTGTAGAAATGAGACAAATCAGAGCTTGCCACTACCAGCACATCTTCACTATCTTTTATACATCTATTCAAGCAAGTGGCCAGCTCACGGCAGATATCGATGTCCTGTTCCCCCATTAGCAAGGGACAAAGTTTAAAATCGCCCAGAACCACCTGTAAAAAAGGTAGCTGTATTTCAAGCGCATGCTCTGCAAGGTGTACCTTTTTCTCTGCCTTTACAACGGGAGAGGCCTGCATCATGCAATCGCACATGGTATCATCCACCTCTACAACACCTAGTGGTGTCTCGTAACCGCCATCTGGCCATACAGACACAAACGGGAAATAAGCCCTGTGAGAAGGACTTATTACAATGACGGTACTGTATTGCCTCTTCATCAACACATTGTAGGCATAAGCCGCAACAGGTCCTGAATACATATAGCCTGCATGCGGACTTATGACGGCAACTGGCTTAGCATCTATATCAGGTACATCTGCCATATCTAGATACCTTAGTATATCGTCCCTTAGCACCCCGGGCTCTCTTGGATACCAGCTGCCGGCTATTGGTGAGGGTCTTATAGAACCTGGCATACACACCTCCATCAACCTATCTAATTACCCGACTTAAACATATACAAACGGGATATAAAACTCAAATCTAGCTTAAACCCAAACAACCGAGTAACATCTTAAAAACAGTCTAGGGGAATAGGGGAATGTAGTCAAGTCCCTGTGTCTCATCCAGACCGAACATGATGTTCATGTTCTGTACAGCCTGTCCTGATGCTCCCTTTACTAGATTATCTATAACACTTACAATAATAGCCCTACCAGTAATGGGATTAACCTCTATGCCAACAAGACAGCGGTTCGTACCACGCACATCCTTAGTAGCGGGCATGTCATCATCAAGCACCTGTACAAATGCAGATCCTTCGTAGAATGACTTCAGCCCATCAACAAGGACTTTTCTGGTATTCAGAGCACGAACATATATAGTGGATAATATCCCTCTGGAAATTGGAACAAGGTGAGGTATGAATTCTATATTTATGTCTTCACCGGATGCAATTGATAGCTCCTGCTCTATCTCGGGTATATGTCGGTGTTTCCTTCCCACTGAGTAGGCACTGAACGACTCACCTGCCTCGCATATGTGGGTCTTCAGGCTAAGACCCCTGCCTGCCCCTGATGCGCCTGACTTGCTATCCACGATTATTCCCCGTGGGTCAATGAGCTTAGCCTTTAAGAGCGGTATAAGGGGCAAGAGCACGCTTGTGGGATAGCAACCAGGGTTTGCAACGAGCCTGGCGCCTGTTATCTCTTCACGATAGACCTCGCACAGGCCATACACGGCATTTTCTATCAGCCTAGGCGAACTGTGTTCTTTATACCAGCTTTTGTATATTGAGACGTCCTTGAGCCTGTAGTCAGCGCTTAAGTCCACTACCCTCGTATTATCAAGGACCCTAGGCACAAAATCCATGCTGAGGCCATGCGGAAGACAGCTAAAAACAAGATCGCATCTTTGCCTTACCTTCTCAGGATCAAATTCTTCCAGGTAGATATCCAAGTATCCCCTTAAAAAAGAAAGTATCTCTGATATCTTATTGCCATTGTACTGCCTAGAGGAGCAGTAGGTGATGGTAACATCAGGGTGGTTATAGAGTATACGCACCAGTTCAGAGCCTGTGTACCCTGTGGCTCCCAAGATCCCGACAGATATGGACAACGAGGATTACCTCTTTGAGAACTGTGGCCTCTTCCTGGCCTTGTGCAGTCCGTACTTCTTCCTTTCCACCATGCGTGGATCTCTTGTAAGCAAGCCAGCTGCCTTGAGAGCTGACCTAAATTTTTCAGGATCGAAAGATGCAATTGCCCTGCTTATTCCGTGCCTTAGTGCACCTGCCTGGCCTGATGGTCCACCCCCTTTGACCGTTGCAAAGACATCAAATTGCCCAGTTGTACCAGTAATATCGAAAGGCTGCCTGGAAAGGATCTTGAGCGTGTCCCTATCAAAATATTCACCAAGGTCACGACCGTTTACTGTTATCTTACCTGAGCCAGGAGAAATCCACACCCTGGCCGTTGAGGTCTTCCTTCTACCTGTAGCATAAAATTTAGTCTCTGTCATTTTGCCCTCTGGGTCCTAGTATTACGCCTCTAACTCAATAGGTTTCTGTGCATCATGCGGATGATTATCACCCACATAAACTTTCAGTTTCTTGAACATGGCCTTGCCAAGGCTATTCTTTGGCAGCATGCCCTTCACAGCGTGTTTCAATACCTCCTCGGGTTTTTTATTGAGCATGTCCTTGGCAACCGTAGCCTTCAGACCACCCATGTACCCGCTATGGTGGTAGTACTTTTTCTTATCCCACTTATTTCCTGTTAGCCTCACCTTGTCTGCGTTAATAACCACAACGAAGTCACCCACGTCTGCATGAGGAGTATATTCTGGCTTGTTCTTACCTCTCAGAATGGATGCAATCTCCGCAGCGAGCCTTCCTACAATCTTATCCTTGGCATCTATTAGTACCCACCTTCTTTCCACATCATCTTTTCTGGCAAAATATGTCTTCATAAAGCCTTACGCTCCCCAAGCATGAATAGGGCTCGCATATATCCAAATATATCATAGTTGTCAAGGACAATATAAGTAGTGCGTTAGCAAAGCTAATATGCCCCCCTTAACCGCCGTGCTAAAATGTCCCCATAATGACGATCCTCATTTTACGGAGAAGCTTATTGAGGTAGAGGGGATAAATGTAGACAATAAAGTGTCCTCAGGAGAACCCATGGGATTAAGCCAAAGAGCAAGAGGAGGCTGAGGAAACATTATGGGAGGAGGCCGAGAAAGGAGCAAGGTAATAGAACTAGCGGGCAGATAAGATGCTACCCAGGTAGGCTATGTCCTGTACCCACAGCGTTTTAAATATAACTTTGATGCTTATTGGAATTTATTCTCGACCAGGTCTCGTAAGAAGATCAAGCGTGAATTGGAAAGATTCGAGCATATGGAGTGCCAGTACCATATAAACAGATGGGAAGA
>WFSG01000036.1 GCA_015486075.1 Deltaproteobacteria bacterium
AAAATGTAACGGAGGTGCGCAACGGTTCCCTCAGACTGATTGGAAACCAGTCGTCGAGTGTAAAGGCAAAAGGGAGCTTGACTGCGAGAGGGACACCTCGAGCAGGTGCGAAAGCAGGTCTTAGTGATCCGGTGGTTCCGAATGGAAGGGCCATCGCTCATCGGACAAAAGGTACCCCGGGGATAACAGGCTTATCTCCCCCAAGAGTCCACATCGACGGGGAGGTTTGGCACCTCGATGTCGGCTCATCGCATCCTGGGGCTGGAGTCGGTCCCAAGGGTTTGGCTGTTCGCCAATTAAAGCGGTACGCGAGCTGGGTTTAGAACGTCGTGAGACAGTTCGGTCCCTATCCTCCGTGGGCGCAGGAAATTTGAGAGGGGCTACCCCTAGTACGAGAGGACCGGGGTGGACGAACCTCTGGTGTTCCAGTTGTCGTGCCAACGGCACAGCTGGGTAGCTACGTTCGGAACGGATAACCGCTGAAAGCATCTAAGCGGGAAGCCGGCCTCAAGATAAGATTTCCCTCTCTGCTTTGCGGAGCTGAAGGCCACCCGAAGACTACGGGTTTGATAGGCTGGGTGTGTAAGCGTGGCAACACGTTGAGCTAACCAGTACTAATCGGCCGTGAGGCTTGACCCAAACTACAATTTGCTCTCTTCCGACACTATATATTATAAAGGTATCATTTTCGAGTTTTATAGAAAAGATCTCCGGTGATCATGGCAAAGGGGAAACACCCGATCCCATTCCGAACTCGGCCGTTAAGCCCTTTAGCGCCGAAGGTACTGCGTGGGCGACTGCGTGGGAGACTAGGTCATCGCCGGGGAACTTAATTAAGGCCTCTGGTGTAAACCAGGGGCCTTTTAATTTATTATCACCTATGTCTTATCCATCTTTTCACTAAGGAACTTGAAACCCGGAGTAATGTTCTCATCTAGGTCTGTTGGCATGAGAGACCGCATGGGGTAGCCTATGTTCATGATGCCACCGGTCTTGAACAGGTTTTCGAGGACGTAAAATACAAGGAAACCTGGAATGCCTATGGCCAGTTCGGAATCCCAAGTACCTGCAAGGGACCTGTCGCCTGAACCAGGGATGACCACCTGTGGCATCCCTGTAGCAAAAGGTATGAGCCCGCCCTTGATACATGATTCGGCAAATCCGTCGAATGAAGATGTAGGCACGTGCTTGTATTCATAGCAAAGTGCCTGAATGATATGTGTTAGCTGTACAGCATCGCAATAAACAAGGATTGAATCTGGCTCAAATACAGTTTCGTTTAGAGATGAACAAACCAGACCGTGGTATCCATCTATTTTATTTAGGCCTTCTTCGCCTAGCATCTTGATCCCGGCAGAGATCCTTTTCTTTTCTGCATCGCTATCCTTATGCCAGCCCTGTATTACCTGGCTTTCGACAAGATCATCGAAAGATACATCTGCCCACCTGTGCGCTGCAGAGGATGGGGTACAAAGATTGTCTTCAGCCGTCATGGCGATCTTTGCACCCCAGCGCCTGGCCTGCGTGAATGCCTGGCACAAGGTCATTTTTTTTCCAAATGTAGATGGTCTTATAAAACCCTCCGGGATTTCATCAATACCCTTGATATATTTTATGGCGACAGGGTATGTAGAGAGATGAAGCCTGTTATAGATGTTATTGCCTGCCTTCCTGTACTTATCAGGGTCGTCCATGGTTACCTCCTTTTATGCCTTTAATTACACTTGAACTTTAATATCCAGTGATTATATAAACGAGTCAAATCAGAAATATCAAGTCGAGTGTTATAATTGTATTTGCCTTTGGGTAGCCGGGTATTAATTGTTCGATTCTAATAACTATAGTTTGCAAACTAAATCAAAGTCTCAGGGAGGGGGTTTATGGGTTTAAAGGACAGAAGCAAGGTGTTTTCCGATGACGATCCGTTATCCATGGTAAGGCGGTCCATGCTCTATGCAACTGGACTTACATACAGGGAGATCAAAAGGCCACTGGTGGCAGTTGTAAACACCTATAATGAGATGCATCCAGGGCATATGCATCTTAAGACGCTTGCAGAGAGAATAAAGGCGGGTGTTAGAAACGCTGGGGGAGTGGCTACCGAGTTCTACACGCTTGCCCTGTGCGACGGTCTTGCAAACGGGCACGAGGGCATGAAGTTTATACTGCCAAGTCGCCAGATCATAGCAGATTCAATAGAGCTAGGATTGCGTGCGCACTGCTATGATGCGGCTGTTTTTGTAGGTTCGTGCGACAAGATTCTCCCTGCCTTTCTCATGGCAGCTGCCCGGGTTGACATACCAACCATTATCGTAACAGGTGGGCCCATGCCACCCGGTTACTGGGCCCGTGAAAAAGTGAAGGTCTCAGTCTCTAACATAGGTGATGTATTCAAGAAGGTGTTCTCAAAGGACATAACAGAGGAAATAAGGGAAGAGGCCCTGGCGTCTTTTTATCCGTGCGCAGGTGCCTGCTGGGGCATGGGTACGGCCAACACAATGGCATGTTTGAGTGAGGCAATAGGCATGAGTCTACCTGGTGATAGCACAGCGCCAGCGGTTACAGCCAAGAAACAACGCCTAGCAGAGGAGGCAGGAGAAAAAATAATGGATTTACTAGAAAAGGGGATTACCCCTTCAAAGATTATGACACAAGAAGCACTTGAGAATGCTTTAAAGGTTAACCTCGCAATAGGTGGGTCCCTCAACACAGTTCTGCATTTACCTGCCCTTGCCCATGAACTTGGAATGAAGCTAGATTACTCGGACTTTGACAGGCTTTCAAGGGATGTCCCGTACATAACCAACATAGAGCCTGCCGGACCTTATTCGGTGGTGGACCTGGACGATGCAGGGGGTATTCCCGGGGTGATGAAGACCATAGAAGGCCTTCTGGATAAAGAGGTGCTTACAGTTACAGGACATACCCTCAAGAAAAATCTGGGAAAGGCCACCGTGTTCTCACGAGAGGTTATAAGGCCCGTTGATAACCCTGTACATGCCTACGGCGGCATAGCAGTGTTGAAGGGAAACTTGGCCGAGAATGGGGCGGTGGTTAAGCAAGTTGCCGTGCAGGAGGATATGTGGCACTTCACGGGTGAAGCAAGGGTGTTTGATTCAGAGGAGGATGCAGTGGATGGCCTTATGTCGGGGAAGATAAAGAAGGGTGATGTGGTGGTGATAAGGTATGAAGGTCCCAAGGGTGGTCCAGGCATGAGGGAAATGGCGCTTTTCAGGGTGGGTCTTGAGTTTTTCGGCATGGGGGATACAAATTACATAGTCACGGACGGCAGGTTCTCGGGGTACAGCAGTGGTCCTTCCATAGGCTACCTTTCCCCAGAAGCCGCAGAGGGCGGTAACATAGCGCTTGTCCAGGATGGTGACATGATCGAGATAGACATAGATAGGCGTCTTCTTGAACTCAAGGTATCAGAAAAGGAACTTGAAGAAAGGAAAAAGAAACTTGTTATCATCAGGAAGAAATATCCTCGGGGCTATCTGGATACCTACTCGAGATTAGTATCTTCGGCAGACAAAGGAGGGGTGATAGTAGCTGGTTGAGGTTTACAAGATCATGGAGGTGATCTATTCCCCGTACATAGGTCAGCTGAAATACAAGTTGTGATCTAAGCGCTTCTTGCCATAGACATCCAGCATATGGTAAGTATCTTTAACAAAAGGGCTAGGGGGTTAGATATATGTCAGGCCACAATAAGTGGAGCAGTATAAAACATAAAAAGGGAGCAATGGATGCCAAGAGGGGCAAGATCTTCAGCAAGCTTATAAAGGAGATCACTGTGGCAGCAAGGCTGGGAGGTGGTGATCCAGAGGCCAATGCAAGGCTCAGGAATGCAATAGCTGCTGCCAAGGCCCAGAATATGCCCAAGGATAATATCGAGAGAGCCATTAAAAAAGGCACGGGTGAACTTTCCGGTACCAGTTACGAGGAATCGACCTATGAGGGATATGGTCCAGGTGGGGTAGCAGTACT
The DNA here is from genome assembly GCA_015486075.1 of Deltaproteobacteria bacterium. Taxonomy (GTDB): domain Bacteria; phylum Desulfobacterota; class Desulfomonilia; order UBA1062; family UBA1062; genus B14-G9. Next base: position 3,991 of record WFSG01000036.1, read on the forward strand.
TGTCAATGTACTAACAGACAACAAGAACAGGGCGGTAGCCGACATCAGGCATGTATTCTCTAGGTATAACGGCAATCTTGGTGAGACTGGTTGCGTGATGTGGATGTTTGAAAAGAAGGGATATGCCGAGGTTGACAAGGGAGTCGTGGACGAAGATGACCTGTATGAAATTGCGTTGAATGCAGGCGCTCAGGATATCACAGACCAGGATGATACCTTTGAGATTCTGACTGACCCGGACGACCTTGAGAATCTCAGGCTTGCATTGGAGGAAAGGAATATAAAGTACAACATACTTGAGGTATCCATGATACCAAAGAGCACGGTAAAGGTTTCGGGTAAGACAGCCGAGCAGACATTGAAACTCCTTGAGGCCCTTGAAGACTTGGAAGATGTCCAAGCAGTTTATTCAAACTTTGACATAGATGACGATGAAATAGCTCAGATGCAGGCCTGATGATTATCTGTGGCATTGACCCAGGGACCAGAACAACCGGATACGGAATATTGGACATAGGCCTTTCCAAACCACTTTACATAGCGCACGGTATAATAACACCAACAGGCATGGATCTTTCCAAAAGATTGGGCATGATATTTAAAGAACTTACAAGGGTCCTGGATAAGTACAGTCCAACCGAGGTGGCGGTTGAGGCATCTTTTTATGCTCTAAATGCACAGACTGCATTGAAGCTAGGGCAGGTAAGGGGGGTTATAATACTTGCAGCCACGCTTATGGACATACCCGTGTACGAATACAGCCCCACAGAGGTTAAGAAGGCAACCTGTGGTTACGGGCATGCAAATAAGGCCCAGGTGGCTACCATGGTTAGATTACTCCTTGGTCTTCCCAAAGACTCACCCATGCCGTCAGATGCCTCCGATGCACTGGCGGTTGCCATCTGCCATTCATCCTCGAGGATCATGAAAGGTCTAGCCATATGATTTCCATGATTACAGGAGAAGTGGCACATGTTAAGGGCTCTGAACTTACCGTCATGGTAGGTGGCGTGGGCTACCTTGTGCATGTACCCCCAGGAGCCCATGAAGCCAGGTGTGGCCAGGATGTACGTCTGTATACCACCATGATGGTGCGTGATGATGCAATCAACCTCTACGGTTTCTTTGACCCGGGCCAGAGAGAGATATTTACTTTACTTCTTAATGTAACCGGTGTGGGTCCGAAGATTGCCATGGGCATAATATCAAGGGTGGATCCCAATCGTTTCCTAGACGCGGTGATAACGGAGAACATACCTTATCTCTGTAGCCTACCTGGTATAGGCAAAAAAAGTGCGCAGAGAATCGTGTTTGAACTCAAGGAAAGGGTATCAAGGGAATACGCCGGCAGGATAGAGAAGAGGGGAGGAGTCGTGGATGATGCAGTGGCAGCACTAATTGCCCTTGGTTATTCCGAGTCTCAGGCACGCAGGGTAATGGAAGGTATAGAGGCAGACACTGTTGAAGAAACAGTGAGGCTTGCATTGAAGGCATTGATGAGATGAGAGAAGACCTTGACGGTAATGTCATAAATACAGACGAGAAGATACTGGAATCCAGCCTAAGGCCAAGAAGCCTGGATGAATACGTAGGCCAGGAGTCTCTAAAGGCAAATCTGGACGTGTTCATAAAGGCTGCGAGGGCGAGGAAGGAGGCCCTTGACCATTGCCTCTTCTATGGTCCTCCAGGCCTTGGGAAAACAACCTTGGCCTATATTATAGCAAACGAGCTAGGCGTTAACATAAAGGTAACATCTGGGCCTGCAATAGACAAGTCAGGCGACCTCGCTGCTATTCTGACGAACCTGGATGAGCATGATGTGCTCTTCATAGACGAGGTGCACAGGCTAGGCTCTGCTGTTGAAGAGATACTTTACTCTGCAATGGAGGAATTCAAGCTAGATATTGTAATTGGTCAAGGTCCCTCAGCGAGGTCCATACGCATAGATATCAATCCTTTCACGCTTGTTGCTGCTACAACCAGAGCAGGGCTCATAACTTCACCCCTGAGGGACCGTTTTGGTATAATAGGCCACCTTGGTTTTTATTCCACCGAGGAGCTAATGGAGATACTTACCCGTTCGGCCAGAATACTCTCGATACAGGCGGATGAAGAGGGTCTCTACGAGATATCTCGGCGTTCAAGGGGCACGCCAAGGGTGGCTAACAGGCTGTTGAGGCGGGTAAGGGATTTCGCCCAGGTGATGGGTGAGGGAATAATAGTTAAGGATATTGCAGACATGGCCCTTACAAGGCTTGACATTGATCCGCTAGGTCTTGATGCCATGGATAGAAGGATCCTGGAAACAATGGCAAGAAATTTCAAGGGAAGGCCAGTAGGCATAGATGCTTTGGCGGCATCCATGGGTGAGGAAAAGGATACCATAGAAGACGTGTATGAGCCATATTTAATACAGAACGGCTACATAAACAGAACTCCTAGGGGAAGGGAACTCACTCCAAAGGCCTACGAGTACCTTGGCATTGGCAAGGGAAAAACCATTCGACAGAAGAAGGTTTTTGAGGACGTGTAGTAGGGAGGAGATTAGATGAGTAGTCTCAGAGTGCTAACAGGTCCCATAAGGCTTCCTTTTCTAATCCTGACCCCGGCATGCGTGGCTCTGGGCATTGCAGCAACGGTATGGAGATCGGTTCACATTCAGGCACTAGATGTTGCTCTAGTCCTGGTGGGTGCAATATGTCTGCACATAGGAGTCAATGCATTGAATGAGTACTATGATTTTAAAAGTGGGCTTGACTTTTTCACTGAGCGCACAGCTTTCAGCGGTGGTAGCGGCACACTGCCTGATAACCCGGACAAGGCATCCCTTGCATTCGCTACAGCCGTTGTGTCCCTAGTGATAGCCATCCTTATCGGTTTCTACTTCGTACATAAGAGGGGCTTGTGGTTACTGCCACTTGGCCTTCTTGGTATAATAATAGTAGTTGCTTACACTGAGTGGATTACAAGGAGTCCACTACTATGTCTTGTTGCACCTGGCCTTGGTTTTGGTCCGTTAATGGTCATGGGTACGGATTTCTGCCTGAGTGGCAGCTACTCCTGGACGGCATTTTTCGTATCCCTTGTGCCGTTCTTCCTTGTTAGCGATCTTTTACTCTTGAACCAATTTCCGGATGCGGATGCTGATAGCAAGGTGGGCAGAAGGCATCTCGTGATAAACAAGGGACGTGCATACAGTGCAGTGATATACGTTGTATTCCTCGCCTGCGCCTATTTGTCCATGCTTGCAGGATATCTTCTCGGGTACATCCCGAAGGCAGGGTTTCTTGGGCTAGGAACACTCGTGCTTGCAGTTCCACTCGCCAGGGGTGTGCTGAAATACAGGGATGATATGAAAAGGCTAGTACCCTATATGGCTATGAACGTCATAGTTAATATAGCTACACCAACTTTGATGGCATTGGGCATGATCATATGGAGTGCATGATAGTATAAATAAGATGTTTAAGAGCTTGTATATGGACTAAAGGGACATTGATGCATGAATATTTTGGTTACTGGTTGTGCAGGGTTCATTGGGTTTCACCTCTCAGGTAGACTCCTTAAAGAGGGCCATCATGTTGTTGGTATAGACAACCTCAACCCGTATTATGATCCCAAGCTCAAGAAGGATAGGCTGTCAATGCTCCGTTCTTTTGATGGCTTTGACTTCCACAGAATGGATATCACATTGAGAGACAAGACATTGGGGCTCCTTGAAACAGGATCCTTTGAGACTGTGGTTCATCTTGCTGCACAGGCAGGGGTTAGGTACAGTATAGAGAATCCTTTCACCTACGTGGATTCAAATCTTGTGGGTTTTATGAATATACTGGAGGGATGCAGGCGTTCATGTGTTGGTCACCTTGTCTTTGCATCTTCATCATCTGTTTATGGCGCCAACAAGAAAATGCCATTCTCAGAGCATGACATGGTAGATCATCCCGTATCCTTATATGCAGCGACAAAAAAGGCTAACGAGCTCATGGCACACACGTATTCAAACCTGTACAAGCTTCCATGCACTGGACTCAGATTTTTCACTGTGTACGGTCCCTGGGGTAGACCTGACATGGCACTTTTCAAATTCACGAAATCAATTATCGAGGACAAACCTATTGAAGTCTACAATTATGGAAAGATGAAGAGAGACTTTACCTACATAGATGACATAGTGGAATCAGTTGTGAGGGTAATGAGGTTGATCCCTGACACAGACAATGGATGGGACAGGTCTTCACCAGATCCTGCAACTAGCTTTGCACCTTACAGAATTTATAACATAGGTGGATCTAACCCCGTGGATCTTATGCGTTTCATATCCGTGATAGAGCATGCCCTGGGCAAGAAGGCCAAGATAAACATGCTGCCTATGCAACTTGGAGATGTGGAGGCAACATGGGCAGATGCCACTGATCTGGAACATGCAGTAAATTATCGTCCAAGGACATCGATTGAAGATGGGGTTAAATACTTTATTGAGTGGTACAGGAAATATTACAGGGTATAGAAGACCTGACCGGCGTTTGGTGGCTGTGTCAGGGAGGGGCTAAAAGAATACATCGGATGGAAAGTCCTTCTTCAGTATAAAAGAGAGTATTTCGTCCTTGAAACTTGCCTCGGACGCGCTGAATTCTAGACCAAGGTAGGTTTTATCGATCACGTCTTCCTTTCTTACAGAACGTACAATAGCTGCTGTCTCGATTGTACCCGTGGGTAGTTCTATGCTTATATCCTGAAGTTTCATGCCGGGTATAAAGGGCATGTCTATATTGCCTATTACCTCCGCTCCCATGCCTTCTATGCTTATGTCCCATATGAACAGGCTTACCTTCTTGGAACTTATAGGGTGTTTGAGACGTGCTGTTATGGGTTCGTTCCCGGTTATCATGTACCTCATCACATTTCTCCTGCTTATGTACTCCATCCCTGAGGGTATTTCTGCCTCCATGATGTTTTTAACCGTGTTGAGTATCCTAGTGGTAAAGAATATCACGTACATGCCCTTGAACATGTAGAATGGATATATTGTTTCTGGCATAGGCTGAAAAGGCAGGCGAAGCTCTGAGATCCTGACTATCCTCAGGAGCATTGTGTTCTCCTTAGGCCTTATGTAGAAAAACTCGGCAGGGATGGCCTTTCTTTTGTGAGTCATTAGCATGTCTCCCGAGCCCCTTGACCACTTTTTTATTTCCTCAAATGTAGAAAGTATTACATCCCGGTCCCTTATTACCCTGCCTGTGGGATCATCATGCTGAAGTTCTGTAAAGGCTTGTATCGGAGTATCCGCGGGCGAGAACTCTATGCCAGCCCTTGTTGGAACACCTGGACCTAGGTATGCAACCTTCCCGTGTATGGATGTAGCAAGTATTGCCCCGTCTTTTTCCAGTGTTTCTATGAGTATCTTTTCACCCTTCTGCAGAACAGAGAAGCCTTCTTCTACGAGTAGACCTAGTCCACCTATGGATATGTCAAGTACAGCTAGTCTTAAACTCTGAGACCTTGCCCTTAAGGTTGCATATAGACCATTGGTATATTTTAGGTTCTGCCTTTTTGTCTCTCTCTTTTCCATTTAAAATAAACATCGGTAGTAGAGAGGGCGGAACTTTAACACTTTATGATGCTTTGACTTGCTTGAATATGCCGATGAGGTATATCAAAGAAAGGATGTTACAGCATCTCTAGTTTCCCTTAAACCTTGGTTTTCTCTTCTCAGCAAAGGCCGATGCCGCCTCTGCTAGATCCTCGGATGGTACTATCATGGAGCTTCTTGCTGCAACGTATTCTAGGCCGTCTTCTATGCTCTTGTTACGGCAGTAATTTAATACCTCCTTTGCACTCTGCACTGCAAGAGGTGCATTCGAGGCGATCTCAAGGGCCATGTTCTTTGCTGCTTCAAGGAGCTCTTGCTTGTCCTTGTAAACATGGTTTACAAGGTTAACCTCTTTTGCCCTTGCCGCGGTTATAAACCCGGCTGTAAATGCCAGCTCCCTTGCTATGCCCTGTCCAACGATAAGTGGTACCCTCTGAAGGCTTCCTACGTCCGCTACAAAGGCAACACCTGCCTCTCTTAGTGATATCCTTGTATCCTCCGTGGCCAGTCGAATGTCACAAGCAGAAGCCAGGTCAAGTCCAGCACCTATGCATAAGCCGTGTATTGCGCAAATAACGGGCTTTGGGCATTTCTCAATACAGCTCATGGTCTCCTGTAGGCTAGGTATCATTCTAAACAATTTGACCATGGACTTTGCGCTCCTGTTCCAGTTCTTTACCGAGTCGAACTCGCCTACCATGGTTACAAAATCGATCCCTGCACAGAAATCTTTGCCCTCGGCAGTGATTATACTGACCAGTATGTCGTCGTCCTTGTCAATGTCATTGAAGATCGGGATTATCTCTTTCCATGCATCTGGGCCCATGGCATTCTTTTTTTCAGGTCTGTTGAGGTAAACCCATGCAATGTGCTTTTCCTTCTCTACCCTGTAGAAATTGTAAGTCTGAACCACAACAACCTCCTTTTAAGTTAGATCCTACTGAATGTAATATAGAAACATGGATTATGTCAAATACGTTCATAGCTGTGTGTATTGTCTGGGTGTTTAATTGTGCTAGTCTACTGCAATAAGGTGTATGTGATTTTTGCCTAAAACTCAAACCCGGTTTCTACAAATGGTCCTTTGAATGTCACATTGGCATCTATATCCTTTTTATCCACATCTGTGTCTTCGTATCTATATCCACCGGTTATGAATAATGGACCCATGACGTTTATTTTAACCCTGCCAATAAGGCTGTACATATGGTCTCCACCTAGTGTAATTCCTCTAGCTTCTCCTTCAATTGAAATGTTCTTTACCGGTTTTAACTGTATCGCTGCATAAAGCATGGGAACGGGGACCGTGTAGCTCTTGGACTCCCTCAGGCTTGTGAGGTATTGCTGTATTTCTGCCTTGAAATCTATTATCCTTAGGTTTAATCCGAGCTCCAAGTTGAGTCTTTTAAGGGTGGCTGTCTGAAGAAGGGGTATGTTACCAAAAAAAGCAATATCATAATGATGCAATGTAAGCTTGGAATAGAAGGATAGATTCTTCTGGAAGATAATGTTTCCAAACTTGAAATCCACTACCTTGTTACCTGTTCCATCAAATTCCATCTGTGTTGCCATGATATATATATTAGGTATAAATATCGGGGTATTAATCTTTAGCCGTCCCATAACACGGTTTTCGGTATCATACCTGAGGTTTTTCTCTAAGTCTATATTGTCAGTAGGGCTATATTTCTTATAGGCGATAGTCCCTTCAGGGTCTTGTCTCCAGTAGCTTATAGCTGCCTCCACGCCCATTGCCTGGGTTATGGATGGAACAAGTATTGCGAGAGATATGATAACAGATGTTATTACATTGATATGTTTCATTGATACCTCCCAGTGAAAGGTGATTTTATTAAGTATCGGTAAGCATTGAGATTAAATTTAACACTAACGTAGATATCTGTCCTATTTATCTCGCAAGGTGATAATAATCACCTTGCTGTATAATTCTACCCTGTCTCATAAGCTTATCTAGATGTTTTTTTATCATGTTCTTTTCTGATAGGCTTAGATCCCAAAGACCTTGTATTGTCTTGTGTTTCTTGCCATAAATTATGCCCTCGCGTGTTATTTGCTCTAGGCTCAGGGGTGACTTTCTAAGCAGTTTGAGCAGTTTTCTTTCTCTTTCCCATATCTTGTCCAGATATTTCTTTATATGCATAGGATTACCGTTGTAGATGCCCTTACCATGCGCAGTGAGGTATATATCTGCATTTATTTCCTGCACGCGGTTTAACGAGGTTATGACCTGGTCTAGGTCAGAGTTTACATCCCCGTAATAGGGTCCTGCATCGACCAGGTCTAGGTCTGCAAGATAAAGTATGCTTTCTTTTGGAAAGAGAAGGCAGCAATGACCAGGTGTATGACCCGGAGTGTGAATAACCTCTGCATGGGTCTCGCCGAAGTCGAGGATATCTCCATCTTTTAAGAGCCTATCCGGTTCTCTTGGCATGTAATGACAGACATTCTCAAGGAACTCTTTCCACAGAGCTTTCTCTGTCTCATTTAGGTCATACAGGGCTATTAGGTTTCTTATGTCCCTGAATACCGGTGCATCCCCTTCGTGCACCCAGAGCTGTGAATCGGGAAAGAGATAATTGTACATCATGTGGTCTTCGTGGCCATGGCTGGTAATTATGACTTTTATCTCTGTCTCAGACTTTATTTTCTTGAGCATATCTTTTTTACTTGAAGCATCTATGAGGCAGGGTGAACTGCTGTCGATGAACACAGTATGGCAATGGGGATAAGAACCGCCTTTTATAAACTTGATACAGCCTTTCTGGAAATCAAAGTACATGGTCGTCCCATAACCTTAATTTTGTTGTTTGATTGTACCATCCTATATTTTAGACAGAAAGTCCTTTATTGCCTGGTGGAAAGAGCATGTGAAGAAATACCCTGGCAAGATATCTACTAACTATGAGACATACTGTGAATCTACTCCTTGCCCTCTTGGTACCCTATGTGATACCCTGTATCTGGAGTAAAGATGGTGGAGGGGGAGGGCATTTAGAACCTTTTGGCTGATGACCTAAGCTGGGTAGGCATATGGATGGGTAAGATGCAAGGACAGGGCGAAGAGTTCTTCAATCTTTATAATCATTCTTTTATACGAGTTGCTGTGTGCATACCTGAAGTAAGGGTGGCAGACCCTGATTTTAACACTGAGAAAACCCTTGAGCTTATACATAGGGCAGCAGAAGGCAAGGCTATATTGGCTATATTCCCAGAACTAGGGTTGTCCGGATATTCGGATGAAGACCTGTTTCAACAGGACGCGCTCCTATTCTCCGTAGAAAAGGCCATTGGTGAACTCCTGGATGCAACTCGCGATATAAATATGATAATCGTGGTGGGAGCACCTCTAAGGATTGGGCATGGTCTGTACAATTGTGCTGTTGTTATGCACAGGGGTAAGATACTTGGTATCCCTGTGAAGACTTATCTTCCCAACTACAGGGAGTTCTACGAGAGAAGACAGTTCAGATCCTCAAGCGAACTTGTGGTTGACAGAATGGTACTCTGTGGCCAGGGAGATATCCCTGTAGGATCCAATCTTATATTTGACGTGAGGAATATACCCGGGTTCTCACTGTTCGTTGAGATATGCGAGGACGTATGGGTGCCAATACCGCCTTCAAGCTATGCCTGCCTCGCAGGTGCAACGGTCATAGCCAATCTATCTGCCTCCAATATAACGGTTGGCAAAGATGAATATCGCCATTCGTTAGCATCCAACCAATCGGCAAGGTGCGTAGCTGCATACCTATATGCAGCTGCAGGGCCTGGAGAATCAACAACGGATCTTGCCTGGGATGGACATGCGATCATATATGAAAATGGGAACCTCATAGGTGAGTCCAGGAGATTTTCCTTTGAACCACAGGTTGTTATAAGTGAAATAGACCTTGGCAGGCTGGTGCAGGACAGGATGAGACTTACCAGCTTTGCATCCAGCATAGAGGCACACAAGGACGATGTTAAGGCGTTCAGACACGTGGAGCTGGATATCGATGTTCCCAAGGGGAAGATGCTCCTTAATAGGGATGTATCAAGATTTCCATACGTTCCTACAGACCCCATGCTCAGGGACAAGAGATGCTACGAGGTTTACAACATACAGGTTCAGGGCCTTGCCAAGAGACTACAATCAACAGGTATTAAAAACGTTGTTATAGGTGTCTCAGGTGGCCTGGATTCAACACATGCTCTTATAGTATGTGCAAGGACAATGGATGTTCTTGGCTACCCGCGTTCAAACATAAAGGCTTTTACAATGCCGGGCTTTGCTACATCACAAAAGACGTACAAAAATGCCCTCAGGCTCATGGAGGTCCTAGGTGTTGATGCAGGTGAGATAGATATAAGGCCCAGCTGCCTCCAGATGATGAAGGACATAGGCCATCCCTTTGCAGAGGGCAGGGAGGTTTACGACACCACCTTTGAGAATATACAGGCCGGTGAGAGGACGTCACACCTCTTCAGGATTGCTAACATGAGGGATGGGCTAGTTGTCGGAACGAGTGACCTAAGCGAACTTGCCCTTGGGTGGTGTACATACGGGGTTGGTGACCACATGTCGCATTACAGTGTCAATGCAAGCGTTCCCAAGACCCTAATCCTATACGTTATAAGGTGGGTCATGGAAAAGAATATCTTGGGCGGCCAGACATCGGACTGCCTAAAGGATATTGTAGACACAGAAATAAGCCCTGAGCTCATACCAGGTACAGAGGGAGACCAGCCTTCTCAGAAGACTGAAGACTTCATAGGCCCATACGAACTTCAGGATTTTAATAATTACTACTTTACAAGGCTTGGCTACATGCCTTCAAAAATAGCCTTCATGGCCTACTGTGCATGGAGAGACCGGGCACGTGGTACATGGCCAGACGTGCCTGAGGCCAAGCAACACAGTTATACGATTTCCGAGATAAAGAAGTGGCTTGCTGTATACATACACAGGTTCTTCGGCCTGAGCCAGTTTAAGAGATCATGCATCCCCAATGCACCTAAGGTGGGTTCTGGTGGCTCCCTTTCTCCAAGGGGAGATTATAGAGCACCGAGCGATAGCGTGGACAATGCGTGGATGTCTGATCTGGATAATATCCCGGATGAGGATTAGCTGCTTGCCCTTAAACTTCCATGGAGGGTAAGACAATCTCATTTGCATGGTTGTATAAGTGTTGTTAAAGACAGGTTGATGATTATCCGATTATTATAAGTGGGACTTTGCAGGATGGGTATAATGAGTCAGTCATGTAAAGGCTCTGGGCTACTAGGGCCCATTAGTTTACCTGGGAGAAAAGTAGATGGCAAAGCGTAGTCGTGAGCCAAAAGAGGCCAAGGACCAATCTGTAAGCGAACTTCTTAAGAATACGGATGCCCTGAAAGATTGCATTGATAAGGAAAAAGGCCATGTTATAGATCAGATAGAGAAATTCATGGATACACTGAAAGATGCAGTGGTGGCTCTATCTCTGGGAGACCTCGACGAGGCAAGAAAGAAGGTGAGCGAGTTATCTTACCTGGCATCTTCCAAGCTTTTCAGGGGTGTGGGAGAGGTTGCAAAAGACCTGCATAATTCTATAAGGGAAATACAGGATACAGTAGAACCTATCATAGCCAGGTTGGCAGAAGAAGATGATGTGAGTCTCTCTGGCAAACTAGCATATGCTTCGTCCCTTGTGAAGGATGCATCTGATAAGACACTGGACCTGCTCTTCAAAAGGCAGGAAGTGGCAATGGCCGATAAGGTCATCTTTAAAGAGATCGAGGAACTAGTAGAAAAAGGTGATATAGACAATGCAAAGGCAGGCTTGAGAGCCCTTAAGATACACAATGACGAGATTATTGACGACCTGAACAAGATAAGTGAATTGCAGATACACTCTGACCTTGTTGACCAGCTTGTGAGAAAGGTGACCAGCCTTCTGGATAGTGTAGAAGAGAGGCTGGTTAGAATAATCAAGAAGTATGGCAAGGACATGGTTAGCAAACAAGGGATTCCTAGGCAAGAAAAGAAAAACATTCTACGTGGTCCGTCAATAGGGACAGAGAATTCGGTTGCCAAATCCCAGGACGATGTTGATAAGCTCCTAGAGACATTAGGGATATAGTCTTATTATGGATTATTAAAGCCACATGGGTTATTAGTTTTTCTGATGCGTCCCTCTTTTATACCAAGGTTGGTAAATGGCCCCCTGTTTGATCCTTTGGTGTACGTGAGGATTCTCAACGAGAGAAAAGCGCTCCTTTTCGACTGTGGACACTTTCTTTCCATTACACCAAGGGAGCTCTTGCTGCTGGACGGTATATATATAAGTCATGCACATATGGATCATTTCATGGGTTTTGATTACGTATTGCGATCCATACTGCACAGGCAGACACCGCTTCACGTATACGGGCCTGAGGGTATCACGGGTAAGGTACTATCAAAGCTCCATGCATACTCCTGGAACCTTGCCAGAGATTATAGCCTTGTAGTACATATAAGGGAAATAAGAGAAGGCTCGGCAATGTCCACATCGGCGAGCCTGTGTACGGGTTTTAAAGACTACAAGACAGAGGAATACAAAATAGATCCCTGTTGTGTGATAAGCAGTGATCCTAGGTACAGGGTGAAATCAGTAGTACTTGACCATAATATACCATGCCTTGCGTTTACGCTGGAGGAAAATGCCCATGTCAATATCAGGGGGGAGATGCTGCATAGACTTGGATATGTTTCCGGGCCATGGCTAGGTAGGCTCAAGGAGTGCGTGCTTACGGGTGACATTCAGTCCAACATAGAGGTGAATACCCTAAAGGGGAAGTTTTCGAAAAAGGTAAGTGACTTGGTTGACGAGATTGTTATTGTTTCTCCTGGTCAGAAGGTTGCGTACATTGCGGACATCAGGTATTCATATGAAAATATCGATAGGCTAAGAACCATTGCCTCGGGCGTAGATATCCTTTTCATAGAGGCTTTCTATCTAGATGAAATGAGAAACGAGGCAAACAAAAAAGGCCATCTTACTGCTTATCAGGCAGGGTCTATAGCGAGAATGCTGGGAGCCAAGAAAGTATTACCCATGCATGTATCACCAAGGTATCATGCCAGATTGAAAGAAATAATGGAAGAGGTCCAAAATGCGTACAGCTTAGTCGCTGATTCTGGTTGAAAAACATCTGGGCATGGGTTATGTGCATTGGATTCGCATATTGGAGGAGCTATGAAGTTTATTGAGGCAGATCTCAATGGTGCATTTATAATAGAACCGGTCGTTTACTCTGATAATAGAGGTTTTTTCATGGAAACCTACAATCGAAGGGTGTTCAAAGACCATGGTCTTAATGTAGAATTCGTACAGGATAACCAGTCCTTGTCTGAAAGGAAAGGGGTTATTCGTGGACTTCATTTCCAGTATCCTCCGTACGATCAGGCAAAATTAGTGCGTGTGGTATCAGGTAGGGTACTTGACGTGATAGTTGACATGAGGAAAAGTTCTCCCACGCGGGGCAAATGGTTCTCGATTGAACTCTCCAGCGATAACAAGAGGATACTCTTTGTTCCTAGCGGCTTTGCCCATGGCTTTTGTACACTTGAAGATAATAGCGTTGTCCTATATAAGGTTGACAAGTTCTACAATCCGAGTGCAGAGGCAGGAATTAGATGGGATGACAACAATCTCGGCATAAGGTGGCCCGTGCAAGTGCCTGTGATGTCTGACAAAGACAGGACCCTACCCATGCTTAAAGATATTGGTTTTGTATTCCCGTAGAAAGATTGATCATGTATACTTTACTTGTCTCTGGTCATAGTGACACGGTTCAATCGTTTGTTGACTTTGGACTGTATTCGTTGTTTATGAAACACATATGATACTTGTAGTCAGTGGAGGGGAGCCACCATCCAAGAAAAGTTTAAGAAGGCTCTCAGAACAGTCCGAGCTTGTAGTTGCTGCAGATATCGGAGCAATGTACTGCCTTGATGCAGAGATTACTCCAGATGTGGTAATAGGAGACATGGATTCCTTGGCCGCCGATCTGGTCCAGAGACTTAGGACAGACGGTGTAGAGATTATTTCATACCCCAAGGATAAGGATGAGACAGACACCTTGCTTGCCCTTGATTATGCTATAGAGAGGCATGGGAAGGACATAATAATATTATCAGGGCTTGGTAACAGGTTCGATCATAGCATCGCAAACCTGCATCTTTTGTACAGGGCCCTTAGGCGTGGTTCAAGGGCATCCATACTAACATCCATGCATTATATATTCCTCGTGGACTCTGAACGTTATATTGAAGGCAAGAAAGGCCATACTGTCTCTTTCCTGCCACTTACCGAGAAGGTTGAAGGTATTGATCTAGATGGTTTTAAGTATGATGTAAAATCAGCTATAATGGAGATTGGATTTCCTTATGGTGTGAGTAATGTTATCCTCGGGGAAAGGGCGTTTGTGAGGGTAAAGACAGGCGTTCTCATGGCTGTTGTATCTCTTAGAGAAGACGTATAGGGAACAAGGTTCTGCTGCAAACCGAATTGTGGTGACAGTCAATAGAAATGATGTTAATTTCCCAGGCTAAGTATTAATAGGATATGATTTTAAATATACCAGGAAGGGAGGATGTTTTGAAAAGGTTAATTGTAGCTATGATTGCCGTAGCAGTACTGGCAGGGGCGTGTACACAGGGTAACAAGTCAAAGGATATGAAGTCCGCACACAACAACGCTTCGCTCACAAGTCAGGCTGAAAAAGGTGGGAATGTCCTAGCCAGGGTCGGGGATGACGTTATCTACGAAAAGGATATAGACATGCTCTTATCGCATATACCTAAACAGTACCGTGATAAATATTCCACTCCAAGGGCAAAGATGGAGATAGTGTCCAATCTTGTCGACGTTAAACTCCTGGCATGGGAGGCAAAACAGGAAGGTCTGGATAAAAAGCCTGATTTCAAGCTAAGGATGAAGTATTTTGAAGATCAGATGCTGGCAAAGGAACTGGAGAACAAGGTGTCAGAAGGTATCAAGGTAAGTGATGCCGATATCAGAGACTACTATAATAAGCACAAAGAGAGGTTCGCTACAGGTCCCAGGGTAAAGGTCAAAGAGATACTTGTAAAAACAAAGCTAGAGGCAGAGAGAATACTTAAAAGGATAAAGAAAGGTGAAGATTTCGCAGCCCTTGCAAAGAAGTATTCCAAGGATCCGTCTGCTAAAAGGGGTGGGGACATAGGTTGGATAACCAGGACTAGCACTAAGAATCTTTCTCCATTTGAGAAGGTGGCCTTTTCCCTCAAGAAGGGGGCAGTAAGCGGTGCGATTAAGACATCGATGGGTTACCAGATTATAAAGGTAGAAGACAAGCAACCTCCAAAGATCAGGACACTTGAAGAGGTGCGGGACCCAATAAAAAGGATGATACAGATGGAAAAAGAAGGCAAAGCTATATCAGATCTTAAAGCCGAGATAAGTAAAAAGGTCCGCGTGGAGATAAACAGAAATTATTTCAAACCCGAGGGAAAGGATTTGCATAAGAAAAGCAAATAATGACCAAGGGGTAAGGGATGGCAGTATACACCTGGAGTGGTTATACAGAAAAGGGAAAAGAGACGAAGGGTATCATAGATGCTTCGTCAATGGGGGAAGCTAAGCGCAAACTCATGTCCCAGGGTATATTTGTCAGCAATGTGGTAGAGGAAGAATTTGCAGGGGAGGTTCCGAGGGGAGCAAGGGAGTGGTCTTTAAAAGATCTTTTCGTGAGGGTGAGAACTGAGGACCTTGCAATCATGACAAGGCAACTCTCTACACTTGTCTCTGCATCTGTACCCCTTGTGGACGCACTGGGTGCACTGTATGAACAGTTGGAAAACCCTATATTAAAGAAGACCATAGCCCAGGTAAGAGATTCTGTTAACGAGGGCTTGGCCTTTGCCGACGCACTCAGCCAACACAGAAGGATATTCCCTGATCTGTATATAAACATGGTGCGTTCGGGTGAGGCAAGTGGAGCTCTGGACGTTGTGCTTTTGAGGCTCGCGGGATTTATAGAAGGACAACATCGTCTTAAGTCAAAGATATCAGCCGCCATGATATATCCTACTTTACTATTCGTGGTTTGTATAGCCGTGCTCATGTACCTGCTTACATCAGTAGTTCCAAAGGTTGTAGCCATGTTCGAAAGTATGAACCAGGTCCTTCCGCTCCCCACGCGTATACTCATAGGGATCAGCGATTTTCTGAGCTCGGCATGGTGGATTATATTGGCTCTGGGCCTTGTGGCACTCTATGCATTTAATAGGTGGAGGCATACCAGTAAAGGATCCATGGCATTCGATAGAATGCGTCTAAAGATGCCGATATTTGGTAGGGTGTACAGAAAGGCTATAGTGGCAAGGTTTGCAAGAACCCTTGGGACGCTTCTTGCTTCAGGTGTGCCCATAGTGGATGCAATGAACATAGTCAAGTCAGTTGTACAGAACCGGGTGGTTGAAGCATCCCTGGATGAGTCCATATCCCAGATTATGGATGGTGCAAGTGTGGCACAGCCCCTGCGAAAATCCGGTATTTTTCCCCCAATACTGGTACATATGATAAGTGTCGGCGAGAAGAGCGGGAAACTGGAGGACATGCTGTTAAAGGCGGCTGATGCCTTTGAAGAAGATGTGGAGACGGCTGTTACAGGCCTGTCATCAGTACTTGAGCCTCTTATGATACTGATAATGGGCGTTTCTGTCGGTTTTGTCGTTATGTCCATTCTTTTCCCAATGCTGGAGATGAGCCAGATCGTAAGATAGGGGAGGTTAGGTGCACATGTCCGAGAAAGGATTTACCCTCATAGAACTGTTGGTTGTTATTGTAATCTTAAGTATACTTGCAACATACGTGGGTACAAGGATTATGGGTAAACCAGAAGAGGCCAGGAGGACACAGGCAAAGCTGCAAATCCAGGCCCTGGAGAATGCACTCAAGATGTACAAGCTAGACAACGGTGATTATCCTTCAACAGAGCAAGGGCTGAGAGCACTTGTTGAAAAGCCCACCGTTGGTAATATTCCCTCGCACTGGAGAGAAGGTGGATATCTGGATAAGCCTAGGGTCCCAAAGGATCCATGGGGGCATGACTTTGTATACCTCTACCCGGGTTATCACAATCCAAATGGTTTTGACCTGTTTTCTTATGGTGCTGATGGTGAACCAGGAGGTGAAGGTAAGGACCGTGATATAGGTAACTGGGAGGAGAGCCCTGAAGGGCAATAGGAATTCAGAACTTACCTCTTGCCAGCATACAATGAACACGCCGTGTACAAACAAGTTACCCCTCTTGGAGGACTTAGGTATACGTAGTGCGGGTAAACTTGAAAATGAAGGTCTCTTAAGGTCAGGTTTCACACTGCTTGAACTGTTAATAGTAATCGCCATAATAGGGATCACCCTTGGTTATGTAGGCCCACGCATACGATTCTCTGTCTTCTCCTCTTCCATTGACGAAGGAACAAGGGAGATAATGGCCATGCTAAAGTACGCAAGGTCCTCAGCTATTACTAGGCATGAAGAATACCTGGTACATTTTGACCTGTCTTCATCCGTGGTGGGAGTATACCCAAACCCCACTTCCTCGGGCGAGGTGCCAAAGATGGAGAAGAAAGCAAGGTTACCAAGAGGTGTCATTATAAAGGCAATAAAGACGCCATATGCACCTGAGAAGGAGGAGGGCAAGATAGACCTTATGGTGAACAAGGATGGGCTTGTGGAACAGGGTATCATATATCTTGAGGGCCCTGGGTCCAAGGTTTACACACTTGTAATAAAACCATATTCAGGGGATCTCAAGATCTACGATCATTACGTAGAATTCAGCCATGGATATGACGTTAATGAGTGATATGGACGGACAGCATGTAAAAACTCGTGGCCTCGGTGGTTTTACGCTTCTTGAGGTTCTGGTCGCACTAGTAATACTAAGCATTACATTTGTATGGTTGTTAAAGGCAGAGAGCCAAGGTGTTGACATGGCGCTCAGGTCCAGGTTTATCACCACTTCTACGATGCTGGCAGAGGAGCATATATCCGAGATCAGGACAGAGCCGATACCTGAACCCGGGAGCGAGGAAACCGGTGATTTTGGTAATGATTATTCTGGTTACACTTACAAGGAGCACTGGGAAGCCACTACCATTGAAGGATATTTGAAGTACACGCTTGTCGTGCGTCTTGGGAATGGAAAAAATGGACTTGAAAGTACATTCGTCACGTTTTTTGCGTCCAAATAGCTGCCTGGTTTATTTGAGCGACCGTGGTTTCACGCTTATCGAGATACTACTCGCCTTGGCAATTGCGGCTGTAGTGATTACCATTGTAAACATGGCGTTCTTTTCCTCGTACAGGTTGAGCCGGTCAGTAAAACAAGAGGCCCGGACATACCAGATGGTACGTGTTGCATTTGCAACCATGATAAAGGACATTACCTCTGCGTATGTGCCTAGCAAGGTAGCCGAAGACAATATAGATATGTATAGATTCGTAGGTATAAACAACGATGAAGACGGTGTTGACAAAGACAGCATATATATAACGACTGCATCTGACATCACGTTTGATAGGTTGAAAGGATGTGTTTGCGAGGTGGATTACTACTTGAAGGAGATGGAAGGGGGTAATGGTCTTTACTATCTTATGAGGCGTGATGATTGCACACCTCACCATGGTGTGACCTCGAAAGGTAATGAGTTTGAGCTGGCAGAGGATATAACCGGGATGAATATAGTGTACGTAGACAAGGACTCAAACGAATTCGATAACTGGGATCTCAAGGAGATGGGATGCCTGCCACGGGAGGTAAAGATAACTATTTCCTTCAAGCAGGAGGACAAGGAGATTAGTTTTACCGGGGTAGCATTTCTGCCTCTATCATGGATGAAGCCAGAGATACTAACCTTGAACAAGGGGACCGGGGGTTAGACGTAGTAGATATGTTACGGTTAAAAGATATAGCCAAGGACGCAAGGGGCGTCGTCCTTATCTTGGTCTTGAGCACGGTTGCAATGTTTACTGCCATGGTGCTTTCTTTCAGTTCTGACCAGAGTGACGATATAGAACTTGCATACAATTTCAGGGACTCATTCCAGGCCTACTACCTGGCAGATGCGGGCGTGGAGGCTGCAAAGGCTCTTTTAAAGGATGACGATACCTCGTATGATGGCCTGGACGAGGATTGGGCCAAGTTCAGCGAATATTCCGCCGCTTCAAGTGCCCTCTTGGATGGGCCTGTATTTGTTGGTGAGATTACTGACGAGTGTTCAAAGATAGATATTAATAGCCTTGTAAAGAGTGATGGCTCGGTAGATGAGAACAGAATCAATCAGCTAAAGCGCCTTTTTAATATATTGGGCATTGAGATTAATGAGGATGAGCTAAATGATCTCATGGATGCCATTGTGGATTGGCTCGATCCTGACAGTGAGCCTACGGGCCTAGGGGGGGCAGAAGACAACTTTTATCAAGCACTTGATAGGCCTTACAGTTGCAAGAACGGTGCTATGGACACCCCTAGGGAGATATTACTGGTAAAGGGCATGAAAAAGGAGTATTTTTATGGTACCAAGGAATACGAGGGCATAGCCAAGTATATAACCGTTGGGACAGGTGGCAAGATAAACTTAAATACAGCATCCAAAGAGGTCCTTATGTCCCTGGCTGATGACATAGATGAGGCAGATGTCGAGGATATAATGGATCATCGTCCGTACAAGAACATCAATGATGCAAAGAAGGAGATGAGATACGTTACATCGTCGTCAAATGTCGGTGACATGATTACGGTTCAGAGTAACCGTTTCAAGGTAGACGTAAAGGCAAATATGCCTTCGGGTGCCAACCTGGAGCTTACTGCTATAATTGACCGTAGCAAAGGAACACCCGAGGTAATCTACTATAGGATTGACTGATTTCAAGGTAAACAACTATGTCTAAGAAAGCACTAGGATTTTATTGGGATAAGCTCAGCATTCAGGCATGCGTGGTGAGATCGACCCTCACCGAGGTGACTATTGATAGGGTTGTAAGGGTATGGCGAGAGTTGAATGGCGATGATACACCTAACGTTAACTTGGCAGATTATGTGAAAGGGGTTATCGAATCACTAGGCGTGCAAATCGACACTTGCATAGCCTGTGTGTCAGAAAGAGACATAATGTACAGGGTGCTACACAGACCTTTCAGTGATAAGAAAAAGATTGCAGAGACCGTTGGACCAGAGATTGAGAGCCTTGTTCCTCGCGGAGAAGGTAGGCTTTTAGTGGATTTTGTTACCATGGGTAAGGACGATACAGGGCAGACAGCACTATGCGCGCTTGCAGCAAGAGAACCCACTATAGAAGCCAGTATAGAGGAAGTAAAGGAGACAGGCCTTGAGGCAGAGATAATGGATGCGCCTTCCTGCGCCTTGGTTGCAGGGCTGAGAAACTGTTTCGATCTACACTCGGGCACCTATTATGTAGTTCTCCACATCGGATGGGATGATACCTCGATATGCATACTTGATGGGAAGAACATAAAACACCTGTGTGGCATGCCGTATGGCCTTGGGATGATAGTTGACGAGGTATCTAGAGAAAAATCGGTGAATGCAGCAGAGATAGAGGGACTGATAAGACAAGGTGAAATGATTGATGCCACATCACACATGGGAAGACTCATAAGGGATATAGGTATTATACTCTCTAGACTAGGCATAGAGGTAGAACATACTGTTATAATACCCACTGGTTATGCCCTTTGCATATCCGATATTACTGATTATCTTTCCAAGTCTTTGGGCGTGTCTATGGAATTACCAAGGCTCTCTGGTGTGCCTGTTGACGTTGCAGTGGATGACCTTCTAGGGTCATTTATGGCGGTCTCACTGGCGTTCAGAGGCATAGATACCAAGGATGCGGTGAACTTTCGGCAGGCGGAACTTGCATTTACAAGAAGAATTGAAGAGATGAAGGGTCATGTATTGCATTGGGCTAAATTCTTGGTCCTTGTTTTTTTGTTATGGCTATCTGGCCTTGGCATCGATGTTTATCTAAAGGCCAGGCTCATACATAGGCTGGATGACAAGATCAAGAGGGAATTTGTTTCAGTGATGCCCAAAGGTACGCCGGTTGTTGAACCTGTGGCACAGATGGAAAGGTACCTGAAGGATTTGATTGCAAAGAGTAATGGTTCATCGCAGCATCAGGTAATTACCCCGCTCGGGTTGTTGCACGATATATCTGGTTCAGTACCATCAAACATGGAAGTAGTGCTGAAAAACCTGAGCATGGATCAGGATAGCATTAGCGTATCAGGTACGGTGGATTCTTATAAAACCGTAGAGAAACTTAAACAGATAGTCTCCAGGATTAGGTATATATCCAATGTCAAGATAGCTTATGCAAACGTGGACAAACAGAATAAGTTGGTGAGGTTCAAGCTTATGTGCAACAAGGGTAAGCAGGATATATGAAACTAGCCAAGAGAGAAAAATTATTTATTGCATCTGGGGCCATATTCCTTGGTCTGTTTTTGCTAATAGTGGGGATTATAAATCCACTTTTATATTACAGGAAAGATCTTGGGATGGGCATTGCAAAGAAGGAGGCCCAGCTTAAAAAGGTATACGAGATCACGTCGGAGATAAAGACCTTGAGGAGATCATCTGAAACATTCGGTAAAAGTAGTAGTGACGCCAATTTCACGCTTTTTGCTTTCCTTGAAGGGATAGCGGGCGAGATAGGTGTGAAGGATAACATAGACCACATGAAACCCGTGACAGCACCGGGTGATACTGCCAAGGAATTGGTTGAATTGAAGATAAAGGGTATGAGTAATAGCGATCTGGTTCGTTTCCTGGAGAAGGTGGAAGGATGCGCGCACCCGCTTGTGATAAAGCGTTTCAACCTGAAGCGTAACGATAGGGATAAAACCCTGGACATGACTTTACAAGTGGCCTTTTATGGAGGGTAGCACAAGGGTGAGTATATTCTGGAAAAAGCTCGGATTAGTCTTATATGCTTCTGTGCTCCTCGTTATTTTTGTCTATTTGAGGTTTCCATACAACTCTATTAAGGCTTGGATTGAAGATGATTTGAGTAGCCTTACTGGAAGGCAGGTAGAGGTTGAGAAGATTGGTCCGAGCCTGGTACCAGGACTTAGACTAAGCAATGTTAAAGTGAACAACAAGGCACTATTCGATTGTCTTCTTCTGAGACCTTCCCCGTTGTATCTTGTACATGGGAATCTAGCGGTTGGTATTAAGGCATGGTCCAAGGCGGGATATATAAGGGGTGATATACAGATTCCTGTAAAAGGTTCATCCGGGTCGCTTAAAATTGATCTTTCCACGGAAGGCCTTGACATCTCAGGATTCTCGCAGTTTTTAAGCAAGGTCGGGAAGGTGAAAGGGAAGATCGATGGAAGTATATCCATGAAGGGTACTAGAGGACAATTCTACAGGGGCTCTGGTAAAGCACATCTATTAGTAAGCGATTTGAGTCTGCCCCTTATGATGCCCATGATACCCATCGGTACAATAAAACTAAAGCATGGCACAATGGATGTACATATAACAAGGGGTACGGTGGTCATTGACAAATGCGTGTTCAACGGTCCTATCATATCAGGCTCTCTGGGCGGCCAGTTAAGGCTTAACAGGTATATTTCTCGTTCCAGGTTGAGCGTGACAGGTGATATAAAATTTGCTACCTCGCTACTGGCCAGGATTCCCTTGAAGGCATACCTTAAGGATGGAAAGCTGAAGTTTACGCTGACAGGAACCCTCAGGTATCCTAGGTACAGAATAATCACAGGTTAAAGAACAAGGGTGTTTATGTTAGTGTCATTTTTTGTAAAATAATTGTAGATGGATATGGTCAGGTAAAGATTGAATATTATAATTCCGACATATAGGGAAAGAAAGGGAGAAGTGCGTGGTCACAGAAATTGAGAGCCTAGAAATTTTTGACAAGAAGTTCCCTAAAGGAATAAGGCTATGCTGGGAGGATATTGAGGAAGCCCTGTGGGAGATGTATACATCCATAATCACCTCAGGATTCGACCCTGATGTCATTATAGGCGTTGCACGGGGTGGGCTTGTACCTGCCAGGATCCTTTTGGACTACTTTCACAAAAAGTACATATGCACCGTGCAGATGGGTCACTGGGACAAGACCTCTGATTTCAGCGAGCAGCCTGTCATGGTGTATCCTTTGCCAGAGGTGGACCTGACAAGACAAAAGGTCCTTGTGGTAGATGATATATGTGACGAAGGACATACAATGGGGCAGGTGATGAAATACCTCGGGGACAAGGTGAAGGAATTAAGATCCTCGGTACTGGTGTGCAAGTCAGAAAGTTCCTTTGTCCCGGATTACTGTGCAAGAAGACTTAAAGAGTGGTGCTGGGTATTCCTGCCATGGTCACAGCATGAGGATCTGATTTCTTTTGTCGAGAGAATACTCCAGATAACGGGCGGTACCAAGGTGGAGAATATCATACGCATACTTGAGCATTCCATGCATATAGATATAGGCCTCCCCGAGGTTGAGAGGGTATTGTTTGACATGAAGCATGCTGGCGAGGTCTCTGAGGATAGTGATAGGGTATGGACGTTGATATAGAAGGTTTAGAGGGCATAGTCTCACCATATGTACTAAAATTTAAAGGTCTTGATGTTGTTGCTATGACCAAGCCCTTGATATCTAAGCTCGAGACCATGGGTATTGATAACAGGGCCTTTCTTAAGTATGTCTCCTCTGCCATAATACCTTCTAAAGAGAAGGAAATCATATCCATTCCCACCAAGGAGGGGGGCGTTACCAAGTTTTACTGCGTCCTGGTAGATGGAAATAGTACAAATCTTGTTGTGCTTGCCGACCTCGAGGCCGATGAATTAAAACCCTCGGGAGATAGAGCTCAGAATGCATTTAAGGAGATAATAGATAGAAGCAATGTTGCCTCCCTTGTAATGCAAAATGGACATATAATCTATGCCAATAACAGTTTCCAAGACCTGGTTGGCTACACAAGCAAAGATATGATCATAGGGAAGCCATTTATCAAGTTCATATCAAGGGAAGGCAGGGTAAACTTTGTAGAAGCATGTGCAGGATTTAAAAACTCTGGAAAAGAGAACGTATTTACTGTTGACTCGGTACTCACGAGAAATCAGGGCAAGAGGATAAATGCAATAATAACGTGTGGTAGGCTTTATGGTGGGGGTTGTGAGGATTTTCTCTGGGTACATGTGGAAGACGTAACAGAAAAGAAGAAACTCGGTCAAAAGGTGAAAGAACTTGAGCAGAGATACTACGAGGTATTCAATAAGTCACTTGCCGCCATGATCTACCTAACCCCAAGAGGTGATATAAAGGATTGCAATACCTTTGTTACGGAGATCACTGGCTACACAAGGGAAGAGATAATAAACCATCCATTTACCAAGTTTGTCTCTCCATCCGTGGTTGACGTCCTGATTAAGGAATTCAGGTCATTGTACCTGGAAGGTGTAAAGCTGGTTGGAAAAGAGTGCGAGCTGGTGACCAAGGACGGTAACGAGATAATAATAGAATACAATGCCCAGGTTATTACCCGTAGGCGCCACAAGGTGGGTGCCCTGATGATGTTCACCGATATAACCGAGAAAAAATTGCTGGAGGAGGAACTCCTTTCCAAGAACGAAGAGATGGAGAAGACCCTGTGGGAGATGGCCGAGGTTAAGGATGCACTCGAGGCTAGGGCAGGGGAACTTAATCGTCTTACTGAACGCCTAACCGTGCTCAATGAGAAATTAAACCTTTTGTCCATTACAGACGGACTTACAGAGGTATATAATCACAGGTATTTCCAGGAGAGGCTCTCGGAAGAGATATCCAGGATATACAGGCACAAGGAAGACCCGGTATCGCTTTTGATGCTAGACATAGATGATTTCAAGAAGTTCAATGACACATACGGTCACCAGTGTGGCGACATGGTTTTAAAGCAGCTGGCACGTATACTACAGGATAATGTTAGGAAGATAGATATAGTATCTAGGTATGGAGGCGAAGAGTTCACGGTCATTTTGCCAAAGACGGAATCAAGGAAGGCCTATCTGGTTGCAAAGAGGATATGCAGGAAGGTTGGGGAAACTCCCTTTGTTCTGGATGACAGTGGCAAGACCGGTCGAGTGACGGTAAGTATAGGTGTTGGCACGTTTCGCTTCGGTGATGGCGACAAGTCCGATCTCATCAGATGTGCAGATGATGCCCTCTACAAGGCAAAGGCAATGGGGAAGAACCGAGTGGAGGTATGGAAGAAAGAGGATTAAGCATATCATTTGACCTTGATGGTACACTTACCCATACCTCGTTCGTTGATGCCGTGTGGAACGAAGGCATACCTAGAGAAATTGCAAGGATAAGACATATACCGGTAAGTGTTGCAAGGGATATGTGTGTAAGTGAATATGCAAAGGTAGGTGAACTTTCCATCAAGTGGTACAAAATGGACTATTGGCTCAACCTGTTCAAACTGAGATCCATTGATGTAAGTGAGTTGGTCTCCAGTTATACCGATAAAATTACCCTTTACGAGGATGTAATGCCAGTTCTGAACAAATGCAATGAGAAAGGCTTTAGGACAATCGTCTTTTCCAATGCGACAAGGCTATTTCTTGACAAAGAGGTAGAAATTACTGGTCTGTGGCAATATGTTGATGAATTCATATCAGTGCCTGATGACTGGGGAATGGTAAAGGCTGATAAAGAGGCCTTTGCAAGGCTTAAGGCCATGCTAGGTGGTTCACTTGTGCATGCAGGTGATCACCTGTTCAATGATTACAAGGTACCAAGAAGCATTGGCATAGAGGCATACCACATATGGAGAGGATCAGGACCGAGGTTACAATCTTCCCTTTACGGACTGACTGGATTCATAGACAGGATTTTGAGTGGAGACAAGACAGCGCAAGTTTAGCATAGTCCTCCTAGCAAACTTTTTTTTCTTTCTGAACTTCAGCCAGCTCATACTCTTGCCAAAGTTTATAATTCACCTTGGTTTTTCAACGATGGACATAGGTCTTGTAATGGGGGTCTTCAACATTGCAGTTATATGTACCCTGCCTCTTGTTGGCTTGTTATCATCCACTCTAACAAGAAAGGCCCTCTTTTTCCTTGGTTCCCTTGTTGTAGTACTGAGCACTTATCTCTTTATTTACGTGGATAGGGTCGGGATTTGGATGTATAGCCTGCGCATAGCACAGGGTATAGGCTTTGCGCTTGCATTTGGCATATCAGGTGCTATGGTCTTTGATACAGTCATAGGTGCAAGGCGCAGAAGGTACCTTGGTCTACTTACAGCATCTAACATGGTTACCCATGCAATTGGCCCATCAGTAGGGGAATACATGATAGCATGCTACGGTTTTGTATACTATTTCTTGAGCGCTTCTATCTTTGGCCTTATAGGTGCTGTCATTGCCCTGGGTTTGCCGAGTATAAAGGATAGAGGTTATCTAATACATCATAGGTTGAACCCAAGATCTGTGGCACCTTTTATGGCAGGTTCTGCTTTGCTCGGGGTGATCTTTGGCTCAACCGTGGTTTTCTTGCCTCCGTACCTTATGACAGTGGGCATAGAGAACTCCAGCCTGTTCTTCATCACATTTGTTTCCGGCGGATTTATAGTATGGGTCTTTCTGTACAGGTTTTTCAAGAATACGAGTAGGCTTGTCCTATATGCCGCATCGATTCTCATGATTATGATTCTACCCTTGATGGTGTCTTTTATAAGGGGGAACAGATCGCTAGTGTGCCTGGCACTACTCTTTGGTATTGGGTACGGATACCTTTATCCAACCCTGAATGGTCTTACCATGTCGATCTTACCAAGGACCAAGGGTCTTGCAAATGTGCTCTTTGTATGGGCTTTCAACCTTGGAATGGCACTGGCCCTTTTTGCTTTCGGGATTATGACTTCAATGTACGGGTACAAGAAGAGCTTCTTTGTGGTGGGTCTTTCAGGTTTGTTACTCTTTGTCCTTATGGTCTTTCTAGGAAGGCACAGAACTACCAGTGATTACTGCTGAATATCTCCATTTCAAGATGGGCCAGTAGATTTGCCTTTATTTATATCTAAATGTCCCTTGGTCGATAAATAATATTACATTGTAGAACTACACAGGGTAACAGGATGAAGCGTATATACTTGTTTAGGACATGGATGCAAAAAGTACTTGCTGCCTTATTCTTTGGCCAGGTGGTACTTGACAGCCTTCTCTTTGATTCATTGGATCTAGATGATGTGTTTAAACAAGATTACATGGGATGCCGTGGTGAAGACACAACCGCTTTTAGGACATGTTTCACGATAGATGAGTACAACAGCGAAGTTATGAGGATATCACATGCGCATAGAAGATATTTCGTGTTTGATCTGTCAAACAGGGACGGCCACTTCAGGATATAACTCCTGTATAGAAACAGTTTTTCTTGACTAAACAACATGTTAACGCATAATTACTTTGGAAGGGTTTTCATCGGGTGTAGAATGAGCCCATAGAACGTATCTGCCGCTGAACAGGCAGCTTGATAACTTCACAAGCCCGGGGGTATTGTATGGAATCCTTGATAAGTAAAACAATAAGGTCCAGTATCAGAGTGCACGAAAGCCTTTTTGATGTAGCTGGCGATATAGGCAAGGCAGCTGATATCATGGTGGATTGTCTTATGGATGGGAAGAAAGTAATCTTTGCGGGTAACGGGGGTTCTGCTGCAGACTCTCAGCACTTGGCTGCGGAGTTCGTAAACAGATTCAAGTTGGAAAGAATGCCCATGGCAGGTCTTGCACTTACCACTGACACTTCGGTGATAACCTCCATTGGGAACGATTATTCCTTTGACGACATATTTTCAAAGCAGATCAGAGCACTAGGCCAAGAGGGTGATGTGTTTCTTGCCATATCCACCAGTGGCAATTCCAAGAATATTATAAATGCCCTTGTTGTTGCCAGGGACAAGGGAATAAAGGTTATAGGATTAACCGGCAAGGGTGGAGGTAAGATGAAGGGCATGGTTGATACACTAATAGAAGTGCCATCCGATGAAACGGCAAGGATACAGGAGGCACACATACTTATCGGGCACATACTGTGCGAGATAGTGGAGAAGCGGATGGCCGATGCCAATAAGGTTTGACATTTCCAATGCACGGGACTATTATTAATCAAGAGGTAATCGTCGGGGGCGTATTGGGTTCGACGGAGGCAGTTGAAGTTCAAGGAGCATGCCGAGGACTGTCACCTCGTAAAAAAGGCAGGAAAAAAACAAGTGCCGACGATTACGGTTACGCACTGGCCGCTTAGTTGACGGCCACATCCTTGATGGCCTTGTCTACCGGGCCTTCCAAGGGTGTCAAATAAAGGTAGACAAAAGAGCTTGTCATGCCCCATGACAAGCTTATTATTCAAGGGGCTGGGACAGCAAAGGCCTGTCTGTGGGCCAAGGTTGTCCGAGATGATAATACACAGACTAAGCATGTAGGCGCCTTGGATGGAAGGCCTTCGGACGGGGGTTCGATTCCCCCCGCCTCCACCACCCAACCATTCAATAAAGACCCATATAACACAAAAACATTCGGTATAATCTTAAGTTCAGAGTTTCTTTGCGTCCTTTGCGGTCCAGTAATTTTCATTGAAATCCGGGGGTATTAAGGGGTATAATTAAAGGCACATTTGAAAATCTGGTATTTTTGGTCTAAAAATACCCCCAAAGAGCTGCTGAAGGAGGTGTGGAGTGGCTTTAACTGATCTGAAGATACGCAGTCTCAAACCCAGGGACAAGGCCTACAAGGTGTTTGACGGTGGCAGCCAGTATTTGCATGCAGGTCACCCTTTCAAGGAATTTGTCCTACTAGCTCGGGGAGGAGGGCTTTCAACAGGCCTTTGAAGCCTGGCTCGGTATCCCCCCACACCAAAGCCTCGCTCTGTGAGCTTCTCATATAGTGGACCCCAAATTCCTGTGCAAGCTCGTTGGCTGTTCGTTGGCCCTTGATGGCTTCAAGCGTAACCCTAGCCTTGAATTCGCTTGAAAACCTCCGTTCCTTCATTGCCCCCCTCTTCAACTCCTACCTCAACACATTGTTAACACATTGTCCCATTTTTGGGGTCCACCTTAGCCTCAGGTTTCTTGCAAGAGTCGTTAAATTAAAAGACAGTAAGATGAAATCAGTGTGATTATGAAATAAGGTAAAGAGTAAGCATGAAAGGACAAATAGTCGTGTGTCCTTTTTGAGAAACGTAAAGCGATCAGATTGGCAAAGGAGCCAATCAGTAATCCATTCCCACCAATGTTGGCCCCGTAGGCGATTATTTTAAAATTGATGGAATTGTGTGCAAGCAGAATAGCTGATGGCACATTGCTGATGACCTGCGAAAACAATGCGCCAGAAAGGAATAATGTGTGAGTGTTGCTGAAATCCAACATGGCAAGCAGATGGTTTACTGCTTTAAGCCGACGGATAAGGTCCAAGTCAATAAAAATGACAATGAAAAGGAAAATCAGCCCCCAATCGCATTTCAAGAATATCCTCTTGCGAGTTATTAGCATGACTAAAAGAATGATCGGCAAGAAATACTTTTCATATCCTAGCTCTATGGAGGTTACAAACGCAACCAGCAATATTACAGATATGATGAATAGTCTACGATCTACACCATTATTATGGTTGTTAGCGACAGCTATTTTTTTTGAAGGGAAGCATAGAAATATCATGACAAGTAACCAGATTGACATAACAAAAACAAGCGGGGCCATTTCTTTAACAAAGTAAGGGAAGCAAATGCCCCACTGGTGCCAGAGGTATATGTTCTGGGGGTTGCCTATGGGTGTCAGTGATGAGCCTACATTTACGGCAATTGCTTCAAAGATGATAATTTTGGTATAGTCATCCTCAAGAATCTGTTGCAGGGTTAACGTTAATGGGATGACGATGAACAAGGCAATATCATTTGTCAAAAACATGGAGAGTGCGGCGGCAAGAAAGATAAGAAACAGTGCTAAAAAACGTTCATTATCAATCCTTCGGGCAATACGGTGGGCAAAAAGGGAAAACAGGCCGCTTTCCTTGATTCCAGTGGTGACTAAAAGTAGTCCGCTTAAGGTGTAGATTGTTTTCCAGTCCACCATGGCCGGGAACAAGCTAAGAGGCTGGCGAAGGCCATAAGCAAGCACCAATGCCACTGCCAGTAGTATAACCCCTAAAAGGTTTCTCTTTAGTATAGACCAGACGTTATTAACCATAGTAGATCATTTCCTGAGTTGCCAGTGATAATAAGGAACAATGTGAATGCCATAGTAATAAATCCTCAGATGGGCCACGATTATATTGCCAAGCGTGATCGGAAAGGACCAAGCAAATCTGTTAACTATCACCCTGATCATATTCAATACTCCACCACTCGTTCGGAGCCTATGGCCGAGGTCTTGGCTGCTCGATGTTCTTTCGTTTTGCAACTACTCTCCTTGTTTATGATATGATTATGATCTTTACTCAATATTAAACTCCAAAACTGAGATTGACTTATCTCATACCCATTACAAACCTTCGAGACCAGCTTAGCCCTTAAAACCTCCAAAATAACCTGTAACCTTGCCGATATTATGTATCATCACAATAGATCTGTTCTCGGTATCATTGCAAATAGGGCGCTCTAAGAGATCACAACGCTAGGCATAGGGATGTCAGGTGGTCGCATTGGCAATTGTACGGATGGATCCATGGAAAAATCCTGAGAAACGCCCCCTCGGGGTTAAATGGCTTCATCCCATCCTATCTGTTGATCAATGCCTAGGATGTAAATGATATATTCCTCCTGATCCAGGGCGTAGTATATCCTAAATTCTCCGAAATATCGAGCTTTACCTTTGCTTCGGCTTGAACAGGAGGTTCGAGGATTTCCTGAACCACCCGGCCTGTTTCTTGTATGAACCGTCTATGAAGACGATTATCCCCGGTTAAGAGCGTAATCCAACGGGTTGAACGTGTGAACTTGGGATAGCTTGGGATAGAGAGTATTCGTCATCACCATTGAAAGTACGGAGAGTAGTCATCAGTATCTGGCATCAGCCCACCATGAGGTTCCTGAAGCTTGTAAAAAGATTTGCCCGGTGATATAAATAAAACAATATGATGTGGTAAGGTTTTCCGGGGATGACTTTCAAGGTCTAGCCATAAACCAGATGTCTAATAAGTGATGAAAGTGCTTATCCCCGGACATGCTGGTGTATACGGGCTTAGGCAGGTTAGATAAAGGTAGGGCTGAGTTTATCAGGCTAGTTTAAGGAGGTAATATGTCTGAAATTCTTGTCTTGGGTGCTGGATTTATGGGTACGGGTATAGCACAGGTATGTGCACAGGCAGGATATGGCGTAGACCTAATGGATACTGATGCAAGGGCACTTGAGAGGGCCATGAGGGCAATGCACGACTCACTTGAAAAACTGCACCACAAGGGAAGCATAGCGGAACATCCACAAACAGTGCTTGAAAGGGTGTCCCTTGTCGAGGATCTCTCCACTGTATCATTGGTGGACTGGGTGATCGAGGCAGTTCCAGAGGTAGAAGAATTAAAGAAAGATCTTTTCCATGACTTGGATCGAAAGGCCCGTAGTGACACCATACTTGCAACAAACACTTCCACCATTCCAATAACCCGTATAGCTGAGGCCACCAAAAGGCAGGAGAGGGTTCTAGGCCTGCACTTTTTTGGCCCAGTTCCTCTAATGGGCGTGGTAGAGGTGGTAAAGGGAAAGAATACATCGGTTGGTGTGTTTGAAAGGGGCATAAACTTCGTGGAATCACTTGGGAAACGACCAATAAGGGTCATGAAGGATGTGCCTGGTTTTGTCATGAACAGGATCTTTTCAGCTGCATTCAGAGAGGCCCTGGAGCTTGTTGACAAAGGTATTAGCACTCCAGAGGACGTGGATGCGGGTATGAAATTTGGCTACGGATGGAGGGCAGGTCCTTTTGAGATAGCTGACAACGCTGGGCTGGACACGTATCTTCTTGTGGGCATGACCATGATTGCACTTGGTGAAGAACGTCTTGTGCCGGATTCAGACCTCATCGAACGCATGGTAAACAAGGGCTGGCTGGGTAGGAAGGTATCTAGGGGCTTCTACAGGTATGGTCCGGACGGTAAACGACTTCCAT
The DNA here is from genome assembly GCA_015486075.1 of Deltaproteobacteria bacterium. Lineage (GTDB taxonomy): Bacteria > Desulfobacterota > Desulfomonilia > UBA1062 > UBA1062 > B14-G9. The sequence continues at coordinate 35,797 of WFSG01000036.1, forward strand.
GGAACAGGGAAGAGGATCTCCCCTGAACAACACAATCCGTGTCTAAAGTACATACCCGAGGAGAAAACGTATGGGCCATGCAAAAAAGTTCATGCTGGATGCAGGTGAGGGCTTTTTGCTTGTTATTGACGTGCAGACAAAGCTCTATGCCACCATGGAGAGTGGATGCAGAGATCTGCTTTCGCTTAAGGTAAATATTCTTATAGAGTTGGCAAAGGCTGTTGGCATGCCTATTGTGGTCTCTGAACAATACCCCTCGGGCCTGGGCAAGACCATAGAGGAACTGTCCACGCATCTCGATGGCATACCAAGGCATGATAAGATTTACTTCAGCTGTTTCAGGGATGCAGAGATAAAGAATGTAATAGAGGCTACATCGAAGCAGACTGCCATTGTATGTGGGATAGAGACTCATGTATGCGTCCTTGAGACGTGCCTGGACCTCATTGAAGGAGGCTATAGGGTATTCGTGGCAAGCGATGCAACGTGCTCAAGGCACGAGCATGATAAACTTGTATCCCTTGATACCCTAAGGCATGCAGGGGCAGTTATATATCCTACAGAGACAATTGCTTTCATGATACTTGAAAAGGCAGGCACACCTGTTTTTAAAAGTATATCCCCGCTTTTCAAGCAAGACATAAACCGTTGATTATTAATCCATGGGAATAACATAGAAGTGCAGGGCCAGGAGAGTGGCCCTGCACGCTGGATATATGAGGATAGACAGGGAATCAGGAATGTCTTATTAACTTTTTCTTCGCAAAACCGCCTAGGAAGATTAGGCCCATGCCAAAAAGTAACATGGTGGAAGGCTCTGGCACAGGGGCGGCTACCTCAAACTGCCTGTTGGTTCCAGTTCCACTCCTAAAGTCAACAGTGCTATCACAGTGGTCAAGTACTGAGACCATGTCGGCACCTATGTAGATACCGTCATTATCAGGAGTAAAGAAAGAACTGTAAAGATTGAATGTGAGATAATCACCCAAAAGACCCTTGAGAGTGAAATCAATACCGTCCCAGTCAGGCCCGGCATGCGCTGTTCCGTATACTATCATGTCTGAGCCACCCAGATCCGTAAGACTTATAGAACCATCTCCGCTTTCCCATCTGACCTTTGAGACACTATCAATACCATTATTGTTGGAAAATGTGATAGATCCTTTCCAATCGTAACTATTGGATGATCCAGTTGTCCAGTCCTTACCTGTCCACCTTATTGACCAGCTCGTCCTTCCAGGGTTATTTGCCCAGATATAGTAGCCTGGGCCCTGCGGATTAGCGGGTAGTCCTGAATCGCCAGTTCCGAAGGTGGCATAAGGATTACCATTAAATATTGGTGTGGATAGTGCCTGTGTTGCAAAGACAAGAAAGATAAATAAACAGGGTATCAAAGCGTATGTAATCTTTTTCATAATGCCTCCTCATATACATTAAGGCTAATAGAAAAGCAAATAATGTACCAAATATATCTTGTATGAGATCAATATGTTACACAGTACATGCCACAAGTTTGACAAGAAATATGTAAAACTTTTCACAATTTATGGAACAATAGTTCCATTTCCTAGGTATATTGGCGCTGTGTGCCATTGAGACGTTTTTGGGGATACCAGAATATATTTAAACAATAGCAAGGCCTTTTTGACATAGCTTGTTACTTTTACTTTGCACGGATATGTGTTAATTTATGGCAGTAGTCTTGTGGTATACCGGAGGTGACATGAAAAGATTTGGCTTTGTATCCCTATTGCTTGTTGTGACTGTTGCTTTTTTATCGGTCGGATGCAGCAAGAGTCCTCAGGAGAAGAGAACAGCCTATCTAAAGAGTGCGCGGCAATACATGGACAAGGGTAAGTATGGAGAGGCGTCAATCCAGTTCAGGAATGCACTTAAGATAGCCCCGGACGATGCGGATACCCTGGTCTTGCTAGGGGAGTCTGAGCTTAAGAGACACAGGGTAAGGGAAGCATATCTTGCTTTCTCCAGGGCATCAAAGCTAGCCCCGGATAACATAAAGGCAAGGCAATACCTTGCATCCCTTCTACTTTTTGGAAAAAGATACAAGGGTGCTATAGAGGAAGCAAAGGCCATACTTAACCGTGAACCTGAAAACGAAAAGGCCATGGAAATCCTTTCACAAGCGCTTTTCCTTGCAGGAAAGAGGGAGCAAGGTATCAATGAGATGGAAAAGATACTTAAGCATAAAAAGCCCAGACAGCCAGTACTCCTAAGCGCCATAGAGATGTACAAGGAGGTAGGCAGGATCTCCGATGCCTTGAAACTGGTTAAAGAAAGCATATCCATTTACCCCAAATCAGTTAAGCTAAGGCTTATTGCGAGTGACATTTATGCCTCAAAGGGGGATCTCGTAAATGCACGGAAATGGGTCGAGGATGCGTACAAGACATCCTCTAGGAACATTGATACTGGGCTGGCCCTTGCATCTTTCTACCAGGCACATGGCATGGATGCCGAGTACAGGTCCATCATGGACGACTTGGAAAAGCGTTTCCCTAGTGATGCAAGGCCTTACACGCTAGAGGCACATGTTTACAGACAGAAGCATGAGCTTGGAAAAGCCCTAAAAAGCGCCAACAAGGCCGAAGACCTGGAGAATACCCCTCAGAACAGGTACCTTGTATGCGAAGTCCTAGTGCAGATGGGAAGAGTAAAGCATGCACGAGATATCCTGGAGAGGACAGTGAAAGACTTTCCATCTTTTCCAGAGACTAGGCTACTCCTGGCACGCATATATCTCAATGGTAAAGAATACGACAAGGCCATTGACCTGATGTCACCGCTTGTGAAGGAGGTTCCATTGAGGCCCGATGTGGCTTCAGTCGCCGCAAGTGCATATCTTTCAAAAGGTGATATAGATAGGGCACAGGGTCTTGTGAGTAATTCGCTCAAGGTATACAAGGCCAGTCCAGCCCTCCATTCTATGATGGCAAGGATAGCCTTTATCAAGGCAAGTTATGGCAAGGTAATAGAACAGGTAGACCTTCTCAGGGCCTTGAATGCCTGCAACATGGAGGACTACCTTATAGGGGTTATCTCTGCCATCAAGAAGGGGGATATTAAGAAGGCAGACATGTATGCCGGCGAGATGCGGAAGACCAGAGGACACTCATGGGCCTCTATCTATGCAACAGCACTTGTATACATGGCAAGGGGACAGGTAAAGGATGCCTATAGGCAGGCAAGTAAGGCTGTTGGGTCCTGGCCCGAGAAGCCGGAAATCCTGAGGTTGTACGCTGAACTTGCAGAAAAGGTCGAAGGTCTTGACAAGGCTATAGGGCTTTTAGAAAACACGTGTAAAAAAAGCACGAGTGCATACTGTCACTTAGTGCTCTCTGGTCTTATGGAGAAGAAGGGTGATATAAGTGCGGCCCTGGATCAGATAAAACAGGCAATAAGCGAGCAGCCTGGCCAGGTTGGCTTTTACTATGCTCTTGCCTCGTTTTATTCCAGACATAACATGAAAGACAAGGCAATACGTACTTACGAGGGCATTGTAAACAAAAATCCTGATGACCTTGCCTCGGCAACAATGCTTGCCCTGATGTATCATTCCAGCGGCAGGTTTGAGGAGGCAAGGAGGCTGTATACGTACATACTTGACAAGGATCCTTCCAATGTTGTGGCTGCAAACAATCTAGCTTGGATACTTGCCTCGGGTAAGGATAAAACTGACTTGGATAGGGCCTTGCATCTGGCCCAGCTTGCCAAGGACAGGCTTCCTGGCGATCCAAGGGTGGCTGATACCTTGGGATATGTTTACCTAAAGAAGGGACTGTATGACAGTGCGGAAGGGCAGTTTCTCCTTGCACTGGAAAAACTACCCGGTGAACCAAGTGTAGAATACCATATGGCTCAGGCACTGGCATTTCAGAATCGCAAGAAGGAGGCACTAGGGTATCTCAAGAAGGCCGTGAACAAAGATTTTAGTGAAAAGGACGATGCACAAAAACTTCTATTTAAGTTGGAGAAATAATTGAGACTAGGGGCTAGCGTCCCGGGAACCCGCATGCATTTTGATGTACACGGTTTACATCTATATGCAGGTGATGTAGAAAGATTTCAGTGGCTGGACGATCGAATGTATTGCTAAGGGTGATCAAAGGCTTTACCCTATTGTCAGCTCAGGGCGGATCTTTGTATGCATTATTAATTATTCCTCTGTTACTGTTTCCTTTAAACCTGCGTGCTTCTTCTTACGAAGGTCTAGGTCCTCTTAATCTTTCGCCCGTTGGTCTATCAGACGTGTTTAGGAGCATTCCTTCCTTTGTGGCACCAAATGATCACCCAGAAGGTAAGCTTCAGATTACCTTCACGACCAGAATGATCAATATATGGGCATATCACTTGGTACCTGACGTGTCTCTACCGGTAATTGATCAATATCCACCATATCCTTTCCTGTATGGATCTTTCCTGCTTGATATGGAGATCTACCATATGTGCATGAGGGCATCTTTCATGTCATCTCCGAACACAAGGCTGGAGTTGATAGTCCCAGTCGAATACCAGGGTGGTGGTATAACAGACCGTCCGATAGAAGGCTTTCATAGGTTATTCAATCTTACCCAGCACAGACGTGATCAATGGCCGAGGTCCCGTTGCTACTTTATGTTCGTAACGCCATACGGGCAACGTGTAACCTATGGCAGTGGCGATATAGGTGGTTTTTACATAGGCAACATAGGCCTGGGGGGGAGCTGGAAGATAAGGGCCTCATCCCCGGCCCTATCTTTAAGACTTCTGGTGAATCTCCCCACCACAAACGAGCCCTATCCGTTTGATGAGGGACTCAGTGTTACTGCTCAGGCATCTTTAAGCTGGAGACACGGGAACCTATTCTTCTACCATGGCCTTGGATACACGTGGTATGAGTCGGACAAAAGGTATATTGATGTCAAGACAGGAAGGTTCTCCTTCATGACAGCCATTGAGTATGCTATGACACGTAACTTCTCAATAGTCTTAAACAGTATTGCTGCATCACCTACCGCCGACTATCCGGAGCTGGAGGATTATATTGTAGAGGTGTCTGTTGGCCTTAAGAAGAGGTTAAAGACGAGCACTGTCGAGTTTGATCTGATAGAGAACTTACTTTATTACGATAACAGCCCTGATTTTGGCTTGCAACTATCCATAAAGACCCCAGTTAATTGGTGAAAATAGCAAGTCCTTTTTGAGACCCATTGAGTAGTCTCCATGCATAAAGAAACCAGAGGTGGAGTCAGCATGGGGGGCGCGGTTACAAGGTTAGAACATCAAGTACCATGTCAGATACGGTCTCAACTGCAAATGGTTTCTCAAGGAATCCCTTTGCACCCATCGCCTTTAGCTCTGGCAGCTGCTCTTTAATGGAATATCCTGTTGATATGATAACCTTTGCAGAAGGATCCATTTTCATGAGTTGTTTTAGTATCTCCTTGCCAGATAACCTAGGCATGGAAAGGTCGAGAATAACCAGGTCTACCGGACCTTTCTCTCTATATATCTCAAGTGCATCGTTACCATCCAGGGCTGTAAGCACGTGGTAGCCTCTTGCCTCAAGTATGGTTTTTAGAAGGTTCACGATCATCTCTTCGTCATCAACGACCAGTATTGTTGCATCTCTTTTGGTATCGCCGTATGCTGGCCCTGCTTCTTTCTTGACCTCGGGTAGATTTTCATCACGGGGTAGGTATACAAAAAAACTGGTGCCTGACCCAGGGGTGCTCTCTACCTCTATCCAACCTGCATGTTGTTTCACTATACCCATAACTGTTGAAAGGCCTAACCCTGTACCTTTTTCTTTTTCCTTTGTAGTAAAGAAAGGCTCAAAGATATGCCTCATGGTATTCTGCTCAATACCCTTTCCATTGTCACTAATACCTATGACCACAAAACTACCCCTTCTTGCCTCAGGGTGCATTGGTGCGTTTTCCTCGTCTATATTGATGCCTTTTAGGCTCAGTGCTATCCTGTAATCCTTTGTAACAACACCATCAGGCGAGTTGTTCATTCCCTCCTCCATGCACTCCATTATGGCATCCCTCGCATTCACAACCAGGTTCATTACCACCTGTTGCATCTGGCCAGGGTCTGCAGTGCATATCCACTTGCCCGGCTCTATATCTGTTACCAGCTCTATACGGCGATCAATGGTCTGGCGTAATAGGTCTGCTGTGTCTGATATAATCTGTGCAAGGTCAAGCCTTTGAAATTCAGTACGTGCCTTTCTGGAGAAGAGTAGGATCTGTTGTACAAGTTCGGCCGACTTGTTAGATGCCATGAGTGCATTGTTTATGTAACGTTTTAAGACGTCAGGTGCATGCATACTTGCAATGCTTAGGTTGCCAGTAATAACCGTAAGCAGATTATTGAAATCGTGGGCAATGCCACCCGCAAGCCTGCCTATGGCCTCCATCTTCTGGGATTGTTGGAGTTGTTCCTCCATGACCCTTTTTTCTTCCTCAATCATCTTTGCCTCGGTTACATCAACAAAGGAACACATAAGAGCCATGGGCTTGCCATTGCTATCCTTTATAAGTGTTGTTAGGAGATGGACGGTTCTTATGCTTCCGTTCTTTGTTTTGGCCTTTAGATCTCCTATCCAGCTTCCCTTGACTAGTACTTCCTGCATGATGGCATTCGCCACGTCTGGGGAGGCTGCAAACATGATGGCAGGCTTTCCTATTATCTCCGATGCATCCTGCCCACCCCACATCTCTAGGAACGCGTTATTTATATATGTGATATTACCGTCAAGGTCACCAATGGCCACCCCGTTTATGGAGGACGATATGGCAATATCCTTTATCTTTATCTCCTCCTCTATGCGCTTGCGTTCGGTTACATCAACCACGAAACCATCAGCATAAAGGGGCTTGCCATTATTGTCCCTGTGCAGGGTGGAGAAGATATGGCACACAATGGGTGTGCCGTCTTTTTTCTTGAGATTGAGCTCGATCCCCTTGACGTAACCCTTTTTCAGCATTTCTTCTATGAAGACCTTTCTCTCTTCAGGGTTTACGTAGAGATCTTTTACTTTCACCTTGAGAAACTCATCATCACTATCATAGCCAAATATATGGGCCATCTCAGGGTTTGCCATTATGAAAGAGCCTGATGGATCTAACGTGTTTCTATATACTCCAACCGGGGCTGTCCTGAGTATCAGTCTAAATTTTTCTTTACTATCCTTAAGCCTAAATAATGTATATCTTCTTGTTAGTTCGTAGACTATAACGATCATAAAAAGTGCGGACGTTGAGGTGGTTGCACATAGTACCTTGAAATATGACATGCGTTCTGCTGGAACCAAATCAGGGACATGATAACCTAGGTGATCTAGCAAGAAGAAAATGATAATCTCTGCCACAAATATCCCGCTCCAAGCTAGACCTGATCCAAGGCCTGTCATGAAAATCGCACAGATAGGTATGAGCACGAGCCATGTCACTGTGTGTATCGACCATAACCCGCCTGTAAAATATTCATCTATCAAAACCACAATAAAAAAGATGATTAGGCCGAACTGCTGCACACGGTAGATGTTTTTCCCGGTTGTCAAGAGCCAAAGGAACCAAACACCCAGAATAGCGCCTGCTATGAGGTTGTAGCCAAGTAAGGATATGCCCCACGAGATATAAACGTATGCCCAGAATATGCTGGATAGAATTAGGCCCATACCGAGTATTAGGGTTGAAATTCCTCTCTGTAAGATCTCAGGGTCCTGTATGTCGGACCATTGATCAGGGAAGAGCTTGGGCAATCCTTTTTTTGCAGCAGCATGAGACAGATCTATACCCATATTCTCTAGTATTCGGCACATTAGAATCCAGAGTTTAGGCCTGTGATAATTGCAGCCAGAAGGGACGATTAATGGATTGTTTGCTCAATGGTGTTACCTGATCTAAGTATGGGGACCAATAAGAGTGGCCAATAAGCTTTTGACAATATGGCACATATTTGATATATACATATCAAGAAGGTGGATCTTGGATATTGTTCAGAAAACCCTTATATTTAAGAGCCGCTTAATCTTGCAGTGAGCTTTAATCATCCATTGTAATGGTCGGGAATTCGATGTGGGTATAAATGCCGGGCATGTAAACGCGCTATACTTGCATTCAAACAGGTCCACGGCAAAGGGGCCTGGATAACTGCCCTTATAGAACTTAGTTAACAGACCGAAGGATTTTAATAATGAGCGGACAAAGGGGAAGCGTACTAATCGCCTTTATTGATTTTCTAACTGCACTTGTTGCAGTATTCGTTGCCAAGGCTATATCTGTACACTTACCTGGCCTATGCTTGCCAGATAGGTTGCTATTCGGTAAGGCTGTCATACTGGCCACTATACTCGTTATATGCTATCATTACCAGGACCTGTACAACAAGAATTCCCTGAAAAACCTCCCGGAGATACTTTCCTCCATGCTTATAGGAACCGGGACCTTGCTTTTCGTACTTGGGCTCCTGTATTACCTTATACCTGGGATAGACCTAGAGAGAAATGTCCTGCTCGTGGCACTTTCCGTGTTATTCGTGGAGGGTCTCGTGTTACGTTTACTTTATTCTGACCTCATATACAGAAAGTATGGAAACTCAAGGGTCCTCATACTTGGCTGTGGTAAGTCTGCAGGCCATCTTATAGAGGAAATCAGGGATTCATATCCTGTGAGCTTTATTGGGTACGTGGGTGAAAGGCATGGATCCCTACCAATCGAGTACCTTGGGGGCATAGAAGACCTGCCTGGCATAGTTGAGAAGGTGGAGCCAGACAAGCTGGTTGTTGCCCTGGATGACAGGAGGGGTAACCTGCCTTTCAGTACGTTGCTCCACATAAAGACAATGAGATGTGACGTGGTTGACGTAGCAACATTTTACGAGGAGCTTACAGGGAAGATCCTGGTAGAAGAGATAAGGCCAAGTTTTCTGATATTCTCAAGGGGATTCATGCATTCCCAGTTCATGGATATCTCGAAGAGGGCCTTTGATGTATTACTGGCTGTTCTTATAATGATTATTGCATCGCCGGTTATGTTGCTTACTGCAGTCGCCATATACATAGAGTCAAGAGGCCCTGTCTTTTACCTCCAGGACAGGGTTGGATACAAGGGAAGGGATTTCAGCATAATAAAGTTTCGCTCAATGGTAAAGGATGCCGAAAGGCATGGTCCAAGCTGGTGCAAAGAGGATGATCCAAGGGTAACACGGGTCGGTAGGTTTATAAGGAAAACACGTATAGACGAGCTTCCCCAGGTAATAAACGTTTTGAAGAACGAGATGAGCTTTGTCGGTCCGAGGCCTGAGAGAAGGTTTTTCATCAGCAAGCTTGAGGAGAACATACCTTACTATGGAATAAGGTTGAACGTTAAACCGGGTGTAACCGGATGGGCGCAGGTAAATTACCCTTACGGTGACTCTGTTGATGATGCCAAGGAAAAACTTAAGTATGAGCTCTACTACATGAAAAACAGATCCCTCTGGCTTGACCTTGTAATAATAATCCAGACAATCAAGATTATGCTAAAGGGCAGGGGGGGGCAGTAAGGGATCAGTCATTGGATTTGGCATGAGAAACACCTAGGATCTTATGGAACGCTTAGCACGTATGGTCCGTCTTCTGTAATGGCAATGGTGTTCTCGAAGTGAGCTGACAGGCTTCCGTCAGCGGTTACAACTGTCCATCCATTATTAAGCACCTTAACCTTCCACGTACCCATGTTTATCATAGGTTCTATCGCAAATGTCATGCCTTTTTTAAGGACAGGGCCTGTACCTGGTTTGCCGAAATTTGGTATCTGTGGGTCTTCGTGAAGCTTCTTACCGATACCGTGGCCTACAAAGTCTCTTACAACCCCGTATCCAGATGACTCTGCGACCCTTTGCACGGCAGCTGAAATATCATAAAGGTGGTTCCCAGGTCTTGCTTTGTCTATTCCGGCCTCTAGTGCTTTTCTAGTGATGTCAATAAGACGCCTTGCATCGCTTGATATCCTTCCCACAGGAAAGGTTCTTGCAGCGTCTGCATTGAAGCCGTGCTTTATGGCGCCCACGTCAATGCTGATTATATCACCTTCCTTTAGTTTTCTCGCCCCAGGTATTCCATGTACCACCTCATTGTTTACTGATGCGCAAATAGTGGCTGGATAACCCCTGTATCCCTTAAAACCAGGTTCTGCATTGTGTGACCTTATGAAGAGCTCTGCCTCCTGGTCAAGCTCGTAGGTAGTTATGCCGGGTTGTATGAACGGCCTAAGATGCTCAAACAGAAGGCCAATGATGCGGTTGACTTCACGCATGAGCTCTATCTCTTGCTTGGTTTTTATTGTGATCACGGATCAGATGACCTTCTTTAGGGTGTACTCTATAATCCCCTGCGCACCTGCCTTTAGTAGCCTTGGTATGAGTTCTCTTGACTGGGATTCCCTTATTATGGTCTCAACCGAATACCAGTTGGGATCATGTAGCGAGGCTATTGTAGGAGATGTTATTGCAGGTAACAGGCCTATTATGGTATCCAGCCTGTCCTTTGGCACATTCATCTTGAGGCCCGTCATGTCCTCGGCCTGTATAGCTGATTTCAGCATGAGGGCTATCTGTTCCATCTTGGCACGTTTTTTCTCATCGGCCCAAGAATTTCTGTTTGCTATGAGTTTTGTGTTGGTTACCAGGAGCTCATGTATGATCCTTAGGTTGTGAGCCCGTATAGTGGATCCGGTCTCGGTTACCTCCACGATTGCATCGGCTAGCCCATCAACTACCTTTGCCTCGGTTGCTCCCCACGAAAACTCGACCTCTACGTTTATATTCCTTTGCCTGAAGTACTTCTTAGTGAAGTTTACAAGCTCAGTGGCTATCTTTTTGCCTTCCAGATCCTCAAGTTTTTCAATGCCTGAGTCCTCAGCAACAGCCAATACCCATCTGGCTGGCTTGTTCGTTGATTTCGAATACACGAGGTCTGTAACCTCATATACGTCTGACTCGTTTTCGAGTATCCAGTCCTTGCCTGTAAGCGCAATGTCAAAGATGCCTGACTCCACGTACCTGGATATCTCCTGTGCCCTTACCAGGGCGCACTCGATATCAGGGTCGTCAATGGACGGGAAATAGCTCCTCGAGGATGTAACTATCTTCCAGCCTGCATTCTTGAACAAATCTATGGTAGAATTCTGTAGACTACCTTTTGGTATGGCAAGCCTTACAATGCTCATGAGCCGTATACCTCCTCTGGATCAAATATCTTCACGCCGTCTATGACCAATGATCCGTTCTCAAGCCTCCTAAAAAAACACGACCTGTAACCAAGGTGGCATGCAGCTCCACCGACCTGCTCGACCTTTAGCAAGACAGTATCGTTGTCACAGTCTATTCGTATCTCCTTTACAAGCTGTACATTGCCGGATTGTTCGCCTTTTCTCCAAAGCGTTTTCCTGGATCTGCTGTAATAGCATGCCCTCATGGTCCTGACGGTTTCCTCAAAGGCCTGTTCATTCATGTAGGCCAGCATTAACACCTCGCCAGTCTTGCTGTCTTGCACGATTGCCGGTACTAGGCCACCCTGTTTCTTAAAATCTAAAAAGACCATAAAGTATATCCCCTTTATGAAGTATATTGCCCTTATCAGTATGAGTGCCTAGGTGTCAAGAATTCATTGTCCATCTACCATAGCTTGGCGATTTAGATCTCCTGACCAAGAAGGAGTGTTTTTGAATGCCTAATGTATTCTATGCCATGCCCCAGTGTTTAATATAGCTATGGCTTGTGTATAGATAGGCCTAGAACGTCTTCCGCAGCCTCTTTCAGGATTTCAGATATCGTTGGGTGAGGGAACGTGACACTTAAAAATTCATCTATATTCATCCCCTTACGGAGCGCTAGTGCTGCCCAACCAATGAGTTCTGTCGCGTGTGGTGCCACTATGGTAATGCGTTCCATCTTGCCGCTTGACGACGTATATATCTGCGCAAATCCAGTATTTTCTTCCATTGTCCTTGCTCTTCCCAGGGCGGATACAGGGAAGACACCTTTCTTTGAGCCCCTTAGTTCTTCTATTGGTCTACCAACAGAAGCTATCTCTGGAGAGGTAAAGATAACAGATGGTATGTAGTCGTAATCCATGGTCTTTCTATGGCCTGATATGTTCTCAGCCGCTATCTTGCCCTGCTTCATGGCCACATAGGCCAGCATGTATTCGCCCGTAACATCTCCGGCCGCATATATGCCCCTTATGGATGTCTCCATAGTAGGTCCTGTCTTGATCCCACCCCTGGCATTTAACTCAATGCCCATCTCCAAAAGCTCCCTAGGTACGTTCGGTATTCTTCCTGTTGAGACAAGTATCTTTTCTGTCCTCAGGTTAACATTGTCCTCTGGTCCCTTTATAGAGACTTCAAACTCGCCAGCCTTGCTATCCGTATGTATAGCATCAACTCTGGATGATGTTAGTATGGTTATGTGCCTAAGTATGTTTGTCATTTCCTCCGATACGATCGGGTCTTCCATGGGCAGTATCCTGTCCATATGCTCCACCACAGTTACCTCGGTACCTAGGGCAGAGAAAATCTCCGCCATCTCCATACCTATTGCTCCTCCACCAACAATGAGCAATGAGGAGGGGAGCTCATCCACATCGAATACATTATCGCTTGTCCATACATGCTCTGTATCCAATGGAGGCATAACCTTGGGCCTTGAACCTGTTGCGACCAGGATTGTGCCGGTAGTTATAACCTCGTTGTCCGAGCGCACTGTATTCCTGTCAATTATCTCTGCCAGGGATGTGTATAAGGAAATATTGTTTTCTTTAAGGAGATATTCCACGCCCTTAGCAAGCCTACTTACAACCCTATCCTTCCTTTTCTTCAGGGAAGAGAGAGTGCAGGACCATCTCTCCACGTTGAGCGCAAATCTCTTGGCATTTGAGACCTGCTTCAGAAGCCTTGCTGTTTCAAGATAGGTCTTGGTTGGTATGCAACCTCTGTTTGTACACACGCCACCTGGGGTGTTGGCATCAAAGATGGCTGTTTTAAGACCCATCTTTGATGCACTTATGGCAGCTGTGTAGCCAGCTGGGCCAGCACCTATAACGCAGAGGTCATAATCCATATCTGATTCCTTTTCATATCTTTTTTTTCTTTTTATCCGGTATTGGGTAGTATTTGTCCAGGAACTTGTGCTGGCGCATACCGATTGCCTCCCGGTGTATTATGAGCATGTCTCTTTTTTCAAGTGCCTCTTTTCTTTTCATGTTGAACTTCTCCACAAGGGAGTTATAATCATCCTTGGCCTTGGCATGCGCCATTGCTTTCTCTAGCTGTTTCATCTCCTTTAGAACAACATCAAGCAGGTATCCACTGTGGCCTAAGGCCCTTGCCATCTCCTTTATAATCTCTTCCTGTGTCTTTTCCACGCTGTCCTTTGTGGCCATGGACCTACCATATAGCATATAGATTGCCTCTTTTACAGCCCATTCGAGGACTCAGCCATGGTGCCATTATATGATAACTTCACTATTGCCATTTTTATTCAGGTATTGGATAACGACAGTTGTCGTATAAAGAAATTATATGCTAGATCCGATATCGTTTGTACCAGGAGGTGGATTTTGGCTTTTAATGTCGCACTGGATTCAATTGATACACAAGTAAAGACATTAGGCAAGGCCAAGGTGGCTTCGCCCATGAGAGATACCATATTCGTGGATGAAAATGATAGGGTGATCATCAACACAAGGTTGGACTACCTCAAGGAATGCATGGAGAAAAAGGTAGACCCTATTACCTTTGAGGTTGCGGGCCCAAGGAAGAAGATCTATTTTGACCCTGCCAAGACCAAGTGTGGCATAGTAACATGCGGAGGCCTGTGCCCAGGCATAAACAACGTTATCAGGGGCATTGTCCTGGAACTATTTTACATGTACGGTGTCAGCAACATCTACGGTATACCCTTTGGCTTGGAGGGCTTTATTCCTTCTTATGGGCATCCTGTTGTAGATCTAAGTCCTCAGTTTGTTGCCAACATTCATGAGCTTGGCGGGACAGTGCTTGGATCATCACGTGGCGCTCAGGACATATCAGAGGTGGTCGATGCAATAGAGAGGCTGAACCTCAACGTCATGTTTTTTATAGGCGGGGATGGGACTCTGAAGGCTGCCTCTCTAGTGGCGAGGGAGATAATGTCGCGGGAATACAAGTGCTCTGTGATAGGGATACCCAAGACAATCGATAATGACATAAGCTTTGTATCCAAGACGTTCGGTTTTGACACGGCCGTGGAAGAATCCAAGAGGGTTATACAGAGCGCACATACAGAGGCAACAGGGGCTCCTAATGGCATAGGGCTGGTCAAGCTCATGGGTAGGGACTCTGGTTTTATCGCTGCCCATGCTGCCCTTGCGCAGAGGGACGTCAACTTCGTTCTCATACCTGAGATAGATTTCGATCTGGACGGTGAAAACGGTTTCTTGTCAGCCTTGGAAAAGAGGCTTGAAAGAAGAGGCCATGCAGTTATTGTTGTTGCAGAAGGAGCCGGGCAGAAGTTTTTTGATGAGAAGCAGAAAAAGGTGGATCCCTCTGGTAATGTAAAGAAAGGTGACATAGGCCTTCTCCTAAAACAGAGGATAGAAGACTACTTTGCTTCCAGGCGTATTCCCATCAACCTGAAGTACATTGATCCGAGCTATGTTATACGTAGCGTACCTGCAAACGCTTCTGATTCCATCTTCTGCGGGTTTCTTGCACAGATGGCAGTTCATGCAGGGATGGCTGGGAAGACAGATACACTCATAGGCCTGTGGAATGAGGTGTTCGTTCATATACCCATTGAGTTGAGTGTAAAGCAAAGGAAAAAGGTCGATGTATCCAGCGAACTGTGGATGAGTGTAATGGAATCCACAGGGCAGCCCGTGATGAAAAATACAGGGTCTAAAAGGAGGAACAAATGAACGATACCACGATTAAAGAAGATGACGAGGAGATAATAGATCTCACAGATCTGCTCGAGGAAGGTGAGGTTCCGCAGGAACAAAGCGGCGATAGATCCACCACCGGGGAAGGTAGTCAGGACAACTCCACAATAGCCCAGGAACCAGAGACCTTTGATCTAGGCAAAGAGATAACCATGGAAGATGATGTGTCAGTAGAAGAGATAGAGTCTGTCAGTGATGACTTCGACATAGAGGTAAGCCTTTCCACTGGCGAGGAAGCTGCACTGGTAGAGGAAACCGGGGAAGAAACAGGTGCCTCGGTGGAAGCAGAAACCAGGACCGAGCCCGAGCTCAGGGAAGGAGGAAAGGATGGGGAAGAGGAAATGCCGTTAGTGGGCAAGAACTCTGACTCTTCAGATGTGCTGTCAGAGGGGGAATTAGAAGAAGAGCACTCCAACGCCGAGGTAGATAGTGAGGCTGAAGCCATGGGAAATCCGGAACCTGTTGGCGTAAAGCCTGAACCAGGTTTCAGCATCGATGATCTCAGGAAAGATATCCCCCTTATACTTGAGGGCATTGTTAGACCTGTAATGGGTGAGCTTGTGAGGGAACTAATAACGGCAACGAGGGAAATGCTACCTGGCATAGTGGAAAAGGTCATAAGGGAAGAGATTGAAAAGCTAAAAAAGGTATAGTCTTAGATAACTATGGTTTAAGCCTTGTGTTTTAAGGCCGGCAATTAAATATCCTGCATTTCCCCTGCGTTCTCCCTGTATAGTCATGCAGCGTTATTATTTTATCCAACCCTTATATCCTCTGGGATATTTTAATTGTGGCCAGTTTGACTTACATGGGAATTTGGATGTAGAGAATTTTCTTGCATAGTGGTATGTGCATGAAATCTCGGCTTTGTTACAGGAGATTTCAGATGATAGATAAAGATTACAGTCCTGAGAACATAGAACAGAAATGGTATGACTTCTGGCTAGGAAGAGGCCTTTTTAAAGCAGATGAATATGATGACACAAAACCTTGTTTTAGCATTGTAATTCCTCCGCCGAACATTACGGGTGTATTGCACATGGGTCATGCCTTGAACAACACGTTGCAGGATATACTGGTTCGATACAAGAGGATGGATGGCTACAATACTCTCTGGATGCCAGGCACTGACCACGCTGGTATAGCAACACAAAACGTGGTTGAGAGGTATCTGGCTTCAAAGGGTATATCCAGGCACGATATAGGGCGCGAGAAATTCATAGAAGAAGTGTGGAAATGGAGGGAAAAGCACGGCAATCTCATAATAAACCAGCTGAAGAGACTCGGCACATCATGCGACTGGAGCAGGACAAGGTTTACAATGGACGAGGGCCTCTCAAGGGCGGTAAGGAAGGTCTTCGTATCCCTTTACACTGAGGGCCTTATATATAGGAGCAATTACATTGTGAACTGGTGCCCTAGATGTCATAGTGCACTTTCAGACCTCGAGGTGGAGCACGAGGAAGAGGACGGTTTTCTCTGGCATATCCGCTATCCTTTTGCCGATGGGTCAGGGGGCATGGTGGTGGCAACCACCAGGCCAGAGACAATGCTTGGGGACACGGCAGTGGCTGTTAACCCCTCTGATCGCAGGTACAGATCATACGTGGGAAAAGAGGTTATCCTTCCTATCATTGGTAGACGCATACCCATTGTGTCTGATCCAGTGGTCTCTGTAGATTTCGGGACAGGTGCAGTTAAGGTAACACCTGCGCATGATCTTGATGACTTTGAACTGGGCATGAGGCATGGGCTTGAAAGCATTATCATAATGGATGAAGATGGCATAATGAACTCAAATGCCGGCCCTTACAAAGGCATGGACAGGTACGAGTGCAGGGAGCAACTGGAGAAAGACCTGGGTAAGGATGGTTTTCTCGTGGACAAGACACCTTACAGGGTACCAATAGGTAAGTGTTACAGGTGCAAAACCGTGGTTGAACCATACCTTTCTAAACAGTGGTTTGTTAAGGCGAGACCACTTGCGGAAAAAGCCATACAGGCCGTTGAAGAGGGATCAACACGCATACTACCAGAACATTGGAAGAAGACCTATTTTGAGTGGATGAACAACATACGTGATTGGTGCATATCAAGGCAAATATGGTGGGGGCACAGGATACCTGCATGGTTCTGTAGAGATTGTGGAGAGATTACGGTCTCCGAGGATACACCTGAGAGATGTGAGCATTGCTCGTCAACGAACATATACCAGGACTCCGATGTTCTGGATACCTGGTTTTCTTCTGCACTGTGGCCCTTCTCCACCATGGGCTGGCCTGATGATACACCACTTTTAAAGAAGTTCTACCCTACAGATGTACTTGTAACAGGTTTTGACATCCTTTTCTTCTGGGTTGCCAGGATGATGATGATGGGCTTAAGGTTCATGGGGGATGTACCATTCAGAGACGTCTACCTCCATGCCCTGGTCCGTGATGATAAGGGCCAGAAGATGAGCAAATCCAAGGGCAACATAGTGGATCCCATACTGGAAATGGACAGGTACGGAGCTGATGCGTTCAGGTTTGCCCTGGCCGCGTTTGCTGCGATGGGCAGGGATGTCAAGATAAGTGACAAGAGGGTCCAGGGAT
Organism: Deltaproteobacteria bacterium; assembly: GCA_015486075.1. Taxonomy (GTDB): domain Bacteria; phylum Desulfobacterota; class Desulfomonilia; order UBA1062; family UBA1062; genus B14-G9. The sequence continues at coordinate 53,362 of WFSG01000036.1, forward strand.
ACAGGTTTTTCGTAAACAAGATATGGAATGCAGGTAGGTATGTGCTTGCAAACCTGGAAGGTTTTGACCCTGACAAGGTGGACAAAGACTCACTCAAATTCAGCTATGCAGACAAGTGGATACTTAGTGAGATGAACCGTGCTATAGTGGATGCAAGAGATGCACTAGATAACTACCGGTTCAACGAGTTTGCAGAGAGGCTTTATCATTTCACCTGGCACGCGTTCTGTGACTGGTATATAGAGTTCTCAAAACCACAGCTGCAAGGTAATCGGCCTGATACCACGAGATGGGTATTACACCGAGTGCTTAAGACCTGCCTAGAGCTGTTGCACCCCGTGATTCCTTTTGTAACAGAGGAGATATGGCAGCAGCTACCCGGTAAAGAAGTGGAGTCCATAGTTGTTGCAAAGTATCCGGTGAAAGATGACAGCCTTGAGTTTTCATCCGAGGCCGATGAAATGGACAAGGTGATAGATATGATATCAGCCATAAGGACAATACGGGGGGAGACAGGAATATCACCTTCCGAGCGGATTGACATAGTAATTAAGGGATCATCTGACGAGATAAGGCGTATCGTTGATTCATCAATGTCTTACATAAAGGACCTAGCAAGGATCAGGGACATAGCATGGATAACAGATGACAAAGAAAGACCGGCTAAGTCGGCTTTTGCAGTAACCAGCGATGCCGAGATATTTGTACCCCTTGAAGGTATCATAGACACTTTAAAAGAACTCGATAGGCTGGATAAGCAAATAAAGAGATTAACAAAAGAACTGGAGATAAAGGAGAAAAAGCTTTCCAATAGGGGTTTTCTCGAGAAGGCAAATAAGGAGGTCGTGGAAGAGCAGAGGCGTTTAAGGAAAGACCTGGTATTTAGACTGAAGAGACTAAAAAAGGCAAAGGACCTTATGCAGGGGTGAGGCTTATAAAAGACGTGGTGGAACTCAAGGTTGTGGATTCCACCAATAGCTATGCTCTTGAGAGAGCTGAAGAAGGTTTGCTTGTCATAGCCCATATGCAGACGGCAGGTCGGGGAAGGAGGGGAAGGGGGTGGTTCTCTCCAGCAGGCCTAAACCTTTACATGACCCTGACAATAAAAGGGCAGGACGTAAGGTACCCGATAGTAGCTGGGATGGCAGTTTATGATGCAGTGAGAAGCCTTGTGGAGTCCGACCATGATGTAAGGATAAAATGGCCGAATGATATTCTTATAGATAACATGAAGGTCTCAGGCATCCTGTGCGAGGCAAGGGGAGGGATAACAGCCATAGGCGTGGGTATTAACGTAAACCAGGATTCATGGCCCATGGAGCTTGAAAACCAGGCTATATCCCTTGCTCAGGTCTCTGGTCATGTACTAGACGTATCTGATGTTATCGACAAAACCGTATCCATGATGGAGAAGTGGTTTGATATTTACATGCGTGATGGTTTTGAACTAGTTCGCAGCCTATTTATGACATATTCCAGGCTCAGGGATACATGGGTAACGATTCATGATGATACAAGGGCAAGATTGATAGATCTGGACATGAACGGCCGCCTTGTCGTGGATATAGCCGGAAGGATTGAGTGTATCTCCAACCCAGATGCCATCGTCGAGGTATCGTAAGACGCGACGCCTTTGAAATACTTGTCACTTGGTCTAATTGGGCGAGACCTTAATTGATTTTACCAAGTGCGTCGCTTGAGGGTAGTGATATAGCCTCCAGCAAGGGAATGACTTTCTTCGTGTATATCGAATCCAGGTTGTACTCCTTTATTACCCTTCTGAACATGCCTGAAGACCTTGACGAGGAAACCATGTCGATGATCTTGTCAGCTATCTCTTCAGGTGTTTCATCCAGGTCAAACAGGCACACGTTGCCATCTGATATCTCTGTGAAGGGAGGTATTCGTGAGCATATAATGGGTAACTTTAAGAGTCCAGCTTCAAGAAGTGGCAGGCCGTAGCCTTCCTGGGAACTGGGCATAAATAAGACATCCGAGATGAGATACAAGTCGCGTACCGTGTTCCTGTGAAGTGCCTGCCTGGTCCTATCCCCAAGGGTATGCTCGGACAGGAAGATCACCCTCTTGTTCACACCCATGTATGCGCAAAACTCTTTCAATCTCTTGTAATACGTTATGGACTCACTTTCGTGCGGGTCATAGGCACCTGTTAGCAGTAGTATGGTATCTACTTTTTTTTCAAGTAGTGCCTTTGTTACCATGACGGATAGCTCTATGTTCTTTCTGGGGTGCAACCTGGCTGGTTGTACCATGACCAGATCGGCCTTGTAGAGGCTGAGCCTTATGTCTTCTAGTAACCTGATTGTGGATGGATTTAGGTCAAGAAAGTATTCAGGGTCTATTCCGTTTGGTATTACGTGCATGTTTTCTTCCGAGCCATACAGCTTGGCAAAGTCTCTTTTTCTCGACTCTGATATGCACACGTAGTGTATATTCTCGTTCTTATGTCTCAATATCTGCCATGGTAGCTTGTCCAGGTCGTGATAGTCATTGTAGAAATAAGGGGAGTCATGGTTCCAGCTTACCACGTTGATCAATCCCTTGTTTGCTATTGAATGAAGGGCATAGGTGAAGGGAAGGTTATAAGGCATTGTTAGCACGTTATGTGCTATGAGTATGTCGAATGACTTTGTAGACGAGGCAAGAAACCTTTCAACCAATTGTACGATAGGCTCCATGGCCCCTGTGTCATTGGTTTTTGCCATCTCACTGTGTAGAGAAGCAATCTCATCTCCAGAAGAGCTCAACAATGGATGAATCTCGATATCAACGTCGGTTGATACACCCCCGCCTCTTCCTGCTATAATCTTTACCCTGTGGCCGTACTTCTTCAGCATGCGTGCCTGCTGCAGCACGACCACTTCAACCCCTCCCACAACAGGAGGGCAAGAATAATGGCAAATGGCTATGTTCATAATTTGCCCATTTTATGCAGTCACCGTGAAAACGTTTCTATAAGGTAAAGAAGCTTTTTTTCGGCGACCTCGTATGAGAAGTATTTCTTCCCAAGCATGTAATTAAAACTTGTTATCTCCTTTAGCTTGTCATTGTCACAAAGTAGTTCCTTTACTTCCTTTATAACCCTTTTTGTGACTATGTCATCCATCACAATAGCCTTGAAACCTTTTGGCTCTATGTCTGTGGCATATATGGAATACCTGTTAACCACTATGGGTTTCTGGTAATATATTGCTTCAAGAAAGGCATTTCCAAATCCCTCGTACGTGGATGGATAGGTGATTAAATCTGCGCAACGATAAGCATCTGCAAGCGTGTACAATTTCTGTCCGGCCTCGTTTAAACCCCTTTTGGTTGACACGATGGGCTCGATGTCAACCAGCTTTACGTTATTCCTTGCAGCGTACTGCATGATCTTCGAAACGTACTCGTCCCCCTCGTCTCCAGAGGCATGCGAGAGAATCAATGTTGGATTCTTCAGCCCCAGGCTGCTCACTATTTCTATGGCCTTGTCTATACCCTTCCGGGCAACTATGCGCGTGGGTTGGAGAACAAAGAGGTCATCATCGTCTAGTGTTGCCTCTTTTCTAAGGTCTCGCGCGTAGTCATCTGCCTCTTCAGGGGGGTTCGCAAAGTCGTAAACATTTGGTATAAGGGTGTTTGTCAGGCCTCTTCTGTAACTTAGCTCTGCGGAGCTAACAGAGTTTATCACTACGTGCCTAATGGTTGGGAGGTCTGGGGGAAAGGCCATTAGGAGATAGTCCTTAACGGAGTTGACTAGAAAGCGCTTTCTCTCCCAGGAGAAATCATGATGGTGGGCAATGGCAGGTATTCCTGTTTCTGCTATAAACTCGGTCATAGCCATACCTAGCGGAATGTTCATTGGGATTGCCAGTATGTTCTCGGGTATGAGCAGGTCTATATCGAACTGTTTTACAAACTCGTATATCCTTGTCTTCATGTAGGATGCAGCCTTGTGGATGTTATCGGTTATATCCCTAGGGCGTTTTGTCTTGCCGAAGGCCTCGGCCTGTATCTTCATTATCTCGGGGTGCTTAAAATGGAATTCCTCTACAAGGACAGATTTCTCTGGTTGCCTGTCAAGTTCGCCTGCCATGTAGAAACAGTTAAAACCGTTTCTCTCAAGACAGTGGGCCCATTTCTCAGTCTCGAGGGAGACTCCGTCAGTACCTGCCAGTCTTGTGCTTATGAAACCAATGTTTTTCACCCCTGGCATGGCAACCATAGTGCCTCCGTTAAATGCAGTGCTTAATATAATATATCAATAGGGATGATTTTACAATAGATCAATGGTTAGGTGATGGATGCAAGACCTTCATAACATGGATCAGGATACCTATAAACATAGACTCCGCACTATTGCAGACTTTAAGCCTGCAATATGTATAGGAAAACACAGATGGCAAGGACTTGTATGGATCGGGGAGTATGGTTCTCCTCTACTTTGCCTTTTTAGCGGTGTTTATCCCAAGGAGTTCGTTAAGAGGACAGTAACCTGACAAGACACTCGGCATAAGTGCTCCTGCTACAACAAGGAGAACACCCCCGAACATGCCCTTTAGCAGGCGCACACCTTTTATGTAAGCCAAGATTATAATTGTTGATATAATGGCCCTTGCAAGCCTATCAAGAGCACCAACGTTCTCTTCCATGACCGTTCCTCCTGTGGTAATTGCGGGTTATACTCAAATTGTTTAATTATTAATAAACTTAAGGTTTTGTCAACGGTATAATATGAATGAGTAGTATGCTGTTACGTGTGTACCAAGACATACGGTAGAATGTTTTCTGTGTGTATGATTATTCACATTCTGAGACTTTATGTACTTGAAAGAAATACCTTAATGGTTTATTATAAAAAGGTTAAAGTTTAAATAAACTGTTAAAGGAGCTTTTTTTATGAAGACACGCATTACTGAAATTCTTGGCATAGAACATCCAATACTTCTCTCTGGCATGAGTTGGGTGAGCGTGCCCAAGCTGGTGGCAGCTGTTTCCAATGCGGGCGGGCTTGGCATACTGGCAACGGGACCGCTGAGCACGGATGAGACACGTAAGGCCGTGCATGAGATAAGGGAGCTAACGGACAAGCCCTTTGGAGCAAATGCATCCCTGCTTTTTCCTGGCGCTAGAGAGAATGCAATGGTATTGCTCGAGGAAAGGGTTCCAGTGATAAATTTTGCTCTAGGTAAGGGAGACTGGATAGTAAAGGAGGCACACAAGTACGGTGGCAAGGTACTGGCGACCGTGGTAAATCACAGGCATGCAAGAAGGGCCCAGGATTATGGTACGGATGGTCTTATAGTAACCGGTCACGAGGCAGCGGCCCATGGTGGGGACGCAACGTCACTAGTGCTTGTTCCGAGCATAGTATCATCGGTTGAGATACCAGTGGTCGCCGCTGGTGGTTTTGCGGATGGCAGAGGCTTGGCTGCGGCTCTAGCACTTGGTGCAGATGGAATAGCCATGGGTACACGTTTTGCTAACACCAAGGAAAGCCCCTTACACGAGAATTACAAAAGGCTTACACTTGAGAAGCAGGTGTACGATACCATATATTCAACGCGTTTTGATGGGCTCGGTTGTAGGATAATGGATACTGAAGGTGCAAGGAAGGCAGTAAGTATGGGTCTAAACCTGAGAAAGATGGTAGAGGCCCTCTTTAATTCAAAGGAGATTGCGGCCCAACTGAAATTACCTTATCTGAAGCTCTTCGTGGGAGTGCTTGCATCCGGGTTGAAGAATGCCATTCAGCTTGCTTACATGGCGAATGCATTCAAGGCTATAAGGAGTGCAACCGAAGACGGTGATGTGAAAAAAGGTGTGATTACCCTGGGACAGACCATTGGCCTGATAGATGATCTGCCAAGTGTATCCGAGCTAGTAGAGAGAACAGTGAAAGAGGCAGAGGAAAGCCTGAAGGTTGCATATTCAAAGGCAAATTCCTAGATAAAGTCTTCCGGCTGAGTTAAGGCAACACAAGGGCAGGCCTTGTTTCAGGCCTGCCCTTGTGTATACATGCCTAATTGAACAGTCTTATTGCCTTGTCCAGGTGTTTCTTGGCATCTTTGACCATGTTTTCAAGCAATTCCTTACAGGTGGTTATCTCGTGAACATGGCCTATGGATTGACCCACCATAAGTGGGGCATGGTCCACGTTTCCGGTCTCCCATGCCTCCTTTATCCTAGCACCTGATATAAGCGGGATTAGCTCATCGAATCCTCCGCCTCTTGCCTCTATTTTTTTAACTTCCTCTATGACCTTGTTTTTAAGGGCTCTCCCTTGTAAGCCAAGTGACTTGGCGAATATGGTTGTTTCAAATTCTTGCCTTCTTACCAGTTCTTGCTTTATTGCATCATGAACCTCGCATTCCTTTGTGGCTATAAACCTTGTTGCCATCATTACCCCTTGGGCACCTAATGTAAGTGCTGCTGCCATGGAGCGACCATCGGATATGCCGCCAACGGTTACAACCGGAATGTCGACGGAATCCACAATCCTAGGTGTGAGTACCATTGTGCTTACATCGTCATCAAGGGGATGCCCGCCTTCCTCGAACCCGGCTGCATAGATGCCGTCGTAGCCTACACTCTGCGCGTGTACTGCATGCTTTACAGAACCTACCTTGTGGAAGAGCTTTACCCCTGCCTTCTTGAGCATATCTATTGCATCCATGCCTATACCCTTATCCAGGGGAGCGCCTGACACCTCTATGCCAGCCACCTGTTCTTCAGCACATACCCTTGCATACATCTTGTGATGCTCAGGCGTGATATGAACAGATGGCAATATAGTTATACCCACCATGAAAGGCTTGTCGGTGAGCTTTCTTACCTCTTGTATTGCAGTCCTGAAGTCCTGCTCGTTGTCATAATTACCAGCCGTTAGATTACCCATCCCGCCTGCTTCTGAGATTGCAGCGCAGAGCCTTGGTTTTGATAGCCACATCATTGCCCCGCATATTATAGGGTATTTAATGCCAAACATCTCGGTAATTGCAGTTTTTATCATATGTATCCCCCTTAAGATTTTCATTAAGTTTAAAGTTAAGCTTAACCATAAGGATATATTGCTTCCATGCTTCGTGTCAAGGATAAAAAATACCATTCTATACTGGAACCGACCATGCCAAGGATGTTTGACTATGTATTCACGGTTAGAATGCCTACCCAATGACATGTATATGTACTTATTTCAATCTGGTATGCAGAATAATCTTGGCAGAAGAGGTAAGGAACATGCCAAGGGGATTCAATTTGCAGACAGACTACTCTACATTGTAATGAAGAAGTGGAGTAAGATGTACCTGTGTGGACAGGTACAATCTTTACGCGCAAGTATGAGTGTTCAATGCAAATACGATAAGGAATGGCAAGGGCATGGTAGCCATAGATAGGTTTTTAGCCTGCGAGTTAGCTGTTGTGCCCGGAAGGCATAAGACCATGGTAAATTATGCGCCGTATGCATTCTTTTCGGCCATGTTTTCTATTGCCTCGGTGTGAAGACGGACCCTTATTTCCCTAAATTCCTTTTCTCTCTTAATAAATGCATCAACTATGTCCGGGTCAAAATGGGAACCCCTTTCGCTTGTTATTATTTCTTTTGCCCTCTCGTGGCTGAAGGCCTCCTTGTATGTCCTTTTGGATGTAAGGGCATCGTACACATCGGCCAGCGCCACTATCCTGGCGGAAAGTGGTATTTCTTCCCCCTTTAATCCCTCAGGGTATCCCTTTCCATCCCACCTCTCGTGGTGGTAGTATGCTATTTCCTTGCCTAGGGTCAGGAAGGACTTACCCTTAATCTTTGTCTCTATTGCCCTTATTGCATCACCACCTAGCTTTGAGTGTTGCTTCACGATCTCGAATTCATCAGGGGTGAGTCTGCCTGGTTTTAGCAGTATGGAATCCGGTATTCCCACCTTGCCTATATCGTGCAAGATTGACGAGTTGTAAAGGTCGTCTATGTATTCCTTGGTTATGTAACCTTCGTATTTAGGGGTCTTTGCCAATTCCTCGGCTAGGATCTTAGAGTATTCCCTTATCCTTTCCAGGTGGGCACCTGTATCGCTGTCACGGTATTCGGCGAGTTTCGCTAGACCTAGGATGGTAGCTATTCTTGCATCCTGTACATTCTTGTTGGACTCAATAAGCGCATTCTCTAGTTTCCTACGTTCTGTTATGTCTCTCAGGACCATCTGTATGCCGATTATGCTCTTATCCTTCTGCACCAACTTTGTATTGCATTCCACTTCGATTACCTTGTCCCTTGTATTGACTATCCTGAACTGGATATTCTTGATATCCTCTTTTTTCTGGAAAGACTTTCCAAATATTTCCATCTTGACCATCTTCCTGTCCAGTGGATGTATGACGTCGAGTAGAGATAAATGGTTACCATGGGTATCTGGCAGAAGTGTGGCCTCGTAAAACCTGGGGTTTGCCATGATTATCTTTCCGTTCATATCAGTCAGGATTACGATATCGATGATGTTCTCGTATAGATCCTTGTATTTAAGTTCGGATTCACGAAGCTCCCTAGTCCTCTTTTCAACCTCGGCCTCGAGGTTGTGGGCATAGTAAGATAGCCTCTCTGCAAGGTTGTCCAACTCCATCCTCAAGTTAAACTGGGTTATCCTTCCTTTTGTCTCCTCGTAGCATTGAACTACGCTTATTACTATGAAGAAGATAAAGAAAAACGAGTTGTTGAGGAACATCCTGATGTCATTGCCGCTGGCCGAGGAGAAAAGCAGTATGGGCACTGCGTATATGAGGTAGAGCAGGATACCTGATACAGTGGACTGCAGAGTACTCAGCGGTAGCATTGCCGCGAACGTGACAAGAACCATGATTATACCGACGTAATAGAAGGACGAATAACCACCCATTTTAAATACCATGAGTGATATTGTAGAACCTGAAATTATATATGCTATTATTGCAACTAGAAATGGATGGTCTTTTCCCACCCTAGAGAGATACAGGGCCATCAGCAAGAGGAATGATGCAGAACAAGAAATTCTGTATATGAAAAATTCCTTTAGGTAGTGAGGCACTACTATATAATCAAGGGCGCTGAATAGAGGGATTAGTATTATACCGATCCATAGTATTACAAATACCCTCTGGTACAGTAACTCCTTTGTCTCTTTATTAAAATCCTTCACATGTTCTGCAGGTATAGAATCCATACAAATAGTAATATCGGAATGAGGCTTCAGGATGTTTAACAATATTCTAAAACTTTAAAAATCTTTGGCTGCATGGAGTAATTTGGGCAGTATACAGACCGTATTTATGATCTACACATACATGCTGGTGTCCTTAATATGGTCTGAAAGTAGGTTCGGAGTATCGCCAAATGGCCTCAAAGACTTAAAATCAGGGGAGTACACTTCGGAGGAACTTGCATCCTGGACGAAAATGGTCTCAAATCCGAGTTCAATGGCCTTCTCCACAACAACTCTGTACTCGTCTTGTGTTATTGTCCTCTTTAGCTCATTCACGTTACCAGTATAGAAATTTGGATTGTACTGCGACATTATACTAATAGGTATGTCTCTGGCCACGCTGGCTAGGAATTCCAGCACTGAAAATGGGTTGGATATCATGCCTGGTAACACCAGGTGCCTTACCATAAGGCCCTTCCTGGCCATGCCTTTCTCATCTACAACGAGTGGACCCATGTTCTCGTAAATATCTATTATTGTATCTCTTGCCTTATCCCAGTAGTCTGGTACTTTGCTGAGAATACTGGCCGTATTGTTATCACCATACTTGAGATCCATCAGGTATATGGACGCGTAATCATACCACATCCTCATGGTTGCTGTAAGTTCGTATCCACCAGAGTTGACCATGACAGGCAACCTGACTCCCATTTGCCTTGCCAACATGATGGAATCCAGTACCCACGGCGTGAAGTGTGTCGGAGTAACCAGGTTTATGTTTGATGCCCCAAGTGATTCAAGCCTTGCCATGTAGCATGCAAGTTCCTCGGGTTTTATTTCCTGGCCCCAGGCCTGGTGGCTTATGTCCATATTTTGGCAGTATTGACACCGCATAGGGCATCCAGAGAAAAAGATGGCACCGGAGCCCCTACCCTTGACAAGGGGTGGTTCCTCACCCCTATGCAGCACAATTGCTGCAACCTTCATGATATCACCAGATAGGCAAACGCCCTTCCGGAATGATCGATCAATATTGCACAGCCTTGGGCATAAGTTACATATCACTTCTTTCCCGGGTCTTCCATTTTTTCCAGAATGGCCTTTCCATTGTGGTCTCTCGGTATGCTATCGACGAACACCACCTTCCTCGGGCTCTTGTACGGAGCAAGACGTTCCCTTGCAAATCTCTTTATGTCGTTCTCGTTTATGCTGGGATCGTCTTTTACAATGAATGCCTTTACTATGGCTCCCCTTATCAGATCTGGTTCCCCTGTGATGGCAGAATCCTTGACACCTGGATAGGAGTTAAGGACTTCCTCTACCTCCTTGTTATAGACATTGAACCCAGATGTTATAATCATCTGTTTCTTGTATCCAGTTATGTACAGATATCCCTCTTCATCCATGTATCCGAGGTCTCCTGTCCTAAGCCATCCATCGTGTATAACCTCCAAGGTTTCCTTTGGCTTTTTAAAATAACCTTTCATAACGTTAGGTCCTCTGAATTCGAGTTCTCCCACCTGGCCATGAGCCAACAACTTGCCATCCTCATCGACCACCCTTGCCTCTACACCTGGCACGGTTGGGCCAATTGACTCTGGTTTTAACTTGACATGTATATCGTTTACCGTGCACACAGGCGAGGCCTCTGTAAGGCCGTAGCCCTGATGAATGTCGGCGTCGAACCTGTTCTTGAACTCCTTGTAAACCTCGATTGGGAGTGCAGAACCACCAGAGACAAGACCTCTCATGGACCTGTAATCTATATCCTGTAGCTCTGGATGATGAGTAAGGGCGTAGAACAGGGTAGGTACGCCCGATATGCATGTAACCCCGCCTTCTGTGAGTGCATAGCGAAGCTCCTTGAAGTCCAGCTTGTTCATGAGATAAATGGTCCCACCATACCTGATCATGGAAAGCATGTTTGCAGACACGCTGAATGTATGGAAGCAAGGTATTAAAGTAAGACTGGTATCTGTGTGATCTGCCTCGAAGCATAGCCTTAAAAGATCAGAATTATGGTCAAGGTTACGGTGGGTAAGCATGGCTCCCATTGGACGGCCTGTGAGCCCTGCAGAATAGACCATGACCGCTGTATCATCTGCATCCATATCCTCTGGGTTACCCATGGGAGGGCCATATGTATAGTCTCTAAAATTACCCTCAGCCCCGGTCGTTATAATCGGGTCAAGCGATACATCTCCTGGAAGCTTCTGCAGTACAGGCAGGCGCCTGCCTTCCAGTATTATCCCCTTTGCTTCGGAATCTGATACGATATGCCATAGTTCCCTCGCTGTAAATGATGGGTTGACTGGCACTACGACAGCCCCTATGCTGACAATGCCCATGTACGATATAACAAACTCGGGACAATTTGGGAGCATGACCACGACCCTGTCGCCTCGTGATATGCCCTTGCGTTTGAGGGCATTGCCAAAAGATGATGCTATTCTGTCTAATTCGTAGAAGGTTATATCTTCTCCTTTGTACTTCAGGCAGACCTTGTTCTTGAAGTCGGAAGCGCTTTTCTCCAGGAAAGAATAAATGTTCATCTGTTATCTTCCTCCTCGTTCTATAATAGGATGGTTAACCATAGGATTGCAGCATGTCTTCATAAAGAACAATCTTTCATCTCTGATACATTCAAGGTATAAGTAGATAAGGCGAACCCCATACATATCTACTAAACCAGTGTTGAATTGCCTCCTTTCCGGTTGCTTGCATGATGTCCAATGCAAGGACGCGATATGGTTTTCTCAGAAGTTCCTTTAACTCATCTTGACAATGATGTCACCTATAATATTTGCTGCCTCGTCGCTACGATCTGCAGCATTACTTAAATGCCTGTATATTTCCCTCATCTTCATCATATAGATGGGATCATCTCCTTCGAACAGCTCTCCCAGTGCCCTTCTGTATGCCTTCTCCATCTTATTCTCATACGCCTTTGCCTGCTTTGCATGCTCCATGGCAACAAGGGGGTGGTTATGTAAGTTCTTCAATGCTATGGTAAGTTCTCTTCCAGCATTCCTCAGGATATCCATCATTATGCCTATGTGCTTGTCTGCTTGAACCTTGTATATCTGTATTTCATATACCGTTGTACAGGCGTAGTCCATGACGTCGTCTATGGCCCTTGATAGTTCGAATATGTCCTCCCTATCTATAGGTGTAATGAAAGTCTGGTTGAGCTTTTCTATGATTATTCTCCTAAGGTCATCTGCCTCCATCTCTATTTCCTTTACAGCAGATGCATTGTCAGTACTTGGCTTTGATGCGAATCTCAAGAGTGCATCAAGACCATCAAGGGTTTTTCTCCCTTGACTGTAAAGAAGTTCGTAAAACATGTCTTGTTTTTTTCTGAACATCATGGTGCTTTTTTTATTATGCTAGGCCTTGTCCTGCAAGGCATTGAGCCAGACAGGGTTGAACCGGTAGCAGTCAAAGTCTTCATCGGAATCCTCCTGGTAGTATCTGTTTGTCGAGCAGAAGACCTCCATGTCATTATCTCTGAAATGTGTACACAGGGTGCAAAAATCCTGAGCCGACATGAGTTTATTATTACCTAGCACGTATCTCCTGTACCTCGGGCACCTTGAGCAAGTGGATACATTATACATCCTTGCCGGGCACCATTTACAATAAACTTGCCTGTAATCCATTATACAACATACAATAACTTTTGTTCAGGCTTGAGACAAGGCATAAATTATGGTCTTTATTTCTTGGGCTTTGTGTACGCTCTAAGGAGACCGATGTGAATGTGTAGGTGGTTTTTATAGATTGTCTATTATAGCCGGATAGGTTAAATACCCATAACATGTGGGCTGGTATAAAAGGACACCATAGTCAAGTACAGGAGCTAAGGGGTGATATCCTATCGAACAACCTGTATAATGCCTACCTTTTCTCGGGTATCACTGGGTTGGGTAAGACAGCCGTGGCAAGAGAATTCTTCAAGGCTATCAACTGCATCAAGAGTTTGGGTGATCCTTGCAATAGCTGTTCTCAATGTATAAAGGCTAATTCTGGTACACACCCTGATCTTATTAACGTCTCTCCAGGGGATGACAAACAGATCAAGATGCCTGATATAAGGCAGGTACTAAGGGACATAGGATTTGAACCCTTTGAAGCAAAGGTAAGGATGGTCATAATTGAACCAGCTGAGATGCTTAATATCTCCAGCTCAAATGCATTGTTGAAGAGCCTTGAAGAACCGCCCGAGTCAACCATATTTGTCCTAATAAGTCATAATCCCGACCTGTTGCAGAAAACCATCATTTCCAGGTGCAAGGTGGTCAGGTTTTATCCAGGTCCAGGAGTGAAACCTAGAGCGGGTATTGAAGCTGGCATCTTGGATCTATTACTGGATGCCCTTGATGGCCGGACAAAGGGGATTATACAGGAATTTGTAAAGGGTACCCTTGGTCTCCTTGAGGGCAATGATCCGTTCAAAGTGGCATCAATGTTTATGTCTTCGCTGAAAGAACCCGGTGTTTCTGTGGGATTACTATTAACTATTGTGGAGTCTATTGTAAGAGATATAATGGTCTTAAGGGCAAGATGCGAGATGGTGACAAACAGAGAGTTGTTTGACATAGACGTAAGGTCCTTTGACTCCAGAAAAATTGAAGATGTATTGTTGTCTATAAATGACTTGAGAAGAGGTATTGTTGTCAACGTAAACATGGAGAATGCTGTCATGGAACTCTTCCTGAAGATGTCGAGCATGTCAGCCATGTAGCATGTACTAGTGGGCTCTGGCCAAGGATGGTTTACAATCCAGGTTTAGCTTATATATTCAGAACGTCTTGTCTCAGACCGTTGTCTTCCACTTTGCCCTCTTTACTTTTTTCCTGAGCAAGACATACAGGGCACCTGTTCCACCATCGCATGGCCTTGCCGAGCAGAACCCGAGTACTATGCGGGAAAACCTGCCTGTGGAGAGCCATTCTATTACACTTTTTTTAAGCACAGGGCCCTGCCTTGATTTAAGCCCTCTTCCATGTACAACAAGCACGGTGCGGTAGCCTTTTCTAAGAGAGAACTGGATGAAGTCTGAGAGGGCAATCCTAGCCTCTTCCCTTGTTAGCCCATGCAGGTCAATGTGTGCCTGCATTGTATACTTCCCATCCTTGAGCTTATGGATGATCTTTGGGTCGATGGGGACGACGTGGCCCTCGACGTATTCACCTGTAAGCTTTATGTCAAACTTAGATTTTCCTTGAACCAGCTCCTTTAGCTCGTTAATGATAGACCTGTCTTCTTCCCTGGCTTTCTTCAGGACGTTTTCTGATGCACTAGCCTTATTCTCAGGATAGAATGAAGCAAGGTTGTTTTCAATAGGCCTTACCCCTTTCATTGCAGACAGAAACAGCTCGGTCTCAATTTCTTCATCAGGGCCTGTAGCAGTTTGACCGTTCTCATAGGATGTTTCGTTTTCCTTGGAACTTGGAAGATGCTTGGCCGTGAACGTGCTATGTTTACCTCTTTTTTTCATGATACTTAATGTTAACATAAAAAAATGGCCCACTCAAATAAAGGCGGGAGTGGGCCCAAAAAGGAGGTCTATAGCCTTTGAATGTGTACCTTATATAGGAATTTTATTTTATATGTCAAGTACAAAATGAAGATTCGTTCATTTTTTCTTCTTTGCTCTTATCTTCTTGACTTCAACATGAACCTTTACCTCTGAAGGACTGCCATTTTCGAACCTGATGTCCGGTGGCAAAACGAGCCTTGCATCTATGACGCTATTGTCTGTTATACCTGAGAGATCAATGGGCTCTGTCTTTATTGAGCTTATGCTTTTCATCTTCTGTCTTCTCACCAGGACGTCTACCTTGCTAGGTTCGGTATATATCCTCTTCAATACAAGGCTAGGTTTTAGCCTGCCTACGATCTTCACGTGAACGGGCACGCTTATGGGTACCAACCTGTGTGCAATGATAAAGATTCTCCCAGGCCTTATCCCGGCAAGCGAAAGGTTGGACGGGATGTTTACCATCTGCCTTGTGAGCACAATAGATTGCCTGCCTTCCTTTATATCTGACAGGTCTATGGATATCTTCAGGGTATTTGGGTCAAATAGCTTGAATGCCTGTGGTGAACCCATGATGGTAACAATCACCTGCTTGTATCTTAGATTTTCGATTACCCACTCCTTGGGTATGTTGGTGTATTCTATGGGCACGGGAAAGTCACGTAGTACAGATCCCCTCTGGTAACCGAAGGCTATCCAGAGCATTAATGCAAGAAAGATGGCAAGTGCTTTCTCAAGGGTGTTCTTCTTTAGCCAGCTGGGAATGGTACTATGTTCATGTCTAGGTTGTAGGTGTTCATAGAAATCGTTGACTATGCCCTTGAGAAGGCCGAGGTTGTTGATGTCTTCCAGCCTACCTTCAGATGCCATGCTTATCTTTCCTGTTTCTTCTGAAACAACTATGCAAAGGGCATCACATCTCTCGCTCAGGCCAAGGGCAGCTGTATGCCTAAGCCCTAATCCCTTTTCTGCATTTGTGGACAGTGGTAGGTGACAGCCAAAGCTTGTTACACAGTTACCTTCAAGGATCATTGCACCGTCGTGCCCCATGGAGTGCTTGTCAAATATGCTTGCGACTAGTGGCCTGCTGAATTTGCCATCTAGCCTGATACATCCCTTCAAGTGTCTTTCAAGGTGGTCCTTGCCTTTGAGTACTATAAGTGCACCTGTCCTTTCTTCTGCAAGGCCTGCAACGGTCTCAAGCAGTTCATCGGCATACTTTTTGTTGTACTGGTTTTTATCACCAGGTGTCTTTTTTTCCATTGAACCCCACAGGGCCAGCCTCTCAAGAAACCTCCTTATATCTTCTTGGAATATTACGACCATTGCTATGGCGAGTATTGCGAAGAAGGCTTGGAGTACCATAATGGTTAAATAAAGCTTAAAAATGCGTGCTAGCACGTAGACAAGACCCAAAAGGCTTATACCACCGAGCACGAAACGGGAGGCAGTGTTTTTGAACCATATGAGTGCCAGGTAGATAAGGGTTGCTATTATGGCGATATCAAGAAAATCCTGCACTCGGATGCCGTGGTAGATTGCAATCAAGCTCTTTAAAATTATCATTTAACCATTTACCTCGTTGGGGTTGTAAATGTGTTCAAATATCATTTTGGTGGTGATGATACTTAGTAATGTAAATGCACTCTGTCAACAGTATGCAGATTCTTTTTTGTCCTAGGATCTATTCCTGGTCTTTTCTCAGGTATATGGTAGAGATGGGGAAGGGGATTTCGATACCTTCTTCATTATATCTTTTGTGGAGCCTTTTTATGAACTCATGCTTAACCAAGTATTGGTCTATCACCTCGTTTGCCCTCATAATAACCGTGAAGTTTATGCTTGAGTCCCCGAATGTATGGAACCTGATAATAGGTTCGAAGAAGTCGATCCCTGCAACTTCATTCATGACCTTCTCTGCTACTTCTTTTGTTACCTTCTCTACCTCTTCCAGGTTACTTGAGTAACTTACGCCTACTTCCACCCTGACAGCAATCTCCTTTTGCGGGAGGTAATAGTTCGTTATTACTGCATCTGCCAGCTTTGCATTGGGGATAACAACGGTATTGTTGGATATTGTCCTGATCGTTGTATTTCTCCATGTTACATCCATTACATACCCCTCATCTCCTGTATCCAGCCTGACAAAATCTCCTGGTTTCAGTTGTTTTGAGGCTATTATCTGGATGCCAGAGAAGAAATTCTTTAAAGTATCCTGGAGTGCAAGAGCCACTGCGAGACCACCAATGCCTAGGGTGGTAAGTACGGGTGTTATGGATATACCCAGTACCTGGAGGAGTGTAAGCCCGCCCATGATGAGTATCAGCCATCTGACAAAGCTCACCAGCAGGGACGTATTGGGCAGTTTCTCCGCGATAGTCTCCATGTGCATTTGGACAAGGTCAATGGTTATCTTTAACAGGAGCCACGTGATAGAGATCACTATGATTACGAGCAATATCTTCTCTAGGGGTTGGGTGATGTACAAGGGCAGACCCACCATGCGGGCAGCAATAAATATGCCCGCGATTAAGAACCACGGTATTATTACCTTGTTTAACGCCTGTACAACTATGTCATCCCATTTCCAGCTAGTCTTCTTTGAGAGCTTGTGGAGATAGGAGAAGACCCACTTTTGAAATACAAACCCGGAAAGCCATGAAACCGAGACAATGGCAATAAAAATAACCAATGGGATAAGGCCCTTTATGGAATGTATCATTATTTCTATATAACATATGAAGTCCAGGTTAGCAAATAGGCGAATATAGTGCTTTTCAAGGGATGCCAAATTTTTTAGTTAAAGAACTATTCATAATTGACAAGAGTACGTGAAGGATGATATTTTGCGCTAAATTTTTTTGCTAGGAGCAGTCATGCTGGAGATCAGGTTTCACGGTAGAGGGGGACAAGGGGCAGTTACATCAGCGGAACTACTTGCAATTGCAGCCATATCAAAGGATATTTATGCACAGGCATTTCCCAGCTTTGGACCAGAGAGAAGGGGCGCACCTGTTGTTGCATTCTGCAGGCTGGATGATAAGAAGATAAATATAAGGGCAAAGGTGTATAACCCTGACATAGTGATTGTGCTGGACCCTGGTCTTCTTTCATTGATAAACCCCACCGAGGGCATGAAAGAAGGCGGTACCCTAGTACTCAACTCAAAAAAGACCCCGGTAGAGATAAGAGACGAGTATGGCTTTAATTCCAGGATAGTTGCCGTGGATGCCAACAAGATTGCACATGAAGAGCTGGGAAGACCCATAGTGAACACTACCATGCTGGGCGCATTCCTGAAGTCAACGGACCTACTAACAGTAAAGGATATAGAGAGACCCATTATGGAACGTTTTGGAACAAAACTGGGGCCTAAGAATATAAGGGCACTAGAGCGTGCCTATAAAGAGGCCGTCATAAAGGAGTAGTAACGTGGCAAAGCCTATGGAAGAGATAAAATGGCAGGAACTGGAGCCGGGCGCTGTTGTGCGTGAGGTGGGAAATGCCAGGGAATATGAGACAGGTACATGGAGATCAGAGAAACCCGTTGTAAATGCCGATGAATGCATACATTGCGGTGTGTGCTGGCTATTTTGCCCTGACGCAGCCATACATCAGATGCCGGATGGACATTTTGAGGCGAATCTTACTTACTGCAAGGGCTGCGGTATATGCGCAAGGGAATGCCCAGTTGGGTGCATCACAATGGTAGCCGAGGAGGAAGAATAAGATGGGTGTCAGGAAAGGAATAGAGGTATCCCTTGCCATATCGGAAGCAGTAGCCCAGTGTAACGTGGATCTCATAGCAGCATATCCAATCACGCCACAGACACACATAGTTGAGCATCTCTCAGAGATAGTTGCAAACGGGGAGCTGGATGCTGAGTTTGTACCTGTCGAGAGCGAACACTCAGCTATGAGCGTATGCTGCGGTTCTGCCGCAGTTGGAGCCAGGACATTCACATCAACAAGTTCCCAGGGGCTTGCCCTGATGTCGGAGATTTTTATTATAGCGTCGGCCATGCGGCTACCCGTTGTCATGGCACTCGCAAACAGGTCACTTTCTTCACCGCTTTCCATATGGAATGATCATACTGATACCATGCTGGTAAGGGATGCGGGTTGGATCCAGGTGTTCATAGAAAATGGCCAGGAGGCATATGATCACATGCCCTGGGCGTTCAGGGTGGCTGAAGATCCTGACGTGCTCTTACCTGTTGCTGTTAATATAGACGGTTTTATACTCACACACATGATAGAACCCGTGGAATACATTGAGGATAGCGTTATAAAGAAGTATCTACCTGAATTTAAGTACCCCATTGCACTACACCCTGATAATCCTTTGTCCATGGGCTGTTTTGCCATGCCAGAACTTTACACAGAGGCCCAGAAGGCAAGGGATAATGCGGTTGTAAATTCCTATTCTACGATAGTCAAGGCGTGGAAGGAATGGGAACAACTGACCGGCCGCAGCTACCACCCTATTGAGACCTACAGGGCCGATGATGCTGACTACTGCATAGTTACCATGGGTTCGTACGGTGAGACTGCCATGGAAGTGGTTGACATGCTCAGGGAAGAGGGTGAGAAAGTAGGTGCCGTGAAAATAAGGCTCTGGAGGCCATTCCCATTCGATGATTTCTACAAGGCAGTGCTTGGTAAAAATCATTTAGTTGTAATTGACCGTGCCATCAGTTTTGGCGGTCCAGGAGGGCCTGTTGCCAGTGAGCTGCGTTCAGCACTCTACAGTAAACAGGGTGCACCAAAAGTAATAAACTACGTTGCCGGTCTGGCTGGTCGCGATGTGTCACGCCATGACTTCAAGAACATACTTCTAGATGCAAAGGAAAAAGTCCAGAGGGGAGAGATGGAAGGCTATACCCTTTATGGCCTGAGGGGATAAGGAGCTTATTATGGATAGATTTACAGTTTTTGCGCCCAGACTCGTTGAGAAGGCCGAGTATTTTACATCCGGGCACAGGGCATGCCAGGGTTGTGCAGAGGCATTGGCAGTAAGGCTTGTGATGAAGGCACTTGGACGGAATACCATAGTTGCAATGGCAACAGGCTGCATGGAGATCATATCATCGCCTCTACCCACGACCGCATGGAATGTGCCTTGGATACACGTGGCATTCGAGAATGCATCTGCCGTGATATCTGGGTGCGAGGCAGGTATGAAGGTGCTGATGAGAAAAGGCAAGGTTCCAGAGAAAAAGATAAACTTCGTGGCAATGGGAGGTGACGGTGCCACAGCTGATATTGGCATGGGCCAGCTTTCCGGTGCTCTGGAGAGGGGACATGACATGATATATGTCTGCTTTGACAACGAGGCCTACATGAACACGGGCATTCAACGTTCCAGCTCAACACCCTACGGTGCCAGTACAACCACCAGCCCTGCAGGCAAGGTGAGCATAGGCCAAAGAACGCAGAAAAAGAACCTCCCCCAGATAGCAGTTGCACACAATATACCATATGTTGCAACCGCGTGTCCGAGTTTCCCCTTTGACCTCATGGAAAAGGTAAAAAAAGCTGCGAATATTAAAGGACCTGCATATGTACATATCTTGAGCGTGTGTCCAACAGGGTGGAGGATACCTACCAGTGATAGCATAAGGTATGGAAGGCTCGCCGTGGATACAGGGGTTTTCCCTCTATACGAGGTTGTGGATGGCAAGTACAGGATGACCTATGAACCGCAGAAGCTGAGGCCCGTGGGGGACTACCTTAAGGGCCAGGGTAGGTTCAGGCATCTTAAAGATAAGGATATAGAGGAAATACAAAGAAGAGTAAACCAGGAATACGAGAAAATTATCAGTAAATGCGGGGGCATGTAGAATGGCAGTGGATATTAACCAGATAGATGAAATCATATCGTCTCACGAGAAGTCAGAGGAATCCCTTCTCTCGATTCTTCAGTCGTTTCAGAGGAAGTTAAACTATGTGCCTGAAGAAGGCATAAAGAGATTGAGCGAATCTTTTGACGTGCCCGAGAGCAGAATATATGCCATGGCAACTTTTTACAAGGCGCTATCCTTGGTGCCTAGAGGTAGGCATACAATAAAGGTCTGCATGGGTACAGCCTGTCACTTAAAAGGTGGAGGCTTGATACTAGAGGCAATAGAACGTGAGCTTGGCGTAGAACGAGGTGGTACAACAGATGATATGAGATTTAGCCTAGAAACTGTTAACTGTGTGGGTGCATGCGCAATGGCCCCTGTTGTTGTGGTAGATGACGAGTATCACGGTCATGCAAGTTCCTCAAACGTTCATAGTATTCTAAAAAAATACGAGTAGAAGGATGAATACAGATGGGAGCCATTAGTTCTTTTAATGATCTTGATAGGTATCGTGAGGAAATAAGCAGTTCTATTAGAGAAGATATTCCTAGGGTCTTAATCTGTTTTGGTACTGGATGTCAGGCAAACGGTTCGGTTAAGGTTGCCGAGGAATTTGAGCGTGTCATTAAGGACAAGGGTCTGAAAATAGGCGTTGACCTAGGTGTCAAGACGACCGGTTGTCACGGTTACTGCGAGAACGGACCTCTAGTTGCAATCAAGCCAAAGGATATACTCTATC
Organism: Deltaproteobacteria bacterium; assembly: GCA_015486075.1. Lineage (GTDB taxonomy): Bacteria > Desulfobacterota > Desulfomonilia > UBA1062 > UBA1062 > B14-G9. The sequence continues at coordinate 74,659 of WFSG01000036.1, forward strand.
TCAGGGTAAAGCCAAAGGACGTTGCCGAGATAGTAGAAAAGAGCATAGAGGGTAACGAAATTGTTGAACGGCTTCTGTACAAGGATGTTAACACCAAGCAGGTAATTGCAGAGTATCAGTCTATTCCGTTTTACAAGCACCAGCAAAGGATAGCGCTTAGAAACATTGGGGAGATAGATCCTACCTCCATAGATGACTACATACTTAGAGATGGGTATACAGCACTAGTTAAGGCCCTTAAGATGGATCCAGAAGATGTTATTTCAGAGATAGAGAAATCAGGTCTCAGGGGGCGTGGTGGTGGTGGTTTTCCTGCCGGAAGGAAATGGAGGTCATGTAGGAATGCAGATGGTGATGTACGCTACGTTATATGCAATGGCGACGAGGGCGATCCTGGTGCGTTTATGGACCGTTCTACGATGGAAGGAGACCCGCACTCAATAATAGAGGGTATGATAATTGGAGCCTATGCAATAGGTTCTAACCAGGGATATATATACGTAAGAGATGAATATCCTCTTGCTATAAAGAATCTACAGTCTGCAATAGATTCGGCAAGGGAGATGGGCTTTCTCGGGAATAACATACTTGGAACGGATTTCAGCTTTAATATAAAGATAAGCCGGGGTGGTGGTGCCTTTGTTTGCGGCGAATCCTCCGCTTTAATGAGGTCAATAGAAGGTAAGGTGGGTGAGCCTAGGGCCAAGTATATTAGGTCTGTGGAAAGAGGTTTGTATGATAAACCAACTGTGTTGAATAACGTGGAAACATGGGCCAATGTACCTGTAATCATAAAGAACGGGGCTGAGTGGTACTCTCACTTTGGAACCGAGAATTCAAAAGGAACAAAAGTTTTTTCTCTAGTGGGCAAGGTAAACAATACGGGCCTTGTCGAGGTGCCAATGGGCATCACCTTAAGGGAACTCATCTACGATATCGGTGGCGGTATACCAAAGGGTAAGAAGTTTAAGGCGGTGCAGACAGGTGGACCTTCGGGCGGGTGCATACCAGAGAGCTTGCTTGACCTGCAGATAGATTTTGATAGCCTCACCGATGCAGGATCCATGATGGGCTCTGGCGGCATGATTGTCATGGATGAAGATACGTGCATGGTGGACGTTGCCAAGTACTTTATCTCGTTCCTGGTGGAGGAGTCGTGCGGCAAGTGTACCCCTTGCAGGGAAGGTCTCAGGAGGATGCTAGAGATCCTTACTAACATAACCGAAGGAAGGGGTAAGGAAGGTGACATAGAGCTTTTAGAAGAGCTGTGCGACGTACTAAAATGGGGAGCGCTCTGTGGTCTAGGCACATCTGCGGCAAATCCGGTACTTACCACCATCCGATACTTCAGGGACGAGTACGAGGCACATATAAGGGATAAAAAATGCCCGGCAGGTGTATGCCAGGCACTAATAACGTATAGGATAGATCCAGATAAATGTACAGGATGCATGGTGTGCGCCAGGAAGTGTCCGCAACAGTGCATATCTGGTGAAAAGAGGAAACCGCATACCATTGATACTGAGAAGTGTATAAGGTGCGGCATATGTAGGGAAGTCTGCCCCTTTGATGCAGTTATCGTTGAATAAGGAAGTGGCGATGGAAAAGATCAAATTTACCATAGATGGCAAAGAGGTCGAGGCACTAAAGGACCAGAATGTACTGGAAGTTGCCCAGGAAAACGGCATATACATACCCAACCTGTGTTCTAACCCGGAAGTGAAGTCTAGCGGTGGCTCCTGCAGGGTATGTCTGGTTGAGGCACATCAGAACGGAAGGATGAGGCTTGTTACATCCTGTAATTACCCTGTAAGGGAAGGGCTTGAGATAAAGACAGAAACGCCTCTGGTAAAGCGTATAAGAAGAGGGATCCTGGAGCTTATGCTCGCACGCGTACCAGATGCCGAGGTGGTGGTTGAACTTGCAAGGGAAAACGGCATTGAAGAGCCCAGGTTCAAGAAGGACGAGGGCGAGAATTACAGGTACAAGTGCATTGCATGTGGACTCTGTGTCCAGGTATGTGAAGAGGTTGTGGGCGTGTCTGCCATAGCCATGTTGAACCGCAGCTACGATAAAAAGCCAGGTACTCCATACATGAAGCCGAGTGAGGTATGTATCGGTTGTGGTGCATGTGCATATGCATGCCCAACAGGTGCAATATCCATAAAGGATGAGGGAGATACCAGGAAGATATGGGGCAAGGAATTCAAGATGCACACGTGCAGCGTGTGTGGTAAACCCTACATACCTGAAGCCCAGATAGACTGGATAGTAAAGACAACTGGGAAAGACAGGTCATTCTTTGATAAGTGTCCTGACTGCAGGTAAGCTCAGTAACAGGTGCCAATTTCTGCAAGCGAGGTAAAGAGGCTTCTCTGTTATGCCTCGGGGGCCATGCGTGGTGTGTACTATGCAGGCGTGATGACGGCTCTTGATGAAGCAGGAATAGCCTTCTCCGATATAGCTGGTGTAAGCGTTGGTTCTACGGCTGCAGCATGGCACGCAGCTGGAGACATACACCAAGTCTTTGGTGCCTGGGAAGCATTATGTAATTACAGACTTTCCCCACATCCGGTTTTTAATAGTTCGAAATCAAGAAACCTGGATTGGCTCATAACAAATGTAAGTCTGCCTTTCCTTGATGTGAACAGACTGAAGGCTTCAAGTATATGCGTACATATAGCTACCTCCAAGATACTCTCACCACTAAAGATGCTAAAGGGTCAGGCTTTTGAAAGGGAATACTTCAGATTCCAGGGGAATTTCCAGGAGGAAAAGCTTGTTGATGCAATAAGGGCAAGTTGCTATATGCCTTTTATAAATGGGGTTTTCTCTGCAAAACTTATAGATGGTAATAGATACCTGGATGGTGGTCTTACAGGTAGGATTCCTGTTGACTGCGTAGACCTATCAGATTTTAATGAGGTATGGATTGTTGTGGCTTCACCCAATGGTATGAGAGAACTCGCTAGCATGCATCTAAGTGGTTACAAAGATACCGAATTTATCATAATTACCCCGTCAATTAATATGCCAATAGGAAAAGGAGAAATTGACCTAAAGAAGTTTAAAGCTGCTTTTCAACTGGGTTTAAGTGATGCAAGGACTATTATAAGAAACAGGAAATAAGGAAAAGACTAAGATTGTATTGATAAACGGAGAATACGCTATGCTTACTTGTCTTTCAATTTAATAGGAGTTTGCTCCCTGTAATCTTTGTATGTAATGATTAGCAAGGGCAGATTCCTTGTGTATTCTTACCATCCGGTTTTCTAGCAAAAGAGGTTTTGTAATATTGGGACCTTACAAGCGATGTAGATCAGGACAGGGTGGATACAAAGAAATAATCACCATAGCCTTGCCCCTTATCCTAAGCACGGGCGCATGGACGGTTCAGCATTTTGTTGACCGTATGTTCCTGGCTTGGTATTCACCTCAGTCAATTGCTGCGGCCATGCCTGCAGGTATGTTCTGCTTTACCATCATGAGTCTTTTCCTGGGCACGGCCGGATACGTGAGCACCTTCGTGGCCCAGTATTCCGGCGCCACCCGTAATGACAGAATAGGGCCTTCTATCTGGCAGGGCTTTTATGTAGCAGTCATTGGCGGGTTTGTACTTGGATTGTTCATACCTCTTGCAGAGCCACTTTTTCGTCTTGCAGGGCATGCTCCAGGCGTACAAGAGCTCGAGGTGATCTATTTCCAGATCCTGAGCCTTGGTGCATTTCCAGTGATTGCATGTGCGGCCCTTGGAGGCTTCTTTTCCGGCAGGGGCAAGCCATGGCCTGTGATGTGGATAAGCTCTATTGGAACCATTGTAAACCTAGTACTCGATTATGGGATGATATTCGGTAAATGGGGTTTCCCTGAGATGGGTATAAAGGGTGCAGGTATAGCAACAGTCATCTCAAGCTATATTTCCCTTGCCATATACATGGGCCTTGTATTGAGGGATCCATATGAAAGGCTCTATTCAACCATAAGTGGATGGCGTTTTGAACGTGATCTGTTCTTAAGACTTGTAAGGTATGGTCTACCCAGTGGGGTCGAGTTTTTTCTGGACATAGGGGCTTTCTCCATGTTTATCCTGATTGTAGGTCGACTTGGTACAATGGAACTTGCATCCACCAACATAGCCTTTAACATAAACAATCTTGCCTTTATGCCCATGATTGGTTTTGGAATGGCCGTCAGTGTTTTAGTGGGTAAGTACTTGGGCATGGATAAACCAGATATAGCCGAGAAAAGAACATACTCTGGGTTCAGAGTCACATTTCTTTACATGCTAACATTGGCAATTGCGTATGTCCTAGTACCAGATATATTTATTGCTCCCTTTGCCTTGGGAGCTAATACAAAGGGGTTTAAGGCGATCCATGATATGACAGTTGTACTCTTGAGGTTTGTTGCGTTGTATTCTCTTTTTGATACCATGAACATCATCTTTGCATCTGCCATAAAGGGTGCAGGTGATACGAGGTTTGTGATGATCATAATCCTTGTCCTTTCCCTAATGCTTTTGGTCTTGCCTGTGTACTTAAGCGTTGTAGTGCTGCACAAGGGGATATATGTTGCCTGGAGCTTTGCAACACTTTATGTCATGGCACTTGGTATAAGTTTTCTCATGCGCTTCAGGGGCGGTAAGTGGAAGGCCATGCGGGTTATAAGGGAAGCGCCTGAGCTGCTTCCACCCACGGGCTTGGTCTAGGGAAAGGTGCATGAACGCCTGCGCTTTGTAAGGATTATTACATCCCTTATAGCATCAATGCTTTTTGCCTCCATCCAGCGTTTTTCAAAATACTGATCCTGTACCACTTGAGCAATAGCTGCAAGTGAACACAGGTGCATGTGCCTCATGTCTTTTGTGCCGATGAGCACAAACACGGCATGTACCGCCGGCGTGTCATCAGAAAATACTATTCCCTGCCTTGACCTTGCAACAAGTATATCCAGTTTTTTATCACCTTCTATAATGATATGAGGTATTGCAAGGTAAGGGCTCAATACTGTTGACCCCTCGCTTTCTCTTCTGAGAAGTAGGTCCAGTAGGTACTTGGTATCGGTCTCCATCCTTGAGGACATCTCATTTGCCACTAACTTGAAAAATTCTTCCTTTGTTATTGCTTTGTCAAGATCCAGGACCGGACATTTTTTTATTATCTCGTCAAACTGGTCTGTAAGAATCTCGTCCCTTTCTATTATTATCTCCTTGAGTTCCTCTTCCAGCGAATAGGAAGTGAGTTCTTTAGCCGTTATCCTTTCCACCAGATGCATGAGTGCAAATTCCCTCTTGTCGCCGACATCCTTTCGGTACAGGTAGAAGATAAATCCCAGTAGGCTTAAGAGCAGTGTAGTAAAAATACTCACCTTGCCCAACTCTAGTAAGAGTAGACTAAGGCCAATAGCCCCCACTATTTGGAGCCATGGGTAAAGTGGAGACCTGAACTCAGGCTGGTAGTTTTGTATACGGCTCTCCCTCATTACTATGGTTGATATGCAAGAAAATATATAGGTGAGTATGAGAACAGATGAAGCTGCTTTTACAACCATGTCTAGGCCCATGAAAAGGCTTGCCACAACAAGTGATCCGGTAATAAGTATGGAGATGTGAGGTGTATTGAATCTGTTATTGATTTTCCCGAACAGGCCAGGGAAGAGTCCATCTCTGCTGAGTGCCAGTGGATATCTGGAAGAGGCCATGATACCTGCATTTGCTGCCGATAGGATTGCTAGTATGGCTATCAGGTTGAACATAACGGTGCCGTACTTACCCATGAACACTGTTGCCCCTGTTGATATGGGTGTAAGTGAGCCACTGAGGATTCCAGGGTTTACCACCCCTATGGTTATGAAAATACCGGAGAGATAGACAAGGCTTATTACAAGAAGCGATAATATCATTCCATTGGGGATCACGGTACCTGGATTGTCTACCTCTTCTGCAATGCTTGCTATCTTGAGCAGTCCACCGAATGAGACGAATATAAAACCTGCTGCAGAGAACATTCCCTTGAAACCAGCGGGTAGAAAAGGTTCAAAGTGTATCACCCTAACCGAAGGCATGCCTGCAGCAACGTAATAAATTATGGCCATGATTATTGCTGCTACGAGTATAATCTGAACTCTTCCTGCCTCCTTTATGCCTATAAGGTTGAGAAAGAGAAAGGCTATGCAGAGTAATACAGCCAGGAGATGGGGGTTTATGGCCAGGAAAAATTCAGAGAATATGGTTACGGCAAGTAGTTCCATGGCACTTTTCAGACACAGGGAAAGCCATGTAATGAGGCCGTATACCGTGCCCACGGCAGGACCAAGACTGCGTGATACAAAAAAGTAAGCGCCTCCTGACCTTGGCATGGCCGAGGCCAGCTCTGCCTGACTCAGCATGCCCATCATGGCAAGGAGTCCTGCTATTATGTACGATCCAAGGAGGCTAGGTCCTGCCTCTGCAAACGCAAGACCAGGGAGTATGAAAAGCCCAGAGAGCATTGCTCCTGTTGATATGCTTACTATCTCTCCTAGGCCTAATTCCCGCTTGAGGCCTGCCACATGTTTTACCTGCTTAATCCTGTCATGTATCTTCAAAATGTGCCTCTCTTTACCCCTGTATCATTCTTTCTAGGCAATCTATACGCTTTTGCATTCCCTGTACAGGATTTAGTTGTCCGTGATCAATGGTACAGGGTTTAAGAGGCATAAGGCTCAAGGCGTAAGGCTGAATAGGTAAAAAGAAACGAGGTGCCGGGTGTAAGTTTCGAGGTAATGATGATATCAATAAAAGGTGTAGGGTATAGGGTGCAAGGCATAAGGTTTATGGTTAGAGGTTTTCACTGAGGGTTTATGGCCGAGATCTGATAGCTTCTCTGTCCTATGCCTAACACCTAAAACTTAGTGCCTTGTTTTACGTCTTGCAATTTATACCCATATAATATAGCTCACTATGGTTAGAGTGGGAAATTCAGTGAAAGAGGGGGGAGGATCCCGTGAAGGTTGATTTGCGTGAGGTTGAGCATGTTTCCAGGCTTGCTAGGATATACCTTACAGATACCGAGAAAAGCAAGTTCTCAGCGGAGCTGAGCAGTATACTCGAATACATGGATCTCTTAAGCGAGGTAGATACAACTGATGTAACCCCAACCGTACACACGCTTTCCATAATCAATGCACTGAGACATGATGCAAGAAAACCATCCATACCTCACGATGACGCCCTCCAGAATGCACCTTCAGAAAGTAACGGTATGTTCTCCGTACCCAAGGTCATAGAGTAAAGGGTCTTTACAGATGCTGGAGATTGCCAGGAGATTCAGAAGAGATGGACTAAACCCGGTAGAACACGTGCGCCACATCCTTAAAGAGGCTCATGATGACAAGCTAAACGTGTTTATATCCATAGATGATGAAGGTGCCCTTGCATCTGCGGAAAAGGCCGAACAAAGGATAAGGAATGGAGATGAGGGCACCCTACTTGGCATTCCAATAGCTGTGAAGGATAACATATGTACCAAGGGCATTCGCACAACGTGCGCCTCAAACATACTCTCTAACTTTGTGCCACCCTATGATGCTCACGTTGTCGAGAGGCTCAAGCAAAGGGGATGCGTTATCATTGGCAAGACAAACATGGACGAGTTTGCTATGGGATCAACTACCGCAACGAGTAACATTGGTCCTTCCAGGAACCCGTGGAACATTGATAAAACACCAGGAGGCTCAAGTGGTGGATCTGCAGCAGCAGTGGCAGCTGGCCTGTGTGCAGGTGCACTCGGATCTGATACTGGGGGTTCCATACGGCAACCAGCGAGCTTTTGCGGTGTAACTGGCCTGAAGCCTACCTATGGGTCGGTCTCTAGATTTGGCCTGGTGGCGTTTGCATCTTCCCTTGACCAGATAGGTCCGATAGCGAGGACAGCTATGGACGTAGCAGTGCTCTACGATGCAATTAAAGGGTATGACCCAAAAGACTCGACCAGTGTTAACAAGGATTACAAGGTCACATCCCTAGATGAACTGGATTTAAAGGGTCTGAAGATTGGCATTCCTCCCATGTTCTTTGGAGAAGGCCTTAACCACGAGGTTGAAAAGGCGGTACGTGAGGGCATCTCTATATTCAAGGAGCTAGGGGCGGAGGTAGTGGAAGTGAAACTTCCACACATAAAGTACGGGGTGGCTGTTTACTACATTGTAGCCACTGCAGAAGCGAGTTCGAACCTCGCCAGGTACGACGGTGTAAGGTATGGCTGGCGGGAAGAGAATTCCAGGGACTTGGTCGATATGTACGCAAGCACCAGGTCGAGAGGATTTAACGACGAGGTGAAGAGACGGATCATGCTTGGCACCTATGCACTCTCGGCCGGCTATTATGACCAGTACTATGAAAAGGCCTCAAGGGTGAGGACTCTTATCATAGAAGATTTCAAGGAGGCATTCAAGGCCTGCGATATAATTGCTGGACCCACTACGCCAACGCCACCGTTCGGTATATACGACATGCTTGACGATCCATTGAGTCTCTACCTGTTGGACATATACACTGTTCCCGCCAACCTCGCTGGACTACCTGCACTGAGCATTCCCTGCGGTTTCACGACCAGTGGCCTTCCCATAGGCATGCAGCTCATGGCCCCTGCCTTCGGGGAAGATCTTCTTCTGGGCGCAGGGATAACCTTCCAGGCTCATACAAGCTTTCACGAGGAGAGACCCTGATGGACTACGATGTTGTGATAGGCCTTGAGGTCCACATACAGCTGCTCACAGACACAAAGATATTCTGTGGCTGTTTGACCAAGTTCGGGGACGCACCGAACACGAACGTTTGTCCCGTATGCCTAGGCATGCCGGGCGTATTGCCTGTACTTAACGAAAAGGTGGTTGACTTCGGTATAAAACTTGGCCTTGCAACGAATTCTACTATCTCAGAGAGGAATATATTTGCCAGGAAAAATTACTTTTACCCTGATCTGCCCAAGGGTTACCAGATAACTCAGTATGACTATCCCCTGTGCAAGAAAGGTTTCCTGGAGATCGATGTGGATGGGGGCAGCAAGCGTATCGGTATTACACGCATACACATGGAAGAAGATGCCGGCAAGCTGATACACGATGAAAAGGAAGATTATAGCTACGTGGATTTCAACAGGTCAGGGGTTCCGCTCCTTGAGATAGTGTCAGAACCTGACATGTCCAGTACAAAGGAAGCAGTAGCATACCTTAAGGAACTCAGGCAGATAGTTATGTATCTTGGTATATGCGATGGGAACATGGAGCAGGGCTCGTTCAGGTGTGATGCAAACATCTCTGTAAAGCCCAAGGGATCGTCCACCTATGGTATAAGGACCGAGCTCAAGAACATGAACTCGTTCAGGAACGTGCAGAACGCCTTGGAATACGAGATATCAAGGCACGTAGAACTCATAGAACAAGGGAAACAAGTGGAGCAGGAGACCAGACTGTGGGATGCAGGTTTAGGGGTGACAAGGACCATGAGGACAAAGGAGGAGAGCCACGATTACAGGTATTTCCCCGAACCTGACCTTATACCATTAATTGTGGACTCCGTCTGGATAGAGAGGGTAAAGAAAACCCTGCCCGAGCTACCACGTGAAAAGAGACATCGCTTTGCTAAAGACTATGGTATTCCCATGTACGATGCTGAGGTTCTTACCCAGCAAAGGGATGTTGCCGACTACTTCGAGGCATGCCTAAAGTTTATAGATGCTCCAAAGGACGTGAGCAACTGGATAATGACCGAGGTGCTTAGGGTACTAAAAGAGGAATCCATCGACATAACCAAGTTCAACGTCACTCCAGAGATGCTTGCAAACATGATAGCGCTTATAAAGAAAGGGGTTATATCAGGTAAGATAGCAAAAGGCGTATTCGAGGAAATGCATCGTACAGGGAAAGCAGCATACATTATTGTTGAGGAAAAGGGTTTGCTCCAGATAACGGACGAGGGCGTGCTCAGAGAAAAGGCAAAGGCAATACTTGATAGCCATCCCAAGGAGGTCAAGTCTTATAAAGATGGTAAGGTTCAACTCCTGGGTTTCTTTGTGGGCCAGCTAATGAAAGAGACAAGGGGCAAGGCCAATCCAAAACTGGCAAACAAGGTAATAAAGGGGCTTCTGGAAGAATGAAAAAGTTGCACATAGCTGATACAGAAGAGGTCAAAAGAGGGGATGTCACGGATGTATACTTTCTCAGGACAGAGAGTATACTAAGACAGACGCACCAGGCCAAGAACGTATGCATGGAGATCTTTCTTAAATCTTTTCCCATGCCTGAATACAGCTGGGGTATCTTTGCAGGCCTTGAAGAGATGCTCATCCTCTTGGAAGGCAGGCCAATAACGGTAAGGGCAATTCCCGAAGGCAGTATTTTCTTTGCCAGGACACCTGTTGTAAGCATAGAGGGGAACTACCTTGATTTTGGTGGCTTGGAGACAGCTATGCTCGGATGCCTGTGCCAGGCATCCGGAATTGCAACAAGGGCATCCCGCGCCAGAATTGCCGCTGGATCAAAGGGCCTATTCAGCTTTGGAGCAAGGCGCATGCATCCTTCCATAGCCCCCATGGTAGAGAGAGCAGCCTACATAGGTGGTTGCGACGGTGTTGCTACAGTTGCCGGTGCAAGGCTAATCGGTGAAAAACCCGTGGGTACCATACCACATGCACTCATACTACAGATGGGAGACACGCTAAAGGCCACGGGTGCATTCGACGAGATTATCCCCGAAGATGTTCCAAGGGTGGCACTCATAGACACGTTCCAGGATGAAAAGTTCGAGGCCATAAGGGTGGCACAGGCGTTTGGCAAGAAGCTCTCTGCCGTGCGGCTCGATACACCTGGCTCTAGGAGAGGCGATTTCAGGGAGATTCTGAGAGAAGTCAGATGGGAACTGGATATAAGGGGATTTGGCCACGTGAAGCTCTTTGTATCAGGTGGGCTGGACGAATACACAATACTGGAGCTCAAGGATATTGTTGATTCATTTGGCGTGGGCACACGTATGTCGAGCGCAGCATCCCTTGATTTCTCCATGGACATAGTAGAGATAGAAGGAAAGCCAGTGGCCAAAAGGGGCAAGGAATCAGGGAAGAAATCCCTCATGCGCTGCGACGAATGCATGAAAGATTACGTAGTACCATATGGTATGTCCAAGACCTGCGATTGTGGTAGAGATACAAAGGATATCCTTGAGACTGTCATGGAAGAAGGCAGGCTTACAAAGGAGCTACCTAATGCCCGGGAAGTAAGGTCGCATTCAATGGAGGAGATAGCAAGGTTAACCAGGGACAGGGATCCCGCGGAAGTCTTAAATGCTAAGCCCATTTGAATTAAAGGGAGACATATTCTCAATACTGGACCAGAGAGAGCTACCCTTTGAAGAGAGGTGGATCGATTGTTCAAGGGCAGGGCAGGTGGTTGATGCCATAAAGACACTTGCTGTAAGGGGCGCACCTGCAATAGGGATTGCAGCAGCGTTTGGGCTGTCGTTAGAGGCTGTACGAGGGATGGATGCCCTTGATAGTGCGGCAGAAGAGCTCGTAAGGGCGAGACCCACGGCAGTAAACCTCTCTTGGGCAGTCGAGAGGGTACTTAAGAAGGTCAGGGATAAGGATCCATCTGATCTTTTGCTTAGTACTAGGGCAGAGGCCTACGCCATCTGGGAGGAAGAAAAAGAGGCCAATATTGCCATGGCCGAACTGGGCGAGAGCCTTTTCAACTCAAACATACAGTATACCATACTAACACACTGCAACACAGGTACCCTTGCAACAGGTGGGATAGGGACTGCCCTTGGTATAATAAGAAAGCTACATTCCTCGGGAAAGCTGAAGGAAGTCTTCGTAGACGAGACCAGGCCTTTGCTCCAGGGTGCAAGGTTGACCGCATATGAGCTCATGAAGGATGACATACCATGTACCCTGATAACGGACAGCATGGCGGGCTTCCTAATGAGACAGTCCATGGTGGATGCTGTTATAGTAGGTGCAGACAGAATAGCAAATAATCTGGATGTGGCCAACAAGATAGGTACGTACTCACTTGCCGTGCTTGCTAATGCACACAACATACCATTCTATGTGGCTGTACCCATGTCCACCTTTGACGAGGACACCAAGACAGGGGATGGGATACCCTTAGAAGAAAGAGATCCAGGGGAAGTCCTGGGCTTTGGCGGCAGGCAGGTTGCGCCCGAGGTAAATGTATATAACCCTGCATTTGATGTAACGCCAAAGGCACTGATAACAGCCATTATCACCGAGACCAGGATATTTATATAAACAAGGTATACGAGAGAAAAGGGTCACATCTTAAAGATCAAATATTGGCATTCCAATAAAGCTTGGGTGACACCTAAAAACGCGACACAGGCATCTAAACCCTGATGACCTGCAGCATGCATCGCAAGCTTATGGCCTTACTTGCTGAGTACAATGTTTCCCAGCCTTGATTTTATAGACCTTGCGTACCGTTCTGCATGTGCCTTCAGCCAGGGCTTTGTGGGCCTCGATCTTCCGAACACGGTGTGGTACAGGCTTGCATAAGGGTCTTCGGTATCCAGGATCACCGCGTGGAGTACGTCACGGTCATGGCCGGGATTGACGCATAGGGTGGTGCCCAGCCTTGTCCAGTATTGCCCGGATACATAAGGGGCCTCATGTATATGGCCGTGAAGGCTTACAACGGGTTTTTTCTCTTCGATGAACCTCCTTATTGCCTTGCTACCAATGGGTTTACCATTAAACAGTTTGTCTAGGCCAGTATCAAAGGGTGGATCATGGAACATGCAGATTGTCCTTGATGGATCTGGCACGGCCAAGTCCCTTATCTCTTCTTCTATGCTGGGTCTTTCTATGAGGTACTCGGTATCGTTTGACATGGTTATGCCTGCAGCCGAGCTAAGGCACGGGTACCTGCTCTGCATCAATATCTTGTCAGTATGTGTATCTCTTCTTACAAAGTCCTTGACCCAGAAAAAGGAATCTGTGACGCATCCATAGCCTGCAAAGATTATACCCTTTACCTCCACTGTACGGCCATGTATATAGATCGCGTCTTTGTATTGCATCAGGTATTCCATGGCTGCCTTCCAGTCATGGTTTCCAGGTATGTAAAGTATCTGTGTCGATGGTTTCTTTTCCTTGAATTCTTCAAAGAACGGCTTTAGGTGTTTGTCTATAAACTTGTACTGGTATTCCAGGGATAGATCGAAGTCAAGTTTACCTGTTATTATTTGTACAAGGCTGCCGAGACGTGTAGGCAGGAGGTCTCCACCTAGGAGTACAACCTCGACATTTTCATCGATTGCAAGTTCAAACATCCTTTTGTAAAGATTTACCTTTCCGTGAAGATCAGCTGCAAAAAGGATTTTCATGGCATGATGTCTCTTTTTTTGTTATATTTTTTAAATAAGACCTTGATATACCATAATTCATTTTTGTATACAAATAGTATGACCTCGGATGAAAAGGAAGGGCTAAAGAATGCCCTGGGCGCGGTCTATACTGTGGTTACTACGCTGGTTTATACTACCATACTAGGTATACCCACTCTTTTTATAGCCCTTGTGAGCAAGACTGGTAAAGCACCGTACTTCATGGGAAAGATTTGGGCATGGCTTATCACCGTGACAAACAGGGTAAAGGTGCAGGTGGTGGGTATGGATAACATCGCTAGATCAAGATCCTATGTCTTTATATCCAACCATGCAAGTCACCTTGATGCCCTTGCCATATGCCGCACTATCCCGCAAACAATGAGGTTCGTAGCGAAGAAGTCCCTTGCAAAGATACCTATATTTGGATGGTGTGCACGGCTTGGAAAAATTATATTCATAGACAGGAGCAACACAAGGACTGCTATTGAGACCGTGAACAGGTCAATAGCTGACCTCAAGAATGGGATAAGCGCCTATTTCTTTGCAGAGGGCACAAGGAGCCCGGACGGGAGGCTATTGCCATTCAAAAAGGGCGGGGTTGTCTTTGCAATAAAGTCAAAGCTACCCATAGTACCCGTAACCATAGTCGGTAGCCACAGGTTGCTTCCAAAGAAATGCCTGAGGATAAGGCCGGGCATATTGAAGATCATAATCGGAAAGCCCATTGATACCACTAGGTATACTGAGAAAGACAAGGACTCCTTGTTGTATATGGTAAGGGAGACAATTAGAAAAAACCTAGACCTGGCTGCCTGAGCATGGCCATCATGGAGCGTAACATGTTTGATAAAAACAGGGCTCTGTGATCTTATGCTGTATTATAGATGGTATCTTAATTTTAAGTGTTTGGCCTGTACATATCAAAAGGCTTGCTGCCAGCCCAGTACATGTAATTATAGTGGAGGTACTTATGTGGAGGGATGTCTATGAAGCCAAGAAAGTAAGGCCAGAGGATATATTGCACGTTATAAGACCAGGTTCAAAGCTGTACATAGAAACAGGATGTGCAGAACCGAGGTTTCTTGTAGAAAAGCTCATAGTAGAAAACAGCTCTCTTGCTGACACCGAGATATATACCACCATGCCCCTTAGCACCTTTTTGGATGCAGGTGGTGACTTTGGTTCCCGGTTTAGGGTAAAGGCATTATTTGTATCTCCGGAAATAGTGCCAGTATATGAAAGTGGGAATACAGATCACCTGCCTGTGACATCTTTTGGACTCTCCCGTATGGTAAAGGACGATTATTTGAAGATAGACACAGCAATAATACACGTAAGCCCCCCGGACGAATATGGGTACGTGAGTCTGGGGATCTGTGTGGATGTGACCAGAACGGTAATAGACCGTGCATCAACCGTGATTGCACAGGTCAACAAGAACATGCCAAGGACACTGGGGGATGGATTCATACACGTGGACAAGATAAGCTATTTGGTTGAGCACGATGAACCGTTGATTGAGAGCGTAAGCGAAGAACCGGATGACGAGACAAGAACCATAGGTAAGAACATAGCAAGGTTGATTGAGGACGGTTCTACTCTACAGATAGGTTTCGGGAGGCTGCCTAATGCAGCCCTTCATGCACTAAAGGACAGGCGTGTAAAGGACATAGGCATACACACGGAGATACTTACAGACCCGGTTAGTGACTTGGCTAGGGAAGGGACCATTAATGGAAAGAGAAAGAGTCTTGATAGCGAGAAGATAGTGGCAAGCATGTGCCTGGGTACAAGGAAGCTATTTGATTTTGTTGACCAGAATCCAATGGTTGAGCTAAGATCTTCTGATTACACCAGTAGCTTGGGATTAATAAGCCGGCATAAGGGCATGGTTGCAATTAACGGTGCCTTGGAGGTAGACCTTACAGGCCAGTCGTGCGTGGCACTCAGTGATGGTACAGGTTTCCTAGGCACCCTAGGTCATGCAGATTTTAACCGTGGCGCCATGGCATCTGATGGTGGTAAGTCCATTATAGCCCTGCGCTCGACCACTAGGGATGGAAAAAGATCACGCATAGTGCCAGAGTTTACTGACCAAAAGATAGGTGTGGTAACCACGCAGGCAGAGGTAAACTACGTCGTAACAGAGTATGGAGAGGTTGATCTCTTTGGCAAGACCATCAGGGAAAGGGCACTCGCACTCATAACCATAGCACATCCGAGGTTCAGGAAGTGGCTTCTGGAAGAGGCCAAGAAGTTGAAATACGTGTACCCTGATCAGATATTACCGCCCGTGGATACAACTTACCCGGTTAATTACGAGATAATGCTAGATCTGGGTGGTACAAGGTTCTTTGTGAGACCTGTAAAGGTCACCGATGAAAGAAGTATACAGGATCTCTTTTATGCAATGTCACTCGAAGACAAGTTTTTCAGGTTTCTTCACACAGTAACGGTGCTACATCACAAGCAGGCACAGAGACTGGTGAACGTGGACTACAAGAAATCAATGGCAGTAGTAACTACCAAGGGCAGGGGCATGCAGGACAACAAGGTGCTTGCAGTGGCACACTACGCAGAAGACGTGGAATACGAATCTTTGGAAGACGTATGTGAATTTGCCTTGATGGTTCATCCCGAATGGCAAAACATGGGCATTGGATACAGGCTTTTAACCCATATCATCGACATTGCAAGGGACAATGGTTTCAAGTACATGAGCTCAAGTGTGTGGGAGGATAATACCCATATGCTCCACCTTATAAAGAAGACAGGCTATAGAGCAGTATCCTATGACTACTTTGACCATGTGTACTCTATCTGTATTGACATAACGAAACCAGTGCATTGATTAACCCTTGGCCTGTTGCTAGGGTCGCAGGTCTTGACGCATGTCACACATGGTAATAAACCAGTATATGATAAACATGGAACAGGTATGGACATGGTGGATGTGTACAGGCTTTTTCTAGATACCCTGATTACAGAGTGTAGGATCAGGGGCGGTGAGTCCATCCTAGTATGCTGCTCAGGGGGAGTGGATTCCATGGTGCTTACCCACCTAATGAATAGGGCTTCATCCGATCTAGGCCTCAGACTTGCTATCTTGCACGTGGACCATGGTATAAGGGGAGATGCGTCCAGTAGGGACGCCATGTTTGTAAAGGATGTATCAAGAAAGCTCTCAATGCCCTTTTTTCTAGAGGAGCTCAATCTGGGTAGCAATTTGCCTAACATGGAGGAATATGCCAGGATCAAGAGGTACAGGGCTATAACCAAGTGCATGTCTGAAAACAGCTTCGAATATGCAGCAACAGGTCATACCATGGACGACCAGGCAGAGACCGTTATATTCAGGCTCGTAAGGGGGAGTGGTCCCAGGGGCATGGAAGGTATGCACTTCAGGAGGGAAGACGGCATAATAAGACCTCTCCTCGGCCTTACAAAGCACCAGTTAGTAGCGTATGCAAGGGAAAACAATATTGACCATGTGGAGGATGCATCTAACAAAGACACACATTTCGCAAGGAACCTGATAAGGAAAGAGATAATTCCCATGATGAAAAGGATAAACCAGGGTGTTGTTGCAAACGTTGCACGTTTCTCCATCGTGGCAAGCGAGGAGAACAAGGTGCTCCAGGCCATTGTAAGAGAAACGCTTAAGAAATCGATTGATCTGGATTGGGGAGTTATAAAGGTGCTCAGACTAGAAGAGATACTGAGAATACCATCGGCAGTTGCAAAGAGGCTTGTGATAGGAGTTGTATCTGACCTCCTAGGTGAGGCAAGGGGTGTGGATTTCATGCAGGTAGGTATGGTAATGGACGTGATACATGGCAAGAAAAGGGCGCATACCATAGGGAGATCGGTCAGGATAGTAAGGTGGGGCAATAAGATTGCGTTTCATAGGGCTGGCCCAGGACCTTACTATACCCATGAGATACACGGCTCGGGCCGTGTATATTTAGAGGAGATAAACAGGACCCTTGAGATAGAGTTCAAGGAAGAACAGATAAGAACTGCAACGATCCGTTCATGGTTACCCGGCGACAGGATAGAGAACAAGAGGGTGTCTCAAGTCCTCTATTCCAGGGGTATAATAGAACCTCTCAGGCGGTTCTGGCCGGTTATTATAAGTCAAGGAGACGTAATAGGCTTGGCAGGCATGGACAATAAAATCGTGAAGATGGTCTTCATGTGATAAGATATGCCTATGTAACATGCCCCAGCGACTTTTCATGTCTGGTGGAACCGTGACCTGGTTGAAAGAAAGGATATCTACCTACTTAAGGCCTGGCATGTCCATGGGCGACATGCCCTTGTCTCTCAGGGCAATGCTTGTGGGGCATGCATTTCTGACTTTCTTTCGATCACTACTGTGGATTGTGGAGAGCGAAGAAGAGATGTATGCTACCGTAGATGCCCTTCACTGTTTTGTGGAAAAGCATAGCGTTTACGAGTACCCGACCCCTGACTTCCGGCCTTACCAGGATGTAAGCCCATCGAAAGAGGTCGTGGCCAAAAGGGTGTCTGTGCTGGAAAGGCTGCTGGAAGGAATACCAACCATTATAGTAGCTCCCGGAGATGCCACCTTGCTTCATACAATACCTCCGGATGATTTCAATAAAATCAAGTTCAAGATATCAGAAGGCGATTACATCGATAGGGACGAGATCGTAGCAAGACTAGTGCACATGGGCTATGCGAGGACTCCGCTTGTTGATGGTATGGGTCAGTTCAGCATAAGGGGGTTCGTGGTTGACATATACTCCCCTGGCATGGAGAGCCCAGTGAGGCTTGAAATGTTCGGTGACGAGGTGGAAAGGATGAATCTTTTCGACATGGCCACGCAGAGATCAAGATCAGGCCTGAAATCCGCCACGATTCTTCCTGCCAGTGAGATCATACTGGATAAGGAACATATAAGGAATGCTAGGCCAAGCCTGAGGCGCGTCAGAGAGCCGCTCATGCCATCCATGCTCAAGGATTTAGAACAGGGCATTCATTCTCCTGGCATAGAACAGTACCTTCCATACTTTTACAGGATCCCTGGCACCCTGTTTGATTACCTTGAGAAAGACTATATTCTGATATCGCCGGATGTAAATGACCTTGAGGTCCTCAGCATGAACATGTTGGCTAAATTCGAGGCAGAGTATTCTAAGGCTCGTTCAAGGTCGGATAAGCCCATTGATCCTCACCTGGTTGTATTGTCGTGGAAAGGGTTCAAGGAAAGGTGTTTAGAAAAAACATACTTCCGCGTGTCCACGTCCATAGGGGCAGAGGACAAGTCCGCAAAGGGTCTTGTATTTCATGGCGTATCTCCAGGATTTTCAGGAAGCGAGGAAACCCGCATTGAAAATGCTATATCTTACGTCTCAGGCCTTGTTGAGAGAGGGACGAGCGTGGTTCTGGTGTGTGCCTCCCATGCTTTATGCAAAAGGTTGGGCACTGCATTCGGTATAAAGGGTCTTAAGGTGGAAAAGATTACCCCTCCCTTGCCACACACATGGGAACCTGGCAAGGGAATTGTCTACATGATGCAGGGGGAAACTGGTCCAGGCTTTATCCTGCCCGATGATGGTATTGCCTTGATTTCATCAAGGGATATCCTGCGAGAGGAACGTCAAAGAAGACCCAGGGCCAGGGGTATACCCATTGTTAATCCCTTTACGCAGCTGAATGTTGGCGATGCGGTTGTGCACAGGGACCATGGCATAGGTATATTCAAAGGTGTCAGGAGGCTGGAACTAGGTGGTTTGAGTAGCGACTTCGTCCTGCTCGAATACAACGGCGGGGACAAGCTCTACGTGCCCGTATACAGGCTGGGTCTACTACAGCGTTACATAGGTGATCCCGATTCTGTTATCATTGACAGGTTAGGGGGTACAAGGTGGAAAACGGCAAAGAGGAAGGCACGGAAAAATGCCGAGAAACTTGCAAGCGAACTCTTGGGGATATACGCTAAGAGAGCAAGTACCCCTGGTTTTTCTTTTCGTATAGACGAGGAACTTGTAAGAGATTTCTCTTCCGGATTTGTATATGAGGAAACAGAAGACCAGCTAAAGACCATTGAACAGGTATACGACGACATGAGTTCTTCCACCCCAATGGACAGGCTTGTGTGTGGGGACGTTGGGTATGGCAAGACCGAGGTGGCGCTGAGGGCTTCTTTTGTTGCCGTCATGCAAGCTAAGCAGGTGGCAGTGCTCGTACCAACAACAATACTTGCCCACCAGCATCTTGTGACCTTCAGGGAGAGGTTTAATGCCTGGCCTGTAAGGGTGGAAGTGCTTACAAGCTCGGTGAATAGCCGTGTCAACAGATCGCTGATAGAGGATGTGAGAAAGGGGAGGGTAGACATATTGGTGGGTACACATGGTTTGCTTTCAGAGAAGATAAAATTCAAGGATCTTGGCTTGCTCATCGTGGACGAGGAGCACAGGTTCGGTGTGAGACACAAGGAGCGCATAAAGAAAATGCGCGCCGAGGTCGATGTTCTTACACTCTCTGCCACGCCCATTCCAAGGACTCTTCACATGGCCATCTCAGGAATAAGAGATCTATCTGTAATTGAGACAGCGCCTGCTGAGAGGAAATCCGTGGAGACGACAATTGCAAGGTTTGATGATGACATAATTAGGCAAGCACTGGAGAGAGAAATATCCAGGGGAGGCCAGGCATTTTTCGTGCATAACAGGGTGTTAAACATAGATGCAATGGCCCAGTATGTAAAGCAGCTTGTCCCGCGTGCCAGGGTGGGTGTGGCCCATGGTCAGCTGCCCAGGAAAGATCTTGACAGGGTGATGTCCCGGTTTATTGACCGCGATATAAACGTGTTGGTATGCTCGGCCATCATAGGTTCAGGTCTTGATATACCGAATGCAAATACCATCATAATAAACAGGGCTGACAGGTTTGGCATGGCCGATCTCTACCAGTTACGAGGCAGGGTGGGAAGGTCAAGACTGAAGGGTTACGCACTTCTCCTCATCCCGGCCCTTGGCCGCATTACCAACGAGGCCAGGAAAAGGCTCTCGGCTATAAAGGAGTACACAGGGCTCGGGGCTGGTTTCCAGATGGCGCTCAAGGACATGGAGATAAGAGGAGCGGGCGAGATACTAGGTAGTGCCCAGTGGGGAAGTATTACTGCCATAGGTTTTGAACTGTACCAGGAAATGCTTAGGGATGCGGTTATGCGCCTGAAGGGACAACCTGTAAAGAAAGAAAAAGAACCAGAAATAAGGCTCGAGGTTGATGCATTCATACCTAATTCCTATTGTCCTGACCAGCATCTGAGGCTAG
>WFSG01000037.1 GCA_015486075.1 Deltaproteobacteria bacterium
ATAGGTTTTGAACTGTACCAGGAAATGCTTAGGGATGCGGTTATGCGCCTGAAGGGACAACCTGTAAAGAAAGAAAAAGAACCAGAAATAAGGCTCGAGGTTGATGCATTCATACCTAATTCCTATTGTCCTGACCAGCATCTGAGGCTAGGAATTTATAAGAGACTCTCAATGGCGGGGCGTGAGGACATAGATGACATGGAGGAGGAGCTCAGGGATATGTATGGCCCAATACCAGGTCCTATGCTCAACCTGCTGGGGATTACCAGGATTAGGGTCATGATGAAACAACTGGGTATTAGGAAACTTGAGTCGATAAATAAGAGTTTGAGGTTATGGGTAGATGATGATACCATTATAAACAGGGATAATTTAGCAAGGTTAGTACTTGATAGGCGGTGTAGAATTTACCCACGTGGTATTTTGGAGATAGGCTATGATGACAAAGACATCCTGGTTGAAGAGATACTTGGTATTCTTGGTACTCTTGCCTAGTCTGGTCTTTGCATCGTGTAGCAGGACCGGACGTGAGTACTGTATAAGGGTAGGCAACAGCGTTATCACAACAGCCATGTTCAAGGAGCGAATGAAAAGGTACGCCGAGGAATCCATGATAACCGATCCAATGGTGCTAAACGGTATGAAGCCGGTTATAGTGGATGACATCGTGGAAGAACAGCTTGTACTCCAGTATGCAAGGGATAACTACATATCACTTACCCCTGAAGAGATTTCAATCGCGGAGAAAGGTGTTTTGAGCGGTTTTTCTAGAAAAGAGCTAAAAGGAGTACTCACCAACGACTGTAGGGATACTTCGGATATAACTTCTTTTATAAAAACCAGGCTAATTATGAAAAAGGCACTGGAAAGGGCGATATGGCCTAAGATAAACGTCTCTGATGAAGAGATAAGAGACTATTATAATAATCACAAGGCGCAATTTTACCATCCCGAGACCGTAAAGCTCTACCATGTGTTTGTAAGTGACAGGTTTAAGGCAAGGAAGGCCCTTACACTTCTCAGGTCAGGTGCATCACTGGATGAGGTTGTAAGGGAATATTCAGAATCAGAGGATGCAAAAAACCACGGATTTATGGGTGTCTTTACAAAGGGCGAACTCCCGAGGGAAGTTGAGAGGGTGGTGTTTTCCATCCCTATTAAGCGTTATTCAGGGATAATAAGTACCAAGAGGGGTTACCATATATTCTACGTGGCTTCTAAGCTGAAACCTGGCATAGCACCGCTCGAGGACGTTAAAGTGGAGATAAAAGATAATCTTACCAACAAGAAGTTTGAGGAACTCTATAGGAAATGGATTGCAAGCCTTAAACGTAGGTACAAACCCGAGATCAAATGGGATGTGATAAATGAGATATCTCTACGTTAGAAGTATCGTCTCTGTAGTACTCTTGATGATTTTCTTCTTTCTTGGCAACTGGGGAATACTCTATGCTAGTACCATAGACGGAGTGGCAGCTGTGGTGGATGACAAGGTAATAATGCTCTCCGATGTGATTGCAAAGGCACGCAAGCTAGGCCTTAGCAGTAATGATCCGAAGGAGCTCCATTCGGTATTGCAGCTCATGGTCGAGAACATTATCGTTGAGAAAACCTGCCAGGAGATGGGTATACCGGAACCCGAGGATGAAGAGGTAAAGGGAGTTTCCAACAAGACAGGCCTTTCCCTGGAAGATGCAAGGATGTTTATCCTTAAGGAGAGGCTCATGGATATAGTCGTGAGGTCAAGGGTGGTTGTGACAGATAGGATGATAAGGCAGTACTACAAGTCACACGATGAATACAAGGGAGTTTTCTCGGTAAGGCTGGCCCAGATAGTGATAAATAACAACAGTACAAAGGTGGAAAAGGCACTTAATGCAATAAAAGACGGCGTTAGCTTTGATAAGGTGGCGCTTGAGTATTCCGATGTGCTCATTCACGGTGGATGCGATATGGGGTGGATACCTGTAAAGGACCTTTCTTCGGAGGTGAAAAAGCATCTAGGCAATGCAAAGAAGGGAGACATAGTTGGTCCAATAAAGAAGGGAAACTATGTCTTTATATTCAAGGTCATTGACATGGGTACAAAGGGTAAGAAGACGCTTGATGAGGTGAGAGATGATATTAAACGCACCCTGGAGAATAAGTATAGGAAGAAGGTATTCAAACACTGGCTCAAGACCATAACGGACAGGTACTTTGTCGGTATATATATTTAGGTTCAGGTGTCAGGCGTAAGGTACAAGGTCGAGGATTGAGAAAAGGATGGGTTTGCAACAGACTACGGACAACTGACGGCCGACAATAACATGGATTGAGTAAAAGTGAACCCAGTTAGAAGATTACGGGTCACTAACAAGTAGCTATATATTCTAAGTGCATACTTTATACGGCATCTCCCGAGATATACATGCTATGAAGGATTATATAGAAATCAAGGGTGCAAGTGAGCATAACCTTAAGGGCATAGACGTCAGCATACCTAGAAATAGGCTTGTTGTTATAACAGGCGTTTCTGGTTCCGGGAAATCCAGTCTTGCATTTGACACACTCTACGCAGAGGGCCAGAGGCGCTACGTGGAATCCTTGAGCGCCTATGCAAGGCAATTCTTAGAACAGATGCCCAAGCCCAGTGTGGAATCCATAGAAGGGCTTTCGCCTGCAATAGCCATAGACCAAAAGGCCACCTCGAGAAATCCTAGGTCAACCGTTGGCACAGTTACCGAGATATACGATTATTTGAGGTTGATGTTTGCTAGGATAGGTAGGCCCTATTGTTGGAACTGCGGAAGACCTATAGAGAGCATGACCGTACAACGGATTGCAGATGCTGTCATGGCAAAGGCACAGGGGGACAATGTCAGGGTGATAGTATATGCTCCTGTTGTAAAGGATAGAAAGGGTGAATACCACAAGCTGTTCGAGGACCTGGCCGGTGATGGCTTTGTAAGGATAAGGGTAGATGGGGAGACGTATGACATAGAAGACGTGCCTCCTCTAAAGAAGTACCAGAACCATACCATTGATGTGATAGTGGACAGGATTGTCATCAGGCACGGGGTGATGCCTAGGCTGGTGGATTCTCTGGAGACAGCAACTGGACTTGGCCATGGCATAGTGAAGGTTGGCTTTGTTGGTGGTGAGGAAGAGGTGTTCTCGGAGAAGAACTCGTGCCCGGTATGCGGTATTTCTTACCCGGAGATCTCCCCGAGGTTTTTTTCCTTTAACAGTCCTCATGGCGCTTGTCCCACGTGTGGTGGCCTTGGCATGCTCCTGGAGGTCGATCCCGACCTAGTGATTCCTGACAAGAGATTATCTCTTATTGAAGGGGCTATTGCCCCGTGGGGAGTTCCTCCAAACAGGTTTGCAAGGAGACTCATTAGGCATATTGCGAGGAAGATGAACTTTGACCCAGGAACCCCGTTCATGGATCTGGACGCTGACCTGCAGCATGCCATACTCTATGGTGGTACAGGCAGAAACTCTTACTCGTACAGGTTTTCGGGTGTAATACCTAACCTTATGAAGCGCATGAAGGACCCCGACTCTGCTGAAACAGGTAGGTACAGCATATCCAAGTACCTTACCACGAGGCCATGTCCCACCTGTAACGGTGCAAGGCTCAGGAAGGAGGCACTGCATGTCCTTGTTGGTTCGAAGAACATATACGACATAACCAGACTCACGGTTGACGACGTGCTCATTTTCTTTGAAGATCTTAATCTAACGGACAAGGAGAGGCACATAGCTGACAGGGTGATCAGGGAGATAGTTCAGAGGGCCAGGTTCCTCAAGTCAGTGGGTCTTGGCTACCTTTCCCTTGACAGGGGCGCAAGTACACTGTCATCAGGTGAGTCCCAGAGGATAAGGCTTGCTACCCAGATAGGATCTGCTCTTACAGGTGTCATGTACGTCCTTGACGAACCAACAGTGGGCCTTCACCAGAGGGACAACATGAGGCTCATAGACACGCTCAAGCACCTTAGGGATATTGGGAACACAGTAATCGTGGTTGAACACGATGAGAAAACGATCATGAACGCAGACCATGTGTTGGATCTAGGCCCAGGTGCAGGCGAGGGGGGAGGTCACCTTGTTTTCGAAGGCAGGCCTGATGAGCTGAGGGAGTGTGATGAATCCATAACAGGCAAGTATCTGTCCGGCGAACTAGAGATCGAGGTGCCTGGCACAAGGAAGAAACCCAAAAACGGTTTTATCTCCGTAAAGGGTGCGAGTGCAAACAATCTCAAGTCCATAGACGTGAATATACCCCTGGGCCTTTTCACATGTGTTACTGGCGTGTCTGGCTCTGGGAAGTCCACGCTTGTGGTAGATACCCTTTACCCTTACGTAAACAAATACCTAGATGGTTCAAAACCCATAGGTCTCAAGGTAAAGGAGATCAAGGGACTTGAACGCATAGACAGGGTAATAAACATTGACCAAAGTCCCATAGGGAGGACCCCGAGGTCAAACCCGGCAACGTATACGAACGTGTTTACCTATATAAGGGAACTTTTTGCACTACTTCCGGATGCAAGAATGCGTGGCTACAAGCCGGGCAGGTTCAGTTTCAACATAAAGGGGGGTAGGTGCGAGGCCTGCAAGGGCGAGGGCATGATAAAGGTGGAGATGCATTTTCTGCCCGATATTTATGTAAGGTGCGATCAGTGCAAGGGTAGCAGGTATAACAGGGAGACCCTGGATATAAGGTACAAGGGCATGTCTATTGCCGATGTGCTAGACATGACTGTAGCACAGGCCTATGAATTGTTCGAGGCCGTTCCCAGGATAAGGCGTAAGCTAGAGACACTCATAGATGTTGGCATGGATTATATCAAGCTAGGCCAGAGTGCAACAACCCTGTCCGGTGGCGAGGCACAGAGGGTGAAGCTCTCCAGGGAGCTTTCTAAGAAGGCAACCGGGAAGACCCTGTACATACTGGACGAACCTACAACTGGCCTTCATTTCGACGACATAAACAAGCTCCTCAAGGTACTGAGAAGACTTGTTGACCAGGGTAATACGGTTGTTGTCATAGAGCATAACATGGATGTCATAAAATATGCTGATTACATAATAGACCTAGGTCCAGAGGGAGGAGATGCAGGCGGTAGGGTAGTGGCTTGCGGCAGTCCCGAGGATGTTGCAAGGACGCCCAACTCTTACACAGGAGCGTTTCTCAAGCCATACCTTGGTATCTAAGGATCGTGCCCACTAACAATGGTATTTGGGTGGTGATCACTTTTACTATTAGCAGGCATGTTTAATGGCTTTATAAAATCATGTTGACTTGGCTGGCTTATTAACCTAGGATTTTTACCATACAAGTGTTGATCCATATTAGTTGATATGTAGGTTTACGGCTGCTTGTTTTGTTATCATCTCAGAATGCTGGTTTCTTGGTATGTCTCTCGGACTATGTATTTGGATTGGGGGCATTAAAATATTTAGTTAAAAGGAGGTGTTTATGGCAGAGTCAGGGAAAAAGGAGCATTCCTTAAAAGAGGTCATCGGTGCACAGATAGTGGGTAACATCATAGCGCTTGCAATCGTGATGGTGTTATCTGTGCTTCTTGTATTCGTGGCATTATCACCGGAATACGACAAAAATACCGTCCTTGGTTTCATTGCATGCACGATACCTTTCTTCACCATCATTCACCTGTTCATGCCCATTTACACGGCACGGGTAGAGTACATACACGGCGGTCTTAATCTGGAAGGATTCATCCCTGAAGAGGGTGCAGGCTCCCCTCTGTACGTCTGGGAGCTGGTGGTACCTAGGGCTTTCTTGTATGGGCTTATCATGATGATCATAGTATACCTTGGAATAAGGTTCACTAATATAAGGATAGGTCCGACCCTGACGGGTGTAATTGCCTTTGTAGCACTGGTGATTACAACCACTCCCTTGATAAAACGTTTCATTTTGGCAGATGTTCTGCCATTTGCAGCTGCTGTAAACTCTGGTAAAAAGGCAGATCCCGTGCCCATGGGGTCTTACCTTTTCATGGAACATGCATTCCCTTTCATGGTGCTGCAGGGTTTTATAAACGCATGCATTGCAAACAGGGGCTTCCCAGCTGCCGCAGCCAAGATAGGAGCAACAAACGTACCTATAATAGAGGCATTGATACCTGATTTCTTCCTGACTGTTGTAATAGTTGCCTTCTTGCAATGGATGTTTTCAAATGCACAGGCACGCTGTGACGTAAGGCTTGGCAGGTGCGATGGCTCTAGCATAAAGAAGATCTCGGGCTGGTCAGGCACGCTCTGGGTATTCCTGTTTGCCATAATTGCGGACATTGCTATATGGCTTTTCTCACTGGTAGCAGGTGTTAGCGGTATTCCTCTTGCGCTTGCAATTATCTTCAAGGTTGCAGTTGCAGGCTACGCAGTGATATGTGGTGCCTGGGTAGGGATAAGGTTCGGTGCTAGCCGCGAATACGAGATGATGCAGGCTTCTTAAGAAATTTAAAGCCCTGGTTACCCGTTGTGGGCTTACCTCCCGGCATTCAGTGATGTTGCGAGGTTGGCCTGCCTCTAGTGGCTAGGAGTATGTCTAGGTTGATCTGCCTGCTTGCAGTGATAAGAGGAAAGGCTAGCCTGTCCTCGCGTGCCCTTTGAACTCGATTCCATATAAAATAATAAGAATAAAACACATAGCAATAACCTAAATGTTAGGGTTACTCGCATATTCCATGTGGATTATTACCGCGGCTTGATATGTTACAGCCTAGCCTAATTACCCTTGAAACTGGGTGGCCTTTTTTCAAGGAATGCGCTTACAGCCTCTATCATATCCTCGTTGGGCACAACAGCCGCATTCTTCTGAGCCACGTATTCTAGTCCTGGATATACGCCGTTATCACGGCTATAATTGATTACTTCCTTTACACCCTGCACGGCAAGTGGCGCTAGATTGGCTATCTCTTCCGCAAGTTTCCTGGCCTCGGTGTAAAGGGTATCGCGGTCTTCACATAGATGGGTAATGTATCCCATGTTAAGTGCCTCTTCGGCCGTAAAATCACGACCAGTGAGTGCCAGTTCCCTGAACCATCCGTGACCTATTATATGCGGCACACGTTGCAATGTACCTATGTCTGCAATAATACCTATCCTTGTCTCCCTGATTGAGAAGATTGCATCTTTAGATGCAATGCGTATGTCGCAGGCACTTGTCAGGTCTATACCTCCACCTATACAATGGCCATGTATGGCAGCAATGACAGGTTTCCTGCATTTCTCGATAGCGCTCATGCTTTCCTGTAGCGCCTTTATTTTTCTCCTAAGCTCTTCCCTGTAGGAAGCAGAACCATCTCCCATAAGGGACTGTGCCGCGACAAGGTCAAGGCCAGCGGTAAAACTTTTTCCTTCTGCCTTTATTACAACGACCCTGACCTCGGGATCCGTATCGAATGCATTAAACAGGTCTCTCAATTCATCGAAGAACTCGAGTGTCATGGTATTACGTTCTAAGGGTCTATTGAGGGTCAGCCATGTAACAAAGCCTTGTTTCTCCACCATGAAGATTTCTTTTTGAGTGCCCATATTCACCTCCTTATATTGCAAAGCTTTCTTCTGCTATCTGTACAATGGACATGTCCTCGCTCTTAATAGCGCTTACACTTGCTGCCACTTCAGGTAGGACGTTCTTAATGAAGTACCTGGCACTGTAGATCTTACCTTCGTAAAATGCAGCATTTCCGTTGTTTTTTATAAATTCTGTCCATCTTTGAGTGTCAGACATTGTCACCCCCTTCTGCCTAGACAATGCCTCTAGCTTTTCCTCGGCAACCCCTGCCTGCCATAGAAGGAGCCAACCTGACAAGACCTTGCCCATCATCATAAGGAAAGGGTAGGCATTATTAATGGGCACAAGAAATTTCCCCTTGCCGAGGCAGTCCGCGAAGAAAGAGGCCACGTCTGCAAGGCCTTCGACTGCTGTCTTGACATCTTTTGACAGGTCCCCCAGCCTCTTTTTGTCACTGTACCTGGCTATGGTGGCATTCATCTCAGAGATCAGGTTCATGAGGTATTGCCCGTTTTTCATGCCCAGCTTGCGCACCACCAGGTCAAGTGCCTGTATGCCGTTGGTCCCCTCGTATATGGATGCGATCTTCTCATCCCTCAGGAATTGTTCTACGGGGTAATCTGAACAATACCCGTATCCACCGTATACCTGGATGGCAAGCTCGTCAACCCTGAACCCGATGTCCGAACAGTATGCCTTTATCACTGGCGTCAGCACCTCCAGAAAGCCGTGCCACTCCTCTCTCTGCTCATCATCTGGAACGATCTTCTCCATGTCGGCTGAATAGGATGCAAAGTACAATAATGCCCTCATGCTTTCCACGTTTGATTTCATCCATAGGAGCATGCGCCTTACGTCAGGATGCTGGATTATTGGGACCCTAGGAGCAAGTGGGTTTTTGAACTCAGTTATGGACGAACCCTGGAGTCTTTCCTTTGCATATTGCAATGCATGCAGGTACGCGATGGATGCACTTCCCAGACCCTGCATGCCTGTCCCTATCCGTGCCTCGTTCATCATCTGGAACATTATTCTCATGCCTTTTCTTTCTTCTCCTAGCAACTCTGCGTAACAATCGCCGTTGTCGCCGAAGTTTATGGTTCCGGTGGGACTGCCGTGAAAGCCCATCTTGTCCTCTATCTTTGTTACTACGTAATCGTTTCTCCTTCCCAACGTGCCGTCATTATTGACCAGGTACTTTGGGACTATGAATAGTGAGATACCCTTGGTCCCAGGTGGATCACCATCTATGCGTGCAAGCACTGGATGTATGATGTTTTCTGTAAGGTCTTGGTCAAGGCCAGTAATAAATGACTTGGTGCCATGTATCCTGAATGTTCCATCAGGATGCCTGATGGCCTTTGTGCTTAGGTTGCCCACGTCAGAGCCAGCGTTGGGTTCGGTAAGGCACATGCTCCCACCCCACTCGCCTGTTACCATCTTCTCCAGGTACTTCTTCTTTTGTTCATCAGAGCCGTAGACCTCGATTAGGTGTGATGCTCCTTCGCCCAGAAACCCAATTACGAGAAAACCTAGGTTGTGGATGAACCATTCCTTTGCAGCCATTGTGATGACAAATGGAAACCCCTGACCCCCAACATCTGGAGACTTGCCCATTGAATGCCAACCGTTCTCGCAGTAAAGCCTGTATGCCTTGTGAAATACCCTAGGCACGTTTATTTCGCCGTTCTCAAGAGTACACCCCTCTTTGTCTGCATCTGCCAGAGTAGGAAATATTTCCTCGGTGGCAAACTTCTGTGCCTCGTTCAGTATCATGTCAAAGATATCCTTGGAAAAATCGGCGTACAGAGGATGTTCACAGAGCTTTTCCACGCCCAGGACCTCGTTCAACATGAAATCCTGGTCTCTTCTATCCACTATAAGGTTAGCCATGGTTTATTATACCTCCTTTGAAGTCTTGGTAGGGTCCTTCTCCGGGTTTATTACCTTATTTATCAAGGGCAAAACCAAAGATTACCCTTGCCTGGGAAATAAAAGAGGCCCCCTACATTAGATTGTATTTTGTAACATTTTTAACATATATTTTTAACATATATGGAGGATGGGCGCAACCTCAAGGGCTTTTTCCATAGGGTATGATTTCTCTAGGGGCCTTGACCATCTTCTGCTATCGTGGTATCTACCAGGAGACCAGCTGGTAGGCCTTCCACCTATGGGTCACAGCGTCTGTGAAGGAACATGGCAAGGAGATTCAGATGAAAGTGCTAGTTACTTATTATAGCAAGGGCGGGAATACGAAGAAGGTGGCAGATGCAATATATGAGGCGCTGGAGGGTGTGGACAAGGATATAATGCCTGTTACAGGGGTGGATAATCCAGAGGAATACTCACTGATATTCCTTGGTTTCCCTATATATGGGCACAGTGTACCTGTTGTGGTCCACAATTTTATAAAACGCATTGATCCAGAGGTTGGGCTTGCACTCTTTGCAACCCATAGCTCACATAAGGAGAGCAGGTTATCAAAAGAAGCTGTGGAGCATGCCCTGAGCCTGTCTAGAGGGAGTGAAGTCCTTGGTTCTTTTACCTGCAGGGGGGGTACTGACCCCGAGGTACTAGACAGGTTGAAGGACAGGCCAGAACACAGGCAGTGGGTATCAACGGCACATTCAGCACATAGCCACCCGGACGAGGCTGACCTGGATGATGCAAGGACCTTTGCTAGGGATATCCTTAGAAGGGCAAGGAAGTTTGAAAAGCACTTCCTCTGATTGGAACCACTATCGGCCGGTTATAAAATGATTGTTCATTTGATAGGGACAAGTTTACTCGCAAACATTTTCTGTTAATTAGTTGACAGACATGGGTGCTCGGAAGGAACTTTTCTATGAAGGATGAGAAAGATTACACAAGTATTTTACAAGATGCCTTCCAGAAGGGGTATGATTACCTAGCAAGGTGGAGGGCTTGTGCACCAACGGTATTTGCCGCTGTGATGGATGCCATAGGTTACGAGAATGACGACCTGGCAACCGAGGTTTGGAAAGCGACAGTCGGCCTCACGGGCGGAACAGGTAACATGGCGATAGGGACGTGTGGTGCCTTGGCAGGCGCTGCAGCTGCAATAAGCCTGAGTTTTGGCTATACAAAGCATGACATTGAAAAGGACGTGGTGAAGATGCTCAAGCTGAACGCTGCTGTTGCCGAGCTTGGTGAGAAGATGATGCAAAAGTACAGGGGCATAAGTTGCCAGGATGTCCAATTCCATCATTGGGGAAAGGCATACAGGTTCACGAACCAGAATGCGCTTCTCGAGTTCGTCAGTATGTCACCTGGTAAACCTGCAACACCGGAATGTCAGCAGGTAACGGGTGACCTTGCAAAGTGGACTGTTGAGAATATAATTGAACATAACCCGGAGTTTATTAACCTGAAAAAGTAGTCATGGCTATACTGTAGTCATGCCATGCTAGGTAGGGCTGTATCCTTTTTATTTTATTTGTAAGAGCACCATTCTTAGAGAATCTTTTAAAATATATCTAAAACACTTGACAAACGAAAAAAGATTGTTATTATTTAGTAATAGTAATCGTTATTATATTATGATGGTTGCCATAATACTTTTCCACAGTGAGGTCATATGCATGCTTCAAGATTTAGATTAACAAAGCAAAGACGGGTAATACTCGAAGAACTTTCGAGTATGAGAAGCCATCCAACTGCTTTCGAAGTCTATGAGGCTGTTAGAAGTAGGATACCGGACATAAGCCTTGGTACTGTCTATAGGAACCTTGGCCTACTGTCATCCAGAGGGGTTATAAAGAAACTTGAGGTTGCTGGTCACAAAACACGTTTTGATGCTAATACAGAGAAGCACTACCATGTAAGATGCATGTTCTGTGGCAGGATAGACGATGTTCCTTTAAAGGGTATTACCATTGATTCAGAGACCATCGCCAGGGAGACAGGTTACAAGGTGCTAGGGGAGAGGATAGAATTCTATGGAATTTGCCCTGATTGTCTTGAGAAGGATGGAGGCAATACCTAAGCTTCTTCTTTGTTAAATTCATGGTATGCCGGACAGGAAAGTAATAAAATGAAAGCAATGGAGGAAATACAATGAAAAAGATGACGGAGAAAAGTCTACAGGACGCTTTTGGAGGCGAGTCAATGGCACACATGAAGTATTTGGCATTCAGCGACATAGCAGAAAAAGAAGGCTATCCAAACGTGGCCAGGCTCTTCAAGGCCATCTCTTACGCAGAGCAGGTGCATGCTATCAACCACGCGAGAAACCTCGGTGTCTTGAACAAGACATCAGATAACCTTGCATCAGCCATAGAGGGAGAGACCTACGAGGTAGAGGAGATGTACCCTGCATTCGATGCCATTGCAAAGCTCCAGGGTGAAAAGGGGGCCGAGAGGTCTATTTACTATGCAATCGAGGCAGAAAAGATCCACGCAGGTCTATACAAGGAGGCAAAGGCACAGGTTGACAAAGGGAAAGATATAGATATACCCGAGGTCTATATATGTCCTGTCTGCGGGTATACCCATATTGGTGATCCACCGGATAAGTGTCCTGTCTGCGGGGCACCCAAAGAAAAATTCGAGAGATTTTAGGGGAGGTGAAGTCATGACAAAGAGACTTGAGGTTTACAAGTGCGAGGTGTGTGGCAACATTGTCGAGGTGATCCACGAGGGAAAAGGGGAGCTGGTATGCTGCGAGCAACCAATGAAGCTTTTCGATGAAAAGACAGCTGATACCACGACAGAGAAACACGTGCCCGTGGTAGAGAAGATAACAGAAGGAGTGAAGGTAACGGTAGGTAGCACCCTTCATCCAATGGAGGAAAAACACCACATAGAGTGGATAGAGGTCATAGCGGATGGCAAGGCATACAGGCAGTTCTTGAAGCCAGGGGATGCACCCCAGGCAACGTTCGAAATAAATGCTGAAGATATAAAGGCCAGGGAATACTGCAACATACACGGCCTGTGGAAAGGATAGCAAAGATGATAAAAAAGTCCATTGAAAAGGCATTGAACAACCAGATAAACGCAGAACTCTACTCCAGTTACCTGTACTTATCCATGTCCAGTTATTTTCAGTCAGTGAACCTGCCAGGTTTTGCTAACTGGATGCGGATCCAAGCCCTGGAGGAGCTAGTGCATGCAGATAAGCTCTATAACTTTGTTATAGAAAGGGGAGGCAGGGTTATACTAGCAGCAATTGATGCACCACCAGAGGACTGGAAATCGCCGCTAAATACATTTGAGGCTGCATACAGGCATGAACAAAAGGTTACATCATTGATAAACGACTTGGTTGACCTTGCCATAAAGGAAAATGACCATGCGACTAATATCTTCCTGCAGTGGTTTGTCACCGAGCAGGTTGAGGAGGAGGCATCTGCAGACGAGGTGGTGCAGAAGCTAAAGCTCACTGGTGGACAGGGTAACAGCCTCTTTATGCTGGACAAGGAACTCTCGCAAAGGGTCTTTACACTACCTGCGGAAAAAGCAGGGGGCTGATCCATGCAAAAGCAGGTGCATTCGAGCTTCATAATGATAAGCGGTACTATTCTTTTAGGTGCCTCTGCCTTGCTTTACATGACCCATTACCTTGTCTTCCACGACTCGCACTATGTGTTTTCTTACATGCTTCTGCACCTTGCATTCCTCCCCATTGAGGTCTTCATAGTAGTGGTGGTCATAGAAAGGTTACTTGAAGACCAACAGAAGAGGGCCATGCTGAACAAGATGAACATGGTGATAGGCACCTTTTTCACCGACATAGGCACACCATTACTTGGCTACATAACAGGGTATATTGATAATGCAGACAAGATAAAAAAACACCTTGCACCAAGTGATGGGTGGTCAGAAAAAGATTATATGGATGCACTTGGCTTTGTGGACGGAATAGATATAAGGGTCAATGCAGAGAAGATGGATCTTGGCGTACTCAAAGCTACTTTGGACTCCAGGAGGGAGTTGTTGCTCAACCTACTTGCAAATCCAAACCTCCTTGAACACGAGTCATTCACAGATCTGTTGTGGGCAGTCTTTCACCTCATGGAGGAGCTGGATGCGAGAGGTGACCTTAATACTATTCCCGAGGCAGATGCCGCGCACATTGCTAACGACATAAAACGTGTCTACACAAGGCTTCTAAAGGAATGGATATTATACTTAAGGCACCTCAAGAACATGTACCCGTATATGTTTTCTTTTGTGCTCAGGACGCATCCTTTGCAGGATAACCCATGTGCAACAGTAGGGGGCTGATAAAAGTAGATTAAAAACTAAACCAGTGGCTTTTGCCACAATAAATATCTACATCCAAGGAGGAGAGATATGGGAACAAAAGGTAGAGAGATAGTTGGTTCAAAGGCGGACGAACTCGTTGAAATGCTAAACAAGGCGCTTAGCGACGAGTGGCTTGCCTACTACCAGTACTGGGTGGGTTCAAAGGTGGTCTCAGGACCCATGAAGGGTGAGGTTATAACCGAGCTCACCGAGCACGCAGCAGATGAACTCAGGCATGCAGAACTCCTTGTCACTAGGATAATACAGCTAGGAGGCAGGCCTGTGCTAAGCCCTGAAGAGTGGTACAAGATGACCAACTGCGGCTACGACGCGCCAGAAGAGCCCTACGTAAAGAACATCCTTGAACAGAATATAAAGGGTGAGCAGTGCGCTATCGACGTGTACAGCAGGCTGTTGGAATTCACAAGCAAGTTCGATCTTATAACGCACGGAATAGTTCTAGAGATACTAAAGGACGAGGTGGAACACGAGGACGACCTGCAGTCAATACTGGAAGACATGGAAAACATGAGGTCCATGGACTGATGCGAGGGTCACTACTACCGGCCTTTTAAGAAACTATCTTTAAAGCGGTGCATGGAACGCTTGATGATGCTTACGCGCGAATTATCGGGTATTCCCGGGGAGTAAGCTTTGTGCACTTGGGGGAGGAAGAATCATGGAGGATGTATACAAGGCAGTAAAGGTGAGTGAGCACGTATACTGGGTGGGTGCAATAGACTGGAACATCAGGGACTTCCACGGCTACACCACGCCCAGGGGAAGTACGTATAATGCCTACCTCGTGCTTGCCGACAAGCTAACCTTAATCGATACTGTAAAGGCACCGTTTATAAATGAGATGCTTTCCCGCATATCCTCTGTAATTGATCCCGGTGATATATCGTACATAGTATCCAATCACTCCGAGATGGACCATACAGGGGCATTACCTGGAACTATAGAGAGGATAGGACCTGAAAAGGTGTTTGCATCAACCATGGGCGCAAGTACAATAAAAGAGCATTTTCAATTGGAACAGGAGATCATACCCGTAAAGGACAGGGGTAGCATATCACTTGGCAATATGGATCTCTCCTTTATAGAGACCCGCATGCTGCACTGGCCAGACAGCATGTTCACTTACCTGGAGAAAGACAGGGTCTTGTTCTCGCAGGATGCATTCGGCATGCATCTTGCCTCAAGCCAGAGATTTGATGATGATCTTGATCTGGCTTTCCTGGAATACGAGGCAGCGACCTACTATGCAAACATAATACTCCCTTACTCACCCTTGGTGTTGAAACTCCTGAACAAGGTAGCAGGCATGAAACTTGACATAGATCTTGTTGCACCTGATCATGGTCCCATGTGGAGGAAAAATATCGGCAGGATCCTTGGGCTTTATTCCATGTGGGCAGGCCAGAAACCTACGAAAAAGGCAGTCATAATGTATGCAACCATGTGGCACAGCACAGAGTCCATGGCAGAGGCAATAGCAGAGGGTCTGGGTTCAAAGGGCATTAGCGTGAGACTCATGGATGTGAATAAAAGCCATAGGAGTGACGTGGCATACGAGGTGCTTGATGCAGGCGCACTTGTTGTGGGCTCTCCAACTCTAAACAACAACATGTTCCCAACAGTTGCAGACTGCCTTACCTACCTAAAGGGCCTCAGGCCAAGAAACCTTGTTGGAGCTGCATTTGGCTCATATGGATGGAGCGGAGATGCTCTGGAACAGGTCAATGATGCGCTCAGGGCCATGAAGGTGGAGCTGGTAGACGAGGGAATAAATGTAAAGTACGTGCCAGATGCAGATGCACTTGAAAGGTGTTTCTCTTTGGGCGTGAAGATAGCAGAAAGACTTGAAAAGGAGGTTGGCTAGATGGCAGATAAGATAAATCCAAAGGCATTGTGGAGTATAAGTTACGGTATATATGTTATAACCTCATTCTCTGGGGACAAGCTGAATGGGCAGATAGCAAACACGGTCTTTCAGGTGAGTGCAGAGCCGCCCCGCATAGCAGTAAGTATCAACAAGGGTAACCTTACCTACGAGTATATAAAAAACAGCGGTGTATTCGCGGTATCAGTCCTGGAGGAATCAGTCCCCATGACATTTATTGGCCTTTTCGGCTTTAAGACAGGTAAGGATGTGAACAAACTCTCCCAGGTATCTTTTAAGAAGGGGATTACAGGTTCTCCCATAGTAAGGGAAAACTCGTTGGCTGTAATAGAGGCAAAGGTGGTAGGCGAGGCAGATGCAGGTACGCATACCATATTTATTGCCGACGTAGTTGCTTCCGAGGTCCTGAAAAAGGGTGAGCCCCTTACATACGCGAACTACCAGGAGATAAAGAAGGGCAAGGCGCCTAAGAACGCACCTACGTACAAGCCTGAAGAGACTAGGAAACCTGCAAAGGAGGCTGAGAAAATGAAGAAGTACGTGTGCAGTATCTGCGGTTATGTATACGACCCAACCGAAGGAGATCCCGAGGCAAATATCCCAGCTGGTACGAGCTTTGAAGACCTGCCAGATGACTGGGTATGCCCTGTCTGCGGTGCATCAAAGGATGAGTTCGAAGAGGCGTAGGGCACAAGGTTTAAGGCAGAAGGCATAAGGCTCAAGGCGTAAGGCAAAAAACATTAGTTGGAAGAATAGAAAAGGCACAAAGTAAAACAGGTATAAAGGTATAGGGTTTAAGGTATAAGGTAAAAAAGACAAGGTCTCGGGTACCGGGTGCCAGGTAAATAAGCTGATAGCTGAGGGCTGAGAGCTAAAAGCTTATAGCTCTTGCAACCGACCACGGGTGACTGACAAGGAGGCCATTGATTTGCAGGGATCGTACGAAAAGCTCAGGGATAAGCTGGAAAGCCTGTATTCTATTTACAACAGGAGGGCTTTCGTGCACCCAGATCCCCTCGAGTTCGTGTACAACTATGAAGAGCCTATAGACATGGAGGTAGCGGCTTTGGTTGCAGCATGCCTTGCCTACGGTAGGGTTGGCCAGATACTAAAAAGCGTATCAACGGTCTTAAAACATATGGGCCCGTCGCCAGCAAGCTTTGTCTTGAGCTCAGCAAGGGAAACCATGGAGGGCA
>WFSG01000038.1 GCA_015486075.1 Deltaproteobacteria bacterium
AAGGCAGAAGGCGTAAGGTATTAAAACAGGGTATAAGGTAAGAGATACAGGTTCCAGGTATCGGGTGCCAGGTGCCGGGTAAAAAGGGACAGAGGCACAAAGTAAAAACAGGGTATAAGGTACAAGGTAAAAGATACAGGTATCGGGTGCCGGGTAAAAAAAGGGACAAAGGCACAGAGGCACAAAGTAAAAAAACAAGGCGTAAGGCATAGGGCACAAGGCATAGGGCACAGGTGCCGGGTATCGGGTGCCAGGTATCGGGTGCCAGGTTCCAGGTGTCGGGTTCCAGGTTCCAGGTGTCGGGTCTCGGGTAAATAACCTGATCGCTGAAGGCTGACAGCTGAGAGCTAGACTGCAGGTCGGGTTGAGAGAAGCGAAACCCAGCAAAGGCTCTCATGAGCTAGTAGCTAATAAATCCGGGGGTAGTGCATGAGAAGAGAGGTA
This sequence comes from Deltaproteobacteria bacterium, assembly GCA_015486075.1. Classification (GTDB taxonomy): domain Bacteria; phylum Desulfobacterota; class Desulfomonilia; order UBA1062; family UBA1062; genus B14-G9. The sequence goes on from WFSG01000038.1 coordinate 445, forward strand.
ATGGAATACGATTATGACTGGAACCTCTGGACCATACTGGAAAACGCATCAAAGAGCCATGATGGCACGTTAAAGGAGTACGAGATATTGCTCGACCAGGCACCCCATTTCAGGGGTGTATTAGATGCCATAATAAGGCACGGGGAACCTGGTATACTTCTTTTGAAGATGCTTGCAAAGTACACATGGAATGTTGTTACTGCGCACGAAAGGGGTAAAAAGGTGGCTTTTACAACCTATTGTTATGCACCACCATTACTCTACGCAATGGATGTAGTACCCCTGTCTGTTGAACCCATGACCGTGCTTGGCACATTCATACTGGAACGGGGTACGGCCGAATACCTGGACTATTCCTGCGAGGTAGGATTTACGGAGACGTCGTGCTCCGCCCAGAGAGGGGCTCTCGGCGCTTACCTTGCAGGCCTTGGTGTAAGGCCGGATTTTATCGTGTGCGACTCGGCAGGGGTATGCGACACAAATGCCAACTCGTTCGCGTTTGCATCAGCCTACCTGAACATACCCTTCTTCCAACTCGACTATCCACCAACGCTCACCGATGACAGGACAAGCCTGTACCAGAGGGAAGATTTCAGGAACATGATTTCCTTTGTCGAGGAACACACAGGTAACAAGCTGGATGAAGAAAGGCTCAGGCAGGTACTGGAGGAGACCAGGCAACAGGACGAGCTCATATCAGAACTTATAGAGCTGCAGTCAATCGTCCCAAGCCCGGTGCCTGGCGTGTACATACTTTTCCTCTACGGAGGCAGGTTCTTCATGGGAGGGACTAGGGAATACACCGAGATGCTTGAATTCATGGTTGATAAGGCAAAGGAGAACGCAGACAAGGGCATTGCCGGCACTGCCTCTGGTAAAGAAAGAGCAAGGGGACTCTTTTGCTACGTGGACCACTACACGACTGACCTGAGGTTCTGGGACTGGCTCGATAAGAACGATATATCAGAGGTAGGATCAATGCTCTCCTTTTTCTGGGAAAGCTCTGCCCCGTATGCCGCAGGACACCTCGACGAGACATATAGCATTGATCCAACTGACCTTAATACAATGCTGGATTCGCTCTCAGACCTGGGTTCAAGGATGCCCATGGTAAAGCAAATAAGAGGACCATACGATGCACCAGGCATGTGGCTGGATGACGTGCTGGGTGCGGCAAGACTATTAAAAGCAGACTTTGTTACCTACATAGGCACCATTGGCTGTAGGAACACCTGGGGCATGGTAAAACTACTGGCGAGCGACCTTGAGAAGCAAGGTATACCCACACTTATTTTATATGCCGATGCATTTGATGACAGGGTCCAGTCATGGGAATCCATCATTGACAGGATGACTGAATTCCTGCACCTGAGGAGGATAATCGAGTGATCGTTGCAGGATGCGACGTGGGGTCTCTAACTGCAAAGGCAGTGATACTTAGTAACAAGAGGATACTTGCCTACGAGGTGATAAAAAGCGGTTTCAGGCCCGAGGAATCAGCAAAGGAGGTCATGGAGAAAGCGCTTGAGAAGGCCAACATCACCATGGACCAGGTAGACTGCTGCGTGGGAACCGGCTATGGCAGAGAGAGAATGACCTTTGTTGACAAGGTGGTCTCCGAGATCGCCTGCCACGCAAAGGGTGCAAGGTGGCTCATACCCAGCGTGAGAACGGTCATAGACATAGGCGGCCAGGACTGCAAGGCCATGCACCTCGACGGGAATGGTAACATAATCAAGTTCGTGACCAATGACAAGTGCGCAGCAGGTACGGGCAGGTTCTTGGAGGTCATGGCAAAGGCACTGGACATAGGCCTGGAAGAGCTAGGGCTTCTCTCTGGCAGGGCAAGGAATCCCCTTGTGCTTGCATCGACATGCACGGTGTGGGCGCAGGCCGAGGTCATACATCACCTGAATGCAAAGAAACCATTGGAGGACATAGGGGCAGCCATAAACCAGGCAATGGCAAAGAGGGTCTCCATCATGGCCAACGCAGCAGGCGTTGAAAGGGACGTGTGCATAACTGGTGGTGTTGCAAAGAACAAGGGAGTGGTGGCAGCACTCGAGAAATTACTCGGTATGAGGACAAAAAGGACAAGGGTGGACCCACAGATAATAGGGGCACTGGGCGCAGCAGCCATAGCAGGGGAGAGTGTATAATGATCGTTGCAGGATGCGATGTCGGATCGTTGAGCTCAAAAGTAGTCATCATAAGGGACTCTGAGATTATTGCATACCACGTGATCAGGTCAAGAAATGACCCAGTGGAATCAGCAAACGAGGTAATGATGGAGGCACTCAAGAAAGCAGGCATACCCTTGGAATCCATAGAATTCTGCATTGGGACTGGCTATGGAAGAAATAGCATCCCCTTTGCAGACGAGGTAGAGTCAGAGATAGCATGTCATGGAATAGGTGCGCAATGGCTTGCTCCGTCGGTCAGGACCATAATAGACATAGGTGGCCAGGATGCAAAGGCAATGCGGCTCGACGATAGTGGTAACGTGGTAAGGTACGTGTACAATGACAAGTGTGCGGCAGGTACGGGCAGGTTTCTAGAGGTCATGGCAGACGCACTTGGGGTGGGCCTGGAGGACATGGGGGATGTATCTTTTCAGTCAGAAAACCCTGTGACAATATCCAATCAATGCGTCGTGTTTGCCGAGACCGAGGTCATATCCCTGGTAAACAATGGTAAGCCTATACCAGACATCGTGGCAGGCCTGCACAAGGCAATGGCACACAGGGTAGCCTCCCTTGCAAAGGCAATAGACATTGAGGATGACATCGCATTTACCGGTGGTGTTGCCAAGAATCCAGGCATGTTTACTGCACTGGAGCAGGCACTGGGATCGAGTATAAAAAGACTGGATATTGACCCCCAGATCATAGGTGCACTTGGTGCCGGGGTGATTGCAGCGAGGAAATGCGAGAACAAACAGGTAGGTTTACATGGGACTATTTGACAGGCCTCTGGAAGAAGTACGCAGCTTCATTGAAAAGCGAGAATCAAAAAGATCATGGATAGCCAGGCCCAAGCATGACAACTGGCCTTCAGGCGGGAACAGGAACGTTGTGCTTGGTTCAGATGTTGGCCTGGAACTGGGTAATCCCAAGATGCTTTCTGTATCGTTTTCCATGTGGACCGAGGATGTTGGATCCATTGAGGATTCAAGGATCACGCTCATAGGGCCTGGCATGGCAGAGAGCATGGGCAAAAGCCTGCCATTCGGAAAGGTGGTCATAGTAGGCGGACGGGGTTTTGACGAAGACAACAGCTATGACAGGTACAGGGAGATAGATAGCATCAAATACGACATCGATCTAAAGGGCTACATGCTAAGGGGTGTGTCTCAGTACAGAAGGGAATGGTGCAGGGTGAGTAAGGATGCACTCAAAAATGGCTTTTCCTTCGACGTGCTTGGGACAGCGCTTATTGAAAGGTTCAAGCAGAAAGACTTTGTTGAGGCCGCGGAGATACTGTTTGTTACATCAACTAGCGATGATGTGGCAGAACTCACTGCTATCTCCGAGTACGTGGCAATGATAGTAGGCGCCATGAATAAGATGATAGAGGAGATGTCACTTGATTGCAGTTCGTGTGAATACCTTGAGACATGTAAGGACATACTGGAACTGAGGAAGATAAGGAGGAAGGTGGTGGCTGAGAAAAAGGATCAAGGAGTAAGGCAAAAGGCATAGGGTAAAGAAGACAAGGTGCCAGGTTCCAGGTTCCGGGTGCCAGGTGCCAGGTGAGAAACCTGAAACCTGATAGCTGAAGGCTAGGAGCTAGGACGCTTGAGCATAAGCGAAACCCAATAAAGGCGTTGGCAACGGATGAATCGGCCCAGAGGACTTACATGAACAACGTGCATGAGACCAGGACAATTGCTGTATGTGGAAAGGGTGGGGTGGGTAAGACATCTTTTACTGCACTCTTGATAAAGCTACTTAGTAAAAGGGACAGTCTTAAGATCCTTGCCGTGGATGCAGACCCTGCTATCGGCCTTGCAACCGCCCTTGGCGTGGACGTTACAAAGACAGTGGACGACATAAGAAACGAGATAATAGCAAACGTTAAGAAGGGCAAAAAGTATGAAAAGATGGAGATACTGAACATGATAGACTACGAGATTCTGGACGCACTCTCAGAAGATACGAACATGGCACTTCTAGCAATAGGAAGACCAGAGACCGAGGGATGCTACTGCCAGGTAAACGACCTGTTAAAGGACATAATAAAGTCGCTCTCCATAAACTTCGACGTGGTTGTAATAGATGGAGAAGCAGGCGTGGAGCAAATAAACAGGAGGGTCATGAAGACCGTGGATAACCTTGTGATTGTATCAGACACCTCTGCAAAGGGCATAAAGGTGGCAGAGACGATCAAGCACGTGGCCAGAGATAACAGGGCCGTTCGTTTCAGGAAGATGGGACTCGTGATAAACAGGGTACGTAGTGAATCAGAGGTGGTCAAGATTCTTGCCAACACCTCACTTGAACTGCTGGGCTGGATACCAGAAGATGACCTCATAAGGGAGTATGACTTCAACAGCACCTCTTTCATCGGTTTCCCGGATGATTCACCAACTGTTGGAGTTATAAAGCATGTGATGGAAAATCTGGGGATTGATGAGGCATAAGGCGGAAGGCGAAAGGCAAGGGACAAAGGGACAAAGGCACAGAGGCACAAAGTAAAAACAGGTACAAGGGATAGGGTAGATACAGGTCTCAGGTATCAGGTGCTAGGTTCCAGGTAAATGACAAGGCACAGAGGTAAAAGGTATAAGGTACAAGGTATATGGTGCAAGGTATAAGGTTTAGGTCTCGGGTTTCAGGTAGCAGGTTCCAGGTAAAAGAAAAAGATATAATAGGATGGTATGTGTTTCGTTGTCCGTTGAAAGAGCCATCGGCTTTCAGCTCTCAGCCTTCAGGTTTTTCACCCAACACCTGGAACCCGATACCCGACACCTTGTCTTTGTTTACCCATATCCTGATCTATGCAAGCCTCTCACCCTATACCTTGTACCTTTTACCTCTGTGCCTTGTCATTTACCTGGAACCTGGCACCTGATACCTGAGACCTGTCCTTGTACATGTTTTTACTTTGTGCCTTTGTGCCTCTGTGCCTCTGTCCCTTTGTCCCTTGCCTTTCGCCTTCCGCCTTATGCCTCATCAATCCCCAGGTTTTCCATCACATGCTTTATAA